>WSNO01000007.1 GCA_009773415.1 Nitrospirota bacterium | reverse complement strand
ATGGGGCCACACCCGCTGCTGCCAGACGCTCGGAGTAGCGGATCGACAGGTACTGGCTCCCGCGGTCGCTGTGATGCACTAATCCCTCAGTGTCCCGCCCCGGGACCAGAGCGCCTGCTCCAGAGCATCCAGCACAAGGTCTGTCCGCATCGTACATGCTACTCGCCACCCTACAATGCCACGGGAAAACACGTCAATCACAAAAGCGACATACACAAACCCGGTCCACGTCGCCACATAAGTAAAATCCGCCACCCAAAGCTGATTTGGGCGCGTAGCAGTAAACTGCCGTTGCACCAGATCCCCAGGACGGTCCACCGACCCGTTCGATACCGTCGTCCGGCAGGTTCGCCCCCGAACTACCCCCCGGAGCCCCATTGTCCGCATCAGTCGCTCCTCCGTACACCGGGCTACCGGTATGTACTCCCGGTTGAGCTGAAGCCACACCTTCCGGGCTCCGTACACCTCGAAACTCTCCGTGCGGACTCGCCGGATCTCCTCCGAAAGCTCCCGGTCCCGCCGCACCCGGACCGGCTCCCGCGATGGGTCTCTTTGCCGAGCCTTATGTTCGTAGTACGCCGATGGGGCGATCGGCAGTTCAGCGCAGATCGGCTCGACCCCATACTCCGCCCGGTGTTCATCGATAAACGGCGCCATTATCTCCGTCCGCGGTCGAACTCCGCCTGGGCGAAAAAAGCCGACGCCTTGCGCAATATCTCATTGGCACGCTTCAGTTCACGATTCTCTCGCTCCAATGCCTTGAGACGCTCACGCTCCGTGCTGGTGAGACCACCACGAATCCCCTGGTCGATCTCTGATCGTCGCACCTACATCCGCAAGGTCTCCGCTGTACAGCCAATCTTGCCCGCTATTGACTCGATAGCTGACCATTGCGAACTGTGCTCCTTCTGTTGTTCAAATACCATCCGTACTGCCCGGTCCCGTACCTCTGGGGAATACTTCGTTGTCTTTTTCATGACTCTATCCTCTCAAATTGTAGAGCCTCCGGTAAACCCGGGGGGATTCACTGAACCGGGAGATCAAAAGGCGGACGGATGGTGTTGGGATTTTCCCCAACCGAGAGGCCATTATCCGACTGGTCGGCGCGGTGCTGATGGAACAGAACGAAGAGTGGTTGGTCTGCAGGCGTTATATGACGCTTGAGGTGCTGCAGGAAGCGACCCAAGCTGCACCAGAGCTGCTGGTGGTGGCAGCTTAGCACAAAGAGGAGATTGCACGATCGCTCATACACCACTTGACTGGACGTGACCTTTTGGTGCGGAATTGACAGAAAGACCTTGACCTGTCTGCTTGCGGACAGGCACAGGCTGGCAAGCGCAGTGACGGAACCAATAGAGACTCTCAATTCGCCAAAGTCCACCTGCTTAACTTTCCGGTTTATTTATTCTGGATTAGTTTTTTTGAAAGAACTGCCGCCTTTTCGGTTTCAACCTGCGCCAGAATCTTGCCGGCAGTCTTCGGCTTCAGTGTCAGAAGTAATTTCAGCGCAGAATCGTCGTCAAGCTTCTCAATCCGCCGGGCGGCATCTTCCGGCGGCATCGCTTCGTACATTTTGGAGACCTTCACGAGCTGCTCTTGACGCTCCTTCTGAAGAGCTTTCTTCGTCTCGTCCAGCTCCTGTTTAAGTTTACGGAACTCTTCGAGCTCCTTTTGGATATCAGATTTCAGAATCGACAGACGCTCCTCCTCGAGCGACTTCACCGGTGCCTGCTGAGACGCAAGGGGCGGCATTTTCTGACTTTCCTGCTGGGCATGTATTGTCAGCGAAACCGGAAGCAATATAGCACAGGCGAGTGCGGCCGCCAGAACAAGACGTCGGGGCATCCGCCGAGAGGGCTTCTGCTGCGCTTTCAAATCAGCGCTTCTCTTTTCTTCGTCCGTAGGTGATGACTGCTCTTTCATCCGCATCGTTCTGCTCCCTTCTCTGCTGGTCCTGCTCAGCGTCGCGCCGCTGTTTATCATCAAGCCGTTCGAACGTCTTGCGTTCCTTCGTCGCGTCCAGCAGAAATGCACGTGCTTCATCAACCTGATTTTGTTTTGCGGCAATAACTGCCCGCTGCCGCCGGACCTGCAGAACAAGATGCTCAGCATAATCCTGCATCCGGCGTATCTCCGCTATATCGACCAGTTCATCGCCTCCGTTATTATGACCTGCACCGATAATGGCATGCTGGGATTCGAGCGTCTCAAGCTTTTCCTCTTCTGCATGCAGTTCTCTGATGAGAAGCGCAAACAGGCTTTTGAGTTCATCTTCCTTCCATCGCTTGAGGCCAAGCAGACTTCGAATGGAGGTGCTCATTATGCTCCTTCAAAAAGTGCGCCGAGTTGATGAATCCCCTCTTCAAGCGTTACCCGCTCATCTATCCTTTGCTTCAGGAAAGTCCGGATTCGCTCCATCATGCGGATAGCATAATCAACACGGGGATTCGTACCTTCCTTGTATGCTCCGATTGTAATGACATCTTCGTACCGCTTATACGTAGCCATGATTTCGAGAATGCGCTCCACATGGTTCCTGTGCGGCTCAGTGATAATATCCTTCATGATTCGGCTGATGCTCTGCAACATGTCAATCGCAGGATACTGGTTATGGTTTGCAAGATCGCGAGATAAAACAATGTGCCCGTCCAGCACGGAGCGCGCAGCATCTGCAACCGGCTCATTCATGTCATCCCCCTCAACCAGCACTGTATAGAGACCGGTTATTGCACCCTTGTGCTCCCAGGTGCCGGCACGTTCGACCAGTTTCGGCAGGAGCTTGAAAACAGAAGGCGTATACCCTTTTGTGGTCGGAGGCTCGCCGGCAGCAAGACCGACTTCACGCTGCGCCATGGCAAAACGGGTCAGCGAGTCCATCATAAAAAGAACGTCCCCGCCCTCGGAGCGGAAATATTCGGCGATGGCGGCTGCGACGAACGCACCCCGGATTCGTATCAGGGGAGACGTGTCGGAAGTCGCAACAATGAGAACAGAGCGCCGCAGTCCTTCTTCTCCGAGATCACGCTCGATAAACTCGCGAACTTCTCTTCCCCGCTCGCCGATGAGCGCTATAACATTTACGTCAGCCGAAGTATGGCGGGCCATCATGCCCAGCAGAACACTCTTGCCGACGCCGCTGCCGGCCATTATGCCTACTCGCTGCCCTTTGCCGCAGGTAAGCATGGTGTTAATCGCACGGATGCCGAGATCAAGAGGTTCCGAGATGCGCCGGCGCAACATCGGATTGACCGGCTCTTTGTAGATGGGGAAAAGCCTGCCGGCGACAGCACATCTGCCGTCAATCGGGTTGCCAAGCCCGTCAAGAACTCGTCCGAGCAGTTCATCGCTTGCCTTGACATACCGCTGCCGCCCCCGGGCAACTATGCGGGCTCCCGGACCTATTCCCATAATCTCGCCGAGCGGCATCAGCAGTATTTTATCATCCTTGAAGCCGATCACCTCTGCTTCAACATACTCATCGCTGTTCAGCCCGCTCTGCTGAATCTGGCAAACATCACCGATGTTGGTCCGCGGGCCAAAGCCCTCGACCACAAGCCCTACCCCTTTGACGACCCGCCCATACACCTTCACAGGGTCGACGTCGCGGACAAACTCGCGGCATTTAGCTATCAAGAGCGGTCCGGATTGCACCACTGACCTCTTTTATCTGCTCGTCAATGCGGGCGTCGACAGATCCCGACACAGCTTCTATATAGCATCCGCCGGGGTTGATTGACTCATGGGGCTCAATTGAAATATTTTTCAAGCCTGATGCTTCTTTCAGCAGCGCGAGTTTTCCCTGAAGAGCGGCATAGTCTTCAGGATTGACCCGGACTGCCACCTGTTCATCCGCATTCGCAATGCGCGAAAGACCGTCCTGGGCAATGGCAACGATAATTTCCTTATCGACTTCGAGCGCTTTGTGGATTACTTTTTCCGCAACATCAATGGACAGGGACACCAGGTGCGGCAAAAGCTCCTCGCCTTTTCGGCGCACAACGCGCTCCAGTTCGCCGACTACCTGAAGCAGGTGATCGACCACCGGGTCAATCCTGGCCTGTGCATCGGCCATGCCCTTCTTGAATCCGTCACTGTATCCTCGCTCTGCCGCTTCGTTTTCACGCCGGTGCAAAAGCACGTCAGGCGACTCGGCCTTGCCAGCCGCAACGCGCTCCACAGGCGTTTCATCAAAGCGCCGCAGCGCATAAGGGCGCAGATTTGATGCAGTATCCTCAGCCGATGAGCTCTTCGCCACCCTTGCCTCCGATAATAATCTTGCCCTCTTCCTCCAGACGCTTTGCAACACGTACTATGTTCATCTGCGCCTTTTCAACATCCGTAATGCGGACTGCGCCCTTCGTTTCGATTTCGTCCTTGAGAATCTGAACGGCACGCTGCGACATATTGCGGAACACCTTGTCCTTCAGTTCATCAGTAGTCGCCTTGAGCGCAAGAGCAAGGTCATCGGTCGTGATCTCCTTGAGAATCATCTGGATACCGCGATCGTCAATTGTGCCGAGATCATCAAACGTGAACATGAGCTTTCGAATCTCATCGGCAAGAATCTGGTCTTTTTCTTCGATATTCTTGAGAATAAGGTCTTCGGAGGAGCGGTCAAGCTGATTCAGAATCTCGGCAACAGTGCGTATGCCGCCGATCTTTCGTCCGCGGGTATATGTCTGAAGCTGCGTCTGAAGCACATCTTCGAGTTCCTCAAGCACCGAAGGAGATATCTGATCAAGGCTCGCAATCCGCAGGGAAACATCAATTTTCAGATGCTCCGGAAGCTTGCCGAGAACCTCTGCCGCCTGTGTCGGCTCAAGATGCGCAAGAATGATGGCGATCGTCTGGGGATGCTCGCGGGTGAGCATCGTCGAAATCGCTCCGGAGTCCAGCCAGCGCAGCACATCAAATGCATTCGCCCCGCTCTCAATCTTTTCGATCAGTTTCTTGGCCTGTTCGTCGCCGAACGCCTTGGAAAGAATTTTCTTGATATACTCCTCATCCACAGACATCAGCGCAGTGCCGGTCTTGTCCTGAAATTCTTCGAGCACCGTTGCGAGCATTTCAGGGGAGACCTTGACCCGCGACATCATCGGGATAATACGGCCCAGCTCTATCGGGTCCAGGTGCTTGAATAGTTCAGTAGCTGCATCCTCCCCGACGATAGAGAGGAGCGTCGCTGCCTTTTCGACCCCTGTCATTTTTTTTATCATCGGGGACTACTCCGCCATCCAGTCCTTGACGACCGATGCCGCCTTTTTCGGGTCGTGCTTCACCGCTTCACGGACCCGATCCTTGAGCACATCTTCTCCAGGCATTTCAGGAACGGAGGCGGACTGGCCAAATCCGGCCATTTCAGGAGAGACTACCCGGACGGGTCGTTTCATTATCTCGACAAGCGGCTTCAGGACAAACAACACCAGAAGAACAACGGCAATAATCGGCACCAGATACCGGAGTGCTGTATACACTATCTTTGTCCAGTCCGTTTCCGCCCTGATCTCCTCGACAGTCGTTTCAAACGGGATATTCTCAATGGTGACAAGATCTCCACGGTCCTTGTTAAAGCCTATGGCGGCGCGAACCAGATCGTTATATTTCTTCATGTCGGCATCAGTGCGGGCGACAAACACATTTTTTTCGCCCTCTTTCTTGTATGTGCCGTCAACCAGCACGGCGACAGAGATGCTCTTCAGTTCACCGCGCGGCTGGACGATCTTGCTGACGCTGCGGCTTACTTCATACTGAACATTTTCATTCTGCTTCTGCGATCCGCCGCCTCCGGCAGCGGCACCGCCTGGCTGGGACCCCGGCTGATTTGAAAGAACTCCCGGAATGCCGGCTGTTGCCGTTCCTCCGGATTTTTCCTGACTTCTCTGCTCACTGCGGACGGCGGTCGTTTCGGGATCGAACTTCTCCTCAGTCCGTTCGACCTTGGTGAAGTCAAGCTTCGTCGATACTCTGACGATTGCCTTGTTTTTGCCGACGACACTCTCAAGCATGCTCTGGAGCTTCTGCTGATACTCCTGATCTACAGACTTCTGGTATTCAAGCTGTTTTGCATCCGCAACCGACTCCGTTTCGGTCGGCTTGGACAAAAGGGCACCCAGGCTGTCGATAACGGAAATTCGGTTCGGAGACAACCCTTCAACACTGCTGGATACAAGATGCACGATACCGCCGACCTGCCCGCGGCTCAGCGTCCGACCCGGACGCAGCTTCAGCACAACAGAGGCGGTCGGTTTTTCTTCTTTATCGGTAAAAATGGTCTTTTCGGGAATCGCGATATGCACACGTGCCTGCTCAACTTCGTTCAGCTGGCGAATTGTCCTCGCGAGTTCTCCCTGAAGTGCCCGGACATAGTTCAGGCGCTGCACAAATTCGGTGACGCCTAACTGGTTTTTGTCGAATATTTCATAGCCGACTCCTCCACCCTGAGGCATGCCGAGCGCCGCAAGTTCAAGGCGAAGCTCATATACTTTCGGGGTCGGAACATAGATGGCGTTTCCTTCAACTCTATACGGCACTTTCATCTCTTTCAGCTTGCCGATGACCTGTCCTGCGTCTTCCTGCCCCAGATTACTGTAAAGGACCTGAAGATCCTCGCGCTGGCTCCAGAGCATTATCGAAGCCATCAGCGCGATGCTGAAGGCGAGCACGCCGCCAAACGCAAGTTTCTGCTTCAGCGGCCAGAGTCGGAAGCGCTCGACAAGGTCATTGAGCGCCATTCACTATACCTGCATCCTTGAGATTTCGTCGTAGGCGTTCAGCAGCTTGTTGCGCACCTGCATAAGCGTCTGCAGAGACAGGTCAGCTTTCTCCATGGCTACAACAACAGTGTGAATATCCTTGACCTCGCCGTTTGCAAATGCCTGAATCGCCTTTTCAGCGTCGTTCTGCACAACCTGCACTTCCTGAAGTGCATCCTTAATCGCATCAGCAAAAGACTGCCCTGTCGCAGCCTGCTTCTGCAGCAGAGGCTCAGCAATGGACTGGTCGGCCAGCCTTCCTATTTTACTTATTTCGGTCATATAATCCTCCTCATGCCCGACCTCACACTATACCTTTGTAATATCAAGCGTCTTCAAAAACATATCCTTGTAAGTGCTGATTAACGTCAGATTGGCTTCATACGCCCTTGACGCTGCCAGCATGTTCGCCATCTCTTCAATGATGTTCACATTCGGAAAACTGACGTATCCGGAAGCATCCGCATCAGGATGCGACGGATCGAAGACCATGCGCGGAGGACGCTGGTCCTCAACCACGCGCGGTATATCAACACCGACCGAACTCTCGTCAAACAGGAATGAATGAAATACCACATCTTTCCGTTTGTAGGGACCGCCCTCTGCGGTCTTTGTTGAATTAATGTTCGCCACATTGGACGCAATAACATTGAGGCGCACCTTCTGAGCCTCAAGAGCGGTGGCACTAACCTTGAGAGGAAGAAACATCTCTTTCATCACGCTCCTCCGCGGATAACGCTCTTCAACATCCGCAGTTTCATCGTCATAAGCTGCGTCGCCGCATTATAGGTAAGGCTGTTCTCGGCAATTTTTGCCATTTCCACATCAATATTGACGGTATTTCCGTCCCGGTTCGGCAACGTTGTGATCGGTTCATAAACGGCAATACTGCCCGCTTTCCCGCCTGATGCAAGGGCTCTGTCCAGTTCCGCCTGAAAGTCGATGTCGCGAGCCCGATACCCGGGGGTGTCAGCATTCGCGATATTGGATGTCAAAATTTTCTGCCGATAGGCAGAAATATCCAGGATAGTTTCGAGTGTTTTCATAGTTAAATCAGCCATTTATCTTCTCCTTTGCGGCGGAAGAGCATTTAAAATATACCTATAAACCTGCAATTACCATGCCTGCTTAACCGGCAATTTCCGCGTCAGAAATTGCATACTCTTTTATCTTATTACGTATAGTGCGGACGCTCAACCCCAGTTGCTCCGCTGTGCGTGTGCGATTTCCAGCAGTTTCCCGAAGCGCCATGACAATCATTTGGCGTTCCATGTCCTTTATCGTCCCTCCCTGCTGAGGGCTTGAGGGCTCCGCTGAAAAAGGCTCTGAAGCCGATGCGGCTGAAACGGTCGGCGGTTGAAGCATATCGGTTCCTGAGACAACCGCGGTCCGATAAATAAAGTTCTCCAGCTCACGGACATTGCCGCGCCAAGACTGCTTCAGCAAATAATCAGCAAGCTCGGGAGAAAGACACAATGCCCTGCCCATTTTTTGCGCAAGCCGCTGCAGAAAAAACCGGGCAAGCGGAATGATGTCATCCTGCCGATCACGCAACGGAGGCAGCTCCATCGGAAATACATTCAGCCGATAATAGAGATCCTCCCGGAATTTGCCCTGTTTCACCTCAAGTGGCAAGTCCCGGTTCGTCGTTGAAATAATCCGGACGTCGAGCGGGACAGGCGCCTTGCCGCCGATCCGGTCGATTTCACGTTCCTGGATGGCACGAAGAAGCTTGGCCTGAAGCGACGGCGCCATTTCACTGATTTCATCCAGAAGAAGCGTTCCATGGTTGGCAAGTTCAAACTTGCCTATCCGCCGGTCAGCCGCGCCGGTAAAAGCGCCCTTTTCATGACCGAAGAGCTCCGATTCGAGCAGACTTTCAGAGATGGCTGCACAATTAACTGCAACAAACGGCTTCCCGATGCGATGGCTGTGACGATGTATGGCACGCGCAATCACTTCCTTGCCGGTCCCGCTTTCTCCGGTCAGGAGTACCGTAATATCGCTCTTGGCAACTTCCCGGGCGAGAGTCAGGATCGCCTTCATTGACCGCGACTCAGAGATAACGGCGGGCTCATCGGGAGGCATGATACGATCAATGGTTGCCTGCAGTGCGTCAAACGAAAACGGTTTCATCACATAATCGGTCGCACCGAGCTTCATGGCATCAACGGCATTCTGTACGGTTCCGAATCCCGTAATCACGATCACCGGCACAAAGATGCCGCGGCGCCGGATTTCCTGCAGAAATTCGATACCGGTCATCCTGGGCATCTTCATATCCGTAATTATGAGGGAAAAATCAGCAGGGTTCACCTTCTGAAGGACATCTGCTGCATTATGAAACACCGTCGGCTGAAACCCGACACGTTTGAGCGATTCTTCGAGTGCGAACGCCATGTCTGCTTCGTCGTCAACAATGAGGACTGTTTTGGTCATCGTCTATGCATCCCTTTCCAGAGGGAAAACAATGTGAAAGGCTGTGCCCGCTCCCGGAGTACTCTGCACCTGAATCCTTCCGCCATGCGCTGCGATAATACCTGCGGTGATCGACATGCCGAGTCCGGTTCCCCGGTCTTTTGTCGAGAAAAACGGCTCAAACAGGCGTGCGGATGTTTCTTCATCCATGCCGGTTCCGGTGTCGCTGAAAACAATTCGCACTTCTTCCTCGACACGCTCCAACCGTATTTCTATCTTACCGCCATCCGGCATCGCCTGAAAAGCATTCAGAAGGAGGTTGATAAATGCCTGCCGGAGGAGACCGCGGTCGGCATGCATCACGAAACGCTCTGAAGCATTCAGTGCCAGTAGTATTCTGCTGCCGTGAAATACACCCCGAAAATCTTCAACAAGTTCACTCAACACCGTATGCAGAGACACCTCGGCAAAGGATGGCCGAACGCCTCCGGAGAAGCGCAGCATGTTGTCGAGTGTATTGACCAGATGCCGCACCGAGTTGGAGATTCGTCCGGCATACGATGCTGACGGGGTGCCGTCGAGGTCCTTAATCAGCAGACTGGCAAACAGTTCAATGCTGCCGAGCGGATTTCTAATCTCGTGAGCAATCTTGGTGACCAATTCGCCCATGGCAGTAAGACGGCGGTTCCGCTCATTTTCCGCTTCAAGTTCCTTCAGGCGGGTAATGTCCTGAAAAAACAGCACACTGCCTATTGTTTCTCCTTGGTGATTCTTCACTTCGGAGCGGGAAATAATTGCAGGGAATACTTTTCCTCCCGCACAGACAACCTGCTGTTCATCAAAAACAGCCGGAACCGAGGTCGTTCCGATCAGGGTTATTGCTGATATATCAAGCAGGCGCTCTGCCGTGCTGTTCACCAGTTGAACTGCCCCGTTGCCGTCAAAGTAGACAACGCCCACATCGATACTGTCCAGAATGCTGTTGAGAAGCTGCTTTTTGTGGTCGACCTCTTCAGTCAGCAGACGCACGCGCTCCTCAAGCGTCTGATAATAGGCCATGACGGCGGCAGAAGCGGAATGAAAGCGCTCCATGGCCTGATTGAGAAGTGTTATGTCCTGGGGATTGTCAGTCATGATTCATCACCTGTAGAGATACATCTGCGCTGCTTCGCCGATCTCACCCCCGCCGCCGGCGGCTTTTTCAAGGAATTCACGCTTCTGTGCAAGCTTTCCATATTGATAGTACGCCCACTGTTTTTGCGTTCCGTCTTCAAGTTTACTATCGAGCGCTTTTTTATAATATTTCTCAGCCGGCTTGTTCTGACCGCTCATATAAAAGGCATCTGCCGCCTTTACCATGGCAGCCGTGTCTCCCTGATCAGCGGCCGAGCTGTAATATTTCAGCGCTGCCTTCTTATCTCCGGTCTTCCAGTACAAGTCGCCGAGGCGTGATTCGATTCGCGGCTGCTTCCCGCGCTTCGCCGTCTTCTCAAAAACATCTATGGCCCCTCTGACATCGCCTTTTTTATCAGCTATCTCTCCCATGAGCAATAAGGCGCTCTGCGCATGCTGTTTGGTTGTCAGAAGGGGTTGCAGCAGCTTTTTCGCTTCATCATGCTTGCCTTCCTGTATGAATATGTCCGCAAGAGCAATCGAGGCTTCAGAAGGAGTTCCGCTTCGCGCAGCCTTCTGGAGCAGACTTCTTGCCTCAGCTTTTTTGCCGTTTTTCGCAAGGTAGTTTGCGGCTTCTGCCAGAACTGGGCTCTCGGCATTCAGATGAAACGCAAAGCGCTGCAGCAGGTCGAGCGTCTTCGGTCCGCCTTCGCTCAAAGCTTTTTTCAACCGTCGTTCAACTTCAAGACTTCTCAGGCCCTTGTCCCTGAGTTGCGCAATCTGTTTCAGCGAGTTCTCTAGATCGTTTTTTGTATCGAACAGAACGATAAGTTTTCTTCGGACCTCGTCGTTCGTATCATACGAAAGCAGATCCTGCGCAATGGTCAGCATATCGTCAGTCCTGCCCTGACGTTCATAGGCCTGCAACAGAATCCGGCGCGCCCTCAACTGCTCGACACTGCTTAACGGGGCTGCGAGAATCGATTTCAGAAACGCTTCCGACTCTTTTATCCTGCCGGAAAGCAGGTATATTTCGGCCTTGTCGACACGAATATCCTCATCACGCAAAGCCGGAGCAGAAACCTTATCGATAAGCGACAGCGCTTCTGAACCTGCGCCCTTCTTTGCCAGAAGAAGCGCCTTCACAAACATGGCCCTGTTGCTGTCAAAAGAGGAGGAAGGCACAGCCGCAAGAAGCTGATCTGCCGACTTCACCTGCCCTGCATGCAGAGCCAGTTCGGCCCGACCGAGCAAAGACTGTCCGGCAAATTCACCTCCGGCTGCTTCAAACGCCTTCTGCGCTTCAGGATATTTTCGCAGAAAAAGGTACGAATAGCCGAGCATTATCCGGGCCTCGTCACGGCGGGCGGCGCTCTGGCTGGCTATATATCTCTGCATGTTCAGAACAGACTCGCTGTAATTCTTGAGGAGAAAATCAGACTTTGCAATCCCGAACAATGCCAGCTCTGCAAGAGCGCCTGTCTTTGCGGCGATGAAGACCTCCCGGAACTCTTCTTTCGCCTTCAGATAGTTTTTTGACTCCAGGTTTTTATCAGCCTTCTGCAACAGCTCTTCCGTTGCAAATGCAGGACATGCGGCAACGAATAGCAGGACGCAGCATGCCGCAGCAACCCCTCTGCTTATAGAAATCAAAGACAACATACTCTTAAGAGATGAAAGAAACGTGCCACACCTCGGTCCAAAACAACTGTTCACTTGTTTTTCAAGCGGTTAGTTGTTTTTATTGATGAATGTGCTTTCTGAATCATTAAACAATAAAGTCAAATTTCTGACTTGGAAGGAGTACTCAGAATCACGTGACATACTCACGGGAATCAATTCCCGTGCATCTCAAGACTACTGAGATGCGAGAGCTTCCTGCTTCTTTGCACCTACTTGGTGCTTCTTCGAGCGGACTTGCTTTATCGAGAAAACCGATACAGCAGCGGCCCTTCTCTCCGCAGGCGTAACTTCGGGCATGCCCTGCCCTATTATATCGATATTTACAGCGGCATTATGATCCCGATCATGCACAACCAGACAGGACGGGCACTGCCAAACCCTCTGGCTGAGCTTCAGCCCTTTATGGACGTATCCGCACATCGAACACGTCTTGCTTGACGGTGCGAACGTATCAATCACTTTGACTGTCCGGCCATACCATTCAGCCTTATAGTGAAACTGCCGCGCCAGCTCTGACCACCCGGAATCAGAGATGGACTTTGCAAGATGTCTGTTTTTGACCATGTTCCTGACTCGCAACCTCTCGATGCTCACCTCTTGGTTTTCGATGATGAGACGATGAGACAGCTTGTGCAGGAAGTCCTGCCGCTGGTTCTTGATGCGCTCGTGAAGCCGAGCTACTTGTATTCGAACTTTCTGCCGGTTGGCAGAACCTTTTTGCTTACGGCTGAGCCTGCGTTGTGCTTTTGAAAGGCGCTTCTCGGCCTTACGGAGCCATTTCGGATGCTCGAGCTTTTCGCCGGTGCTCAACACGGCCAGGTCCCTGAGGCCAAGGTCAACACCGACCGTGCTGTCTGAGATAGGCAAATGAGCTGGCACGCACTCACAAACTACCGAGGCGTAGTATTTGCCGGACGATTCACGGATAATCGTAAGGTTCTTCGGATGGCCGCCAAGCGGACGGTGCTGCTTCACCCGAATAGGAGTTTTCAGCTTAGGGATGCGGAGCGTTCCGTTTGTCAGGATAAAGTTCTGCGTCACCGAAAAAGCCTGCCGTGAGTGTTTTTTATGAGGCTGGGGATATTGACCAAGACCTTTGAAGAATCGACGGTACGCGGATTCAAGGGTCAGCACAGCGGCCTGTAGGCTCTGGCTGTTCACCTCTGCAAGCCATGGATGCTGACGCTTGAGTTCGGGAAGCATCTTTTTGCAGTCAAAGCCGGACAGGGAAGCCTGCTCGTTCTTCCACTTTTCCTTACGGAGCGCCAGAAAGTGATTATACACAAACCGGCAACAGCCATAGTGTCTGTCCAGAAAGAGCTTCTGCTCAGTTGTAGGATAGATCCGGTATCGATATGCCTTGTGCATTATCCCTTTTTCTGGTCCTCTATGTATTTACGGACAGCCTCTTCTGATATATGCCCAATCGTTTCAACGTACGTTGATGGATTCCAAAGATGTCCGCGCCATAACTTCTTGCTGAGAGCAGGGAATTCCATCAGCAGCCTTCTTGCCGATATCCCTTTGAGCATTTTGTACATATATGAAGATGATATCTTCGGATGTCCAGAGACAAAAACATGGACATGGTCAGGCATCACTTCCATGGACTGAATCATGAATCCTTTGGCGTCAGATATCTTTTGCAGCAGTTCCTTCAATCTATTTTCAACCGTCCCCACCAGGACAGAACGTCGATATTTTACCGACCATACAATATGGTAGTTGACGTTGTAGACTGTAGTTCGTCCTCGCTGTAACTGCATACATATCGTATAGCACAAAACATCAATTATTATTGCCAGCAAACGATCTGGCATCGTACATATTGTATGCATGGCGCGGTTCGCTTTAAGCGCCTACTTCTGGCTCATCTCGGCAATGAATTGCCGAGGATTCCCGCCGTAGTTCCTAAATGCCGAGGCGTTTCATTTTTTCTATCAACGTGGTGCGGTTGATATTCAGATATTTCGCGGCCTGACTCTTGACACCGTTATACAGCTTCAACGCATGCTGAATCAGACGTTTTTCATATTCTTCCAGCGCAGCGTTCAGATCAATCCCCTCAACAAACGGATTAATGTCTGCGCCGACGCCATCAGGCACAGCGGGGAGCTTCCTGCCGGACATTTTCTCAGGCAGGTCATAGGGAACAACCACATCTCCGTCACTCAGCACGAGCAGGCGCTCCAGGGTGTTTTCAAGCTCGCGCACATTGCCGGGCCATGAATACGCCCTGAAAATCCCGACGACTTCGGACGAGAGCGTAAGCGGAGGGCGATCAAAACGAGCCGCATGCCGCCTGATGAAAAACTCGGCAAGCGCAAGCACATCTTCACAACGATCCCGGAGCGGCGGTAATGTTATAGGGATTACGTTCAGCCGGTAAAAAAGATCTTCCCGGAAACTGCCGTCTTTCACTGCGTCCTCAAGGTTTTTATTTGTTGCTGCGATAATCCGCACGTCAGACTGCACCGTTTTCGTACCGCCGATTCGCTCAAAGGCGCGATCCTGCAGAACGCGGAGCAGTTTCACCTGTAATATGGGAGGCATCTCACCGATTTCATCGAGAAAAATCGTTCCGCCGTCAGCGAGTTCAAACCGACCGATCCGCATGGCAACAGCGCCGGTGAATGCTCCTTTTTCATGACCGAAAAGTTCAGATTCAAGCAGTTCAGTAGGTATGGCACCGCAGTTTACCGGAACAAAAAGCTTTCCCGCACGATTGCTGTTGGAATGAATAGTCCTGGCAACAAGCTCCTTGCCGGTTCCGCTCTCGCCAAGCACTAAAACGGTGCTGTCTGAACGGGCAACCTTTGCGATCAGGTCGTAAACCCGACGAATAGCGGATGAGGATCCGATAAGTTCCTGTAACTGGCCGTTTTTCGCGGTCTCAGAAGGCATGTCATAAATATGACATAGCTGATTTGAAATGTCAACGATTACTTTTCAAGGTTTCTGCCAAAAACTTTCTGAAGCGTTTGTGCTATTTTCTGTCAGTCCTCCGTCCGCCGGAAGCGGTGCGTATTTCCCGCCGATTCAGCCCTCAAAGGATTCCGAACATGAGCAGCAACGAACGAAAAGACAAAAATACTTTAATGAAACAAAGAGCTATACTACCGATCTGTCTTCTGGCTTTACCGTATCATTCCCGGAGGTCTCCTGATGCGCAGATTCCGGTGGCGATTGCTTCTGCTGCTTCTCCTTCTCTCCGAGAGCATCAAGCAACAATACGAAATTCTTCGCAAGGACCGGATGGAACTCGCTTCCGGCAAGGCTCATCAGCGCCATGCCGATGTTTTCCTTCCTCATCGACGTGCGATAGGATCGCGTCGTCCTCATTGCGTCAAAAAAATCAGATATTGTCGTCATGTGGCTGCAGATGTTCTGTTGCCACGACGCGGCAACTGATGGATAGCCGGACAGGTTGTACTTGAGATGATGCTCAAACACGACGGCAACTGCAAGACGGGGAACCCCAGGGTTGTCCATAAGGTAGCGTGCTCCTTTGGCAGGGTGCTGCCGTACAATCTGCCATTCTCTATCCGTCAGTTTACCGGGCTTCGTCAGGATATCTTCCGGAATGAACAGCTTGCCGATGTCGTGCAACAGGGCGGCAACGCCTATGTCGTGCAATATCTGCCCGTCAATTCCGAACGACATCGCCTGCGCAAGATTGAGCACGCATACATTTGTGGAATGCGTATAGGTATATTCGTCCAGCAGCCTCAGGGGAGCAAGTGCCTTCAATACGGGCTGCTCCTGACGGAACGTGTTGACGAAACCGCCGACGACGTTATAAAGGCCGGAAACATTTATCCGCTTCCCTGCCTGAATCGCCTCTTGAATCTCCTGAAACTGGTCGAGCTCTGCCTGAGGAAGGTCTTTCAGCAAGGGGAGCAGGATTTCTTCATCAGTCGGAATGCCCAGCTCCACTCTCTCTGAAAGCGTGAGGTTGCCAAAAACTACGGACGGAAGGTTCTGCGGAAGAGGCTGCGACGGCTCGGCCATAGCACCGACCAGCGCCCGAAGTTCATCCTCGGCAACAGTCCCTGCAATAGTAACATGACTGCAACCCCGCTCCCGAAAAACTTCAGCAAAACGCTCCGTGTAAATACTGGCAGGAAGGCGCGCATTATCCACAACCACATGGTCATCAAGCAGCATGAACGACAGACGCACATTCTGCTCAATAGCCGCGCGCAGGGACTCATGGGCTTTACCGAGCATTCTGGATGCCTGGGGATGGCCGGGCGTGTACATACGAGCATTTGACAGAGCTATGATAAAGAAGCGTAGAAATGCCATGACGTCACGCTGTGTCTCAGTTTTCATGTCGCCGCTCCGCGCGTGCTGCTGTTTCTCTGGCTTTCCGGGCGAGTTCATTGCTGCCGAACTTACAGACGCTCTGCAGAAGTTCGCCGGCCTGCGGTGAACGGAAGTCCCCCAGGGATATCACAATCGACTCCTTGAGCTGATTGAGAGCTCCCTGCCGGAAAAAGTTCCTGCTCCGGAGAATCCGCTCAAACGAAGGAAGGCAAGACGCATCGCCAATCCCTGTGAGCGCGCGGACTGCCGCCTGCTTCATAGAAATCTCATCAGAAGATAGTCCGCCCGACTCGAGAATAAGCACGAGCTTCCTGATGATATCCTGATTCCAGTGTTTCTCAGCGAGACGAATAGCTCCCATTTTCACTTCAACGTCTCCGGCATCCAAATCGGCCAGAAGCATTGCCAGAGCAGTAGTGTCGTGAAACTGCAGAAGGGCTTTCTGGACATCCTGCCGCACCTTAGGATGGGAATGCCGCTGCAATGAGCGGAGAAACGGCAGAATGGCCGGACTTTCGGTGTTCCGCAGGATTACCACGAGATTTCTTACAAAATACCAGCGATGATCATTTAATCTGGCGCCGATTTTAGCTATCGCAGAAGAGCCCATTTCGGAGAGACGATCCACGTAAAAACGACGCAGTGACAGGTTGTTTTCGTCCGCCAAGCGATCCAGTATCGGGTCTATGAACGGCTCCCCTACAAGGCGTATGAGCTCCCCAATCTCCTCAAACTTCTGTTTTCCCCAGATAACCGGAGCCTGCAGTATTTCTTCGATAAAGTCGGGCTGCAGAAAGGCGAGCCGAAGCCTTTCACGCTGCTCTTCTGAGTGCGATAGCCTTTGAGTGCGCTCGTATATGCCTGCCAGTGCAGCAAAGTCGCCCATCCTGACGAAATAGCCGCAGAGATCCAGAAGATTCCGACCAAGGGTATCGCTGTCAATTCCGACATCAACAGATATATAAAGCAATTCAAAGGACATATCGAGCAGTTCAAGAATAATATTGGATACCTTGACTTCAACCCCATGCTCTGAAAGTGTTGCTCGCAGCGCCAGAATATCCCGCTCTTCCGATTTGGTGAACTCACGGTTTGCAAGCAGGGACTGCAGGGTTGCATTATACTCATCGGGGACAAACTTATCATGGTGCTCTTCCTGGAAAATAACCTGCAGCTTCTCCCTGAGCCGTTCATCCGCAAGAACAGTCGCATTTTCAGGAACATCTGCCCCTTTCTCCGGTTCGGATCCGGCCGCAGGGAATCGAATGGCGCAAGTTTCCCCCAGACGCTGAAGAAGCCCCATAATCGCTGGGGGCGCGGAGATTTCTTTCTGCAGACCGGCATTCAGCATGTCGGCAAGCAGATCGTTTGAGAAGGTATTAAAAAAAGCTTCTGCCACAGCAGGACGGTCAGACAGTGCTTCTGCGGCACTCTCCAGAAAATATTCACGGATATTCGGTTTCAGAGATTGCAGGAAACGAATAAATCTCGCCAGGGAATGAGACTCGCGAACCACAACGTTCTCGTCCACCCGCTGCAGAAAGTGCCCGAACATGCCGAGCAAGGCAGAAAGCGACGTGCCTCTTTCTCCGGAAACACAGTCAGAGAGCATCTCAGCAAGGACTTCCGGCGGCTCATAGGAATACATAGAAGCATTTAGAGCAGCGCCGCTGCCGCTCAGTGAACCCGCAAGAACTCCTTTGACAAAACGCTCCCAAAAATCAGATGATTCGTCAACCGCGTCCTGCAGTCCGTCACGAACTTGAAGAGATCCATAGTCAATCATGCCGATGCCGATATGCTCGAACTCCAAAGCATCAAATACTCTTCTGAAGTCATCCGGTGTCCTCATCTCTTCAGGCTTGAACATGAGGCATTCGTTAAAGCGGCGCAACTCATCAGGCCGCAGTCCGACATGAAATGTGAGAGACACAATACCGTGCGAAAACAACGCATGTGCAAAATCGCGAACCGCGGACTCAGACGCATCAAGAACCTCGTCACCCAAAACAAGCGTGTCGCGGGCAATCCCTATGGTCAGGTTGCCGGTTTGCGGCAACAGATCGCTGACAGTCGCGCTGGCTTTCTGAAGCGTCTGTTCAACCATTGGGTGACCCTGCGGATAGGAACTGATGTGGCGACGAAGGATATTCAGTTCATAAACAAGCTTGCGCAGATGAAAAACACTGCCATCATAAAATTGTTCAGGCAAGATAATCCTTTCACAAAAAAAGCGTATACGTACTAGTATATTTTATCACACTATTATCAGCTGTCAGAAAGTTCTTTTTAACTCTATACTGTAGAAAAAGCACACGGAGGAGCTTATGAGCAGCAATAAAATATCTATAAGGAACAAGAACATACCTTTATCTGATGCCATACGTCATCATCGGAGTTCTTGTGACTGGATAACCCAACTTCAGCACCATCGCATACATCGGTATTGTCCAGCATATGCCGCCAATGCTAGCATTTGCTTCTCATCGCACTCACTATACAAACATCGGTATTCGTGAACACCGGACATTCAGCGTCAATATCCCGACCGATAACCAGGTCGAGGTGACGGACCACATTGGCCTCATTTCAGGCAAAAACGTCGACAAATCGAAGATCTTCACCAGCTTTTACGACACACTCGCAACCGCGCCGATGATTCGCGAATGTCCGCTCAACATGGAATGCCGCGTTGTTCAGGTCGTTGATGTGGGAGCATCGCATGAGATCTTTGTCGGTGAGATTGTTGATACGTTTACGAGTAAAGGGTTCCTGACGAACGGATTGCCTGACATTTCGAAAATGAAGCCGTTTGTCGTCTCGATGCACGACAACAACTACTGGGGCATCGGGAAACACATGGGCAGAGCCTGGGGAGTCGGCAAGGGATCTGGCAAAAAAGACACGGACAAATGATCCTAAACCATTCTGCGGCTGATCTGCGGCTCCAGGGTTGCAAGAATGCGCCCCCGCTGAAAGAGGGTCACCCTGCCCGTGCTTTCTGAAACTACAATTGCGACTGCATTTGTTTTTCTCGTGATGCCGGCAGCCGAGCGATGTCGGGCACCAAGTCCGCCGAACTTTTTTTCAGTAACCGGCGAAGCTTCGAGATGACGGCCTGCTGCCTCCACAACCCCCTCACCGGAGATGATAATTGCGCCGTCGAGCTTTGCGAGTTCTTTCACACTCTCTACGACATGCCCAACGGTAATGAGTCGTTCTCTTTTCGGATACCCCTTAAATGGATTGAACACCACCTGACGCGAAGACTTCATAACGGCATCAGCATCACCGATCACAAATATGGTTCCGACCGATTTGCCTTCCCGCCCAAGGGCTCCGATATCAAGAGCAATATCAACAACAGCCATTACCGTATGAAATGCCCTATTGTGAATCAGTAACTCGACATCGAAAGGGAAGTCTTCGCTCCATGATTGCCTGAGGTCGTGAATTGTAATAGTATCGAGGTGCGGTTTGCCGTGGGGTCCAAGCACGCAGACAACCCTGCTCGTTGATTGTATAACGTTGTTCATAACGGCGCTGAGAAAAGCGTATTTGATGCGGGAAAAGCGCGTCTGATTGCCCGACCAACTCGGCACAACAGCACAGCAGGCAGTTTTCAGTTTGACATCACGGATGTCGGCTTCGCGGGGCACGACAATCACAATACGATCCCTGCTGCTTATGGCAGCATGCGTAAACCATCGGCACTCCTGAAGATCATTAAGAAACAAGAACAGCTTTTCGCAGGACATATCGTGAACAATATGCAGCGCATTTTCGAGAAGAAGCGTTTTTTGATCTTTCATTGGGCGGTGTACCCGCGCTTTATTTTTTCAGGCCGGCGATGGCATCAGCAATAACCTTGCGATGGTGAAAAAGTTCCTGTTTCTGCTGCATGAAACGCTTTCTCCACTCGGCATCGTTCGTTGTCAGCACATCAGGAAGCCTGGAAACCAGCATTGAATTCTCAACGTCACGCGCAAGGTACAACGACTGATTATGAGTCAGGCTGCCGCTTTTTACACGTTCAATAGTGTTCAGCACACCATGGAGAATGGTATCCACAGACTCAGTCGTGAAGATCATATTAACAGTAAAAAGATCCGGTTGCAAATATATCGCCTTGATAAGCGAACGAATGTCCTCCGCCTGAGCACGGGCAGCAGCCGCGAGCAGACGCCAGATCCGAGCGTGTTCAGTAAAGCTGTCAGCAGATGCCATATAAAAGTCTGCCATCTTTTCCTTGAAACTGACCATCGGCACGAGAACCTTCTGAATACGCTCCGCAAGCTGCGCATAAACATGCTGAATAATCTGTTCCGGAGTTACATATCCCAATTCCACGAGAATGTCGCCAAGTCGTTTGTTCGATGCCATCTTTGCCTTTATGGCGTGTTCAAGTTGTTCCGGCGAAATGACTCCATTGCGGACAAGTATTTCTCCAAGCTGGCCACGCCGGTTCTGCTGCATCATAATCTCTTCCTCCTCAGTTATGCAATATGAAAGCAGCGCCTCCCAGCGACGAAGGAGAGAGTTCCGCTGCTCGCAGGAATTGCCGGGTTTTCAACCTCTGTCAGGACAAAACGTGACGATTGCTTCACAGCTATATTAGGTAGAAGCTAACAGAAAAGCGCCCTGTTGTCAAACGAGATTAGCAGGAATGTCACAACCGTCCATAACAAACTGCCGGATTTCTGTGCTCTTATATTATTACTGCGGCAACTAAACAAGCCCGCTTGTGAGAGCAAACCTATTCAGAATCAAGCGTTGAATAGGACGCTTCGTAGGACAATTTCAATTGCCGGAGTAATAGCAATCAGAGCCGATAGCGAAAAACAAACAAAGGCCTCTCCTGCGAGAGGCCCCGATGAACAGAACAAGCGGGCGACGAGATTCGAACTCGCGACCTTCAGCTTGGGAAGCTAACACTCTACCACTGAGTTACGCCCGCACGCCCTTTAGCATACCACGAACCTTATTCGCTGTTCATCACTGCACCGGTGCCGGCGGATGTAACAAGCTTCGAATAACGAGACAGCCAGCCGCGCTTGATCTTCGGCTCAGGCTTTTTCCATACAACCTGGCGTTTTGCCAGTTCATCAGCTGAAACGAGAAGCTCCAGCGTGCGCTTTGTGATGTCGATTCGGATGCGGTCGCCGTTTCGGATGAACGCAATCGGCCCGCCCTCCATCGCTTCAGGAGAAACATGACCTATGCAGGGACCGCGGGTACCGCCCGAGAATCTGCCGTCCGTGATCAGAGCGACCGATTCAGACAGTCCCATGCCGGCTATGGCGGAGGTCGGCGAAAGCATTTCGCGCATGCCGGGACCGCCCTTCGGTCCTTCGTATCGGATGACAACAACATCGCCCGGCGTGATCTCCCCGGCAAGAACCGCTTTCATGGCTGCCTCTTCGGAATCGTATACTTTGGCAGCACCCTCAAATTTCATCATGTTTTTCGACACTGCGGTCTGTTTTACTACGGCGCCCTGCGGAGCGAGATTGCCCTTAAGAATAGCAATGCCACCCTGCTTGTGGTAGGCCTTATCCATCGGACGGATAACCTCGCTGTCCATTACTGTCGCGGCATCCGCAATGTCTAGGATATCTCTCCCCAAAACAGTCGGGTTGGGCTTCAGAAGTTGCCTGAGCTGCTTAAGAACTGCGGGGATGCCGCCGGCATGATACAAATCTTCCATATAATGCGAACCGCCCGGAATCATGTTCGCAATGTGCGGAGTCTGCTTGCTGATAATATCGAATGTTTCAAGCGGCAATTTCACGCCAGCCTCATGGGCAACGGCAGGAATATGAAGTGCCGTATTTGTCGAACCGCCGAGCGCCAAATCAACAGTAATGGCGTTATGGAACGCATCAGGTGTAAGGATTTTCGACGGCGTTATGTTTTTCTTTACCAACTCAACTATCCGCTTGCCGCTTGCAAATGCAATGCGACGCTTCTCCGCCATTACTGCAGGAACTGCAGCACAGCCAGGCAGGCTCATGCCGAGAGCTTCAGTCACACACGCCATCGTGTTAGCGGTGTACATTCCCTGGCAGGATCCCGCGCCCGGACAGGCGCAGACTTCAAGTGCCTTCAGCTCATCGTCGTCAATGACACCTTTTTTGTACTTGCCGACCGCTTCAAACGTGTCGCTCGTCAGATTCAGCCGTCGTCCCCGATGATGACCGGAGAGCATCGGCCCCGCCGTCACGACAATGCTCGGTATGTTCAGTCGGGCAGCCGCCATGAGCATTCCGGGGGTAATCTTGTCACAATTGGTCAGTAAAACGAGGCCATCAAGCCGGTGCCCTTCGGCAACCGTCTCGACAATGTCGGCTATCAGTTCTCGGGAAGCAAGCGAATAATGCATGCCTTTGTGTCCCATAGCAATGCCGTCACATATGCCCGGCACGCCGAAAAAAAACGGGTATCCTCCTCCTGTATGAACGCCCTTTTCGATAAAGCGCTCCAGATCGCGCATCCCGATATGGCCCGGAATGAGATCGGTAAAGCTGGTAGCAACGCCGATGAACGGCTTGTCCATTTCTGTCTGCGGAATGCCGGTTGCATAGAGGAGCGCACGGTGCGGAACCCGCTCCAGTCCGGATTTGATCATCTTGCTTCTCATGACAATACTATCCCCTTCACGTTATTCGTCGTGGATTCAGGCTGAATCGCTTATGTCTGTCCGTCAATTATGCCTGGGGCTGATGAGCCCGGTAATCACGGATAAGTGCTGCCATTTTATCTTTTTTGAAGAGCTTTTCTTTCTGCAGCCGTTTCTTTTCAATTTCTTCTTCGGGTGACAGATAATGCTTTGTGGTGAAATTTGTAAGCAGTTCATCAAGATGCCGGTGTTCGATGTACAGCTTCCTGAAATCCTCATTCTCCGATTTCAGGACTTCAACAATCTTTTCGTCATTCATGGCAGCCTCCTGAAGTGTGGAAATTTACCATCGTATGTTCATTTTACACCAAACCCGCAAAAAATTGTCATAGCAATGTAGTAATCATATATCATATTGAATTCCTTCGATAATTTCCAGAATATCTCCAAGTTCTCGCACGGCTTTTTCGGCAAAAAAGCCCTCACGGTAGAAACAGCGCTGATACAGCTCTACAAAACGCACTGCCTGCGTGCGCAGGTCGCTCTGAATAATGCGTGAAGTCATTTCGGAAAGCCCTTCTCCTGGTTGTCGGATATAACCGAAGCGCTGCATTTGACGAAAATAATGCTCAAGAAGTCTCTGCTCAGGTCGTTTTCGGTTCTTCAGATGCCAGATGCCGCCTCCGGCCAGACCAAGTGCAAGCAGGCATGCTCCTGTAATGACCAACACCTTCCGGTCGAGCGATACCCGGATGTCAAGCTTGCGCGCCCCGTCGCGAATCGACTTGAAAAGCTGCACCTGCATCTGAAAATCATAATTGACGACAAAAGCGTTCCATGCATATTGAATATAGTCAATAAGCATTCTGATTCTCAGCGCAAAGCTCCGCTCCAGTGCCTCAGAAAAGCTTTCTGAGGATGCCGGAGTCGGATCAAACCTTACCCAGCCGCGTCCGGGGATAAACGCTTCCACCCAGACATGAGCACTCTTCTGCGGTACAGCGTAGTATCCGGCAATTTCACTGTAATACCCCCCGCGATACCCGCCGACCAGTCGCGCCGGGACGTCAATCATGCGAAGCATCACAGCCATGACCGATGCGAAATATTCGCAGTTGCCAGCCCGAACCTGAAAAAGAAACGCATGCACCGGGTCATCGCTCAGAGGCAGCGCACTCAGCTTATAGGAGAAAACACCGCTTTCGCGAAGATAGCGAGCGATGGCAGCAGCCGCTTCATGCCCTTTCGCGTTTCCAACCACGGCACTGGTAAGGGATCGCACTTCGTCCCACTGCAGCTCCGGCAACTGCAGGTACTTCTCATAGATGACTTCCAGATCACTTGACTGCGACACCGGCGCTGAGACAGCTTCATACCGGATTCTGCGTTCAAATACGGCCGGCAGTGTGATAGTAAGGTCACGGGAAATTCTTGCCTGCGTCAGCGAAACGGACACTGGCCTATCCAGCGCAAAGAGATAGCGGTTCTGGTACGGTTCCAGATAAATAATGTGGGGTATCGTCCGGGCATGCGTTTCCAGAAACCCGACGGCTTCGGGCAGATTCGTGGAACGCGTCCATTTTTTGCCGTCAAACGTATCAAGCACCAGTCCTCTCCAGTATAAATCATGGTCAGCGATGCGCGGCATTTCAGCCCGGAATGCAATCGATGCATCTTCCTGAATGCCGGCAACATCTCCCAGCGAAACCTGCTCGCTGAATCCGGTCGATGCCACCCCTCCACGGTTCAGAAAGGTCATAAGCGGAAAAGTGGATCGCGGCAGAATAATAAAGAGAAGAAGGCTCAGGGGAACGGCAATGGTCGGAATCAGCAATGACATTACAAGCATGCGCCGCACCGCCGGTCGCAAAACCTCAAGAGAAGCATCCTGCGCATAGTATGTAAGAAAAACAATAGCGGTTGAAAGCAGATACATCATGATAATCAGCGCTGCAAGAAAATCCATATCTATTGATACCAGCGCCGACCCCGCAAGCAGAAAAACAGAAAGCAGATAAATCTGCATGAAATCCCGAAACCCCTTCTTCTCGAGGAGCTTGATGCCGACCATAATCAGCAGCATCTGGAGTACCGGGGTTACCGGGTCGGCCAGCGAAACGCGGAAAAAGGTTATCACAACAAAAGCGACAGCTATCAGGTTCAACAGCCATCGTGGAACGGCAAAATATGAGTGCCGCTCAAAATAAATGGAGAGTGTGAGCAGACCGAGAAAGATCAGGGCATAGCTCAGCCCGGCCGCACGTGCGACCATGGCAAATGCAAGCACGCAGACCGCATACGTCAGTGCCTTGACGACCGTTTCGATACGTATACTATTCGCTTCCATAGAGCGCAAGCTCCCGAAGCATGGCGCGCTTGTGGGTCTGAAGCACAGACGGCTTGAACAGTCTGTCGCCGAGAGACAGCCCCACCGGCGTGCCGCGCCGATGCAGTTGCAGAATGAACCCGGTAATGCACGATATTCGCTCTTCGATGCTCTCAATCTGCACTCGATCGAACTCAACCACAACCGGTGCGTGCACCAGCGCGGCAAGTTCCTTGGTCTTGAGAGTGCCGGTGCGGGCAGTCGCCTTCCAGTGAATGTGCTTCAGAGGATCGCCAGGCACATAGTCACGGACCGAAATTGCCTCCGCATCAAAGCCCGCGGAATCGAGCGAGCGCTCCCCCTGCATTCTCCGATGTGAAAACGATGTCCCCTGAAAAAGAGCGCACTGCTTTGGTTGTGCAAACACAACTCCGTTATGCTCTGCGGGCAAACCCCGGCAGCGCGTGAAAAAACTGAACGGAAAGACCGAGCAGATACTGATATCCGAAATCCGGTAACGCCCGCGGTGTTCAAATTCCCACTGCACATGACGCGTCTCCTCGCGCCCCGCCTCCACAAACGGGAAAAGCAGTTCCCTGCCTTTTATATGAACTTTCATCAGAAAGATCGGAAAAAAAAGGCGCCGGTTCCGGAGCGTTACGGCAAGAGGAAACTCCGTCCCGGCATACACTTCATCAGGCAGGGAGAATACAACCTCCGCCGATGCAAGATTGTATCTCCCGAAAAAGCCAGATAGCACCATATAGCTGAGAAAGACTGAAACAATCAGATAGATAAGATTATTGCCGGTATTGACCGCGCCGAATCCGAGCAGCAGGGTAACGGCAATGTAAAGCCATCCCGCTTTCGAAATCCGGATTACACCGGAAGGCGTATCTGATCGACGAGCGATTTGATAATCTCCTTCTTGTCCACACTGCCGTATTCTTCGCGGTAAATAAGGCGGTGCGGCAGCGTGTACTGGGCAAGCAGCTTCACATCTTCCGGGATGACATAATCGCGACCGCTGAAATACGCGAGCGTCCTGGCAGTCGCCTGGACAGCAAGAACACCGCGCGTCGATATTCCCGCGAGGATATATTTGCTGGAGCGCGTTGTCTCGACTATGTCCAGAATATAGTCGAGCACCTTGTCTGAAATCGTGACGCCCGTACGAATATCTTCCTGAGTGGCAATCACTTCCTCTTTCTTCATCATCGGAACGATGTCATACAAGTCATCCCGGCGGCTTCCCGACTTCAGGATCGCCATCACAGCATTCCGGTCAGGGTAGCCGACACTTATTTTCATCATGAAACGGTCAAGTTGTGACTCCGGAAGGGGAAAGGTACCAAACTGTTCCACCGGATTCTGCGTCGCTATGACGAAAAAAGGCCGCGCCAATTTGTAGGTCTTTCCCTCTATGGTCGTCTGCTTCTCCGCCATGGCCTCAAGAAGAGCACTCTGGGTTTTCGGTGTAGCACGGTTGATTTCATCCACGAGTACGATATTATTGAAAACCGGGCCGGGATGAAACTCAAACGCACTCGTATTTTTGTTGTACATCGAGAGCCCGGTAATGTCGCTCGGCAGCAGATCGCTTGTGCATTGAATTCGTCCGAAGTTCATGCCGAGCGCTTTCGCAATTGCAATCGCTATGGTTGTTTTGCCGAGGCCCGGTAAATCCTCAACAAGCAAGTGCCCGCGCGAAAAAAAAGCGACAAGTGCAAGTTTCAGGGCATTGGATTTACCATGCAGATACGGGGAAAGAAAGGATAGTATTTCATCAATTGTCTTGTTTTTGAGCTCCATGCGCCCTCCTCACGTCTATTGTAGCGCATTTTCGCTTTTCGGTTGAAAAATAGCGTACAATTACTAATGAAGAAAGTAATCCTGCATCGCTCGAGCCGCGTTCTTGCCGGGCACCCGTGGATTTTTTCCAATGAAATCGCAGGCAGCCCGAAGACGTTTGAGCCCGGCTCACTCGTTGAAGTTCTTGACACAAAAGATATCTTTCTTGGCATCGGCTATATCAATCCCAATTCCCTCATCGCCGTCCGTCTGTTGACTCGTCAGCAGGAGCCGATAGACAAGTCATTTTTCGAGCGGCGGATTGCTGCTGCCCTGGCTCGGCGAAAACAGTATGTCAGCGGCCGCAGCTCATACCGGGTCATTTTCAGTGAAAGTGATTCTCTTCCGGGACTGATAGTCGACCGCTTTGGAGATGCGATTTCCGTCCAGATTCTTACACTTGGAATGGAGCATCAACGAGAGGTCATTCTTGCTGCGCTCGATGAGGTGCTTTCCCCCGAGACCATTGTTCTCCGCAACGACAGCAAGTCCCGAGCGCTGGAAGGCTTGCCGTCTGAAAAGAGCGTTATCAAGGGCACGCTAGATAAACTTCCCCGCATTACAGAAGGCGGCATAGTCTTTGATGTTGACCCGCTCGGCGGACAAAAAACCGGCTTCTTTCTGGACCACTATGAAAACCGCATGGCTCTTGCGGCCATTGCTCACGGGGATTCAGCGCTGGACTTGTTCTGTTATGCCGGTGCATGGGGGTTGCAATTGGCCATGCGCGGCATGCAGGTCACGTTTGTCGACGATTCAGAGGCCGCCGTGCATCAGGTGCATCGCACCGCAGAATTGAACGGACTGACAGGCCGGTGCGCTGCGGTCAGAGACGATGTTTTCGCATTTCTGAAAAGAAAAACAGCGTCTGCAAAAAAATACGACATTATTGTCTGCGATCCGCCTGCCTTTGTGAAAAGCAAGGCAAAAATAAAGGAAGCCCTCCGCGGCTATCGGGATGTAAATGCCATGTGCATGAAATTGATCGCTGAAGGCGGCATTCTCGCAACGTCGTCATGCTCGCATCATGTAGACCGCGAGTCTTTCCTCGACATGCTCCGTCATGCAGCCCGAGATGCCGGACGCACTCCCCGCATGCTCGAATACCGCTCACAGGCAAAAGATCACCCTGTCCTTCTGGCTGCACCCGAAACCGAATACCTCAAATGCGCATTTCTGCAGTTCTGAAGTCACTATGTTTTTTCTGACCTTGCCCAGATTTCACGATCACTGAGTTGGTCTGTCTTGACAGCTTACGGAGACTAAAATATGGCATGCTCGGACGGCGTCCATCTGACCTCCGAGGTATTCGCCTGACACCTGCATCCCTGCAAGTGCCGCTTTGCCGAATAAATCCGCTTCGTCGCCCGTCCCGCCGTGCTTTGAGCGCTTTGGATTATTGCAATGACAATTCCGGGATTATTTTCGGTCACGTTTGGGAAGGCAACCTCCGCTTCTTGTGCTATGAAGTTGCACATCTGAATACGGTTATGTCAGCAGTTTCAACCAGTGCATTTCAGTTTCCTGCTCTTGCAAAAACCCTTTCGGGATTACCCCCCTCGGTCTGACGTTCAGGTCGACGGGTGATAACATTCAGCGCAACCGCAGCAATCAGCAGGGCTCCCGAACCGTAAAAGGCGAGATCGTATGAGCCGGTCATATCTTTGACAATGCCGGCAGCAAGCGGAACAAAAAAGCCGAAGCCCCATCCGAGAAAAATTAGTCCGTAGTTGATGCCGAGATTTTTCTTGCCGAAAAAATCTGCTGCATTAGCAGGCATCAGCGCCAGACCGCCGCCATACTGCCAGTATGCAACGCCGACCGCAAGAAACAGCAGCACAACATTCGCCGTGCTGATAATCCACGGCATTGCCAGCAAAAAGAACGCACAGACGAGGCAGTTGACAGTGTAGGCATTCCTGCGGCCGATAACGTCGGAATAGAGTCCTGTGCCGACTCGACCAATCGCATTAACCAATCCGCCGTAGGCAGCCAGAATCCAGGCATTCTGAGCGAAAAACCCAGTTGAGACAGCCGTTTTTTTCAAAATGGGCGCAGCATTCGCTATGACCAGCAGGCCCGACTGCGCAGTGCCGACAAACATGAAGACAAGCGCATAGTACTGCCAGGTTTTGAGCATTTCATTCGGCATCCAGTCTGCAGCGGGAGCCGACAGTTTCTTGTTTGCAGGTGGCGCAGGCGCAACATACCCGGCAGGCGGCAGTGAGAGAAATTGCGCAGCAATTATGATAACTGCAGTAAACGCTGCCCCGAATGCGAAAAAGCTGCCGCTGATTCCGAAGGTTTCTACCAAATAGTTGCCAAGCGGAGAGATGTACATGGCGGCTCCTCCGAATCCACCCACCGTGATGCCCGCTATAAGACCGTACTTGGCAGGACCGAACCACCGGAGGGCGGTCGGCGTCGGTGCGGCATACGCGATGCCCATGCCAATGCCGCCAAGCACGCCAAATCCGAGCAAAAGCCCTGTATAGCTTTTCATCAGACCGGCAAGAATGCAGCCGGCTCCGAGAAACACACCGCCAATCATGACGCTGACTTTCGGACCGAATTTATCAAAAATCCTGCCGCCTGCAATCATGAAAATTGCAAAAATCAGTCCGCACAGCGAATAGGCAACCGTGCCCTGAAAATCGGTCAGATACGGCCAACCGGCGTTGATGCCGGTCATGACCTCGCCCGCATTCGCTTTGGCACCGTTGACAAGAACGCCTTTCCAGACGCTCCACGCATACAATATGCCCAGACAGAGATTAACAGCAACGCCGGCCCCGGTAACAATCCAAGCCCTGACAGGAACTTTCCGCACCACTTCTGACATATCCCCCTCACCTTCGCTGTATTATTTTGATGCTAAGACGTGCAGATGACACGAAGCGTTATGGTGCCACAGCGATCATCAAAAAGACAATGCATAATATTTTGTCAATAAGCAGTTTTTATGGCATCTATAAGTATAAGCAGGCGCGTGGATCGGTTTATAATGTTTATAATGATGATGTGGATACGCTCAAAATAATCAGAAAATTTTACGATCCGGAGTCCAAGGCATATCACTACCTTGTGCATCATGGAAAGGTGGTAGCTCACAAGGCACTGCGTATCGCCCGCCGTCTGGATAACACTTCGCTGGACATCTCTTTTATTGAAGAATCCGCTTTGCTGCACGATATCGGCATTATCCGTACCTATGCACCACAAATCGGATGCTTCGGCTACGACCCGTATATAACTCACGGAAGCCACGGACGCGAAATGCTGGAAAGCATTGGATTGCATCGCCATGCGCTTGTCTGTGAGCGGCATATCGGCATGGGGTTGACCGTTGATGACATCGTCACAAACCAATTCCCGCTGCCGCTCCGGGACATGATCCCTTGTTCCAGAGAGGAGCAGATTGTCTGTTTCGCCGACAAGTTTTTTTCAAAAGAAGAGCACAGTCTTATAAACGAAAAACCGCTTCATCGCGTTCGGGAAATAATCAGAAGATATGGCGACGATAAGCTGCTGCTTTTTGACCAGTGGTGCAGTGTTCTTCAGGAAACTGTTTAATCCTGACCATGGTTGCAAGTGAACTAATCCGCGCTTTAGAAAGGAGAAATGTGCGTGTTGAGGACTGCTACATCCTCTCTGGAGCCTGTACGCCAAGCATCTTCAGACCGCGGCGCAGTACAACCTTCATTGCCTGACAGAGCAGCAGTCGCGCGGTCGTCATTGGAGCATCATCGGTAATGACACGATATTTGTGATAATACGGGTGAAACATCCCGGCGAGTTCCTGCAGATAAAATGTGATGCGATGCGGTTCCCGAGCCAATGCAGCGCCACGAAACATCATGGGATAGAGAAGCAACTTCCTGATAAGGCAATATTCATCTTCGTTATAGAGGGAGAAATCAATACTGTCCGGAATTGCCGGAGACTCACCGGTAAAAACTCCGGCTTCGCGTGCCTTCTCAAAAATGCTGTTGATGCGAGCATAGGCATATTGCACATAGAAAACAGGATTCTCATTGGACTGCGCCTTGGCGATCTCGATGTCTATCTCCAGAGGAGTGTCTGAACGCCTCGTGAGAAAAAGAAATTTGGTTGTATCCGCTCCTATTTCGTCCATTATTTCGCGAAGCGTGATAAACTCACCGGCTCGCTTCGACATCTGCACCGGCTGCCCCCCCTTCAGCAAGGAAACCAGCTGCACAAGCAGCACTCGGAAGCTTTCCTTTGAGTGCCCGAGCGCCTGAACGGCAGCAGACATGCGAGGAATGTATCCGTGATGGTCGGCGCCCCATATGTCGATAATCTCGTCAAACCCTTTTTCAAATTTCTTCCTATGGTACGCAATATCCGGCGTGAAATAGGTATATGCGCCATCCTGCTTCACCAAAACACGATCTTTGTCATCTCCAAAGTCGGTAGAACGAAACCAGAGCGCCCCGTCCTGCTCATAGATATGCCCGCGCTGCCGCAGATCATCAATTCCCTGCTCAACGAGGTTGTCTACGTATAACCGACGCTCGCTCTGCCAGGAGTCGAACAGTACCCCGAAATCTGTCAGATCCTGATTGATGGCATCGAGCATGCGGAGATAGGCAAAGTCGACAAAGAACCCGGCAACGTCATCAAAAGTTTTTCCAACATACGCATCACTCTGCTCCGCCATCAACGCCCGAGCAATTCCGGTGATGTAGTCTCCGCGATATCCATCCTCCGGAAAAGGAACAGTCCTTCCGAGCAACTCCTGATACTTTGCATAGACCGAATGACCGAGCATTCTCACCTGACGGCCCGCATCGTTAATATAGAACTCTTTTTCGACGCTGTAGCCTGCGTCCTGCAGAATGTTTGACAATGCAGCCCCGAGAGCAGCTCCGCGCCCGTGGCCGAGATGAAGCGGGCCGGTGGGGTTTGCGCTTACAAACTCGATCTGGATACGCTTTCCGCCGCCGATATCTTCGCGAAGAACAGTATCCGGCTTGTCAATCAGGCGCAGCAACTCCTCAACGAGAAAGCGCTTCGAGAAGGTGAAGTTGATAAAACCGGGACCGGCAATCTCGACCTTTTCAAAGAGAGGTGAAGCTGAAACCGCCTGTACAATCTGCTCGGCAATCGATCGCGGTGATTTTCTGAGCGGTTTGGCGAGGCCCATGGCAAGCGGCGTTGAGAGATCACCGAACTCTTCTTTCGGCACCTGGATATCAATCACATCGACCTGCACATTCGCATTGAGTGAGGTGCAGGCATCCTGAAGAACAGCTCTCAGTTGTCTTTCCATAGCTGAATAGTTTATGCGGGAGCTTGGCGAGTTGTCAACGCTGAAACAGGCATGAAATGGCTTTCTGAGCGGAAATCAGTCCCGAACAGACGGCTCCTGTTCCTCGGCACCGGCTGCAATGCCTGCATCCCGATCTCCACGCATGATGAAAATAGCGCTGAAATCATTTTCCTGATAGGCACGCACGAGACCGAGCCGCAGGATTTCGAGCAGCGCGAGAAACGTCACAATAACATGAAGACGGCTGCGGTCTTCTGCAAACAGATCGGCAAAGCGGATGGTCTGCTCGGCATCGAGCCGGTCAATAATAAGATTAATTTTATCCTGCACCGTAAGCGTTTCGCGGCTGATAATCATCGTCTCGGGCGGCACCCGGTCAATAATTCTCCTGAGCGCTCCCATGAGATCGAACAGATTGACGTCGAACAGCAACGGCACAGGTTCGGCCGCAACCTTCTCATCCACAATCGGCGGTCTGGGAAAGGAATTGGACCATATGTCTTCACGCTGCCGAAATTCTCCGGACATTTCCTTGAATGCCTGATACTCCAGAAGACGCTGCACAAGTCCGGCTCTGGGGTCTTCCAGTTCTTCTCCGTCGGCGGGCTCTTCGGGAGGGGGCAACAGCATGCGCGACTTGATGTAAATAAGCGTGGCGGCCATGACCAGGAATTCGGACGCAATTTCGAGATTTAGTTCTTTCATGATCTCAAGGTAATAAAGGTATTGTTTGGTAATCTCGGCAATCGGAATATCATAAATATCAATCTTGTTCTGCTTCAGCAGGTGAAGCAGTAGATCGAATGGCCCTTCAAAGGCGGATATCTTGATGCTGTAAGCAGATTGGTGCTGATGTTCGTTTGCTTCAACCATAGCGTATCAGTGTACCTGTAGCGGACACAAAAACTCAACGAACCTGGTTGGGCAGGAAAAACAAAAAAGCTTCAGAACCAATTAGTTATTATCTACAGAAGACAGCGATAACCGTAATATTATCAAACCCGCCGGACTGAATTGCCCCAGCGACAAGCGATGAGCATGCTGATTCCGGCAGTCCCTCTGCAGAAAGAATTTCACGGATAACTTCATGACCAAGCATATTGGAAAGCCCATCCGTACAGAGCAGATAGCGATCGCTCTCCTGCACTGTATATTCAGCAAACACGGATTCGACGTTCGGTTCAATCCCGATAACCCGGGAAATAATATTCCGGTAGTCACACTCCAGCAGTTTTGAATGGCTTATAAGGCCGCGACGGAACTGCTCCTGAGCAAGCGTATGATCTTCGGTCAGCTGGTCAAGAACACCGTTACGAAGCCGATAGATTCGACTGTCGCCGACATGAACGATAGCAAGTTGATCTTCCCTGAAAAGAGCAGCAGCAAACGTCGTGCACATGCCCGACAGGGCAGGAACCCTGATGCTCTGATGATAAACTGCCGTATTCGCCTTTTGTACTGCCGAGCACATGAGACGGTTGAGTGCAGATGTATCTTCACGAAAAAGTCCGGGCATGTGCAGCATGCCGGCAAATGCATCACGCAGAAATGCTTCAGCGACATCTACCGCAATCCGGCTCGCAACGTCGCCTCCTGGAGAGCCGCCGACGCCATCTGCAACGCCATAAAAACCAATGTCGCCGGCAACACAGAATGCATCTTCATTTCTGCTCCGAACGCTTCCAATGTCACTGATACCACAGGAACGCCGAATGCTCACGCACTTCTCACAAATTATAGAGCAGCATTGCAATGTCGTCTGAAAGATCTACGCTCAGTTGATACCGCTGCTCTCGCAATTTCGCCACCATGCGGTCCAGCAATATGTCGCAGAATTCCGGCAGGTCGGGACGAATTTCGCTGATTTGACGATATGGCTTCGTTGTTATCTGGTAGAAAAGGTCTGCACGGATATCCCCTGCAATGAGCCGCTCGCCCGTGAGCAACTCAAAGAAAACCGCTCCAAGAGAGAAGAGATCGGCGCGCCCATCGGCTTTCCTGCCGAAAACAACTTCAGGCGCGGTATACGGAATGATTTCCAGCGGCAGTCCGTCTCCCCCGCTGTTTACAATCGCTGCAAGCCCGAATTCCGTCATCAAGACCTCGCCGTCATGAGAAAGAAGAATAGTTTCAGGACGGATCGCCCGGTGAATGAGGCCGTTTTTATGCGCCAAATCAACCGCCTCAGCAATCTTTGCAATAAGCGCCAACGCATCCTGAAAGGACATGAGAGAACCCTTGTTGCAGTATTCAGAAAGCGGCGTGCCCTTAATCTCCTCATATGCAACATAGGCTATGTCGGCTGATTCTCCGCTCTCAAGAACCCTTGCGATTCGGCTATGCGAAAGTCTGCCGAGCATATCGGCATACATCGTCATCCGCTTTCTGAACGCATCCTGTTCATGGGGAGGAATCTGAGCAAGGGGGATGGTGTAAATCTTTGCAATCTGTCCATGAGCATTTTTCCCCTGATAAACGAGTCCGAAAGGACCTGAAACAGGATTAGGCATCAGCGCAAATGAGCCCAATTGCAGCACTGCCGCAGCTTCAGGAGGCAGGTCTGCATCTGCAACTGGCTCCAATGCAATCCCCCCGGAAGTATTCTGCCCAACGGATGCGATCTCGACGTGCGGTACTGCTGTTTCGACATCTTCAACAGCCGTGCTTAATTCTCCTGCAACTGAAACAATAGATTCTGTTGATTCTGCTAGCGTTGCATCGGTAGCCGGCGACGAAATATTAGAAGCCGGAGCATCCGGCAGGGGCTGAATGTGCGGCGCAGCCTCGTGAATGTCAGGTTTGTCCGCCTCCCGCGAACTGTCTGCCTGCTCAATTGCCGCTCGGGGTTCAGCCTCCTGTCGCTTCGACAAAAGCACGGAAACATAATAACCTGCAAAAAGGAGCAGAATCGCATATCCAAACCTCAACCCTCTCATCTCATATTGGGATGATAAGGCGGCGCTGCCCAAGGCGCAGGCCAGCAGGAGTACCATCAGCAGGCTAGTTCGAGGTTTCAGAAGCGGCAGAAAAAATGCGAGGAAAAAGCCTGTAAAGACGATGGCACCTAATTCAGCAAAAAAAGCCCATTCCGAGCGAACGCCACCATTGTGCAGACTGTTTATGCCAAATATTTTCTCAAAAGGCTGCAGCAGGGAACCGGCCTCATGGTACCCAAGCAGAGCCGCTGCCGTCAGAAAAAGAGTTGCCAAAGTCGATATGTTACTTTTTTGCATGTTACAGTATAGCAGATATTCTGTCTTCGTAAAGACCTCCTTTTTTCGGAAACTTTATCCTCATAATGGGAACCCGCTTATTCTTCAATCTGAATTTCATATTGATTTCGTGTCTTTTTTTGCTGCAAATGAACTGGCATACTATTTGACATATTATATTCAGAATTTCAAAAAACACAGGGAGGCACCTATGAAGAAAGTACTGGTTTCGGTCGTAGCTCTTTTCACTGTATGCGCATTCGGGCTGAGTGCTCAGGCCGGCGTCATTGATGACAAATGTGTAAAATGCCACAAGGCAGAGAAGGCGGTCGACAAGATTGCGGCCAAGGGAAACATTAAGGACGGCGAGGGAATGTTGAAAGCGGTTCGCGGCGGCAGCAAGGCAGGTCTTCACAAAAACCTGACCGATGAGGATATCAAAGCATCAGCTGCTGAGCTCAAGGCTCCGGCAAAGAAGAAAAAGGCCGCGGAGGGCTGCTGACAACAAGCTGAACTCATTAACATCAGGTTAACATGCTGAACAAAAGGGCGTCCGAATTGGACGCCCTCTATTTTATCTCATTTTTTGGCTGATTTCAGAAATGCGCCGATGCCTTTATCTGCTTTTTCGATATGATATTTAACAAAGCAGAACTTGAGGCTGGATGAAACAAAAAATGCGGGGAATTGATTGCTCATCAGCCCGCGCTTTCATTTCATGCGTCCGAGTATCGGAAAGGCTCCACGGAGAAATACCCCCAGCCCCTGATCGACCTTCTGAATATGAATGAGCCACCAGTTGTTCATCCACTTGCTGAACTCGGCAATAAAAAGATGGTCCGGCTCCGCAGACTCAAGATCCGTTCTGAACTCCTGGAAATCCCGAACAAATGCCCGGTGTTCCGACTTGTGGTGCTCAGCATCTGCATAGCCGTACAAGGCATAATCATCCATATATTTCGATTCAGTGTCGAAGTGACAAACAACATAGGATTCCAAAAATGCAAACAACGTGCGAACTTCCACCGCAGCGGCCCTGTCATCAAGCGCTCCGAGCAGTCGGTTGATTCTCCGGAACAGCTCCTGATGCTGTTCGTCAATCTCCACAACACCGACAGAGAGGTCATTCGTCCACGTAAGCATTAGTTTTAGTATAACCATTATCACGTCCGTGTCAACAGCGCGTTTTTGAAAGCCCTCGGTTGCAAAACCGGCATTCATCTGATAAAGTGCTTGAAATAGCACCTGCGCGGAGTGAGAAGGAGTTTATCTATGGATGTCGGGATTATCGGCCTCGGCCGTATGGGAATGAATATGGCGCTCCGCCTGCTTTCTGGCAGGCACCGCGTAGTGGCATACAATCGTTCGCCGGAAAAAGTCCGCAGCATCGCCCGAAAAGGAGCTGCCGGCGCATTTTCCGCAGAACAGCTCATTGCACTGTTGAAGCGACCTCGCGTCATCTGGCTGATGCTGCCGGCCGGTTTGCCGACAGATGCCATGATTGATCAACTGGTGCCGCTTCTTGCAAGAGGTGACATCCTCGTGGACGGCGGCAATACCTATTATAAAGATGATATCCGGCGCGCAGAAGCGCTCGGCAAAGCCGGCATCGGCTATCTGGATGTCGGCGTCAGCGGCGGCATCTGGGGCTTGAAAAACGGCTACTGCCTGATGATCGGCGGCCCGCAGCCGATCTATCGGAAAATACTCCCTTTAATCAAAACCCTTTCGCCGAAAAATGGCTACCTCTATTGCGGACCGACCGGATCGGGGCATTTCTCGAAGATGATCCACAACGGTATCGAGTACGGTATGATGGCTGCAATCGGCGAGGGGTTTGCCCTGCTTGACGCGTCTCCCTATTCCGAATCGCTCGATTACGCCGCTGTAGCGCGCCTCTGGAATCACGGCAGTGTCGTACGCTCATGGCTTATGGAAATGGCGGAGCGCGCCTTTACGAATGACCCGCGCCTTGCAGAAATCAGCGGGCATATTGATGACTCCGGAGAGGGGCGCTGGACTGTCCAGCAGGCAATAGAAACGGCGGTGCCTGCACCGGTTATTGCAGCGGCGCTCTTTCAGCGTTTTGCATCGCGCAGAGATGACGACTTCTCGGACCGCCTTACTGCGGCTCTCCGGAAAGAGTTCGGCGGTCACGCGATCAAACCGTCGAAAAAAGGGCAAAATCGTGGCTGAACCGCACAAGCCTGAAATCCGTGGCACCATTATTCACGGCAGTGAAAGCACCTGCTCGATCGACGTTCCCGCTCCCTGCGGGCTCATCATTTTCGGCGCGTCGGGTGATTTGACGCATCGCAAAATTGCCCCTGCCCTGTATCGTTTGCGAAAGAATCGCCTTCTCCCGGAGAGCTTCTTCATGCTCGGGACCGCCCGCACCGCGATGAGTAATGCCGCATTCCGCGAAACCCTGCGGGCAGCCGTCCAGGAATCGCTGCCGGATGAATTCCGGAATGAGATATGGGATAGTCTGGCAGATTCATTCTTCTACCATTCGATTGCGTACGATGATGCGGCAGGATATCAGCATTTGCAGAAGCGCGCGCTGGAACTTACTCATCGCTTCGGCACCGGCGGAAATCTGATCTTTTACCTGGCAGTTCCTCCCGCTGTATTCACTGATGTCGTTACTCATATCGGCCAGGTCAATTTTTCAGACGGAGTTCGGGAAGGGTTCCGGCATATCGTCATCGAGAAGCCGATTGGTCATGACATCGACTCCGCTCTTGCCATCAACAAAACCCTGCGCGCCGTTTTCCAAGAGCATCAGATCTACCGCATGGATCACTATCTGGCGAAGGAAAATGTCCAGAATATCCTCATGTTCAGATTTGCCAACGCTATATTCGAGCCGCTCTGGAACCGCAATTTTATTGATCACGTACAGATTACCGCCTCGGAAAAACTCGGTGTGGAGCACCGAGCCGGATACTATGAACGGGCAGGCATTCTCCGCGACATGTTTCAGAACCATCTTTTTCAACTGCTCGCCCTGACAGCCATGGAGCCTCCGGCGGAATTTGTCGCTGGCCGTGTTCATGATGAGCGAATGAAGGTCTTTCAGTCGGTCCGGCCGTTTCAGCTCGACCGTCTCCTAGAACATATCGTCCTCGGCCAGTACGGACGTGGCAGCATGAATGGCGTCGATATGCCCGCTTACCGCGAGGAGCATGGTGTTGCTCGTGACTCCATGACGCCCACCTATGCAGCGCTGCGGGTGATGATTGACAACTGGCGGTGGAAAGGCGTTCCGTTCTATCTTCGGTCCGGCAAGCGGCTCGCTCAGCGGTGCGCTGAGATTGCGATATTCTTCAAGCCGGTTCCGCACCTCATGTTTTCTCGGCTCATGCATGACCAGATCGAGCCGAATACCCTGATTCTCCGTGTCCAGCCGAATGAGGGCATGAGCATGAGTATTCAGGTTAAGAATCCGGGGTCGCGCCTCTGCCTAAATACGGTGCTGATGGACTTCACATATCCCCGCAGTGTTGTTCTGTCCGAATATGAGCGGGTGCTGCTGGATTGCATGCAGGGCGACCAGCTGCTCTTTGTCCGGGCTGATGCGGTTACGCTCAGCTGGGAACTGCTCACTCCCCTTATCAGGGCGACCGAATCCGATGCTTACCCGAAGTACTTTCCGAACTATGCCGCCGGCAGCAGCGGTCCGGTCGAGGCCGATGCCCTGCTCTCCCTCGACGGTCGTTCCTGGAGGCCGCTCTGAGCGACATCCTCTCCGTCTATGCTAATGCCGATACGCTTGCGGCGACAGCAGCAGATCGCATCATCAGCATTCTGTCCGATACGGTCAGACGCAACGGCACCGCGACGCTGGCATTATCAGGAGGAATGACGCCGCGACTCTATTTTCCGCTTTTGGCTTCGGAACCACTCCGAAGCGCTGTGCCATGGCAGCATCTTCATGTCTTCTGGACCGACGAGCGATGCTTGCCGCCCGAACATGCTGAAAGCAATTACGGCATGGCATTTCGTCTCTGGCTTTCTCACGTTCCCATCCCAGCAGATAATGTTCACCGCATTTGCGGCGAAATGAATCCACCTGCGGCAGCTGGAATATATGCAAAGGAGCTTCTCGGGTTTTTTGCCGGAATGCCGCGGTTTGATCTGATCCTGCTCGGCATCGGCAACGACGGCCACACTGCTTCTCTTTTCCCGGGGTCTGCCGCGCTTGATTCGCAGGAATACGCCTGTGCTGTGCATGTGCCGCAGCTTCGCAGCTGGCGTGTCACGCTCACGCTGCCGGTGCTGAACAATGCCCGCACTGCAATCATTGTTGCGTCAGGAAAAGAAAAGGCTCCGATCATGGAAAAGCTCGGAGATGCAGGAACGAGCGGCGACTATCCGGCAGGCCGTATCAGGCTGAGAGACGGGGAAGTGATCTGGCTTATTGATGCTGATGCAGCGATGCTGATGCACGTGCAACACGCTGATAAGCTTAAACGCACAGACGAGCAAAAACTCTGAAGAAACCTGTTTACTGGCTCTGCGGAGAGAAAAAACCGCCGCACGGATACCATGGGTGGTTCTCTTTATATATGCCCCGCTCAACCAGCCTTCAAAACAGCACATACTGCTCTCGCTGAAAGTTTATGAATACTGCGGTTACTCTTGCAGCCTGAAAATTCCGGCAGACGTCAACGACTACTCAAGCATGATCAGCTCATACTCCCTGCTGCCGATACCGAGCCGCACTGCCTCTTCAATCTGGATATGATAGTGCTTGTTATGCAGTTTCATCAGGATATCGTCGCCATCCTTCACCCCCATATCCTGTGCCAGAGACTGGGGCAGCGGCTTTGCCTTCAGCAGCATGTCGATAGATGCCTGTTCAACGGCAACGATATCATCGGTCACAAGTATGCCGAGGTCCTGCATGATCGGCACTTCCGCAGCCGGCATGCAGTCGCATTCAGGCTGGATTTCGGTCAGAAAATTTACATAGAGCACTTTCTTTGGCTGAAACGTCGTCAGAACAGCAGCAGCTGCCTCGGCAAGCGAGCGCATAAAAAGAGTATCGTCCCCCGGCAGTTCCAGTCCATCCGATGGGCAGACACGAGCGCAGCGGCCACAGCGCCAGCACTTTTCATTGTCGTAGCGCATCTCACCGTCTGCGAAATTGATACACTCGAGCGGGCAGATTTCCTGGCACTGAAAACAAAACGTGCATTTCTCAGCATCCCAGACGAGCTTGCCCTCGCCTGTCGCATGCATGGCGCCTCTGCCGCACTTCCAGCCGCAATGCCTATGAGTAGAGCTGACGGCACCCATGGCAAGATTTTTGATGGCTCCGGCATAGCCTGCCTGAATATGTCCTTTAACATGTGAACAGACCACCATGGCCGGCACATCGTATATGGCTGCGGCAACAGCTATTTCGCCGAGTATCTCGCCGGCCCTGACCATGAGATTGTCGTGCCCGAAAATGCCGTCGGCGAGGATAACCGGTACGCCAACCGAAAGATGGTTGATGCCGTTATAGTTGGCGACCTCAAGATAGTCGAGTCCGAGAATTCTCACCGTGTCGGTGACAAACGGCCTTGCACCGACGGCTTTCAGTCCGTCCGCAATTTTCCGAAGAAACGTTGGTCGCACTATGCGATGCGCACCGTCTGAGCCAAAATGAGTCTTGACTGCCACCCACTCTTTCTTTTCGAAATACGTCCCGAGATCCGCCTTTTTCAGAAGACGTTCGAGCTTTCCGGGCATGCTGTCATCATACTTCCACTTCCCTACCCGTGCCGTTGCGAAATAGACCTGTGCCATACCGTCACCTCACTGTATCGTCATGTGCAGACTTCTGACTGCAGCGCCGCGTTTTTACTATCGCAGTTCCATACAATCAAACTATCACTCACTGCCGCCGCATTGTCAAGAACGTGCCCCCTGCTGTCAATAGCAGACCCTAAAGCACTCAGGCAACGAACAATGTTTTATAGAACTTTCGCTCAAAGGCAGCCGGCGACAGATAGCCAAGTTGAGCCTGTATGCGCTGCCGGTTGTAAAACACCTCGATATACACTCCGCAATTTCCCAGTGAGCATCTGTACGTGCAGTGATGCACCAGTTCCGCCTTCAACAAGCCCCAGAAGCTTTCCATCGGAGCATTGTCATAGCAATTGCCTTTTCTGCTCATTGATGCGATCATACCAAACTGCTCAAGCAGTTTTCTATTATGAAGGGGCGCAGTACTGGCTACCCCGGTCTGAATGATGGATCAAGCCCTTAGCAGGCGCAACACAAAATAACCGGAGGGTTCACAGGGGGAATCCATGGTATAATCAAAGCGTTCTTTCGAAGGTCGCTACCGGCTTGAAGAACGACCTCTGTCCGGGCAAATATTACTGACGTGAAGGATGAAATATGGAACCCCTCGCCAGTTTCACAATGCCTGCTCTGATTGATCGCAGTGTCCGCTTATTCGGCAAACATGCCGCACTCGGCTTTGTCGGCGAAACCGCGCTCACCTATCAAGACATGAAAAAGCAGATTGAAGAAGTGTCCGGCTTCCTGCACGACAGAGGCATCTCTCCGGGCGACCGGGTTGCGATTCTTGGCGAGAACAGTCCTCAGTGGGGGATTGCGTATTATGCAGTTACCTGCATGGGTGCGATCATCGTGCCCATCCTTCCGGAGTTCCACGCTTCTGATATCCAGCATATTATCCGCCATTCCGGTGCCAGTGCTCTCTTTGTCTCTGAACGCTATTTTCAGAAAGTTGAAGAACTTGAGATCAAGGTCTTCAAGACGGTCGTATTGCTTGATACGCTTTCTGTAATAGAGTCGAACATTACCCGCACGTCACTCCGGCGCATACTGGCAGAGGGCGGAAAGGGACTGAGCATGATAGGTGCCTTTGTACGCAGAATTGCTGGTGTTGCGCCCGCAGTGGTAAAGGAAGACGATATCTGCTCGATTATTTACACTTCCGGAACCATGGGGAGATCCAAGGGGGTCATGCTCACCCATCGCAACGTTATCTGGAATGCCGATGCATCTGCAAAAATCCCGCCTGTCACCAAAAAAGATCGCCTGCTTTCGATTCTGCCTCTGGCGCATGTATATGAATGCACACTCGGACTCGTTCTGCCCATCATGCAGGGCGCGGTAGTCTGGTATCTGCGAAAGCCGCCGACTCCTTCCGTCCTGCTTCCTGCTCTTGCGGAAGTTAAACCGACGACCATGCTGACGGTTCCGCTCATCATAGAAAAAATCTATAAAAACAGGATACTGCCCGAACTGGAGGGGAAGCGAGTTCTCCGTGCGCTTTGTCTGTTACCCGGCGTGCGCAGGGCTATAATCGGAGTCATAGGCAAGAAACTGCGCGCCATGTTCGGCGGCCATCTGACTTTTTTCGGTATCGGAGGAGCGGCGCTTTCTCCGGAGGTGGAAAAATTTCTTCGTGAAGCGAAGTTTCCTTATGCGATCGGATACGGGCTTACCGAAACATCTCCTCTCATTGCCGGCGCGAATGCGGAACATACGCGTTTTCGCTCCACCGGACCCATCGTTCCGGGTCTGGAGGTGAAAATTGACTCGCCAGATCCGACAACAGGAGAAGGCGAAATCTTGGTGCGTGGCGAAAGCATCATGAAAGGGTACTACCATGATGAGGACGCGACTGCCGCAGTGCTGTCTGCTGACGGATGGTTGCAAACTGGCGACCTGGGGTACTTTGACAAGGACGGATACCTCTATATCAAAGGGCGGCTGAAAAATGTAATTCTTGGTTCCAGCGGCGAGAACATTTATCCTGAAACGGTTGAAGCGGTGATCAACAGAGCTCCTTTTGTCGTTGAGTCCTTGGTGCTGAAGCAGGGCAAGCATCTTGTGGCACGCGTTCAGCTGGACTATGAGAAACTCGATGCGGAATACGCCCGCGACCATCTGAGCGAACCGGAGATTCGCAAGCGCATTGAGTTGCTGCTCGAAAAGTTACGGAAGGACGTCAACCATCAGGTAGCATCATTTTCGCGCCTGCACAAAATGATTGAACAGACTGAACCCTTTGAGAAGACCCCGACACAGAAGATTAAACGTTTTCTCTATACCTGAGAGGGTCAAGAAATAAAAAAACGGCTGCTGTATTTGCATGGGACATTCAGGCTCTTGCATGCTCGCAGCCTCACTGAAAAGCTGCCCGAACGATTCCCGCATGTCCGGGAATAGCACATAAAATGCTGCTTCTGAGATGCACGGGCTAATTTTTGAAACTCTGCACCGGCGCGGGGATTCTTCCGCCGAGCGCAATAAACCCTGCTGAACCGCCATCGTCGCGAATATTCATAATTGTTGCCTCGCCGAGCAGCCCTCCGAATGAGGCTTTGTCGCCTGCTTTTTTGCCGGGCACCGGAATAAGACGGGCAGCGGTTGCCTTGCTATTAATGACCCCGATTGCCATTTCATCAGCAATGATTCCGGAAATTGTTTCAGCAGAAGTATCCCCCGGGATAGCGACCATATCGAGCCCGACTGAGCAGACGCTGGTCATTGCTTCGAGTTTGTCAAGAGTCAGGCTGCCGTTGCGAGTTGCTTCCGCAATATTTAGGTCCTCGCTGACCGGAATAAAAGCACCGCTCAGTCCGCCAACATATGAACTTGCAAAGATACCGCCTTTTTTGACTGCATCGTTCAACATGGCAAGAATTGCTGTGGAGCCGGGATTCCCGATGCTCTTCAGTCCCAGGCTCTGAAAAATTTCGCCGACACTGTCGCCGGCATTTGGTGTCGGCGCAAGTGAGAGGTCTGCAACACCAAAAGGAATGGCGAGTTTGTCGGCAACCGCCCTGCCGATAAGTTCTCCGACACGGGTGACTTTAAACGCCGTGCGCTTTATCACCTCAGACAGGCTGCCAAGATTCATGTCAGGATGGTTTGTTCGGGCACGGTCGATTGCTTTTTTGACGACACCGGGGCCACTGACACCGACATTAATCACCAGATCCGGTTCGCCGACACCGAGATAAGCTCCGGCCATAAACGGAACGTCCTGCGGGATGTTTGCAAATACTACGAGTTTGGCGCATCCGATGCCGTCGCGGTCAGCCGTAAGCTCAGCCGTTCGCCTGATTGTTCTGCCCATGAGTGCAACTGCATCCATGTTGATTCCTGCCTGCGTAGATGCCACGTTGACTGAGGAGCAGATACGGTCGGTTTTCGCCAGTGCTTCAGGGATTGCCTCTATGAGAGCGCAATCTCCTTTTGTAAAACCCTTTTCAACTAAAGCGCTGAACCCGCCGATGAAGTCGATTCTCAAATGACCCGCGATGTCGTCAAGCGCCACGGCGATTCGGCACATTTCTTCAGCAGAGAAACCGCAGGCAGCGACCGCAATAGGACTAATAGAGATTCTCTTGTTCACGACCGGAATGCCATACTTCAGGCCCACCTCGTCACAGACGTCAACAAGGTTTGCGGCCGCACGGGTTATTTTTGCCCGAACATTCAGAATGAAACGATCGGCATCATGGCTTGCGCAGTCAAAAAGACTGACACCCAGCGTAACCGTGCGGACGTCGAGGTTTTCATTTCGGAGCATTTCAAGGGTTGCGATTACTTCTCGTTCTGTCAGCATTTTTTATACCCTATGGATTTGTTCGAAGATTTCCCGGTGCTGGAGGCTAATGTCCAGTCCCAGTTCATGAGCCCGGTTATACAGGGCCGTTCTAAATGAGTGCTGATCGAGCGATTGCGGAATATCGACTTCGTAAATCATAACATTATGGTTCGGATTTTTTGTTCCCCTGAACACTGCTTTCAAGTTAGTAATATTGACCGAGGACTTTGCCAGAATCTCGGCAACCCCGGCAACAAGACCGGGTCTGTCAGAACCAACAGTCGTGATGACAAAGGATTCGCTGACTGTCGGCTCCCCTGCCGGCTCCTGCGTGAGGCTGAGATGAACTGCAAGTCCCATCGGTTCAACGTCAGCCTGCAGTGCCGCAAGGACCGCTTCTTCGGACAGTATTTCAGGTATCGTCCCGATGAAGATACCGACAAAGGAAGACTGCAAAATTGTTTGACTTACATCCTCAAGATTGCAGCCGTACTCAAAAAGCGTCTTGGAGACAGCTGCAATAATGCCGGGCCTGTCAGGTCCCATTACAAATACTGCAATTTTTTTCATACTTTCTTTCTCCGGGAACACGTTGTATGGACAGCCGGCAGATACAGCGGCATATAGTTTTGTATTACTGACGCTGGTCGGGTTGTGAATCCAACAGCACCGAAGCGAGGGCAGAACGGTCCGGAGCTTCGGTGCTGAGAAATCTCAGGAATGTCTTTTTGCAGCTTCAAGCGCTGCATCGTAATTCGGATGTTCGGTGATTTCCTTCACATACTCGGCATAGGAAACAGTATCGTCTTTGCCGATGACGAAGATAGCGCGGGAAAGCAGGCGAAGTTCCTTGATGACCACACCGTAAGCGTTTCCAAATGACAAGTCCTTGTGGTCTGAAAGCGTCTTGACCTTGTCGATGCCGGATGCCGAGCAGAAGCGGGCAATGGCAAACGGCAGGTCAACGCTGATGTTCATCACAACGACATCATCACCGAGCTTCGCCGCTTCGGTGTTGAATCTCTTTGCCTGAATGTCGCAGACCGGCGTATCGAGTGACGGGGTAACGCTGATCAGTTTCACCTTGCCGGCGAAATCCTTCATACTGACCGGCGCAAGTCCCGCATCGCAGACCGTGAAGTCGGGCGCTTTCTGCCCCGCCTTGATTTCTGGACCGACAAGAGTGAGCGGTCCTCCCTGAAATGTAATAACTCCCGTGCGTTCCATTCTTCCTCCTTACTAAAGAGTCCTGTCATTTTTTGTGATACTGCATATTTTTAAGTTTAGCATATGCAGACGATCATACATTGCTGCAATATTTCATATCTGCGTAATATTTCTGTAACAGTTCATAATTCAGACTAGTACCGTGCAAGAGCGACAGAATGAATCAGCACTCACCATTTAATTCGAAAAAAATAACGTGACGGAAGGAAATGGAAGAATCATGGTTGAACGACTGAAGTGGGAGCTTGAAATTGCGAACGAAAATTATGCCGTGGCAAGCGAACAGATGCGACAGAGCATTCTGAATCTCTGCAATGAGCAGTCATTGACAGTGCATTTTCAGCCTATTTATGAGTTGAAAACCGGATCTGTTTTCGGCCATGAGTCGCTGACGCGTGTTATCGTCGAAAACCCCTTTCATCGTGTTGACGAACTTTTCAGGCACGCAATACTGACGGACACTATCTGCACTCTTGATTATATCTGCAGGGAAAACGCGCTTCGAGCTGCATTCATGCAGGGAGCGCATGAAAACAGCTATTTTCTGTTTGTAAACGTCTGTCCTGAAGTGTTCATGTCTCCGGAACACTATCCAGGACTGACTGATCTCTTTTCTGATAAATGGCGCATCCCGAAAGAAAGGATTGTTCTTGAAATTACTGAAAAAAGCTCGATAACCAACTACCGACTCTTCGGGGAGGCCATGAAATATTATAAAAAACGCGGATACAAGATAGCCATCGACGACTTCGGTGCAGGACACGGCGGGTTGAAGATGCTCTCCATTATCGAGCCTGATTTTGTAAAAATCGATCGACACTTTATCTCGCATATTGACCGGGCTACCATCAAATATAATCTCGTTGATGCAGTAACCACTGCTTGTCATCGCATCGGCATCCGGATCATAGCTGAAGGCATCCAGCGCCAGAGCGAGCTCAGAATAGTCCAGAGTCTTGGCATCGATTATGGGCAGGGGTACTACTTTGCGCGTCCATCAGAGAGCATGGATGCCGGCGTTTTTCCAGAACTCTCACCAACGTCATCTGCGACAAATCTTCTGAGCGAAGGGGACAAGATGAACGGACATTTTGCGACGATCGGGGACATCTGCCGATTTGTTGAACCTTTAGACGCTACCGTACCATTTTCCGTTGCATTTGAGCGATTTATTAGCGATGAAAGCCTTCGTTCCTTAGCTGTTGTCGACGGCGTGCAGATTGTCGGCATGGTTCATCGGAGCCGCTTTCTTGAAAGAAACATTCTCGGCAACTTCGGATACGGAATGCATCTGAATTCCCGCAAAAAAGTACATGAACTCATGGAAACCGAATATTCATCGGTCGAATCAGCTGCGACTCTGGAAGAGGTCGCAAAGCTGGTTGAGTTGCGCAGCGCGCAGTATCTCTACGACGACATCTGCATCACCCGTCATGGCAAGTATCAGGGCATTGTTGCAGTTAGTCATCTCTTGAATGCGATTACTGAGCGCAGCCTTTTCATCGCAAAAGGGTCAAATCCGATTACGGGACTTCCCGGCAATGAGTGCATTCAAAGAGAAATCGAAAGACTACTGTCAAAGTCAATGCATTTTGACGTTCTCTATATTGACATCGACAATTTTAAGCCCTATAACGATTTCTATGGTTTTGAAAAAGGTGATTCGGTCATACGCTCGGTTGGCGATATGTTGCGCCATGCCGTTCGGTCATTATGCGAAGGAACTCTGTGCTTTATCGGCCATATTGGTGGAGATGATTTTATTGTCATAACGCGCCCTCAGTATTCGCGGAGGGTTGCGGAAGAGATAGTCGCTGCATTTACGGCAGGTCTGTCGGATTATCACGGACCGGAGGATTTTGCAAGGGGCGCATATCGGGCGCAGAATCGCAAGGGCGAATTTGAGAAGTTCGATCTCCTTTCTTTATCCATCGGCATTCTGAGCACTGAAGTAAAAAAATATACTTCTTATGGAGAGGTCGCCTCGCTTGCATCAGAGATCAAAAAGCTGGCTAAAATGCAGAAGGGCTTCTCGATTGTGCATGACCGGCGCCTCTTAAGTTCAGAGAATCGCTCGGATGAGTCTTCCGTGTCTGCATTCCCGAATGACCATAGGCTTGAACAGAGGAAGTCCTGATGTCAGACAGAAATGGCGATTTTCTGTGGGGCGTTGCAACCTCGGCCTTTCAACTGGAGGGCTCGCCGAATGCCGATTGGGCATCATGGGACGAGATTCTCTCTACCAATCCTGAGGTGACGAACCATTATGTACTTTACCGGAAAGACCTTAAGCTCCTGGAGGAACTCGGCGTCAATGCATACCGGTTTTCGATTGAGTGGAGCCGGATACAGCCGCGTGAAAACGAATGGAATACAGATGCCGTGGCACACTATCAGAAAATTATTGATATTTTGAACGACAGCGGTATTGAACCGATGCTCACCTTGCATCATTTTACGCATCCGCTCTGGTTCACAAAGCGTTATCCATGGCATGAAGCCGAATCGGTTGCCAAATTCATGAGCTTCGTACACCGCGTTTTGGCGGAATTGAGAGGAGTACGCTACTGGATTACGTTTAACGAGCCGTATGTTCTTGTGCTTGGCGGCTATCTTGAGGGCTGTATGCCTCCGGGATTGCGGAGTCCGACCCTTGCGCTGAAGGCGCTTGAACATATCTGTATCTGTCACGCACTCACGTATGATGCCATTCATGCGCGAAATCCCGGCGCGCTCGTCAGTATAGCGCACAATATGGCCGCATTGGCTCCTTGGTGGCGATGGAATCCGATTGACAGAGTGATTGCACGAATTGCGAAGTATTTCTATAACCACTCCCTTATCGATGCTTTTCTGACCGGACACATGCGCATTAGGTTTCCATTAAGAAACGAGATCGTCTTCAGCGTTCCTTTACAGGGAAAGCTGGATTTTTTTGGTGTCAATTACTATACCCGGGTTCATCTTCGCTTTAATCCGCTGAAGCGGATGTGCGTTGAGTTGCGCCATCACGACATTAACGGATTCGGTCTTACCGATATGGGATGGGAGATACACCCAAATGGGCTGGAGAAAGTTCTGCGCTATGCTTCGCGGTTGCGGGTGCCGCTCATTATTACTGAAAACGGCATTGCAACGCGTAACGATCGGGAAAAAATACGCTTCATGAAACGTCACATCGATGTCATGGAGCGCTGCATGTTGAACGGTATTGATGTCCGCGGGTATTTCTGGTGGTCGCTCATTGACAATTATGAATGGCTGGCAGGCCTGGATTCGCGATTTGGACTGTATAAAGTCGATTTTAAAACGCTCGAACGAAAGCGGACGCAGGCAGCAGCGTATTATGCGCATCTGATCAGCAACAGATCACTGCATGCCGAACCATAAGGAGGATCTCATGAAGCCGGGAATCAACGCTGATTTAAAAGTCTCACTCCTTAAACGAAAAGAGGAGATTGTGTTGAATATACAGCAGGGTATGAAATCTCTCTTGTCGGGCGAGGATCGACAAGGAATCGGCAGTGGCCGCGAGGAGGGAGATTTTGCTGCATCGAACCATCTCGAACACTTGAGCGCACAACGATTCAACTATCAGCATCGTCTTATCAGGCAGATTGATTCGGCGCTTGCCGGCATTGACGATGGGACCTTCGGTATCTGTGTCGAGTGCGGAGACGAGATAGGAGTCGCTCGTCTCACTGCCCTGCCATTTGTGACAGCATGCCGAGACTGTCAGGAATACCGGGAGCGCTGTCTTGTGCGTGTGTAAAGTGCGTTACCCCGCTTGAAATGTGGACGCGTGACAGAACGTTATAAATAGATGGTTATTCAATTGCCCGGCTCCTGCAATGGCATGAAGAGAAGTATTCATCGCTTTTATAACATCAAAGAAAACCTGCCGGTTGCCTATTCTGAGTTCATCGATGAGTTGCTCCGCACGGACTGTCGGCAGGACGTGACCCGAATCAAGGGAGTTCTGTAGATCGACCGAAGCTGTCACACATTCTTCTTATCCGGGTCATCATGCTGTAACTTGCTGTCAGTAATCTATTCATAATGCTTCTCTGTGATTTTCACATTCACACGACATATTCAGACGGTTCCATAGAACTGAGAAAAACTATCGATATTTTTGGCCAGTCCGGATTCGACGTGATAGCAGTGACCGACCACGTCGTAAACACCGACAGCACTATTGGAGCAATCGCCCACCGCTTTCAGTATTCTGTGACAGAAAAAACATTTGATACATACTTGCAAGCTGTTCGGGATGAGGCAGTCCGAGCGTGGAACAAATACGGAATGCTGGTCATCCCCGGCATTGAAATCAGCAAAAACTACATTTCCCGGGAGAAGTCTGCTCATATGCTGATCCTTGATGTAAAAAATTTTATTCCCGCAGACTGGAGCTATGAGAAGATTTTTCTTGAAGCAAAGCGCCAGAAAGCGTTGACAGTAGCCTGCCATCCCCATGCCATGTCGGGGATGAGCAAAAACACCTATTATCTCTGGAACAATCGCGAAAAATATGCGAAATACATCGATGCATGGGAAGTCGCAAACCGCGATGATGTCTTTAGTGTCATCGGCATGAAGCAGTATCCATATATTGCAAACAGCGATTTTCACAAGGCCCGCCATATTTATTCATGGAAAACGTTACTGAATTGCAGAAAAGAAGTGAGTGCGGTAAAAAGCTGTATCAGACACAACAGAGGCGTTGCGATCACGCTCTTTCGCAATTGAAAATTCATCATAGGGGAGGGAAACATGGAGTTTTATGCAGTGTGCAGCATCTTCGTGATGCTGGGCTTTGTCGGCTATGTGCTGCAGTTTTTTGCGGTTCACAGTGCGGCGCGTGAGTCTGGAAAGAACTGTAATATGACAGATCCGGTTGCCGGGAATTTTAGGCCGCCTGTTACTATCCTGAAGCCTCTGAAAGGACTTGACGACAGTCTTTTCGACAATCTGGCAAGTTTCTGCCAGTTAGACTATCCGCAATATGAGATCATTTTCACCCTGCAGGACAACAATGATCCGGCGTTCAGGATAGCATCAAAAATCCGGGACAAGTATTCCCATCTGGATATAACTATCCATGTGGAGAGATCTGCTTTCGGGCTGAACCCGAAGGTGAACAATCTTGCACCTGCGTATGCGCGTGCAAAGCATCCCTATGTCTTAATCAGCGACAGCAATGTGCTTGTTGAAAGGAACTATCTGACAGTGATTGCTCAGCACATGGCCGATCCTGGTGTCGGGATTGTAAGCAACATGATACGCGGCACCGGAGGTCGCTCGTGGGGGGCAATCTTCGAAAATCTTCATCTGAACTCGTTTATTGTCGGAAGTGTTTGTATGCTTGACAGGATACTGAAGATGCCGTGCGTTATCGGCAAATCCATGCTGATGCGTCGCACGGACCTGGAAGCAGTGGGCGGCTTATCGGCAGTGAGGGATGTGCTTGCAGAAGATTATGTGATCGGGAAAAGAATGCATGATGCGGGCAAAAAAGTCGTGCTTTCTACGCATTTAATCAATAATGTCAATGAATTCTGGAGCATGAAGAAGTTTCTGAACCGTCATACCCGCTGGGGAAAACTGCGGTGGAAGATCGGCGGTTTAAGATATGTCTCTGAGCTTATCGGAAATCCCGTGTTTGTATCCTGCCTGCCCATTGTCTTCTGGACTGCTAATGAAATCACCGTCCTGACAGCTGCTCTTGTCGGAAGCATGAAAATACTTGGCGACTATCTGCTTGCGCGCTCCATAGACTGTGATATGAAACCTTCACGCTATCTTCTGGTTCCAGTTAAGGATTTCATTATTGGATGTATCTGGTTCATTCCACTGTTAAGTCAGACGGTGATATGGCGAGGAAACCGGTATCTGATCGGCAAGGATTCCTGCCTTTCTCCCTGCAGCGAAAGTGCCTTCGGAGTGTTCACGCAACGTTTGACCCAATCACTCAGGGATCGCCTGGCATGGGCATGGAGGGAATGAGGAGCTTTCAGAGCGGCACGGCAGATGCTGTGGGCAACAGCCTTGAAGGGTGCGGGAATGCTGAAGCGATCCTTCACATCAGCATGCGCGCTTTCTGATGTGTGGCAGTTATCATCGGGATGAGGCAGTCAGATCCGTTTTGCAAAAAACTTTTACATCACTTCGTGAAAAGAAATAGAGCTGGTACGCATAGAAAAGAATGAACAGTCCATTGAACAGATAGATAAAGACAGCAGCAACCGGATTTGCGGCAGCTTTCAGCAGCTCCCCGGATACCGTGGCAAGCAGCATCTGAAGAACCGAAAAACAGGCAACGCCGCATATCAGAGGCCGAACCCAACTCCGTCTCAGCTTGAGACCCCATATAATAAGCAAGTAGAGCGGAAAGCTGATCAGATCCTCTATATAGCCGCTAACATCGGCTCCCCTGCTGACCGCAAGGATGCTTTCAATAAATGCGAAGGCGAAAAAAACCGCAAGAATGCTATAGCAGATAAGAAATATGCGGAAGAGGATCGTCAGCCGAGCATCATTCAGAACAGAGCTCATGGTATGTTCTGCACGGCGGCATCAAGAAGATTCCGGAGTCTCAGGCCAACTTTGAAAAGTCGGCAACGGAGAAAGCGGTTTCCTGAAGTGCCTGAATCAGGGCGAGACGATTTTCCTTCATTGTTTCGTCTTTATCCATAACCAGTACTTTATCGAAAAAGATGTTGACAGGCGAAGCCAGGGTTTTGATAATTTCAATCGCCTGCGCATATTTCGCGGCGGCAACCGCTGCATCGATAGATGGTTTCGCCAGCAGGAACTCAGACCAGAGGATTTTTTCTTCATCCTGCACAAACAGTTCCGCCCTCACCTCAGGCATCGGCCTCTTCGGGGCGATGTTGTTCACCCGCCTTATAAGCTGCAGAAAAGACTCATAGCCATCTGTTTTTTTGAGTTCAACGAGTGCATCCGCCCGGGCGCGCATTGAGGATACCGGTTCAGTTCGCACAAAGCCGATAACAGCTGCGACTATATCGTACGCATAGCCGTGTGACTGAAGCAGCGGATCCAGCCGCTGTTCAAAGAACTTCAGCACGTCGTCAATGATTTTTGCCTTGTCACATCCGGGATATGCCTGCAGAGCCTTTTCCAGAATATCCGCAACGCGCAGGTTGCAATCAATCTGTGAAAGAATTGCGATAATCCCGATAACCTGTCTGCGGAGCGCAAAGGGGTCTTCAGTGCCGCTTGGAGAAAGGCCAATCATGAAGAATGACGCGACGTTGTCAAACTTATCGGCAAGACTCAGCACTGCACCAAGGTCAGTTTCGGGAGTGTGGTCACCCGAAAACGCAGGCAGATACTGTTCTCGAAGCGCATGAACGGCTTCCGCACTATATTCAGCTGTTTCAGCCGCATAGTAGCTTGCCATGACGCCCTGAAGCTCCGGAAACTCAAATACAACTCCGGCAACAAGGTCGTTTTTGCAGATGAGGGCGGCACATTCAGCTTCAGCTGCTTTTGAAGGGCTGCATTTCTCGGCAATGAATCGGGCTATCGAAGCAATGCGCAGCGCCTTTTCATGAACGGTTCCCAGTTTTGCATGAAAGGTAACACTTTTCAGTTTTTCCTGTCGTTCCGCTATCGTGGTCTTTCTGTCGGATTTAAAGTAAAAACGCGCATCTTCAAAGCGGGCGCGCAGGACTTTCTCGGCGCCTTTTTTGACGACGTCGGCATTGTCCGAACGGGTGTTGCCGACGACTATGAAATGGTTGGTCAGCCTGCGATCATTGCCGCGGACAGCAAAATACTTCTGGTGGTCTTTCATGACGGTGATAAGTAGTTCTTCCGGCAATGAAAGATACTCAGGGTCAAACGTCCCGAGCACCGGCAGCGGATATTCGACAAGAAAGACAACATGAGTCAGCAACGCATCGTCTTCTACCAGCACACCGTCAACGCTCTCAGTCAGCTTGAGAGCTCCCTCGAGAATCATCTTTTTCCGTTCGTCAGGGTCGACGACGACCAGATTGTTTCTGAGCAGGTTAATATAGGCGCGATCCTCCTTCACTTCAAACGCAGCCGGAGAGAGGAACCGGTGCCCCCGGGTAAGTGCCTTGCTTTTAATGCCTTCGATTTCAAACTTGACGCGCTCATTTTGATACATTGCGAGGATCCAATGAATCGGTCGGGCAAAACGCATTTCACTGTTTCCCCACCGCATGGACTTCGGGAAGTTCAGCGCAAGAATAATCTTCGGCAGGAGTTCCGGCAGGAGCCCGACGGTCGAATTGGACGCCTCTTTTACCTGTGCAAAGAGATAGAAGCCTTTCCCTTTTTCCCTGCGCTCAAGCTGGAAGACTTCAATCCCTGTTGAGCGGGCAAATGCTTCAGCTGCCTTTGTCGGATTGCCGTCGGTATCGAAGGCAACACTGACAGGTGGGCCCCAGACCTCCTTCTCATTTTCTATCTGGCTTGGCGCAAGCTCGGAAATGAGGACCAGGCGACGCGGTGTTCCATATGCCCGGAGCCGACCGCACGGAATGCGGTATTCGCTGAATAGGGCTTCGGAAAGTTCCTTGAGGCGCTCGATGGCATGAGGCAGAAACCGGGCAGGGATTTCTTCGGTGCCGATTTCAAGCAGAAGCCAGGGATATATATTTTCAGGTGCGGTTGTCATTGTTGTTTATTCGCTTTTCGGCATCATCGGGAAGCCCATATCTTCGCGCTGCTTCAGATATGCCTCCGCACAGAGTTTCGCGAGCCCTCTGACGCGGCCGATATATTTCGTCCGCTCCGTAACCGAGATAACTCCGCGTGCATCAAGCAGATTAAAGGTGTGCGAGCACTTTAGACAGTATTCATACGATGGCATGAGAAGCCCGATTGCATTCAGGCGGCGCGCCTCTTTTTCGTACCAGTCAAACTGGTTGATGAGCAAATCAACGTTGGATTCGTCAAAATTGAAACGCGAAAATTCAATTTCCTCCTGCTTGTGAACTTCACCGTATTTTATGCCTTTTGCCCATTGGATTTCGAAAATATTGTCAATATCCTGCAAGTACATGGCAATGCGCTCAAGTCCGTAGGTCAGCTCAACTGAGATCGGTTTCAGATCGATGCCGCCGACCTGCTGAAAATACGTAAACTGGGTGACTTCCATGCCGTCCAGCCAGACTTCCCAGCCGAGACCCCATGCGCCAAGTGTTGGCGACTCCCAGTCATCTTCAACGAACCTGATATCATGCCTGGTTGCCTCAAGACCGAGCGCGGAAAGGCTATCAAGGTACAACTCCTGGCTTTCCAGCGGAGACGGTTTCAGAATCACCTGATACTGATAATAATGCTGAAGGCGGTTCGGATTTTCACCGTAACGTCCGTCGGTCGGGCGTCTGCAGGGTTCAACGTAGGCGACTTTCCACGGCTCCGGACCGATAACCCGAAAAAAAGTGGCGGGATGAAACGTTCCCGCACCGACCTCAAGGTCGTACGGGTGGAGCAGAAGGCAGCCCTTCTTTGCCCAGTAATCGTTGAGCTTTGTGATGATATCCTGAAAGTACATGAATTTCCTGTGTTTTTTGCTGCAACCCGGCGCATACGCGCTTAAAATTGAGCACTCATATTATCTAATAACCCGGCTCTTTGTCAAACCGATTTGCAGAAGCATCTGAAAAGAAGCTAATATATAAGTTATCAGTGAATCGGTTAATCACTATGTAATGCAATCCGATTCCATTTCGAGCAGAGAAAGGAAGCAGTAAATGACGTTTGAAGAGTTAGGTTTATCGAAGGAAACCCTCAAGTCCATCGTGGCGATGGGGTTTGAAGAGCCGACACCGATCCAGGCCGGTACCATTCCGTTAATTCTTGATGGAAAAGATGTAATCGGGCAGGCCCAGACCGGCACCGGAAAGACTGCAGCATTCGGCATTCCAATTGCAGATCGTTGCGTGAAGGGAAAAAAGCCCTTTGCGCTCATTCTCGAACCTACCCGCGAGCTTGCCATGCAGGTGGCGGAGGAAATAAACAGGATTGGAAAATACAAGCGAATTCTGGCGTTGCCGGTATATGGAGGGGCATCAATCCTGAATCAGATTAAGGCGATGCGTCGTGGCGTTGATGTTATTGTCGGCACACCCGGGCGTGTACTTGACCACATCGGGCGCGGCACTCTGGTTCTTTCAGACATTAAAATGGCGGTTCTCGATGAATCCGACGAGATGCTCGACATGGGCTTTATCGATGACATCAAGGAAATTCTGAAAGCGACGCCGACCGAGCGCCAGACGCTGCTCTTTTCGGCCACCATGCCAGAACCGATCTTCGACATTGCAAAGCGCCATATGCGAACGCCGGAGAAGATCCGTCTCAGTCCGAAAGACATGGTCGTTCGGGAAATCAAGCAGGTATTTTATGAAGTGAGAATGCATGAGAAGATTGAGGCGCTTGCCCGCCTTCTCGATGTGGAGGACACAGAGCTGACCCTCATCTTCTGCCACACGAAGAAGGACGTTGACGAGCTCTGCGGAAAACTACAGCAGATTGGCTACAATGCGAGCGCCCTGCACGGTGATTACACGCAGGCACGGCGTGATGAAGTGATGGACAAGTTCAGAAAGGGCAAGATCGATATCCTCGTAGCAACTGATGTCGCGGCCCGCGGACTGGATATCCAGAATGTCAGCCATGTAATCAATTACAGCATCCCGCAGAATCCTGAAAGTTATGTGCATCGTATCGGCCGCACGGGCCGCGCAGGAAAATCTGGAATCGCCATTACTTTTGTAACGCCGCGAGAATATAACTCACTGCGGTTAATCGAGCGGTCTGCAAAAACGACTATCAGCAGAAAAAAATTGCCCTCTCTTGAAGATGCTCTGCGCGCCCGGGAAAAGAGCGTTGCTGCGGAACTTGCCGATGTAATACGCGAGAATCGCCATCAGAGTTTTCTTTCTGTCGTGGAGTCCCTGTCCGGAGAGTTCAGTTTTAGCGATATTGCGGCGGCAGCGCTCTTCACCGCATACGGGGAACCACGGACTTCCGAAGAGATCTCATCATTTGGTCGAAGTTCTGATCGAGGCAAGGTGAGACTGTTCATGACTATCGGGCGGAAGGATAATATCCGCATTCCTGATATTGTCCAATCGATTGCGCAGGAGGCGAAGGTGCCGTCTTCAAAAATCGGTTCTATCAAGGTTTTCGACAAGTTTACCTTTGTCGAAGTGCCCGCCGAAATTGCGGATCTCATTATCGGCTCGCTCAACGAAATAATGGTGAAGGGCAAGCGGGTTCGTGTGCGACAGGCTGAAGAGAGAGTAGAGGAGACCGTCAGAAAGTAGTACGAGCGTGCAGCTTTGTGCTTGGCACGAGTCAGTGCGAAAAGGGAAGCATTTTTTGATCAGCGGTCCTTTTGAACTCATTGCCCCGAGCTGACTTTCTGGATCTGTTTGACTTTTAAAAACCTGGCATTTTAAAGTAGTACGTCCCTGGGGGAGGTTACGGCCTGAGAGTTTCCCGGTATCGGGAAAGACCCCGCGAACCTGATTCAGGTAATACTGGCGTAGGGAACGGGAAAGACGGACGGGCGGCAAGCCTCTATTCCTTTTCCGGGGATAGAGGTTTTTATTTTGAGGAGATCGGGTAAATGAAATTGATGATAAATGGTGAGCCGCATGAAACCGGGCAGACAACCGTCAGCGGGCTGCTGGCAGAACTGGCAATACAGCCGGAAAGAGTGGCTGTTGAAGTCAATCATGCAATAATACGACGTATCGAGTTCGACAGCTTTCTGCTTAATGACGGCGATGCGGTAGAGATTGTGAATTTTGTTGGCGGCGGATAATTCGATGAGCCGTTCCCGAACGACTGATTTCCGCTTGTACCTCATTACCGACACGGCGCTATGCGGCGGTTTTGAATCACTCTGCCGTTCAGTGGAAGCAGCGCTGGATGCGGGGGCGAGGGCTGTTCAGCTTCGCGAGAAAGGTCTGCCGGTGCGGGAATATCTGGCCCGTGCCGAAAAAATGCGGGTACTGACTCAGCGGTATGGAGCCCGTCTTTTTGTCAACGACCGCGTTGACGTTGCAGTCGCTGTTGATGCCGACGGCGTGCATCTTGGCAAGACGGGCATTCCTCCTTTTGCAGCAAAGGCGGTTTCCAGGAATCTCCTCGTCGGAGCGTCGACGCACAGCGTGGCGGAAGCACTGTGCGCGGAAGACGAAGGGGCCGACTTTATCACGCTTGGTCCAATCTTTGCTACCCCGTCAAAGGCACAATACGGCGAGCCGATAGGTCTTTCCGTGCTGCGCGACACCATAACTGCAGTAAGCATACCAGTGTATGGTATCGGCGGTATAAAGACACAGAATGCTCAGGAGATTCTTGAAACTGGAGCAAGCGGGATTGCGCTTATCAGCGGCATTTTGGCTGCATCCGATGCGCGGGCGTCAACTCTGGAATATCTCAAACTGACAGGAGACGATAAATGACACGGATAGAACAGGCAAAGCGGGGCATTATTACTGACGAAATGAAACTGGTGGCGGCTGCAGAGGGTCTTTCAGTTGAACAACTTGCGCAGGATATCGCAAAGGGTGTATCGGTTATCTCACGAAATACCCTGCGGACTATCGAGCCGCTCGGTATCGGCCGGGGCATGAGAACCAAGGTTAATGCAAATATCGGAACATCGAAAGACAAGGTTTCCTATGACGATGAGATGAGGAAACTTGACGTCCTCGTGAAGTTCGGCGCTGATGCCGTGATGGACCTTTCCACCGGTGGAGCTATTCGCGATCTCAGAAACGAGATGATTAAGAAATCGCCGGTTTCCATCGGAACTGTGCCGGTGTATGAGGCAATCGTAAAGGTTGTCGAACGATATGGCCACATCGCAAAAATGACGCCAGATGACCTTTTTGAAGTGATTGAAGACCACGCGGCAAGCGGCGTTGATTTTGTTACCGTTCATTGCGGGGTTACGATAAGGGCGATTGAGCGTCTGAAAAAAGAGGGCCGGATACTGGATGTGGTGAGCCGAGGCGGCGCGTTTATCCTGGAGTGGATTATCTACAATGAGCGTGAGAATCCCCTTCTTGAGCAGTATGATCGCCTTGTCGGCATTGCGAAAAAATATGATATGACCCTGAGCCTTGGCGACGGCTTTCGTCCCGGCTGTCTTGCCGATGCGACCGACCGCAGTCAGATTGAAGAACTCCTGACGCTGGGCGAGCTCTGTCAGACCGCGCTTGATTACGGAGTGCAGGCAATTGTTGAGGGACCGGGGCATGTTCCGCTCAATCAGGTTGAACTGAACATCAAACTACAGAAAGAAATATGCAATGGGGCGCCGTTTTATGTGCTCGGTCCTTTGGTCACAGACCTCGGCATGGGATATGACCACATTACTTCAGCCATCGGAGGCGCTATCGCAGGAGCCGCAGGAGCCGACTTTCTCTGCTATGTGACCCCTGCCGAACACATTCGCCTGCCGAATCTCGATGATGTGCGCGACGGGGTTATCGCATCGAAGATTGCCGCTCACGCAGCCGATATTGCCAAGGGAATTCCGGGTGCGATCGAAAAAGACAGGAAAATGGCGCAATGCCGGAAGAATCTTGACTGGGAAGGGCAGGCTGCCCTCAGCTTCAATCCGGACATGGTTCGCGAATGGCGGAAGCAACTGCCCCCGAGCATGAAGGAAGTCTGCAGCATGTGCGGAGAGTTCTGCGCTATTAAAACGGTGGACCGCGCGCTGCACCGGAAGCAGTGAACTACTTTTCCGTTTGAGGTCATGTCAATAGGTGTGTAAAGAGCCATCAGGCGGCTATTCTTTCAGCGGGGTCTGCGGACGGCATCTGAACCGCAACGCCGTCAGCAAACTCCTTTCCTTGATACACTTCTTTCCATAGTTCACCCCCCCCTGAGTCGGCGGAATCCTTTTTCTCTAATCATCAGCAGTATCCAGAACATGGCTGTAGCATTCCGCACCTTCTTGAAGCGTTTGGCTGCATCAGTTTCTCAATCTGACAGAACTGAACGGCGATGAATCCCCCCGGGGTTACCGGAGGCTCTACAATCTGAGAGGATAGAGCCATGAAAAAGACAACGAAGTATTCTCCAGAGGTCCGGGATCGGGCAGTGCGGATGGTATTTGAACAACAGAAGTGTCGGTTCTCACATAATGTTGCCTTAAGAGTCTTTCATTTTCTCACAGACATCTGACTAAATAGAGGTTTCTTTGCAGAATGGATTGACCTCAAAAAGCGAGAGGGCAACCGAGCGGACATCTGTATGGCGACATGCCTCCGCCCCACCTCAAACAGTATTGAGTGGTCTATCTATAAAACAGGACGATAATCTCTCGACAATCGAACTCAGCTATTTTGCGACCGGGAGCCCCGCTTCTTTCCAGTCTGCAAAGATAGTCTGATAGATATTTTTATACTCCATACGCATCAGCTTCCGATAGGCCATATAGCTCCGGCTTCCGCTGTTACAATAGACGACGACCTTCTTGTCCTTCGGCAACACCTCTGAGCGGGCAGCAAGCTGTTCTGCCGGAATGTTGATTGCCGTCGGAATGCGGCCCTCGGTGAATTCGGCAACATCACGAACATCTACAAGCACATAATCGCTCTTCGCTGAATCAATCCACTGTTTCAGATCCTCAGGTCGAACCTTTGTTGTTTCTATCTTCTTCTCATAGACCGGCCCTGCAACGATTTTCAGGCCACGTTCTTCCCACACGGGGAACCCCTCATTATACAGAAAAATATTCTCATATCCCATCGCCTGAGCTTTAACCGCGGTGCGTTTCGTCTTTCCACATTTTATACCGCTGCAATACAACACCAGAAGCATTTTCTTGTCCGGTATCAGCAATGATGACATCTTTTCGAATTCCGTTTCAGGAATATTCTGAGCACCTACGATATATGCCTCCTGATACTCCGGCTTTGTCCGCGTATCGATGAGCATGAAAGGCTTTTTCTCATCTATCATGTTCCTCAGCTCATCTGTCGTTATGACCGGGAATGTTGTTGCAAAGCACGATACCACGCTCAAGCAGATAACGCAGAGAACAACGGCCGCCATTGAAGAAATTGCCCTTATTTTCTTACTCATTGTTTCCCACCTCAAGAAATTTTTTTTCTGCGAGCTGATTCGCTTCAAGCCATTCAAGGAATGAAAAAAAGAATATTCGCTGAAAACCCATCTCTACAAGTTTCCGATAGGCGATATAGCTGCGTTTCTGCGTATTGCAGTACACAATGACCGCCCGATCGGGAGACAGGAATGCAGCGCGGGTCTGAAAATCCCTGAGAGGGATATTAATTGCTCCTGGAATGTGTTTCTGACTATATTCATGGGGTTCTCGAACATCAACGATGATATGCGCCTTACCTTTGCCATCGATGATTTGCCTGAGCACTGCAAGCGATATTTTCTCCGCCTGAACGGAGGGCTCCATCGGTTGTCCCATATGTACCGGAAGACCTGCCGCTTCCCACGCGGCAAGTCCCTGCCGATACAGATACACATTGGAAAAGCCAAGCGTTCTAAGATTCTTTGCCACTGCAAGATCTTCCGTGCAGTCTCTATCATCACAATACACAACGATGCGCTCATGTTTCATTTCAGGAAGTTTGCAGTGTGATGCTTCCACATATGGCGGGGCGATATTAACCGCGCCCGGGATATGAGACTCCTCATACTCAAGTCTCGTCCTCGCATCGAGAAGAAAGAACTGTTCGGAGCTGCCTGCAAGAGTCTGAAGGTCGTGCGTAGAAATCTCGGGGTATTCTTGGGCTGCCGGTTCGGAATGAACAAATGAAGCACAAAGCAGCGTGCATACTATGATGAGCGCAAGAACTCCGCGTACTCTGAAAGGATTATGCATGATAAAAAAAGGGGCCTGGGAAGGCCCCTCTCTCATATTATTTTACCGAAGCGGCAGGGTAGCCTGCATCCTTCCAGCCGACGATGCCGCCAGGATGACGGTATACATTGGTGTATCCGAGCTTCTTCGCCCACATGCCGCCATTATGACTGCGGGTGCACTTGGTAAACCCGCAGTAAAAGACAATCAGCCTGTCCTTGTCAGGACCAAGCAGCTTCAGAAGCTCCCCTTTTGTCTTGTCATCAAGCGTCGTCATCTCGGGAATCGGAAACTCCATCTGTACCGCTCCCGGAATATGATTCTTTTTGTAACTGTCTGCAAAGGGCATAGTGTCGATTAGCAGCATCGGTTTTTTTGCATCGACCCAGCCTTTCAACTCCTGCGTCGTGACAATTTTATAACCGCCCCGCTCTACTTCACGGGCGAAGGTTACGGCAAGCTTTTCGTTGTCGAGTTCAGCGGCAAAAACCTGACCGGCACAAACAAGGACAAATGACAACATCATCGCCACCACTACAAACTGCACACCACCATTTTTCATGCTAACTCCTCCTTGAAATGAGATTATAGATGCCGCTGAATAACGCCTGCAGCCAGTATCATGCCGACAATCAGATACGGTTAATAATACGAATCCGATGAACGGAGAATCCAATAGTTATTATCGATTGACGTGCTTCATCTGATAGTTATTAACTATGTGACAAGCGCGGCGTTACCCTATTCCTAAACCGAGCATAAACGTCCTGATCCAAACAGAGCAGGTATTAACTTCTATCATTGTCATCAGCGACTCGCTCAGCCTCTGGGAGAGACGACCCATAGTGGGATGAAGCCGTGATGCAAAAGTGAACATAAACGCGAGTGGTAAATAGAGAAATACTCTGCTGCGCAGGCTGCAAGAAAAGTTATTGCAAGATGACCATATTGTCGCGATGAATCACTTCATCGGAATACTTGAAACCGAGAATGCTTTCTATTTCCGATGTCTGCCGTCCGCGGATTCGTTCAATATCTTCCGAAGTGTAATTGACGATGCCCTTTGCCAACTGCGTACCGGCGGCATCAACGCAGAAGACCGCGTCGCCGGTTTTGAATGAACCATCTACCCGCATAATCCCCGACGGGAGAAGACTTTTGCCGCCGGTCACCAATGCGCTGACAGCACCATCATCAAGGACAATATATCCCTTCGAACGTATTGCATAGGCTATCCAACCCTTGCGGGAAGATATGCGCTGCTCCTTTGGCAGAAATGTCGTCCCTCGTTTCTTGCCATCAAGAACGGCGCTCACGAGGCCGTAAGTTCTGCCCGAAACGATATGCACCATAATCCCGTGTGCCGTCGCCCTTTTTGCAGCAAGCAGCTTGGAATACATTCCTCCGGTACCGACAACGCTTCCAGCGCCGCCGGCCATCTGTTCTATTTCAGGAGTAATCTCTTCAACGGTCGTTATAAGTCGTGCCTGTGGATTTTTCTTGGGATCATCAGGATAGAGACCATCAACATCGGAAAGAATAAACAGTTTATCTGCATCAATAAGGCCGGCAACAAGTGCGGCAAGGCGATCATTGTCCCCGAATTTGATCTCATCAGTTGAGATGGTGTCGTTCTCATTTACGATCGGAATTACCCCGAATGTCAGAAGCGTATCGATGGTGTTCTTTGCATTCAGATAAGTGCCGCGATATGAAAAAACTCCGCGCGTCAGAAGAATCTGACCGACTTTGCGGTTATACCGCCTGAAGCACCTGCCATACGAGCGCATCAGAAGCGACTGTCCGACTGCTGCGCAGGCCTGTTTGAGCTGAATGTCAGTAGGCTTTTTTTCAAAACCAAGCTTGCCCATGCCGGCTGCTATGGCCCCAGAAGATACGAGAACGACCTCGTGCCCTCCGGCGGCGAGTTCATTGACTTCTTTTGCGATCGCCGAAATCCTTTTGGCGTTCAGGCCGCCGTTTCTTTGTGTAAGGACATTACTCCCGATCTTTATGACAAGACGGCTCATTCCTCGCCTCTTCAACCTGAACAGAAAGATATGCTACCAACTCATGAATCCCCTCGCCGGTCGCAGCAGAAATGCCAAAAAAAGGCATTTTCTTCTTTTTGCAATGTGTCTGCAGAGACTTTACTTTCGAGCGGTCCCCGGCAATGTCGAGCTTGGTCGCAACCAGTGCCATAGGCTTCGCCATCAATTCAGGATTGTATAATACTAGCTCCCTGTTAATCTTTTCAAACGTATCGACAGGCTGGTCAACCGTCATGTCTGAAACATCGACGAGATGCAGTAGAAGCGAAGTGCGTTCAACGTGACGAAGAAACTGAAAACCCAGGCCGGAGCCGGTATGCGCCCCCTCGATGAGACCGGGGATGTCGGCTACGACAAAGCTCTTATATTCTCCCATCTTGACCACGCCAAGATTCGGCACGAGGGTCGTAAATGGATAGTCGGCTATCTTTGGACGCGCTGCGGAAATCTTCGATATCAGCGTCGACTTGCCCGCATTGGGGAGCCCAATAAGACCGACATCGGCGAGCAGCTTGAGTTCAAGGATCAGCAGCCGTGCTTCCCCCGACTCTCCCGGCTGGGCAAACCTCGGTACCTGCCGGCGGGCTGTCGCAAAATGCTGATTCCCCTGTCCTCCCCTGCCGCCCCGCGCAACAATAACTTCAGTGCCTTCGCAGTCGAGATCGGCAATGACTTCATCGGTAACGGCATCCTTAATCAGTGTGCCGACCGGAACCAGAATGATCTTGTCCTCCGCATCACGACCGCTCTTGTTCGAACCCCTGCCGTGATCGCCACGCTCCGCCTTGTACTCGCGGTGATACCGGAGATCCAGCAAAGTATTCAGTTCAGGCGTCGACCGAACAATAACATGCCCGCCGCGTCCGCCGTCACCGCCGTCCGGACCGCCTTTGGGCACAAACTTTTCGCGACGAAAGCTGACACATCCTTTTCCGCCGTCGCCGGACTTCACATGTGCTTTTACGTAATCAACAAATTGCATGCAATAAAAAAGGCAGCCCGGCGCACCGAACTGCCTTCCTTTCGTTTGGCTGCCGGAAACTAGGCAGTGGAGGCCTGCTCCTGAGCCGGATAGACGCTGATCTTCGTGCGCGTCTTGTCTTTACGTTCAAATGTGACCACTCCGTCAACAAGGGCAAAGAGGGTGTAATCTCTGCCGCAGCCGACGTTGTTGCCGGGATGAAACTTTGTGCCGCGCTGACGGCAAATGATATTTCCGGCTCGGACAACCTGTCCGCCAAACCGTTTCACCCCAAGTCGCTTTGATTCGCTGTCACGACCGTTTTTCGAGCTTCCTACGCCTTTTTTATGAGCCATGATTAGCCTCCGATGATTTCCTTGATTTTCAGCGTGGTGTACAGCTGCCGATGGCCTTTCAGCTTGCGGATTGCCTTCTTCGGACGCGGACCGTACACAAGAACCTTGTCAGTCTTCTCAGTTTTCACGATTTCGGCCTTTACACTGGCGCCGGACACATACGGAGCGCCGAACACAAAGGTCCCGTCCTTTGCAACCATCAGGATCTTGTCCAGAACAACTTCAGCATGTGCTTCACCTTCAACCTTCTGAACAGCAATCTCATCACCCGCTGCTACCCGGATCTGTTCGCTGCCAGACTGGATTATAGCGTACATATGTTCACCTCCTCAAAAAATCAGACTTTTATATAAACAGAAATGGTCAGGAAAAGTCAACAAAATCCGGCGTTTTCTTGACCTTACCGGAGCTGCAGGGGTAAACTAAAAACAGAGATAATTCAGCAAGGAGGAAGATACTGTGCCGATTTATGAATACGGTTGTCAACAGTGCGGACATCAGTTTGATATCATGCAGAAATTCAGCGATACACCGCTTACTGAGTGCCCGAAATGTTGCGGCAGTCTCAAGAAACTTATTTCAAACACGTCCTTTGTGCTGAAAGGCAGCGGATGGTATATCAGCGATTATGCTTCGGCCGATCGGAAAAAAGCTGCGGACGCTGAGGCGAAAGGCTCGACCGGCTCTGATGCCGCTGCCAAGACGGAGACAAAGGCTGAAGCAAAGCCGGAAACGACGAAAAAAAGCGAAGAGGCGGCATAGTTTCATGCCTGCCGCTTTTTCGCCGCATGTCCATATTCCGCTTCAGCGCATTCCTGATTATCTTGCACTCATCACTGCACACCGGCTGAACCTTGAGATCTATTTCAGCGCTGATTGTATCGACCTTCTCACATTGAGCGACCTCAGCCGCGTTAGGGCAGACCTGTCATATGGTCCGTCGCTTTCTTTTCATGCCCCGTTTATGGACCTCTGCCCGGCTGCACTCGACTCGCGCATTCGCGAAGCAACCATTACACGCTTTTCGCAGATATTTGACATTGCGGAGGTTCTGCAGCCGAAGGCTATCGTATTTCACTCGGGCTATGAAAAGTGGAAATATGCTCTCAGCGTTACGCCCTGGCTCGAAAAGAGCATTGAGCTCTGGACTCCGTTTATTGAACGCGCAAAAACCCTCGGCATTACGATTGCCATTGAAAACATTTTTGAAGACGAGCCGTCCAATCTCCGTATGCTGATGGAGGCGGTCGGCTCGAAGCATTTCGGTGTCTGCTTCGACACGGGTCACTTCAATCTCTTTTCGACGGTGCCGCTTGAAACCTGGCTCAATGAACTCGGTCGATACATCGTGGAACTGCACCTGCATGACAATGATCGGAGTTCTGATCAGCATCTGCCTGTCGGGGAAGGTATCTTCGATTTCAAAAAACTGTTCGCAGCGCTGCACGGGCAGGAATTCATAAGCACCATCGAAAATCATTCGCCTGACCGCGTTCTGCTCAGCCTGAATCGGCTGGCGGCCCTTACGTCAAAAGCTTCGTCTGGTTTCTGAGCGCGAATCCGCGCAGATTCGGCGTACGCTCTCCCTTGTACTGCATAAGCACCTTGTGCGATTCTCCCATTCCTTCCGGAAGGATCAGATTCCGTATCCGTGCCGAGGCAAAACTGTCGGAGTCGGGTTCCAATTCGGGAAGCACCTCATCCAGGCCAAGCGAAATCAGGTAGGTGCCCTGCGGGCAATAACCGATCGTTCTCAGGCCGACATCCTCACCCCACCTTTTGAGAGACGTGAAATTGACATGTGCCGTAATGTCCTGCTCGCCGATGTTCTGATAGGGGTCTTCGCCAACAGCGTGTCCGCTGTAGCAAAGCAGCGTGCCGCGGTTCCTTTCGGCGCAGTAATAGTCAGGCGCAGGATACCCGTAATCGATGGTCAGCACAAACCCTTCGGCCAGTTTGGCAGATATGGATTCCATCCATGGCCAGATCTGAAGATTAACTTCTGTCCTGTCGCCAGCCCGGAATGCCGATGCAAGATCAGGAGCAAATTCTGACAGATATCTCGCGACCTCAGGGCTGCAGGGGCGGCCAACTTCGACAAACTCATGGCGGTATTCTCCGACAAAAATTTCCTCAAAAGCAGCCTCCATCTGGACAACCCTCACCGGAAACGAGTCAAGAAGCTCATTGGACAAAAAACAACCGGTTACCGGCTCTTTAAGCGCATCGATGCTGTCTACCCATGCGATACGAGAAGAGTGCTGCTTGAGAAGCTGCTGCTGGTGAGCCCGAATATGCGGATTGCGTTCAACAATAACATACCGGAGCGAACTGTAAACGAGCCGTGAACTTAGAAAAGAGAGCATATCATTGGCCAGATGTCCGGTACCGGCGCCCATTTCGACAATGAAGAAGGGCGACGGATTGCCGAGCGTCAGCCAGCACTCCTCGATCTGTCTGCCGAGCAATGCGCCGAACACCGGATGCATGTGAGAACTCGTATAGAAATCACCCTCCCGACCGACCGGTTGGCAGTCGCGCAGATAATAGCCATGACCGGGCGCATACAGCGCCATCTCCATGAACTGTTCGAAACTTATCGGGCCGGCCCGTCGAATGAGATCGATGATTTTATCGCGGAGTATGCTCACGAGGGGATGTCGAGCATCCGGTCAAGCGCCCGCTTTGCCCGAACACGAATATCTTCAGGAACGGTGATTACATTTTCCATCGTCTGAAGGACACGAAGAATGCTCTTCAGCGTTATTTTCTTCATGTTGGGGCAGATCATGTCGCTCCGCAGCGGATAAAAGGCCTTGCCGGGATTCTCCCGCCGCAGTCGGAACATGAGACCAAGCTCCGTACCGACAATAAATTCCGGCGCGGAGGACGCTTTCGCATATCGCAGCATGCCCGATGTGCTGGTCACATGATCGGCTGCCTCAAGCACCTCCAGCCGGCACTCAGGATGTGCCATCACTAAGGCTTCCGGGTGCGCTGAGCGGGCTTTTGCAACGTCTTTGAGCGTAATGCGATCATGCACATGGCAAAAACCATCCCAGGAAATAATCTTCTTCGACGAATTTTTCTGCGCCCAGGCGGAAAGGTTCCGGTCAGGAATGCAGATAATCTCATTCTCAGGCAATGAATCAACAACCTTCGCAACATTGGCAGAGGTGCAACAAATATCGCTCTCGGCCTTGACTGCAGCAGATGTATTTACATACGCAACAACAGGAACGCCAGGATACTGAGCCTTCATATCTCTCAGCGTAAATTCGTGAGGGAAAACAAAAACCGGCTGCTCATCATATCCGGGAAACGCCTTCCAGACATGACGCGGGCCGCTCAACTCGACCATATCGGCCATAGGACACCATGCATCCATTTCCGGCAGCAACACGGTTTTATTCGGCGACAGGATTGCTGCGCTCTCAGCCATAAAATGAACCCCGCAAAAAACAAGAACCTCGCAGTCGATAGATGCGGCTGTGCGGGAAAGCTCAAGGGAATCACCGGTAAAGTCGGCAATCTCCTGCACCTCGTCCCTCTGATAATTGTGCGCTAGGATGATCGCTCTTCTCTGTTCTTTAAGCCGTACTATTTCATCAACAAGATGCTTCTGATCTTGAATCATTCACTCCCCCGTCAAACGTCAATAAGCGCGGATCAATAAGAACCGGATCTGCGGGATGTCAAATTCGTATACAGAATGGTGCCATCTTCCAGCGCCACCTTGTGAATGCGGGTCTGAGACGATAGCGGAATGTAGGCAAGCGGAGCAACGCCGGTATAATCACCCATAATTTTCTGCACATAATTGACTGTTTCGGGTATTCCTGGAACGCCGCCTTTGCGCTCGACAGCCTTGGGCCCGGCATTATACGCGGCAAGAGCAAGCGTGAGATTCCCGTTGAATCTGCCGAGGAGATACCGGAGATATTTCACGCCGCCCTCGATATTCTCCTCAGGGTCGAATGCATTGCCGACACCCATAAGATGCGCCGTTTGCGGCATCAACTGCATCAACCCCATTGCACCCTTGGGAGATACGGCACTTGAGTTCCAGTTCGACTCGGCCCGAATGACGGACTTTACAAGCTTCGGATCGACATCGTGTTTCTTTGCCTTTTCCTCAACAATGTTCGCGTATGCATTTTTTCTGGTGGAAACCGATTCACGCTTCAGTGAATCCTTCTGTGTGGCGGCTTTCGGCTCTGTGCTTTCCGTTGTTTTTCCCGAGGGTTGAGCAGGCTTCTTATCAGCAGAATTTTTTTCAGGTTCCGGCTGTATAAACTTCTTGTTCTCTCTATACATAACTCGATCGGTATTCTTAAACGGAGTGTTTGTATAGACCACAGAACCATCCGGCGCAACAGAGCGATAAACATCCGCCGACGCACCGCCGGCAGTGAACGCAAAGATGCTCAAAAGAATGCTTATGAAAAGCACTATTTTCATTTGGTTCAATCTTATCATGCAAAGGACCCGAGATTCAAGAACTTATGGTTCTTTGCTTGACAAAGTTTCCGCCTTTGCGCTTTAATTAAATTCCTCTGGAAGGCGCGTAGCTCAGTGGGAGAGCACTACCTTGACACGGTAGGGGTCAGGGGTTCAATCCCCCTCGTGCCTACCATATGATTTACCTGAAAGCCCCGAACAATCGGGGCTTTCTTGCGTTGTATGCCGATTTGCATGTCATGGCCTGACCCTGTTTTGCCAATGCTCCGGATTTCGTGTAAAATTGCCCTATGAATACGAAGTCGATAACGAAAGCTTCCGGTGAACATGAAGAATTCCAGCAGGCCAAGCTCATCAATTCTCTTATGCGTGTCGGAGCTCCGCAGGATGTTGCGGCCGAGATTGCCGAAGAGGTTTACCGTCAGATGCCAAGCAGCGCTCATACCAGGCAGATATTCAGGCTCGCAAAGCGGCTGCTGCGTAAATTCAACAGAGCTTCGGGCATGCGCTATTCTCTTAAACGCGCTATCTATTTACTCGGTCCGTCAGGGTTTCCGTTTGAGAGATTCTTTGCGAAGATTCTCCAGTCTTACGGCTACAAGTCCTCAACCAACCATATTGTCAAAGGGTTTTGCATTAACCATGAGGTTGATATTATCGCGGCAGACAGCACCGGCAAGCACATGATTGAATGCAAGTATCACAACAATCCCGGGAAAAAAACCGACGTGAAGGTTGCAATGTATGTGCATGCCAGGTTTCAGGACATCAAGAAGGCATATGATCTTGCCCCTGAAAAAAACGGGCTCTTCCGTCAGGGATGGCTTGTCACTAATACGCGGTGTTCACACGATGCGATCGCTTTTGCTGAATGCTCCGGCCTCAGAATAGTGAGCTGGCGGTACCCTGAAATGCAGAGCCTCGAGCGGATGATTGAAGATAAAAAGCTCTATCCGGTGACGGTGCTGCAGTTTTCCGAGCGCCGTGCGCTTGACGCGTGCATAGCCAATGACATCATTCTGGTGCAGGACCTCGCATCTATAGACCCCCGGGAAATATCGGAGCGGCTGCACGTGAGTGAACAAATCGCGATGGACCTTAACAAGCAGGCGGCAGAGCTGATCGGATGTGATTAATGACATGAAAATCGCTCTTTTACAAATCAACAGCGCTTGGGAAAATGAAGCCAAAAACTGCAGAACCGCTTCTCATCTGCTTGCCGAAGCGGCAGGCGCCCGGTGCGATGTTGCAGTCCTGCCCGAAATGTTCTCCACCGGCTTCACGATGAATCTCTCCGCTCTGTCTGATGGAAGCACCACCAAAGCATTCCTCGCCGAACAGGCGAAAAAGTTCGCCATGCCTATCCTTGCAGGCGTCGCAATGAAGAAGCCCGGTGAGAAACTCGGCACCAATAATGCTCTCTTCTTTGATTGCGCAGGTCACATGATTACCCGCTATGCCAAGAAACGCTTGTTTCCCCTCTCGGGAGAGCCAGACGTTTATCGGGCGGGAAAGAAGTGGGTTGTTTTCACCGTCGGAGATGTTCGTGCGAGTGTGTTTATCTGCTATGATCTTCGCTTTCCTGAACTGTTCCGTCAAGTCAGCAGGAAGGTGCAGATCATTTTCGTCATCGCAAACTGGCCGGAAAGCCGCATGAGCCACTGGGAAGCCCTGCTGCGGGCGCGTGCAATTGAAAACCAATGCTATGTGGTGGGAGTCAACCGGCTTGGTAAAGACGGCAACGGCATTCGTTATGCTGGGGGTTCGCTTGTGGTTGACCCGATGGGAATGACCATTGCCCAGCTCAACAGCCATCTCAAATGGGCGACTGTTGCAATCGATCCGGCACTGGTGGCTAAAGTTCGGGAATGTTACCCCTTTCTTCAGAAATAGCCGACCGTGCTTTTTCCGTCATCGTCTCAATGCTTCCTTGCTGTATTTGCAGCTCCCGCACTTACTTACATGGCACTCCTGCGTAATGCCCAGATGACAAAGTGCAAAGTCATACTTGACCGGATCGATCGGGTCAAAACGCTTCAATGAATCTGTTATCTCGACCGCTGTTTTCCAGTCATCGGTTTTTCGCGAGGTCAGACCGAAGCAGCGCCCTATTCTGCTGATATGACGATCGAGCGGAATGACAAGCTGATCAGGCCTGATGCCTTTCCAGATGCCGAAGTCAGGCGAATCCGTTCGAACCATCCAGCGTAGGAAAAGATTGAGCCGCTTGCAGGCGCTTCCGCTTGCGGGCGACGGGAAGAACTGGGCAAATCCTCGACTATGCTGCTTTTTCGCAGGTGATGCATCATGGATATCCGCGACAAAAGCGACAAGCGCATCCTCGACAGTTTTCGCATCCGGGTTCAGGTTCCGGCAGAATGCAGCCTCGACGCTTCCATGCCTTGCCAGTAGCCGGTGCAGTGTCTGGAGCAATAACAGGATGTCGGCGCTGGTATTGAACCGATAGTAAATGTCCTCGAAAAGGCGGGCATCACGCCTCTTTGAAAACCTGGCGAGAAATGCGGACGGGCTCGACCCCATAGGACTCAGAATCCGTTCAACCACTGCCTTAAAGAGATCGACTTTTCCATATGCCAGCACTGCAGCAATAAAACCGGCAACTTCAATGTCGCGCGGATTGTGATACCGATAAAGAAACTCGATGGGATCACCGGCAATGCGTTGCGAAAAATTGCACTGCCGGGCAATATCATCGAGCATGGATTTCAGATGCGCAGGCCTCCCGGAGCGCCTTGGGGCAACCTGCCGCTGGAGTGATGTCATCAGCGGCTATCAGAGCTGCCTGTAAAAGTCATTGCCTTTATCGTCTACCAGAATAAATGCAGGAAAGTCCACCACATCGATCTTCCATACCGCTTCCATGCCGAGTTCCGGATAATCGAGGCATTCGACTTTCCTGATGTTCTCTTCCGCCAGCAGCGCAGCCGGTCCGCCGATGGAGCCGAGGTAAAATCCGCCATGTTTCCTGCATGCATCCGTCACCTGCCGGCTCCGGTTGCCCTTCGCAATCATGATCATCGAGCCGCCGTGAGACTGCAGGAGATCGACGTAGGAATCCATGCGTCCTGCAGTCGTCGGGCCGAATGATCCTGACGGCTTGCCCTTCGGCGTCTTCGCCGGACCGGCATAGTAGATAGGATGGCTTTTTAGGTATTCGGGAAGCCCTTCGCCACGGTCAAGACGCTCCTTGAACTTTGCATGGGCGATGTCGCGACCAACAACAAGTGTGCCGGTCAGCGAGAGCTGCGTGGTGACCGGATATTTCGCGAGCTTCGCCAGCACTTCGCTCATCGGCCGGTTCAGATCGATTTTGACCACGCCGTGCTCGTGCTTGCCTCGATATTTCTCCGGAATCAACCTGCCCGGATTGCGTTCCATTTCTTCAAGCCAGAGACCTTCTTTTGAAATCTTTGCCTTGATATTGCGATCAGCCGAACATGAAACGCCCATTCCGACAGGGCACGACGCGCCGTGTCTCGGCAAACGGATGATGCGCACATCGAGCGCGAAATACTTTCCGCCGAATTGCGCCCCGAATCCGCACTGATAAGCGGCATCTAACACTTTCTTTTCGAGTTCGATATCACGAAAAGCCTGTCCTGCCTTGTTGCCGGCGGTCGGCAGCGCGTCAAGGTATTTTGTTGTTGCAAGCTTGACCGTCTTCAGGCATGCCTCGGCAGAGGTTCCGCCGATCACAAAGGCAAGGTGGTAAGGCGGGCAGGCTGCCGTCCCAAGCGACTTCATTTTATCAATCAGGAATTTCTCGAGCGTCGCGGGATTCAGAAGCGCCTTCGTTTCCTGATACAGCATCGCCTTGTTCGCAGAGCCGCCGCCTTTTGCAACAAACATGAATTGATATTCCATGCCGTCCGTTGCATAGATATCAATTTGCGCCGGCATATTATTGCCGGAGTTTTTTTCATCATACATGTCGAGAGCGACCGTCTGGGAGTAGCGAAGGTTCTCCTCCGTATAGGTCTTGCAGATGCCGTCCGAAAGGTACGCTTCGTCTTTTGCGCCAGTCCAGACCTGCTGACCCTTTTTCGCAAATACCATAGCAGTGCCGGTGTCCTGACAGAGAGGCAGTTCGAATTGTGCAGCGACTTCGGCATTGCGGAGCATGGCCACAGCAACTCCCCGGTCATTCGGAGAAGATTCCGGATCGGAAAGAATACCGACAACCTGTTCAAGGTGCGCAGACCTCAGCAGAAATGAAACGTCACGCATTGCCTGCTGTGCAAGAAAACACAGAGCCTCTGGTTCTATCACGAGAACTTCTTTCTCCTGAAAAGTAGACAGTGACACATAATCCTTTGTCAGTAAACGGTATTTCGTTTTGTCAGGTCCTATCGGAAAGGGGTCATGATACTCATAATTGCTTTTTTCTTCAGCCATGCCCGATACCTCCGTGAAATGTGCCGTCGGATAACAATTTTAGCATATTATATGCCAGAACACTGACTATGCCGTGATTGGAACGAAGTTGCCATTAACGCTCGGTATTTCCTTCACTCTGACTGTCCACAGGATGTGTTCAATCATTCCTGCCGCGTGCCGTTCCGTAATTGCTCCTGTATAATTCATTGAAACAACGAGGGTCTCCTGCGATGGACAATGCGGGTGCTTTTGGTCGAAAAAGAGTCATGTTATAATTAAAACATTCAAAGTTTGGCGCTCTGACGCCGTGAAAATGAACGCATTGTTTTTTGTCGCACAAGACCACGTGATGGCCAACTTGTGAGCAGCCTCGGCAACAGGGGCGGCTGGAATGACAGCAGTAGTTTACCGCTCTGTTCATGACGTTTCCGGGTCGGTTTTTTAAAGTGAAGGCACTGAGGTCTATCAGAAAAGTCATAAAAGCATGACTTTTGTTATATTGTGTTTCTGATGCTGTGCTTATCAACCTATATTTTTATTTGAGCAATGAGAAACTCCTTCTTTGCCCGTCAGCGAGGCATCTGCGTCGTTCTGAGGCAATACTGTGAGATTTCGAGGTCATGTCAATAGGTGTGTAAAAAGCCATCAGGCGGCTATCCTTTCAGCGGGGTCTGCGGACGGCATCTGAACCGAAACACCGTCGTCAAACTCCT
>WSNO01000040.1 GCA_009773415.1 Nitrospirota bacterium | reverse complement strand
CTGTGCTGTAAATCCCCACCGCTTCAGATATTCACCCACCGTTCTGATCGGCATCTTTATGCCATGCTTGATTCTGATCAATTCCTGCACTGCTTTACGCGTCCACAGGGCAAACGGCATCTTTAGCTGATCCGGTGTCTTGTCCTGTATCTCTTTGCGTATTGTCGCTTCCTGCTCAGACTGCAGTGTCTTCTGCTCCTCGGGACGCCGACCACGCTGCCCCTTGGAGATACCTTCCCACCCATGCCGCTCATATTGCTTGTAAATCTTCATGGCATGGTTCAGGGAGATTCCCACCACTTCGGCTATCTCTCGATACTTCATCCCCTTCTGCCGAAGCTTTACTACCTGTCTTCTGATCTGATACTGCGCATCCTGATTTAATGTCCGGGCATCGATCTTCTCCATACCTCTATTTTATCATAATTGCATCCTATTTGCTTGCCAAGTTAATAATACTGAAAGAAAGCATAACCATGCCATTTAACGACTTGAAATTATTGTGCAGGTCAAGCCATCTTCGCACAGCAATGTGCGGAGGGCTGAACCATGTACACCGGCAAGATAGTTTTCTCTCAAGTAATGGAGCTCTTACCTCTGCACGTTTTCCATCAGTGCGTCGAACGCTACAGTGGCAACTTCAAGGTCAAGGAGTTTACCTGTCTCGACCAGTATCTCTGTATGGCGTTCGCCCAGTTGAATTGCCGCGAGAGCCTGAGGGACATCGAATCCTGTCTCAGGGCACAGAAGAGCAAGCTTTATCACATGGGCATTCGATCTTCGATCTCTCGCAACAATCTGGCAAACGCCACCAAGGTGCGCATCTACGCCGATCTTGCCTGCTCTCTGATTCAAACGGCCCGCAGGCTCTACGTGAACGAGAGCTTTGGTATGGAACTGGACAATACGGTTTACGTTCTGGACGCCACCACCATCGACTTATGTCTCTCAATATTTCCATGGGCAAACTTCCGCAAGAACAAGGGAGCCATCAAGCTCCATACGTTACTGGATTTACGAGGGATCATCCCGACCTTCATCCACATATCAGACGGCAAACTCCACGAGGTCAACACCCTGGACATCGTACCGCTGGAGGCAGGAGCTTTCCATGTCATGGATCGTGGCTATCTTGACTTCAACCGCTTATACACCATCTCGCAAGCGTCGGCGTTCTTTGTGATCCTCGCCAAATCCAATCTCAAGTGTCGCCGGGTCTCTTCTCACGCAGTGAACAAGGCGCCCGGCCTGCTTTGCGATCAACTGGTACAGATTGCCGGCTTCTATCAAGCCAAAGATTATCCGGACATGTTGCGCCGGATAAAGCACCTCGACAAAAAAAACGACAAAACCATGGTGTTCCTGACCAACAACTTCACTCTGTCGGCCATGACTATTGCCGAGTTGTACCGATGCCGCTGGCAGGTAGAACTGTTCTTCCGATGGATCAAGCAGAACCTGCGAATCAAGACCTTTTATGGCACTTCGGAGAATGCAGTCAAAGCCCAGATATGGATTGCCGTTTCGGTCTATAGTCTCTTTGCAGTCATGAAGAAGCGGCTGAAGATCGAGGCCGGTCTCTACACAATTCTACAGGTCTTGAGCGTAACCATCTTTGAGCAAATGACCCTATTACAGACCCTTGCAGATTCAGATTGCAACAGCGAATCAGATGGCAATAATAACCAGCTGATATTGTTCAGTTAAACGTTGATACACTACTGACCGAATATCTATATCGAAGATCCCGTTCTTCGGCCGTATGATAGTTGTCCATTCCCCTGCAACAGAAATCGGAAATTTATTGTCAGTTTTCATTGAAGACCAAGTGTCATTTCATCGAGCAGTTTCTCAAGGCAAGAATCCCAGGAAGGCATTTGAATGCCAAATGAGCTAAAGACCTTACTGGAAGACAAAACTGAATTCAGGGGGCGACTTGCCTTCATAGCATATAAGCTCGTAGGAATCCGCTTAACAATAACGTTCTTATCGGCAGATAAGAGAGCGCGACGTTTAGCCCCGTCAATAATGGCTTGCGCGAATCCATGCCAACTTGTCGAGCCGGCGGTTGTTAAATTGTAGAGACCCGATCGCTCGACAGGAAAAACGTTTGCTGTCTTTGCAAGCACTGCCGCTGTTGTTTCTGCGACCAGACGACTCCATGTCGGCGCGCCAAATTGATCGGCAACCACTTTCAACTCCGACCTGTCCTTGGCCAGTCTCAACATGGTCAGCATGAAGTTCTGTCCGCGTGCGCCATATACCCAGCTGGTGCGAAAAATAAGATGACGACAACCACTAACCTGAATTGCCCTATCGCCAGCCAGTTTAGTCCTTCCGTATGCATTCAGAGGATTAGGTTCATCATCTTCCGTGTACGGGGTGCTTTTTGTACCGTCAAAAACATAATCGGTCGAATAGTGAACCAAAAGCGCGTTCAGGCGTTTTGCTTCATCAGCAAGCACTGTCGGCGAGTCTGCGTTGATCCGATACGCCAGAGATTCTTCCTCTTCGGCCTTGTCGACAGCCGTGTACGCTACGGCGTTTGCAATGATTTGAGGCTTAACAGCCTGAACGAACGAACGCAATGTCTCCGGCGCAGAAAAATCTGCTTCGGCGCGGCCGACGGCAATTAATTCGCCCAGCGGAAGCAGCGACCTGTGAAGTTCCCACCCTACCTGGCCGTTTTTTCCGAAAAGCAGGATTTTCATGCAAACAGCTCCGCATTTTGGAACAACGCTCCGGCTGCGTCCTTTGCGGCAAGCACCGGATTGCCTGCAAAAGGCCACGCGATACCGAGCTGAGGGTCATTCCAGAGAATTGTGCGTTCATGATCAGGCGCGTAATAATCGGTCGTCTTGTAGAGGAACTCAGCATAGTCCGAGAGCACAAGAAAGCCGTGGGCAAAGCCTTCAGGAACCCATAACTGGCGCGTATTCTCTGCAGACAAGAGCACTCCCACCCATCTGCTGAATGTAGGCGAGCTTTTTCGCAAATCAACGGCTACATCAAACACTTCGCCGGAAACCACTCGCACTAATTTCCCCTGCGGCTGATGTATCTGGTAATGAAGCCCACGGAGAACACCATTGCATGAGCGGGAATGGTTATCCTGCACAAAGGTTCTCTGAAGCCCTGTTGCCTGCTCAAAACGGCGCTGGTTAAAGCTTTCGTAGAAAAAACCCCGCTCATCACCAAAAACTGTCGGCTCAAGAATCAGCACTTCTGGGATTTCAGTTCTAATGACATTCATGGGCTAATAAACCTTCTCTGTCAGCATTTTCAGGAGATACTGTCCATACCCGTTCTTTACGAGAGGGGTAGCGAGACGGCGCACCTGCTCTTCATCTATCCATCCCGCCCGATATGCGATCTCTTCGGGGCATGCTATCTTGAGCCCTTGACGGTTCTCGATGGTGGCGATGAAGCGGGATGCATCCATAAGGGAATCATGTGTGCCGGTATCAAGCCAGGCCATGCCGCGACCCATCACTTCGACATGCAAGAGTCTCATTTCCATGTATTTCCGGTTTACATCGGTGATTTCGAGTTCTCCCCGCACTGAAGGTTTCAGTTCAGCAGCGATATCCAGAACCCGGTTGTCATAAAAATACAGACCTGTTACCGCATAGTTCGATTTTGGCTGCTTCGGCTTTTCCTCAAGAGAAACGACGCGCCCGTTTTCATCAAACTCCGCAACGCCATAGCGTTCGGGATCATTCACGTGGTATGCAAAAATGGACGCACCGTTATGCACCTGATTGGCGGCATTCAGCCTCTCCACGAAGCTATGCCCGTAAAAGATGTTGTCTCCAAGAACCAGTGCGCTCTCCGAGGATCCGACAAATGACCTGCCGATGATGAACGCCTGTGCGAGTCCTTCCGGCGACGGTTGCACAGCATAGGAAAAGGCGAGGCCCCATTGCGATCCGTCCCCCAAAAGTTGTTCGAAGCGGGGTGTATCCTGAGGCGTCGAAATTACAAGAATTTCCCTGATTCCGGCTAACATGAGCACAGACAAGGGATAATAGATCATGGGCTTGTCATAAACCGGCAGTAGCTGTTTAGAAACCGCCTGCGTGATAGGGTACAGACGCGTGCCGGAGCCGCCGGCGAGAATAATTCCCTTTCTCATTGCTCATCTCCGTTTCGTCCGGAATAGTTATTCGCTATCCACTTCCTGTACTCGCCGCTGACTACAGACTGACTCCAGGCGCTATTGTCGAGATACCACTGAACCGTTTTGCGAATGCCGGTCTCAAATGTTTCTTTCGGCTCCCACTCAAGTTCCTTCATAATCTTTGTGGGATTAATCGCATACCGCCTGTCATGTCCGGGACGATCCGTGACGTAACTGATGAGGCGTGCGTATGGCCCATCGTGAGACGGGCGCAATTCATCGAGCAGCGCACAGATAGCATGTACGATTTCGATGTTTGTTTTCTCGTTCAGGCCGCCGATAGCGTACGTCTCTCCCGGATGGCCCTGCTCCAGCGCAGCGCGGATGCCAGAGCAATGATCGGAAACATAAAGCCAGTCACGAACGTTCTGACCGTCCCCATAGACCGGCAGCGGTTTGCCCTCCAATGCATTCAGAATCATCAGTGGGATCAGCTTTTCCGGAAACTGAAACGGCCCGTAGTTATTAGAGCAATTTGTCGTGATTGCCGGCAGTCCATATGTATAGTGATATGCCCGTACGAAATGATCCGATGCTGCCTTTGACGCCGAGTATGGGCTGTTCGGTGCATATGGCGTACCTTCAGTAAACGGAGCATCAACTGGTCCGAGTGAGCCGTAGACCTCATCCGTTGACACATGAAGAAACCGAAAAACATCTTTCTCCGCCCCTTGGAGTTTTCCATAATATGACCGCACGGCCTCAAGCAGTGAAAATGTCCCCTGGACGTTCGTGCGCAGAAACTCGGCAGGCCCGAGGATGGAGCGATCGACATGGCTTTCCGCGGCAAAATGGACAATCGCACGAGGCTTATACTCAGCAAGCAACGACGTAACGAGAGCGGAATCGCAGATGTCCCCGTGGATGAAAACATGTCGCGGATCGATTTCAAGCGAGGCAAGGTTGGCAAGATTTCCTGCATATGTCAGCGCATCGAGGTTCAGCACAGCCTCGCCTTTCAGGCCAATCCAGTCCAGAATGAAGTTGGATCCGATGAATCCGGCGCCGCCGGTTACCAGTATCATATCGTATTCTTTCCTTACTGCTCCGCCCTCCCGGTTACATAACGCCATAACCAAGAAGGCAATAACTCATCAAAAAACCGGAATTCGGCATTCAGAAGTCAGGAGAAAGAAAGAGCACAACAACACAGACTCCCCTGCTCCATCACCTACAATGCTTCAATATCCGACGCGTCAATTTTTATCGAAACACCCTGCTGCAATATATCTATCGAAACCACAAAAAGATGCTGCCCCGCCTTTTCGGTCAGGATGCCGACAGCGCCCTTCAGCGGTCCCCGTTTTACTCTTACCTGTTGCCCATGTTTGAGGTACGGATAGGGATCGATCTCATTTTTTACTGCTACCAGTTTTTTCAGCGCATCAATCTGTTCTTCCGGAACCGGCTCCGGACTTCCGGGAACCATGCCCAGAAATCGCACAACACCCTGTTTCTTCAAAACAGCCAATATAGTATCATACGTATCCGGAATATGGACGAAGAGGTAGCCGGGGAAAAGAGGGAACTCCACCAGTTTTTTTCTGTCCGACCACTTTTGCAATCTCTCCACAACCGGGACAAATGCCTCGATGCCGGCCTCGGCAAGCCGGGAAAAAACACGAAACTCATGCCGCGACCTGACATGCACCGCGTACCAGCACATAAATACGCTGTTGCCGGTCATAACAGTTCCATTCTGTCAGAGTCCAGAGAATGAATTTTGTCGCGGTCAGACACGAATTCATACGCCAGTCTGTTGAAAACGTCGTCACCGGATGCGATAAGCACGGCATCGAACTGAAGGCCGTCGAGCATATCTGGTGAAATGACCGGCTTGCCGAAGAAATCATGTCCGTTAGCCGAATGGCTCACCACGCCGACAATTTCAAGAGCCAGTCCTCGGGTCGAAATATAGCACAATTCGGCCATTTCGCCGTCGCCCCAGAGCAGAATGCGACGGCAATTATCAGCAAGTAGGCTCGCGTAAACATGCTCGATTATCTGACGGGCGGATTTGAAGTAATTTAAGGATATGTCCATATATCTATATGTTAAAGTTGCTTTTTCAGCAAATCCTTTGGGCGTAATAAGATAGCTGATTCTATTGCGGGGAAGTGTCGTAATCTTCAGATGGCCTTTTCTGCGGAGGCGCTTAACGTAGGCGTTGACCAGTCCCAGAGCAATTCCGAGACGATCCGACAGTGCGCGTTGAGACACGGTAGGTTCTTTTGCCACTTCGTCAAGCAGCCTGAGGACGATTGCATCGGGCAGCTTATGATCATCAGCGGAATTGGCGTTCATAAAATGAACGATACCATATAAACCCATTGATGGTCAATGATAAATTAAGAAATCAGGAGATAAAAAGTGGTGCTTAAGCAGTGCCTCTGATGGAGACCCAGCTCTCACGGAGCTGGCGGAGCAAGGAAGAAACCTGCTGCATTCTATCGGCATCATTTCTGGCGTTTGCGAGGGTAATTTCGCGCATCATGTACAGGTAAAGGTTCATCAGATTTTCCGCAACCTCGCCGCCGACTTCAGGGTTTAGGCTGTTCAGCAGTTCATCGATAATCGCGATGGCTTTGTCCGCAAAGCGCAGCTTCAGGGCAATCTGCCCGCCTGCGGCAGCAACAGCCGCCTTTTCGAGCGACTCTATCGCGCCGTCGTACAGCAGTATCACCAGTTCAAGCGGATCGGTGGTGCTCATGACCTTTGCGCTTGTGTATGAGTTGCGGGCATATGCAGCATTAGCTATCAAAGTGTTCCTCCGGTTCAGGCTATGTCTATTATATCGGCGGAAAAAGCAATTCCTTGAGAGGGAAAGATTCACGGCGGTGCGGCAAGAACAGACAAAAAAAGCGGGCTTTGTTTTTCTATAAACTGCCCTAACTGCTGCCGCCAAACACCTTGCTGATCTGGCTGAGCTGCTTCGTCACATAGTCGCTCTGCCCCTGAAGCTGCTGCAGAAGATTGTCGAGCGTTGTATATTGCTTCTTCAACCGCGCTTCAATCTGGTCAAGACGGCGGGACATCGCCTCTGCCTGCTTCTGAATGTTCTTCACCGTCGCCTGCAGGCCGGCCTGGCGGCCGGGGAGTATTCCGTCAACATACCCCTTGAGCGTGGAATCCAGCGAAGCTCCCATGGCGTTCAGCGTGGCGACCACGGCTGAGGAGTCCGCTGTGATTGCGGCGTCAAGCTTTACAGCATTCACGCTCAGAACGCCGTTTTTGTCCGCGGAAATGCCGAGATTTGCGAGCTGATTGTCCGCAAACGTGGCGGACGTGACCCCGCGGATGGAATTGCCGAGACCAAGCAACACCGACTCGCCCGAAAGCGTGCCTTTTGCATCCTTAGTGCCGCGAAGCTGCTTTATCTGAGTGTTCAGGGCGTTGTATGCGGCGACAAACGCATTCACCTTTGCAGCGAGGGACTCCGCGTCTTTGTTTACTGAAACCGCAATAGCAGATGCGCTCTCTTTTTTGAGCGAGAGCGTTACTCCATCAATGACATCCGAAATCGTATTGCCGCTCCGCGTCACCGCAAGTCCGTTCACATCGATCTGTGCATCAATGCCGTCCTGCAGCTGATTCATATTGGTCGTGCCGGCGTTAAACGTGAGGTCAGCAAGGTCTCCTGTTGCGCCGGTGACGTCTATGCTCATCCTGGCGGCAACGCCCGTTGCGGCAGATTCCAGCACCATCTTGTATTGGCCGGCAGAAACCTGCACAATCGAAGCCTTTACGCCCGCATTGGCGGCATTGACTGCATCTCGCACGCCCTGGAGCGTCTTGTTTGAATCGTCAATCGCAATTGTCTTCGTCGCGCCGTTCACCGTAACAGCAATACTGCCGGTTCCCATATCGTGCGTACGGGACGTATAATTGTCAGCGTCTTTCGTCGCAATGCGATGCGCGTATGCAAGCGAGGTAACCTTTATGCTGTAATCCCCGGCAATGGCAGAGCCTGAAGCAGTAGCGGTCATAATAGATGTATCGGAAACGGCAGCTTTATACCCGAGAATGGACGATTCCTTGAGCGCAGCGGCGGCGCTTTTGAGCGAATTCACCGAGCCGAGCAGTGTGCCGAGCGCGGTGATTTTTGAGAGATAGGCGGCTTCTTTCTTCTGCAGCTTGGTGAGCGGCTGGCTCTCGACCTTCATGAGCTGCTGAACGATAGCAGCTGTGTCTATCGCTCCACCCGTTATGCTGGACGTACCGGTAGCCATAGTATAATTCCCCCGCCTTCTCCAAACGACTGTTCTTACGCTTTGGTGCTGAAAAGATTCTCGGTGCTTGCCCTGAATTTGCTGACCATCTCAAGATACTCTTCGGGCGGCACCTGCTGCACGACCTTGCCTTTTTTATCAACAAAGCGGATAACAACGTTTTTGTCGTCATCTACCGCAAAAACCGCCTTGTATTTATAGATTTCGGCATTCCTGGGCTCTGCCGCCTTGTTCTGCGCCTGCTTCTTCTCTTCCTTGTCGGAAGCGGCCTGCTGCTGGCGAGTTACCGATACAATATCCTCGGCCAACGGCGCGGCACTACCCTGAACACCCCGGCCCGGAGCTGCTGCGGCGGTCTGCTTTTCGCTTCCCTGCCCGGCAACGCCCGGAGTTGTTGAGAGTGCCATCAGAGTTGTCTTCAGGCTGTCAATATTCATTTCCTTGCCTTTAGCTCTCTATTCGTTAACGGTTCATTCCTCAGTTGATTAGTTCAGGTGAGGCGGCAGAAGCCGCCTCACCCATGGAGTTGTTACTTGCCGAGCAGCGCAAGAACGCTCTGCGGTATGGTGTTCGCCTGCGACAGCACCGATATGCCGGCCTGCTGTACGATCATTGACTTCGTAAGCTGTGCTGTTTCAGCCGCATAGTCTGCGTCGAGAATACGCGAACGAGCTGCGCTCAGGTTTTCAGAAGTAATGCTCAAATTGGCAATCGTTGACTCAAAACGGTTCTGGATCGCACCCATATTGGCGCGAGCGGTATTAACTCCTGTCAGAGCGCTGTCAATCTGCTGAATTGCAAGCTGAGCGCCAGTGTACGACGCCACAGACAACGTTGTCAGCCCGGTGGTTGTTGACACCGTTCCGATTGCTCCATTTGCCCACCCGGCGACAGCTGCATTATTTGTAGTGCCGGCAATGGTAATGACTCCAGAACTAACAAGGGTAATCTGTCCGGTAGCAGAGCTATATGACGCACCAACACCGGTAGTCTGAGAAACGTTATTGATAGCATTGACAAGCTGACCAGCTCTTTCCAGAGCACTGGACGCCGCACTGATTGCGCCAATGGAAGTGCCGTTTATTGTAACTCCGCCGGCAGCTATGCCCGTTCCAAACCCCGTAAGCGAAGAAGCTGCAACAGACAAGGCGGCCCCGGTTGCCTGACTCACTGAACCAAGCTGAGCAATGTTGGCATCAACAATGCTGCTCACCGTAATAGTTTCACCTGCATTTGCGCCGACCTGAAATACCGCCCCCGAGAAAGACCCGTCGATCAGCTTGACACCGTTGAACTGAGTCTGGTCGGCAACGCGATCGATTTCATTGAGAAGCTCTTGTACTTCGGCCTGAATCGCTGCCCGATCAGAATTGGAGTTTGTCGCGTTCGATGACTGGACCGCAAGCTCACGTATGCGCTGAAGGTTATTGGTCGTTTCTACCAATGCGCCTTCAGCGGTCTGGGAGAGCGAAATGCCGTCATTAGCGTTTCTGACTGCCTGGTTCAGACCACGAATCTGGGTGGTAAAGCGGTTAGCAATTGCGAGGCCTGCTGCGTCGTCTTTTGCGGAGTTGATTCTCAGACCGGAAGAAAGTCTCTGAAGTGCTGTGCCGAGCGGTCCCTGTGAGCTGGTAAGGTTTCTTTGTGCATTCAGTGAAAACATATTGGTGTTGATGGTGAGAGCCATGGTAATCCTCCATGAGTTTTGATTATCGGGCATCCTTGCCCTTTTTTACGCTGCAACCCGTTTCCGCTTCCGTGATTCTCGACCTGTCACCCCTTTCCATCGCGGTGAGAGTTCGGGTTGTTTGCTTGTCTAAGTTATCGGCGCAAGACGCCGGAAACTTTAGCGGTTATTTCCCCTTTATTTTTCAGTGAGTTATTTTTGTCTTTTTTTGACGCCCTGATGTTTCTATATTCGTCATTCCGGCGCCTGTCCTGTAAAGGATGCCGGGAATCTTTCCCGGTTTATTCTCCCCGTCAAACAGCAAGCATCGGAAAGACGTCCGGAATCCGATCTAACTTTTCTTCGGCACGCAGAGGAAGCCTTGCTCAGCAAAGTGAGCATCGAAAGCAAATACATGCTGAATGTGATGCCTGCGCATAATTTCAAAACTCGAACAATCCACAAGGCTGAGTTTACGCCTCGCTGCCAACAGAAGAGCGCTCATGGCTTTTTCATGCTCATCTTCAGAAACAAAAATAGTTTTCACCAACGGCAGCACACCATCACGAAGAGCGGACAACGGCAGCATTCCGGAGCGATGCTGAAGCAGTGCGGCGCTTTCAAGAAGAACATAATTGCTCGTCATCAGCGGCGTGCCTTCCGACACGCACTGCCTCCAAAACCGGGCGGCTCTGGCGTGATGCGCATCTGCTGAATCAAGGATGGCAAAGAACGCCGATGTGTCGATAAAGATCATGATGTATAAGCTTCCGCAAGATAATCATCATGACGCTCCGAAACATCCGTCAATCCGCTATTGAAACAGCCAATAACGGCAAGCGCTTTCCGGCGTTGAGAAGCAGTCTCGTCCGTGTCGGCATCCACAACCTGATCGACAGCGGTGCGTATCAGCTGTGCCATTGAAACACGGCGTTTTTTCGATATCCGCTTCAGTTTTTCAACCTGAAGCTCCGTTAGTTGTATCTGAGTTCTGATCATGCACGCCTCCGCTGATAACACTTCATGCCATGATGTTATCACAATTCAGCAGTTCCTTCAACCCGGAATTGTCATCTGTCAAGGCAAAGTAGAAATGTCCGGTTTTCGGCAAAGTAGAAATGTCCAGATTATAAGGCAACCGACAAAGCCGGTTTTTTATGGGGACGTTTTTTGCCGAAGAAGGTTCCGATCCACGGATGATCAGCCGCTGGTTTCCGTGCTTTGCTTTTGTAAAGCAGTGAAGTCTGGGGCTGCACCTTCTTGGGTCTCTCAGTTATTGCATGGTGCCGTATTGGTTTGTCCTGGTTCATGATCCGCATCATGCCATCTACCCG
>WSNO01000039.1 GCA_009773415.1 Nitrospirota bacterium | reverse complement strand
ATTGTCTTTACGTTGTAGGACATCTCTACCTCTCTTGTCGCTTGATGTCCTCTATTTTATCACTTCACTGAAAACCTTGGGTTTGTGCAACAGACTCCTTATGTCTGCCAATTAAAGAAGCGGAAAATGGTCCTTTTTCTAAATCCGCCCCTGCATTAAACATGATTTTCGGCACATCTGTTAACCTTTTGCCAATTGTTTTAGGGAAAGCCTTGTTTTCTTTTACCTCTGTATCGTTATAAGTGAAATTGGCAAACAATCTGAGCCAGTTGTTAAGCCTCTGCTCCGCTTCAAATTCAACACCCCTTCCTTCTGATTTTTCAACATTCATCCATCTACTGGTCGTAGATGAAATCTCTGCGTTTTGTATAAAGTCCTTCATATAATTTTCAAAATATGTAAGACCTATCTTTGCACCTTTCCATAATTCATGACTAACTCCCACGTCCCATGATATAACCGTTTCAGGCTTTAAATTCGGATTGCCTTCTCGTAAGTTATTGGTGCCTGCTGTTAAAAATGTTCCATAAAGCTCTCCAATCACAGGCGGTCTGAAAGCCTTTCCAACGGATGCCCTCAGAGTAGTCTTTTCATAAGGTTTATATACAAGCGCAGCCTTAGGACTCAAGGCATTTTTGCTCTTTGCTTGATACTCTTTGGGAAACCCTGCCTTGCCTATATCATTATCATATCCATCAAATGTCTTCCACCAGTCATGTCTTGCGCCAAGGTACAAGGTAAGATTATTAAATAACATTATCTCATCCTGTATAAATAAGGCATAAGTATTAGCCTTCCCGGATGAATTATAAACCATGTTGGTTATTGAATTCTTATCTCTCCAGTCTGTAGAGTTATATCTTTTAATTTCTGCCCAGTCGTGCCTAAATGAAACGCCGAATGTGAGAAGGTGTTGTTTAAAAAGCGGCTTTGTAAAGAGAAGTTCGGCATTGTATCCCTCACTCGGGGAATGAGAGACAATGGCAGGACCGCCTGTGCGCGTTGCACTAGCATCAAGTGTCGCATGTCTTCTTTTTTCTGCATCCACAAGTCCAAGTGAGAGTTTTGCTTTGATACCTGAAATATCTGTCTCATAATTGAAACCATAGGTATTTATCACGCTGCCCATTGAAGGTGTCCAAATAAATGAAGATTCCCTGACTATGTTCGGGGCAGTGCCATATGTCCAGACAGGATTGCCTCCACCGCCTCTTAAATATGTTTTTGCGCCGTCACCCCACAAGTCCCATTCCAGACGGGTTCTTACGAATAATAAATTAATTTTTGATGTCTTTGAAATGTCATAACCTGCCTTAATCGTAATATTGTCATCCCACCAGTCATTATTTCCTCGATCTCCGATTAAATACCGTAAAGCTCCAAACTCGCTTGTGGTCTCCGACCAGCCTGTTATACCAGCAGGTGGCTTTGCAGCCTGAACATTGAAGTCTGCTGCAAAATCTTTTGCTGTATTTCTGCTATAGCTTAAAAAAATGCTTAATTTGTCGAATAATTTATCTCCATAAGAAATATAAAATCTGCTTAAATCAGGGGCATCTCCATCTTTAAATCCTGCTCCATAACCTGTTCTAAGAGTAAATTCTCTTTTTTCCGGTGTTTTTGTGAAAAGATTTATAACACCGCCCATCGCATACCCACCATAAAGGCTTGAAAAAGGACCTCTCACCACCTCGGCCCTTTCCAGATCCTCCGGGGCATATCCTGCAAAACGAACTCCTCCGTTTAAAGGCTCATTAAGAGGAACTCCGTCGAGCAAGACAAGCGTTCTTCTCTGCCCCGGAATGCCTCTTAGTGTCACTGTCGGCCATGTCGTCATAAGGCTCCTATGCTGTCTGTAAACAACGCCCGGCACAGCATCCATTGCCTGATCTACTGTCAGGACATTTCTTTTTTCAATGTCTTTCTTTGTAATGACCGTAGTGCTGGCAGGGACATCCTCTAATTCCTTTGGATTTTTTGTAGCTGTTACAACAATCTCCTCAAGCTTCGCCTCTTTTTTATCGGACTCTTTCTTCTCTTCAGCCCAGATGGTTGAGGCGATAAAAAATAAACTAAAAATAAATACTAAAAAGCCCTTTCCCATTAAATTCCCCCTTACATAATTTTTGTTCACCACAGCTTTTCTGATAAAATCAAAACAAGAAGACATCTTGATACAAAGTCTCCCTTCATTACAGGATTAAACTCCTTTTGCGAGCGAGCTATGTCTGTCTTTTTACATTCCATTTTTCTGCACATCCTCATAAACAAAAAAGCCATGAAGTTCTAGTCAGTGCGTTCCACACAGACAGAGCCTTCATGGCTTTAAGCAAATTAACCTTCAGGTTATTTTTTATTTTAGCAATTCATAATCTGATTGTCAACTTAAAGGGGGGGGTATTTCACATCTGTCCAAAATAAAGTGAAGGAGGAAGCCTCACACAGGTAGAATTGATTTATCGAGAATCAAAAAAACACCTGAAGGAGGCCCCCATGAATAAGTTTAGCCCAGATAATTCATAAACAGTTGCAAAGAAAGAAGCCAACTCAGTCTCAAGCTTTGGTATTATTGAGTTTGCAAGGACTTAAAAACACCAAAAGAGAGGAGTTGGCTATGACAAAGTGTAGCACACAACTGACCTTTGGATTCAAGGGCACTACGATACTCACGCAAAACCACGACACAGCGGCTATGAAACGATGACAAAGGGTGCTATCCAGAGGCTCAGTTTGACGACTGTGAAAGAACTAATGGGGCACAAGGACATCAAGATGACTTTGCGTTATGCTCATCTCGCTAAGGGCCATAAGTCGAAAGCTGTCGAAATCCTGGACGAAAAGATGAACAAAAAAAAGACCCGGCTCTGAGGGGCAGCCCCGGGTTGTTGTCGGGTGCTGATTATGAGGAATTATCATAAATTTATCATAATCAGCACTGTTTCACTTGAGATGGAACTCGTAACTCATTGAAAAATGGTGGACGGTAAGGGATTCGAACCCTCGGCCCCCACGTTGCGAACGTGATGCTCTCCCAGCTGAGCTAACCGCCCGTCACCATCTGGAAATCAGTATACCACAAGCAAAACGGGGATGAGGAATTCCGGAGGTGGGGCCGGAGAACCCGCTGGTCACGATACAATACGTTTGAATGAAGGTTCTTCCTGCGTTACTTGCAGTATAATATCGCATGCTGAACTTCGCGCAAAGACCGTTTCGTTTTACCGTGCCGCTCATTGCCGGAGTGCTGAATGATGAAGATGTCCGGCGGCTTGAGCCTGCAGCGCTTGAAGCGGTTGACCTTGTTGAGTTGCGGATAGACCTCTGCGTGTCGGCAATGGATGAACAGAGCGTTGCAGCTCTCGCGCTGGAAGCGCGCGCCCGGTTCGGCAAACCGATACTGGCGACCATACGCCACACGTCAGAGGGGGGGCAGCGGGATTTCGGCAACCGGATTTCGCTGTATGCGGCTCTGGCGCCCCATGTCGAGATGATCGATATCGAAATAACCGCTGCCGGGGAGTTCAGGAAGGTGCGCGACATCTGCAACGCGGCGAAGACCGCACTGATCGGTTCATACCACAATTTCCTGCTGACGCCGGATGACGACGCTCTTGAGGTCATTCATTCGACCGGGCGATCTCTCGGAGCGGATATTGTAAAGCTGGCACTCATGCCCCAAAACCGGGAAGATATTTTCCGCATCGTTGCGTTCACCATGAGGCACCGCACCGAGAAAATCATCACCATCGGCATGGGGCAACTCGGGGCATCTACGCGTCTTTTCACGCCGCTGCTCGGCTCGCTGATTACCTACGGCGCCGTTACCCGAACAACTGCGCCGGGACAGCTTTCCGCTGAAGAGCTTTCCGGTTTATTTCAGCGGTTGAGCATCCGGTAGCGTCAGTTCCGACTCCTTGCCGACAATCACCAGAACCAGCCGAACAGGGTCGAGATACTTGCGGGCTGTGCGCAGCACGTCTTCTTTGGTGATTCGGTTGATGTAAGACGGATAGTTCCGGATATAATCAGTCCCCAGTCCGAAAAAATCAGCCGACGCGACAAGTTCCGCAATTTTCTTGCTCGTTTCGAGCCGCCGGGGAAAGCTTCCGGTCAGATACGCTTTTGCATCATTCAGCTCACTGTCTGCAATAAGCTCTGCCCGCATTCTGCGAATCTGACGCTCAACCTCCGCGACAACGGTCGCGGCGGAGGCATTTTTTGTCTGCACGTCTACGAGAAAATGTCCGGGCTCTTCATTGGCGCTGAATGAGCTGTATATGGAGTAGGCCAGGCCCATATCGTCGCGAACCACCTGCATCAACCGCGATGCAAACCCTCCGCTTCCGAGCACATAGTTCATCACCTGCACCGCATAGTAGTCGGGGTTGCTGCGGGAAATGCCCTCATGCCCGAGGACGATGGACGCCTGCGTGAGATTGCGGTCGATAATAAGCTGTTTCGCCACGGTCTTCGGCACGCCGGAAGGGGTCGTGGTGACAGGAGCTTCGGAGCGTGCTTTCCATGCGCTGAAGAAACGTTCTGTCAGCTGCCGCGCTTCGGCGGCGGACAGATCCCCAACCAGGGTAATGACCGCCCTGTCGGGCCGATAGAAGCGGGCGTAGAAGTCACCGATGTCCGCGCGGGAGACGGCATCAAGCGTAGCCGCTTCGCCTTCAACCGGACGCCCGTAAGGGTGCGGCGAACCGAATACCTCTTTCAGGAAGCGTTTGTTGGCGACATACTGGGGATCTTCTTCCCGTTGGCGCAGCATGCCCTTCGTCATCGTTTTTTTACGTGCAAGCTCCTCTTCGGCAAAAACAGGGTTCATCAGCACATCGCTCACGATGGCCATGCCTGCCTCAGCGTCTTTTTTCAACGAGGAGTAAGCAAGCAATGTAAAGTCGGCGGTTGCGCTTGTGCTGAAGGAAGCGCCAAGATACTCAATCGCTTCGCTGATTTCCGGACCCTTTTTCGTGGTGGTGCCGTCTGCAAGAAGCTTCGCCGTCAGGTAGGCGAGTCCTGCCCGCTCAGGCGGCTCGTTCCGGGGCGAGGCCTTGATGAGAATGCTCATCGTCACAATTGGAAGGTTCTTGCGCTCCACATGCAGAACTCTCATGCCGTTTGCGAGGCGGAATTCATTGACGGCGGGCGATGCCTGTGACACCTCCGCTGCCGCGCAGAGCAGCATGACGACGCAGATGGCGGAAAGGTGAAGATATATTTTTTTCATTGGTCGTTCCTTTTCATGGTCATGTCTTTTGCACCGGGCAGCTCTTCTCTATCCTTCTCATCTGCCTTTATCACCTGACTCCTTGTTTCTGACTGCTGACTTCCTGCTTCCCGCTTTTCTTTTCCAGAGGGTCGAGCGTTCCGACAGTGCTTTTGTCCGCAATCAGATACTTCCGCGCTGCCTTCTGGACCATCTCAGGAGTGACACTGCGGACGCCTTCGAGATAGCTGTCAAGCAGCCGCCAGCCGCCGATGATTTCGAACATCCCGCAGTAGAGCGCCCGGGAGTAGTTTGAATCCTGGGCGAAAACAAACATGGCCTCTATGCGGTTTTTTACTTTTTCTACTTCACGCGCTGACGGCGCTTCGCGCTGAATACGATCTATTTCGGCAAAAAGCGCGGCTTCAACTGCCGCGCCGTCTTTGCCTGGCGCGGCGACCGCATCCAGAAAAAAGAGGTAGGGCGACCGGTGCAGTCCGCTGTAGTTCGCGGACGACTCGATGGCAACGCGCTGCTCGTACACAAGGCTGCGATAGAGCCTGCTGCTCTTGCCGTCGGAAAGAATCGCCGAAAGAACCTCCAGCGCATAACTGTCTTCGTGCGGCAGGCTCGGCACCGGAAATGCAATCATGACGTAGGGCACCTCGGCCTCCTTCTTGAGCACCACCCTGCGCTGCCCTGACTGCATCGGTTCTTCCGTAATCGTCTTTGCCAGGCGTTTGCCGAACGCGGGAATGGGGCCGAATTCCCTGCGGATTTCTTCCATGATTTTCTTCGGATCAACATCGCCCGACACAAAGATAAATGCGTTGTCGGGCGCATAGTATCTGCGGTAATGCGCGGAAAGGTCGTCACGGGAAATGTGCCGGATATCGCTCATCCAGCCGATGACCGGGTTGCGGTACGGATGCGCCTTGAAGGCGATTGCGAGCACATCCTCATAGAGCTGGCTCTGCGGCTCGTTGTCGTACCGCATCCGGCGCTCCTCCATGACCACGTCGCGTTCCGAAACGGTCTCTTTGGGGTCCAGCAGCAGGTTCTTCATGCGGTCGGCTTCAAGAGCTATCGGGATGCCGATCCGATCGGAAGCTATTGTCTGGAAGTACATCGTATAGTCTTTTGTCGTGAAGGCATTGTCGCTGCCGCCGTTGCGCTGAATAATGTTCGAAAAAACCTTGGATCCATACTTCGGCGTGCCTTTGAACATCATATGCTCAAGCAGATGGCTGATGCCGGTTTTTCCGGCAGGTTCATCGATTGAGCCCACGCGATACCATATCTGAAACGTCGCAAGCGGAGCCTTGCGATCTTCGATGATGAATACTTTCAGTCCGTTCGGCAGCGCATATTCATGAACCGGCTCCGTGGCAGAGACCGCAAGCGGCATCAGCACTGCCGCAACAAGCATGCACAGCATCATAAAAATACGTTGTGATTTCATAGGGTTCCTTTCAGATGACAGCAATGAATGCTTCGGGCCCGCTTCCCTCGCCCGCCCGACTTCAGAAGAGGGGCTTTCTATATTGTTTCATTATACCAAATGCCTTTACCGTGTCAAATCATTTAACCCGGTAACCGAGCGTGAGAGAGTTGCATAACAAAAGAAGTAACCGAAGGGGCGAGTTTTTTATAAGGGTTCACCGTAACGGGAGACTTCTTTTTATTTTCATAGAGCGTAAAGAGCTGTTTGAGTTTTTCATCGATGGCTGTTTTCAGCCTGACCGGGTCAAGAGCATCATAAACTGTCGTGAGCTTACGCATCTGCTGTTTGTTGAGGCATTTTGCCGCAAGCAGCCGTTGGTAGGGAGTCTGGGGCACATCGTATTGCCGCTTGATCCTGCCATCAATCCGTTCTTTGCTTTTGAGTTTCATGACCGGCTGAAAGAAGTTCTTGAAGAGTCTGAGCTCATTGCGGTACAGGTCGTTGATAAGCTCCTGCTCTTGTGCGGTGTCATACCGGAGATATCCAAGAGGGCGTCTGACGTGGGTATAGTTTTTCTGCTCGATATAGGCGTTGTCGTTCTTCTTGTAGGGACGACTCCGGGTAAAGAGCACCCTTTGGTCTTCACAGTACCGGAATAACTGATCGTTGATGAATGCCTTGTCGTTATCGGAATCGATACTCTTCCACGGCACGGGGCTTCTGTGGCGGATTTCTTTCAGTGCCGTAAAGGTTCTGTCCTGAGCCCTACCCATAATAGCTTCCGCCTCCCACCAGCCAACTGCAATGTCGATAGTGCTGACGGTGATCAGAAACTCTCCCTCCGCAGAAGATCCGCAGTGCAGTACCAGGTCTATTTCCGTATTGCCGACCTCCGAAGTATCCCAATCCGTCATCCTGAGCGGAATCTTCTGATACAGAAGCGAAGTTCGCGGGTGGGTGCTCGTTCGCTCATACAGCCACTTCTGTTTGTCCTCCCGCAGCAGACGGTCCATGGTTGCAGAGCCCATTGCCTTGAGCTTCTGACGGACAGCCTGAGACGGACGAACATATCCTTGCCTGCACAGACGATCAAGCTCCGCCCGGACAAGAGGCTGAAGCCGCTGACCACAGGGATAGTCAAATAACTGCCAGAGCTTTACCACTATCGCCTTGACCTCATAGCCATACTGAACTGACCGGACCTTCCTCACCTGCGGAGCACCAAACAACAATTGTCCTATCTTCCGGATCACATATTTCCGGTTCTGTCCGGTGTTCCGACAGTACTCATCCAGCAATATCCCTTTGCCCTGCCGGTCAGCCTTGATATATCTCCCCAATAACGTCTCCAGATACTGCTTCCGTGAGCGCATGTCCATCTCCTCGTTGCCCCCCATACCCTCTTGCTGGTCTGGGTTACATTTTTCATGATTCAATAACTTTGCGCTCGGTTACATTTTAGGTGATTCAATGCGTTTACTGTTCCCCTCTGCGGCAAATGGAGTATAATGAAAACGGCAGTGAGCGTTCCTGCTTTTCTGCTCACTCTGTCTCCTGCTCACTGATTACTGTCTTGTAAAGGAGCCTTCCATGAACCGCAGAGACTTCCTCAAACTGACCGCTCTGACCAGCCTCTCGGTTGCCGCAGGATTCGACACCTTCACCGGCGCTGCGTTCGGCGCCGCGCCGGCGTACGACCTCGCGGTAGCGTCGGGCCCGTCTCCTTCAAGGATAACCGCTGCCGCCATCGATGCGCTCGGCGGGATGAAGAGCTTCATTCAGCGCGGCGACATTGTTGTGGTAAAGCCGAATATCGGGTGGGATCGCACACCGGAATATGCCGCCAATACTAACCCGGAGGTCGTCTCGACCATCGTCCGCCTCTGCCTTGAGGCCGGGGCGAAAAAGGTGAAGGTCTTTGACCGCCCGGTCAACGACCCCCGCCGCTGTTATGTCCAGAGCGGCATTTCCGATGCGGTAAAGGCGGCGGGCGGCGAGTTGAGCTTTATCGATGAACGGAAGTTCCGCGACGTCAAGATCAACGGCAGCGTTCTGAAGTCGTGGCCGCTCTATGCCGAACTGATTGAGGCTGACAAGGTCATCAATGTGCCGATTGCAAAGCATCACGGACTCTCAAAGCTGACGCTCGGCATGAAAAACTGGATGGGCGTCATGGGCGGATCCCGTGCGTCGATACACCAGAAACTCGACGAGAGTCTTGTGGACCTCTCCATGGCAATTAAACCGACATTGGTCGTGGTCGACGCCGTCCGCATTCTGACCGCCAACGGCCCGCAGGGAGGCAACCTGAAGGACGTGAAAAAACTCGACACCGTGGTTGCCGGCGTGAATCAGGTCGCGGTCGATGCCTATGCCGCGACGCTCTTCGGAATGAAGAGCAGCGACCTCGGCTATGTGCGGATTGCATCTCAAAAGGGCTTCGGCCCGATGGATACGGCGAAGATGAAGATAAAGAAAGTCACTATCTGATGACCATGGTTTCGGCCCGGCGCATTGTGCAGGGAGGATTCCTGCTCGTTTTTCTGTTCCTCTTCATCCAGACGGAATCAAAGGGCAAGGATGATCTCGGCTATCCGGTCAAGCTGTTTCTCGACTTCGATCCGCTTATCCTGCTGACCACGCTCCTTTCGGCGCATGCGGTTGCCGCGGGGTTTCTCTTCTCTCTCGTCGTTCTGGTGCTGACACTCCTGTTCGGGCGCGTCTTTTGCGGCTGGGTCTGCCCGCTCGGCACCTTGAACACTATGGCCGGCGCGTTGAGAAAAAGCGTGTCGCGCATCTCACCGCGCTGGAACACGGCAAAGTATTTTCTCCTGATTTTTCTTCTGCTGACCTCTCTTTTCGGCATGCAGCTTGCGGGCATTTTTGACCCGCTCTCGCTCCTGATTCGCTCTTTTTCCCTTGCGGTCTACCCGGCGATCAGTTCGGCAACCAATGCCGGCCTCGATCTGCTCTACGGGTCGCAAAGCCTGACGGTCAACGCTTTCGGCGAAACGGTTGCCAATCTTGCCAGGAAGCTCTATCTTCCCTTTCAGCAGCCGTTTTACGAACAGGGCTGGTTTATCGGGCTGCTCTTTCTGGCGCTGCTGGGGATGAATCTCGTCGCCCGGCGGTTCTGGTGCCGCTGCCTCTGTCCGCTCGGCGCATTGCTGGGCGTTTTCTCCCGATGGTCTCTCCTGAAGCGGTCGGTCAGCGAGGGGTGCACCGAATGCGGAGCGTGCAATCGTGTCTGTGTGGGAGGAGCGACTCCGCATGAAAAGGGAAACTGGAAGCCGACCGAGTGCCTGTATTGCTGGAATTGCGATGATGTCTGCCCGAAGAATGCCGTCAGCTTCGGCTTCGGCGGCAAGCAGCCGGTTGGCACGCTTGACCTGGGCAGGCGGCGCGTCGTCACTGCCGTGCTTTCCGGCGCGGTGGCAGTGCCGCTTATGCGCACGACTCCGCTTGCGAAGCAGGGATTCCATAATCCTCTTCTCGTCCGTCCGCCGGGCTCGCTGGAAGAACGAGCCTTTTTGCAGCGGTGCGTGAAATGCGGCGAGTGCATGAAAGTCTGCATCACCGGCGGCCTGCAGCCGACGTTTATGGAAGCGGGGCTTGAAGGCATCTGGTCGCCGGTGCTCGTCTCGAAAATCGGCTATTGCGAATATCGGTGCACCCTCTGCGGCCAGGTCTGCCCGACCGGCGCCATCAAACGGCTGACGATGGAGGAAAAAGCAAAAGTCAGCATAGGCACGGCGATGCTCGACAAGGGCCGCTGTCTGCCGTATGCCCACAGCACTCCGTGCATCGTCTGCGAAGAGGTCTGCCCGACCGGAAAAAAAGCGATCTGGCTCGAAGAGGTGAAGGTGAAGGATGCGGACGGCAAGATGATTACGGTCAAGCAGCCGCATGTTGACCTGAAGACCTGCATCGGCTGCGGCATCTGCGAGACAAAGTGCCCGGTGCTCGACAAGCCCGCCATCTATATAACCAGCATCGGCGAAACACGGTCGAAAACGAATAAATTGCTTCTGTAACCCGGAATAGCCGCACACTTTTGCGCTGTCCGGCTGAATTTTATGGTGCCATACTGCTGTACTTCCGGGTTGCAAACAGCCCGGTCAGGAGGAATCTGAAATGAGAGCGCTTTTGATAACTGTCAGCATCCTGCTCTTTGCCTCATCTGCTTTCGCTACCGCCCAATTTTCGGAACTGCTCGAATACAGGGAAACAACCGAAAAGATGTTTTCGGTCCCGCTGGAAAGCTATTTTTCGCCTGAGAACCCGAAGCCGGAAGCCTTTACGAAGAATCTCTGCACCGCCTGTTGGCGGGGCTATATCGGCACGTGGCGAATCGAAAACGGCTATCTTTATTTGATATCGCTGCATGAATGCTGCGCGCAGAATCCGAAGGGCTTCCCTCTGGAGCAGATTAATCCTGAATGGAATACGCCGGTCAAGGCGACATGGTACACCGGCACGCTCCGGGTCGTTCAGGGAAGGCTGATGGAATACTCCCATATGGGGTTCAGGTCGAAATATGAGCGCGACCTGTTTATTCAGATTGAAGGCGGGAAGGTTGTGGGCGAGAAGGTCGTCGACAATACCGCGCCGAAGAGCAAACGGAACGATAAATAAGCCTGCCGTGCGGCTCGTGTGCTGGTCGCAGCTTACTTTTTGCCGCCTCCGGCATCCCTCCAGACATTAATGGCGATTTCCGGACACATCACGGCACAGAGCACTCAGCCGGTGCAGCCGCCCGCATTGAACTCGGTGTCGGTGACAAGGAGCTTTTGGGGGCATGAAAGGATGCAATAGCCGCATCCTTTGCATCGGCCGCGGTTCAGCACAACCCCGCGCCGTGTGCGGCTTTTTTCCTGCGCAATGTTTTATCCATTTTTTTCGGTCACGTCCAGTCAAGTGGTGTACGAACGATCGTGCAATCTCCTGTTTCTGCTAAGCTGCCACCAGTAGATCTGGTGCAGCTTGGGTTGTTTCCTGT
>WSNO01000038.1 GCA_009773415.1 Nitrospirota bacterium | reverse complement strand
GGCATTTGTCATCTTCCATATCTACATCGGATGGCACAACGACATTGTTGAGCGCAACGGACTGGTAAGCTCGATTTTCAGCGGGTATAAATTTTTTGGAAAACACTAATTGACTATCGCTCTGATAGGCATTGGTAATGTCCTTCTGCAGGACGAACGGGTCGGGGTTCACGTTGTCGAGACCATCCGTGAGCGCTTCTCATTCTCTCCGGAGATTGAGATTCTGGATGGCGGGACGCTGGGCCTCGACCTTCTTCCCACTATCGAACGGCTGGAAAAAGTTCTCTTCGTAGACGCTGTCAATTTCGGAAAAGAGCCGGGATATATCGGCATGCTTGAAGATGACGAAATCCCGGCTGTACTCTACGTTAAGCTTTCTGTGCATCATGTCGGCCTTGCGGATCTTCTGTCTGTTGCAAAGCTTACCGGAGTAATTCCGAAGAAAGTCTGCCTTCTCGGCATTCAGCCGCAGGACAGTGCTTTTGCCTTTGGGCTTGAACTTTCGGAGCATGTGCGTGATAAAATAGATATATTGATTGATCAGGTTATCTCGAAGCTTCAGGAGTGGAATGTCCAATGTGTATTGCGATCCCCTCAAAAATAATCAGCATCGACAACATACTTGCGAAGGTCGACATCATGGGCGCGCGCCGTGATGTGAGCATCATTCTCGTCCCTGAAGACGTAGCTGTAGGAGATTATGTGCTGGTTCATGCCGGTTTCGCGATCAAGAAGATCGACGAAGCGGCGGCGCAGGAGTCCATCAAGCTGATTCGCGAATATGAGGCGATGCTGGATCTGGCCGATGCTGAGGCCGAAAAGCAGGCCTGCGGCCTTACTCCCCCCCAAACATAGTCCGGATTTTACCAGTCTGCCTGTCGCTACACGTGGAAGATGCCATGACGATGCAAAAACGGTTTCGTGCAAGAACTGTATCGGTGTTCATCAGCCGAATCGCATCGGCATCTCCGGGAGGCTCGCATGCAATGTGAGAAGGTTCTTGTTGTTCCGCGAGCCCGGATTGCAGACTATCTTGCGCCGTGCCGAAAGGGTCTGATTTCAGACGCTGATGCAGTGGCCGGCATTCTTTCCGCTCTGTACTCAGATGCTTTTTTTCTCAGTCGTCCCGTTGCGGAACGCGATCCCGCATTCAAGCAGATTATTCCGTATGTCACGGTTTGCCGGCACGATCTGATTCTGCTTATCCGTCGGAAAAAGAAACAGACCGAGCAGCGCCTGCATGAACTGTATTCAATCGGACAGGGCGGTCACATCAATCCTCTTTTGGGATACGGCGGCGCAGAGCTTATCCGTGCGGAACTGGAGCGTGAGCTGCTTGAGGAGATTGCGCTCGGCCCGGCAGACTACAGACTCACCGCGGGCGGCATTATCAATGATGACGATACTGAAGTGGGATCGGTGCATTTGGGGCTCTGGTATCGCGCTGAGGCAGCGGAGGGAGGCTTCAGGACGAACGAGCCGGATAAAATCGAGGGGGCCTGGGTTACCCGGCGCGAAGTGCTGGAGAAATATGCTACACTGGAAACCTGGTCGCAGATTGTTGCCGACAGTTTCTTGCGGGAGGAGGTCCCATGCCCTGGAAAGACCGACTGATTATCGCACTGGATGTCGATACAGCCGACGCTGCCCTTTCTGTTGTGGAGCGCCTTGGCGATGACATTACAACCTATAAGGTAGGGTTCGAGCTGTTCGTCTCGGCGGGGCCGTCGGTGGTGCAGCGCATTCGTGAACAGGGCAAGAGGGTTTTTCTTGACCTGAAATATCACGATATTCCCAACACCGTCGCCAAAGCGGCAGTTGCCGCAGCGCGCATTGGAGTTTTCATGTTCAACGTGCATGCATCCGGCGGGTTTGATATGATGCAGCGCACGGTTTCAGCAGTGAACGAGCTTTGTGTCAGGGAAGGGCTTTCGCGCCCCAGGATTATCGCCGTGACCATGCTTACAAGCATGACGAATGATGTCCTGAAAAATGAATTGACAATAAGCCACCCGGTGAAGGCTCATGTCCGGACACTCGCTGCACTGGCGCAGAAAGCCGGTCTTGACGGAGTGGTCGCATCGCCGCAGGAGACAGCGATGATTAAGGAGCTGTGCGGCAAAGAGTTTCTTGTTGTGACCCCGGGGATTCGCCCGTCGTGGACCCCGCCGGACGATCAGCGCCGAACCGCAACTCCGCAGGAAGCACTGCGCGACGGGGCTGATTATATTGTGATGGGCCGCGCTATTTTGAAAGCGGACGACCCTGTGAAGGCACTGGAACTGGTTTCGCTCGAAATGCTGAGCGCCTGACGTCAGCCTGACTTTTCTCTCTTTTTTCTTTCCGCCGCCTCTTGCAATTGGTTGTCGTTTCAGTCTATTATATTCGAATTTAGTGATCGGGACGACAAAACAGGAGATGCTGACTGTGTGAAAATTCTCATCGCCCAGCAACAACAGTGCGATTCAAGCATGTCTCTCATCTCGTTTCTGGAGAGCGAAGGATATGAGGTCGTCCATGTTCATCACGCTGCTTCGGTTGTCGACGAGATATACCGCGAAAGTCCCGACATAGCAGTCCTCTGTACCCGCCTGCAGCAGCCGAGATGCCACGACATTCTCGGAAAAATAAAATCCGCACCGTCAACGCGCGACATTCCGGTTTTCTTTCTCTCATCGCGCACAGCCCGTTCCCACCTGCGCAAGGGATTTGAAAGCGGAATGCATGATTATATTTCCATGCCCTGGTTTCCCGAAGAGGTAAGCGCGCGACTGCAGAACATCAGGCAGCTCTGTGACAAGCTGCGGGAGCTTGAGGGGTTGCTCGTGCGCGATTATCTGACAGGGGCATACAACAGGAAAGTTTTTCATGGATCGTTTCCAGGAGGAGTCGTCGTGGGCGCACCGGCATGGCGAGCCCATTTCAGTCATCATGATTGACATTGATTTCTTTAAGAGAATCAATGACAATCATGGGCATTGCACCGGGGATTATGTTCTTCAGCAGATAAGCGAACTGATCTCGTCCCGTCTCCGTTCCGGCGATATTCTTGCGCGATTCGGCGGCGAAGAGTTTGTCGTTCTCATGTCGAATGCCGATGCTGAAACTTCGCTTGCTGTTGCGGAATCTGTCAGACAGGCTGTTGCTGAGAACGATTTTTACTCGGAGAAACGGCTGCGTATTTTCGTTACGATCAGCGCCGGCGTCGCTGCATTTCACGGAGAGCCTGAAGTTACGGTCGACGACGTCATCGGACGTGCCGATGCCGCTCTCTACCGGGCGAAAGAGGCAGGTCGCAACCGCGTTGTCCGTGCAGATTAACTGCTTCTTTACATTGCAGATTCAGACCGCTTCTGTGTTAACATAACAACCAGACCTGTGTAAGGCACGGCCGGTGCCGCCGCACTTTTTCCCCCGAGTATCTGCTGAACCTGCTTTATGCGCGGGGAACTCATGTTGAAGGAGACGGATGTGGCAGAAAATCAATCTCAAAAATCATCAATCATAGATCGCATATGGAGCGGTCTTGCCTCAATCAAGCTTGCGGTTATCGTCTTTGCCCTGATATCGCTCACCTCAATTGTCGGCACGCTTTTGGAACAAAACGGCGATCCCGAAAAAAACCTGAAGGTGATCGCAAAGTTCGTCGGCACGTCCGCCGCGCCGAAGGTATTTGCCATGCTGGACGGACTTGGGTTTACCGACATGTATCATGCATGGTGGTTCGTCGCGCTGCTCTATCTTTTTGCGGCAAACCTCATAGTCTGTTCTCTTGAAAGACTGCCGAATATCTGGAAGCTCGTGCGTCAGCCGATACAGGCGTTGCCTGCAGACAGGGTTTCGGCGATGCCTGTCCGGAGGGAAGTTCTGCTCAAAAGCGATCGCGATTCCGCAGCATCAGCAGTGCAGGCAGCTCTGCGCTCGGGGGGCTTTCAGCCTGCTCAGGCCGAAACCGACGGGATGGTTCAGTTCTATGCTGAAAAGGGGCGCTACAGCCGTCTCGGCGTCTATATGACGCATCTCAGCATAATCATCATTCTTGTCGGCGCGATTGTCGGCATGAAATACGGTTTTAACGCCCATCTGAATCTGCTCGAAGGGACAACTTCAGCGGTTGCCTATTTCGGCGAGGGCAAGGAGATTCCGCTCGGTTTTGAACTGCGCTGCGACGACTTCAGCGTCGATTTTTACGACACGTCCGATACCCCGAAGAGCTATAAGAGCTGGTTGACGGTTCTGGAAAACGGAACGCCGGTTGCGATAGACGGGAAAACGACCACCGAGATTGAGGTGAACAGACCGCTGCGCCATAAGGGAGTGACGTTTTATCAGTCCAGCTATGGGTATGCTCCCAACCGTGATTCTCTCTTCAAGTTTGTGCTCACCGGCAGGAACGGGCAAAAGGAGTCTGTTTCACTGAAGTTCGGTGATGCATTCACCATTCCCGGCACGACCGTGCAGGGGGTTGTTGCAGATTTCAGCCCTGCCATAGCGGTTGATCAGTCAAACAGGCTCTTTACCTACGCTGAGAGCATGAATAACCCTGCCGTATTTGTCGAGTTCAGCGAGCAGGGAAAGCCGAAGTACAAGCAGTGGATTCTGAAGCGCTATCCGGAGACGTGGGCATTTCCCGACGGCACGGTGGAGTTTCAGGACCTCTGGGGGTCGCAGTACACCGGCCTGCAGGTGCGGAAGGATCCGGGTGTCGGCATTGTCTATGCCGGATGCCTTCTGATGTCCATTGGCCTTTATATTGCCTTCTTTACGTCCCACGCCAGAGTGTGGGTGCTTTTGCGTGAAGAGCGGGGCACTACGCGCGTTATGATAGCAGGTTCTTCGAGCAAGAACCGGGTTGCATTTGAAGGAAACATTGAGCGGCTGACGCAGGCGATGTCTGCGAAGGAAGCCGTCTAGCAGGTTATCGGAGGACGACTGGTATGGACAGTTCACTTTTTTTCGGACTCTCAAGCATTGCCTATATTCTGGCGATGATTTGCTACATTGCCTATCTGGCGTTCCGGACGCCGATGGTGGGCCTGATTGCCACTGTCATCACGGTGTTCGGTTTTGTTTCGCACACGCTCGCTTTTTTCATCCGCTGGAAAGAATTTGCCGACTTCGGCGGTATGGGAATCATGCGCGCAATTCCGCTGACGAATCTGTATGAGTCGCTCATCTTTTTCGCCTGGTGTATCATACTCGGATATCTCTTCATCGAATGGAAATACAAAAACCGCTCCTTCGGTGCGTTTATCACACCGATTGCCGGCATGATCATGGCATTTATCGACATTTCCGGCATTTCGAAGGATATTCATCCTCTTGTGCCTGCCCTGCAGAGCAACTGGCTGCTGGCGCACGTGACCATGAGCTTTCTGGCGTATGCGGCATTTGCCATTTCCTTTTCGACGGCTATCATGTACTTGGCTCTCTCAACCGACGAGTCGCGGCGCACGTCCTGGCCATATCTGTTCTGGACGATATCGCTTGGGATGTTTGCGGCAGTTCTGATTGCGATGGGTCTGGATTTTCTCTCATTTAAAATTATCGGAAAAGGCCCGGAGTCATTCATCAAGAACTATCTCTTCAAGGCGTCGTTCAGGAGCGAGTCCGTGGTGGTCATTGCCTTGAGTTATGCGGCGCTTGCCGCGTTTGTCTTTGTTGTCTGGCGTTTCGGCTCCACGCTGAAACGCGCCATCGGCGCCTTTTCGCTGGATGCCGATGTGCTTGACGAACTGACCTACAAATGCATTGCCGTCGGATTCCCTGTATTTACGCTCGGCGGACTGATCTTCGGCGCGATTTGGGCGGATCAGGCATGGGGTCGTTACTGGAGCTGGGATCCGAAAGAGACCTGGTCGCTGATCACGTGGTTCGTCTATGCTTTTTTCCTGCATGCGCGTCATATGCGCGGCTGGCGGGGCGACAAAACCGCCGCTGTCGCGGTGGTAGGGTTTGTCTCGACGATCTTCACCTATCTCGGGGTCAACCTGCTGCTGAGCGGTTTGCATTCGTACGGAGGAATGTAATACAGGCAGAATTAAGAATTTGGAATTCGGACGTCAGTAGAGAAAAACAATTTTTCGCCGTGTTGTTCTCCTGACGGCTGGATTCTTGACGGTATGCTGATCCTCGGAATAGACACCTCCTGCGACGACACCTCTGCCGCGGTAGTCCGCAACGGCAGGGAGATCGTATCCAATATTGTTTCCTCACAAACGGAAATCCATCAGAAATACGGCGGGATTGTTCCGGAACTCGCCTCCCGCCGCCACAGCGAGATGATCTGGCCGGTGGTGCAGGAAGCGCTCTCTTCAGCAGGCATCGGGCTGAGCGACTTAACGGCAATAGCGGTCTGCCACGGTCCCGGACTGATCGGCTCTCTGCTCATCGGCTGCGGCTTTGCCAAAGCGGTCAGTTTTGCCCGCTCCATTCCGCTCGTCGCGGTGAATCATCTGGAGGGGCATGTCTTCGCCGCCTTTTTGGAGGACCCTGCGCCTGAGTTTCCCTTTCTCGCTCTGATTGTTTCTGGCGGCCACACAAGCCTCTATCTTGTGGAGTCATTTGGCTCCTACCTCGAACTCGGCAGAACCCGCGACGATGCGGCAGGTGAGGCATTCGACAAGGTTTCAAAACTTCTCGGCATGAGTTATCCCGGCGGCCCCATTATTGATCGCCTTGCCCGTGAGGGCAATCCAAAGGCGTTCGATTTGCCGCGTGCCTATCTGCCTGAATCGTTCGATTTCAGCTTCAGCGGAATAAAAACGGCGGTGCGCAACCAGATACAGAAAACGGTGAACAAGGATAAAGAACCTCTGAGCGAGGCGTTCAGGAGAGATATTGCGGCGTCATTCCAGGCTGCCGTTGTTGACGTTCTGGTGAGGAAGGTGCAGTGGGCAATGGATCAGAAAGGCATCCGCAGGATTGTTCTCTCAGGCGGCGTGGCCGCAAACAGCGAGCTTCGCGCCCGCATGCAGCAGATGGCGTCAGAGCATGATGCTGAACTGTATATGCCTTCAATTCGGCTCTGCGCCGACAATGCAGCCATGATCGCGGCAGCGGGATATCACCATTATCTGGCAGGGGAGCGCGCTGCGATTTCCCTCAACGCAAAGGCGTATTTGCCGCTCGGCAGAGCGGAAGCAGGAAAGGAGACGACAGCATGCTGATTGGGGTCATGTCGGATACTCACGATCATCTCGACAACATCAGAAAGGCGACAGCGCTGTTTGCATCGCGGGGTGTTCAGCATATTTTACACGCCGGAGATTTCACGTCCCCGTTCACCTATCGGGCGCTGAAGGATTTTCACGGCGGGTTCACGGCGATTTTCGGCAATAATGACGGGGACCGGGTTCTCATCAAACAAATGTACGGCGAGTCAGTGCATCCTCAGCCGTATGTATTCAGCCTGGCTGACCGCCGTATCGTCATGATGCACGAGCACCATGTCGCCGACGCTCTTGCAGCGAGCGGACACTACGATATCGTCATTTACGGCCACACTCACGAGCCGGTCGTCAGGCGGGTCGGCAACACGCTCGTCGTCAATCCCGGCGAAGTCTGCGGCTGGCTTTACGGCAAGCCGTCAGTTGCGGTTCTCGACCTGACTGCTCTTCAGGCGGAGATTCTCCCGCTCACTTAAATGGCAAAGATTTCCCCTTTTTCCGGCACATGAGCGGTGTTGCCGAGCTTTGACCGCACCAGTTCCGCAAAATCCATTGCCGTGCTCTCTTCCGCGTGAACGATAAAGACCTCCGGCTTGTTTGCAAATGACCTTAGCCAGTCCAGGAGTTCTTTCTGATCGGCATGCGCCGAGAACCCGCCGATGGTGAAGATTCTGGCCCTCACCGCTATCATTTCCCCCAGGATATTCACCCGCTTGTTTCCGTTCACAATGTCCCGTCCGAGCGTTCCTTCCGCCTGAAACCCCACAAAGACGACGGAGCATTCCGGCCTCCAGATGTTGTGCTTGAAGTGGTGCCGTATCCTGCCTCCGTCGCACATGCCGCTGCCTGCCATGATGACCGCGCCTGAACGGATGCGGTTTATCGCCATCGACTCTTCCGTATTTTTTGTAAAATGGAGCCTGAGCGACTTTCCGATGCCTTTGCGGAGAGCCGCAGCCGCATCCTCATCGAAAAGCTCCGGATGGTCGAGATAGATGCTGGTGGCTTCTTTAGCAAGCGGGCTGTCAACGTACACGTCAAGCGGCTTCAGGCGGCCGTCCTGTACCAGCTTGTTGAGAAGATAGAGGAGATCCTGTGTCCTGCCGACCGCGAAGGCCGGTATCATGACGTTGCCGCCCCGCCGGAAGGTGCTGGTAATGGCATCCACGAGTTCATCAAGACTGCCGCCAAGCGGTTTATGCAGCCGGTTGCCGTAGGTGGCCTCCATGACCACATAATCGGCGCTTTCCGCATGCTGCGGGTCAACTACAATGGGATTGCCGCGTTTGCCGATATCGCCGGAGAAGATAATCTTCTTTGCGCCGTTCTCTCCCTGATAGACCATTTCGAGGCTTCCGGAGCCGAGTATGTGGCCGGCATCGTAAAAGCGGTAAAGAAGCCCGTGCGCATGGCGCTCCTGCGAGCGGTACGGTTTGCGCTCAAAACAGCGCAGGGCCGCGCGAACATCCTCCGCTGTGTAGAGCGGCTCCACAACCTCATCGCTTCCTGAGCGCATGAGCTTTTTCGTCATCCACTCGGCGTCTTTTTCCTGAATCTGGGCGGTGTCGCTCAGGAGAATCCCGGCGATGTCTGCTGTCGCATCGGTCGCGATAACAGTGCCCCGATAGCTTTCCTTCACCAGTTTTGGGATGAGCCCGGAATGATCGATATGCGCGTGGGTCAGGAATACCTGGTTTATATCCCCCGGAGAAAAAGGAAATGGTTCGCGGTTTTTCTCACGGCCGTTGCGCCCCTGATGCATGCCGCAGTCCACAAGAAAGCTCATGCCGTTATACATCAGGCGGGTGCAGGACCCAGTAACGGTTCTCGCTGCGCCAAAAAACTGGATTTTCATACTGTTTCTCCATCGATGCGACTTAGGCCCGCCTGCATGGCAAGCCGCACGGCATGTTTGTACTCGGCAGGTGAAATCCTGCGAGTGAGTTCCGGAAAATCGTACGCCTTATGGCAAGGGTGATACTGATCCATGACATTTACATATGTATCAACAGAGATTTTTTCTGCAAGAAACAGCATTGCAGCCTCCGTGCCGGCAATTTCGCCCGGCATGACAAGATGGCGCACGAGCAGTCCGCGCAGCGCGATCCCGGCGCCGTCGATGCGCAAATCTCCGACCTGCCGGTGCATTTCAAGCAGCGCTGTCCTGACGACTGCGGGATAATCCCCTGCCTGGGCATAACGGGCGGCGTGGGCGGAGTCCATGAACTTCACGTCAGGCATGTATATATCGACAACCCCGTCAAGAAGCCTCAGCGTCTCAATCGATTCATATCCCCCGCAATTATACACGAGAGGGAGCGTCAGCCCGCCGTCCACGGCGAGAACAAGAGCGCGAAGAATGGCGGCCGTCTGATGAGTCGGGGTGACGAAATTAATAGTATGGCAGCCCATTGCCTGGATATCGAGCATAACTTTAGCGAGCTGCCGGTCTGTCAGGGTTTTGCCTTCCCGCTCATGGCTGATGCTCCAGTTCTGACAGAAAATACAGCCCAGATTGCAGCCGCTCAGAAAAATGGTGCCAGAGCCGAAGCGTCCGACGAGCGGCCGCTCCTCCCCGAAATGCGGCCCCCAGCTTGCCGCCTTTGCGGCATCCGCCACGCCGCAAAAGCCAACCTCTTTTTTCTTTCTGTTCACCCCGCACGCTCTCGGACAGAGAGAGCAGGCCTCCAGTTTGGCATCAGCCGCGCCGGCCCGGGCCTGCAGCTCGGAAAGGGGCAGAGATCGATATGCCGGAACATGGTGCATACCTACAATCATACCTCATCGGGCGGGGCGCTGCAAAAAACGCCATTCGGAGCCCGTCAGTCCTTATTTTGCAGGCCGCTGTGCTATAATTGAAAAAAAGAGACGGAGAACCATGTGCCCGCGGTAACAATAGCGAATTTAAAGCCCGGAATGAAGCTTTCCAAACCGATTGTCAACGACAGCGGCATGGTTTTGCTGCCGCAGGGCACGGTGTTAACGGCTTCACTCATCGGCCGCATTGAGAACATGAACCTTGCGCCCGTGAGCATTGAAGGCAGCAGTGAGCCGCGCAAGCCGCTGGAAGCGGTGCTGGCGGAAATCGATGCCCGTTTCAGGATGGCAGGGGATCAGCCCCTGATGCAGATGATGAAGCGGGTGATGAAAGAGCATTTTGAGGTGCTCTACCAGCGATGATTGATAAAAACATCCGCACTATCCGCGCCGAGATAGAGCGCATAGACACCCTGCCGACGATTCCGACCATCCTGAAAAAACTGCTCGGCGTCATTGAGAACCCGAAGGCTTCCCTGACGACCATCGGCAACTTCGTCTCCAACGATCCGGTACTCACGTCCCGGGTACTCCGCATGGTTAACTCGCCGGTTTATGGCTTCCCCGGGCGCATTTCGTCGGTCAATCAGTCGCTGATCCTCCTTGGCCTGAATGTGGTGCGCGGGCTTCTGCTGGGCGTCTCTGTTTTCGAAGCGATGCAGAAAGCGATGCTCGGTCTCTGGGAACATTCGCTCGGCGCTGCGATTGCGGCCAGGGTCATTGCAAAACGAAAGAAGATGAATGAGCCGGAAGAGGTCTCCATTGCAGCACTGCTCCATGACATGGGGAAGGTGGCGCTCAGCCTCAAGTTCCCTGCTGAATACGAAAAGCTGCTCAGCGATGTCGAAGCCCGCTCGCTGCTTATTTATGAAGGAGAGAAGGAGCTTTTCGAAATCACCCATGCCGATGCCGGAGCGTGGGTGGCGAAACGCTGGAACTTCCCGCCGAATCTGGTCGAGATAATCGAATACCACCACAAGCCGCATCTTTCAAAAAATTATCCGATGCAGACGGCGGTCGTTCACCTTGCCGATGCGCTCATTCGCGCACGCGGGTTCGGCTTCGCCGGAGACATGCTGGTGCCGCACCTCAATCAGGCAGCCTGGTACAGCCTTGACCTCAAGGAGCAGGATCTGAAAGACATAATGCTTGAGCTTGAGGATCTGCTCCAGGAAGCAGCAGAATTCATCCTTTCCGATGAATAACGCAGTCGTCATTCTCTCGTCTGATATTGTTCTGAGCAGCATTCTGCAGCGACTGATTGCCGGGCGCCAGGTTATCTGTTATAAAGAAGAACAGCCCGCACTGGACTTCATCTATCATTCGCTGCCGCGTCTCCTTGTCGTGCAGATCCAGGACGAGCAATCCCGCTCAGTCGGCATTATCAATGATTTGAAGAGCGACCCGGTCTTCGGACAGATTCCGATTATAGCAATTGTGCCGGACGATCTGGTGATTTCTTCGTGGGATCGCTTGCTGGCGGATGATTATCTTCGGAGAAGCGCCGTCGAGCGTGAGACCGCGCTGAGGGTTTCCCTCTGCCTGTCCCGTGCGGACCGCATCGTCGAGATCAGCCCCCTGACGAGACTGCCCGGCAATATAACGATTTCCCGCCAGATTCAGCAGCGGCTCGATGCCGGCCAGACATTTGCCCTCGCCTATGCTGACCTCGACTACTTCAAGCCGTTCAACGACAAGTACGGGTTCAGCCGGGGCGACGAAGTGATAAAGATGGTAGGACGACTTATCCTGAATCTTGTGCGCGAGCAGCAGCCGCAGGGAAGCTTTGTCGGGCATGTCGGCGGCGATGATTTTGTGTTCATCGTCGAGTGCGACGCCGTCGAGGCGACGTCGACCAGCATTCTGTCGTACTACTCCCAGATCGTTCCGACATTCTATGATGCGGAAGACCGCGAGCGGGGCAGCATTGTGTCCGTCGACCGCGAGGGAAAACAGCGCTCGTTTCCGCTTATGACCCTTTCCATCGGCATCGCGCATAACCGCATGCGGAAATTCGTTCATTACGGCGAGCTGGTCGAGATCGCATCAGACATGAAAAAACATGCCAAAGGAAAGAAGGGCAATGCTTTCAGCATCGATCGCCGCGCACTGGTGAAGAAGGGCGATTTCTGAAGCGCCGACCCGCCCTATGAGGTGAACATGTTTAATGCGGACATTTCAGCGCAATGAGGGCCTGCCTCTGAGGAACCGCGCTCAGAAAACAACCGTGTACAGGCAGAGCGGAAAAGAGAGGTGGCCCAGCAAAATTGGACAGGGTGTTAAAGTGGAGGGAAGCTGCTCTAAACTACAACGGATAGAGAGGAGCAGCGAACATGGGAAAGAGGACGAGACGGAATCACGGGGCAGCATTCAA
>WSNO01000037.1 GCA_009773415.1 Nitrospirota bacterium | reverse complement strand
AAAACGCCACTTCAGATCAACACTGATGTCCGAAAGCCCCTCCGCCCTGCCGGTACGCTCCCCGTCTTCACGCACCGAATACCACTGGTACGGTATGCCAACCACTACATCAACCCGATCATGGACGCCCACCGTTACAGTCGCTCCAAGAGCCCCGCCCCGCGTCTTTTCAGTAATGTGACCTCCCAGGTCTTCGCTGTGCACCCGCGCCTTGTCGCGAGTCACCTCCCCGCTTACTTCAAGCTGCACCTTCCCCGCTCCCACGGTTCCGGCATCGTCCGTAACAAGAGGATGTGCGGCGAAGGAGGTCTGAACCGCAAAAAGCATCAACAATGCACTAACAGCAAGACTTCTTTTCATGTCCTTCTTCTCCTTTTCTTATGGATATTTTCTGCACCGGCGTTTTCTTGCCTGATGAACATTCGCACTCATTACAACCCGAGCAGTGACCCTTTTTTTTCCAGAGAGATCGGTACAGAAGATATCCAGCTGCCGCTAAAATCACCGCCGTCCAGATAACATCGGCGACTCCCATCTTACCCTCCCAATCCGAGCAGCTTCCCACCCTGATAGATGACGAAGGCGACCACCCACGCCAGAACAATCTGATAGGCAAACGCGATGCCGTACCACTTCCACGTGCCGAACTCCTGCCTCATCGCGATCGCAACGACCGCGCACGGCATATATAGCAGGACAAATGTTATAAACGCGTATGCAGAAAGCGGGGTAAACTGCTTCTGCAGCTCCTCCCGAAGCGGCATCCGCTCAGCCATTTTTTCTTCCGACTCATCCGACGATATCGTTGCGATACCGACGGTAGAAACAACGTTCATTCCGGCGGACTTCACCGCCTCGCCGAATGACGTGACAATGCCCGCAAGCTCTTCACGGATCGGTGGCGCTTCCTTTTTCTCCCCCTCTTCCTCTTTCTTGACGTAGATTTCGCCCATCGTACCGACCACTATCTCCTTGGCGACCAGTCCAGCAAGGAGCGCCGACCCTGCCTCCCACGAGCCGAAGCCGAGCGGTTTCAGCGCGGGAGCGATAACCTGCCCGACCTGCCCCAGGTAAGAATCCTTTTTGTTTTCCACGCCCCACGGCATGTTCAGCAGAAACCATACGATGATTGACACTGCAAGAATGCAGGTACCCGCCTTGATGAGAAAGTGCTTGCCCTTCTCCCAGGTGTGGATCATCAGGCTCCGGAAGGTCGGCATCCGGTAGGGCGGCAGCTCCATAATGAACATCGGCGCATCCCCCCTGAAGATCATCCGCTTGAACACCATGCCGACGCAGATGGCGAGTGCGATTCCCATGACGTAGAGCGACCAGAGCACTGTTGCCGCCTGCGAGGCGAAAAATGTCCCGATGAATACGACGTATACCGGCAGCCGCGCGCCGCACGAGGTGAGCGGAATGAGCAGCGCGGTCAGCGCCTTGTCTTTCGGGTTTTCAAGCATTCTCGTCGCATAGATGGCCGGCACATTGCAGCCGAATCCGAGCAGCATCGGGATGAATGATTTTCCATGGAGGCCAATCGCGTGCATGGCGCGATCCATCACAAACGCCGCGCGCGCCATATAGCCGCTGCCTTCAAGAAAAGTAATGAAAAACATCATCGCGAAGATGACCGGTACAAAAACCAGCACCGCTCCGACTCCTGCAATAATGCCGTCGCTGACCAGGGAGGCAATCCACGCCGGAGCCTGCATAATTGAAACAAGCGCTTCAGCGGCACGCTTGAACGGGCCCGAGATCATCGCGCCGAGCCAGTCGGCAAAGGGCTTGGAGATGTCAAACGTCAGTTTGAACATCAGCCACATCGCAGCCAGGAATATCGGAATACCAAAGAAGCGGTTCAGCACAACGGCATCAATTTTTTCTGTGAGATCACGCTTTCTGATATCGGGCTTCTTCAGAACTTCCCGTGTGAGTCCAGCCGCCTGCGCATAGCGCGCATCGGCAAGCAGGGCTTCCATGTCGTCGCCATGAGCTTTCCGCAGGTGACCGACTGCGTCGGCGACTATGCGGCTGTCAGCCGGCATCCCGAGACGCTCCAGCACGGTGGAATCCGACTCCATCAGCTTCAGCGCCAGCCAGCGGGGCGGATACTGCTCCAACGCCTCCGGAATCTCTGCGCTCAACCCGCCGACAACGGCATCCGCCGCACGCTCGATATCGTCACCGTATGTAATCGGCTTCGGGATGCTCTGTCTCGGACTGTCAGCAGCCGCAAGCGCTGCCGTCATGAGCGCCTTGACGCCCTCTCTCTTGGTCGCCGTGGTAGGTATAACAGCCACGCCGAGCATGGATGAGAGCGCTTCGAGATCAAAACGGTACCCTTTTGCCTCTGCTTCGTCATAGATGTTCAGCGCCAGCACGAGCGGTATCTCCAGCTCGGCAAGCTGAAGCGTCAGATAAAGGTTGCGCTCAAGATTGGTGGCGTCAACGACATTTACGATAACATCCGGCTTCTCATTCACCAGATAGTCGCGGGCGATAATCTCTTCCTGCGTATACGGGCTCAGGCTGTAAGTGCCTGGCAGGTCGACCAATTTGATCTTGCGCCCATCATGTTCGAAAAAAGCAGTCTTTTTTTCAACGGTAACGCCCGGCCAGTTGCCTACCTGAAGCCGCGTTCCGGCAATGCTGTTTATGAGGGTTGATTTTCCCGCATTGGGGTTCCCCGCGACCGCTAAAGTAATTGTTTCGTTGGATTTTTTTGAGTCTCTGTCTTCGGCATATTGAATTCCGGCTCCTGGCTTCATACCGCCTCCACCTGTATTTCGCACGCCTCTTTTTTCCGGAGCGAAAGGTTGTAGCTCTTTATCAGCACTTCAATAGGGTCGCCAAGCGGCGCGACCTTTACCATGAGAACCTCTTCGCCGACCACAACGCCCATATCCATGAGCCGGCGCTTTAGAGGACCGAGCGCGCCTATCTGCAAAATGCGGCCTTTCTGCCCGGGCTTGAGTTCCGCAAGTGTCATAGTGATTCCCTCCGCACATATATTTTCATCGCCATGCCGCGTCCAAGCGCGATGCGCGACTCGTCAACCTTCAGCAGCAGCGGGCCGCCGCCCGAATTGGTCAGCATCTCAATCTGTTTGCCGGGCCGAAGCCCCATGTCCTTGAGATGCTCCATACAGTCCGGACACTTCCCTCCCCCCTCCAAACGCGGCCGCAGCGAAATAATTTCCGCCTTCTCTCCTTCCGCCATAAACGCCAGTGGTGACATGCAAGGTATCCTTTCTTTAAGCAATTCATTAATGATTGTCATTATCATTTAATACTAAAAAGAATGCATGCACTGAATTCGGTCAACGCACTCCTCACGAAAAACCGGCACACGGCGCGTAAGCGCGGCTTCCATAAGCTTCCGGAATATTGATGAATCGTCCGGCGTTTTCACAATCAGGCAGTCGGCATTGTTTACCGTTTCATCAATATTCTGCTGATATGCCTCATCTGCATTCGGCGTAATCCAGACGATCGTCCTGATGCCGAGCCCCTGAATCCGAACTAAAAGAGTGCTTCCATCCTGCAACCCTCCATATACAACAGCCGTCATAGTGCCTCCCCGTACAGCATATTAAAATGATAATCGTTATCATGATAAGCGCAAAAAAAAGAACTTATCTCCCCTGACACTCCGCGCAGGTCCCGTACAAATACATCTCATGATTCAAAAGGCAAAAGCCGTACTTTTCCGCCAGTGCCTTTTGCAGCGTCTCTATCGCCGGATCGACCACTTCAATTGTCTTGCCGCATGCAGTGCAGGTGAGGTGGTCGTGGTGCTCATGACCGAACTCGTGCTCGTACCGCATCGTGCCGTCACCGAAATTGACTTCGCGGGCAAGCCCTGCTTCGCACAATAGTTTCAGCACGCGATACACCGTTGCCTGTCCGATCGTGCGGTCGCGCTGCTTGACGACATCGTAAAGCTCTTCTGCTGATATGTGCTGTTCCCGGCGCAGAAATTCATCGAGTATCAATTCCCGCTGGGAAGTGTCGCGGAGGTTTTTCCTGGCGAGAAACTCGGCGAATATCTGCTTCTCGGTCTTCTGCGTCTGCTCTGTCACTTCAACCGCTCCCTGCCTGCGTGATAGTGATATTGATAATGAATTTCAATTGCTTTGATATTGCCAGAAACGGGTGCGGCGTGTCAAGAGTTTTTGAAAGTGGGCATTATCACTGAAAACAGGCGGTCACTACAACTCTTTGTCTTGTTGCTTTGTTCCCTTTTCCGGTAGTTATCCGCGCACTACGACAGCCCCGCCGCCACTTCCCTGAAGCTGTTCAGCCCTGCCTCAAGGTTGTCGATGATTTCACCGGCAAGTTCGTCCGGCTCGGGCAGATTATCAAGGTCGGCAAGACTCTTGTCCTTGAGCCAGAAGATGTCGAGGCTCGTCTTGTCGCGGCTGATGATCTGTTCATACGTAAGTTTGCGCCAGCGGCCTTCGGGGTTCTTCTGCTCATCCCATGTCTCTTTGCGCCTATGGCGGTTCTGCGGATTGTAGCAGGCGATAAAGTCCTGCAAATCCTCAAAACGCAGGGGCTTTTTCTTTTGGGTGTGATGGATATTGGTGCGGTAGTCGTAGTACCAGACCTCTCTGGTCCACGGCTTCGGACTCGCCGGATGGTTGTCGAAAAAGAGCACGTTCGCCTTCACGCCGTTGGCGTAAAAAATGCCGGTCGGCAGCCGCAGAATGGTATGCAGGTCGGTCGTTTCGAGCAGCTTTTTCCGCACTGTTTCGCCGGCACCGCCTTCAAACAGCACATTGTCCGGCACAACTACGGCAGCGCGGCCGGTGGTCTTGAGCATGGTTCGGATATGCTGCACAAAGTTGAGCTGCTTGTTGGAAGTCGTCGCCCAGAAGTCCTGCCGGTTATAGGTGAGATCATCGCGCTCCTGCTCGCCCTCCTCGTTCGTGAAGCTCATTGAGCTTTTCTTGCCGAACGGAGGATTCGCAAGCACATAGTCGTAGCGCGCGCCGCTGTCAGACACCAACGCATCATTTGACGAAACCATGCTCTCGCCGTCGATCTCGCCGATGTTGTGCAGAAACATATTCATCAGGCAGAGCCGCCGCGTACCGGCCACGATCTCATTGCCCGCAAACGTCTCGTGCTTCAGAAATTTCTTCTGTTTTGTGTCGAGCCGGTAGTTTTTCTCATCGGTCAAAAAGTCATACGCCGCCAAAAAAAATCCGCCTGTGCCGCATGCCGGATCGGCAATCGTCTTGCCCGGCTCCGGGCGCACGCACTCAACCATGGCGCGGATCAGCGCACGAGGGGTAAAGTATTGCCCTGCGCCGGACTTGGTGTCTTCCGCATTTTTTTCGAGCAGACCTTCATAGATTTCGCCCTTTACATCCACGCCGGTCGTCATCCAGTCGTTTTCATCCACCATATCGATCAGACGGGAGAGCTTGGCCGGGTCCTGAATCTTGTTCTGCGCCTTGGTGAATATCTGGCCCAGCATGCCTTTCTTGTTGCCCAGTTCACGCAACAGCGTTACATAGTGCACTTCAAGCTCGGCGCCACGGCGGGACTTGAGGCTCTGCCAGTTGTATTCAGGCGGAATACCGACTTTCTTGCCGTATGGCGGGCGGCTGTATTCGTCAGCCATTTTGAGAAAGATGAGATAGGTAAGCTGCTCCAGATAGTCGCCGTACCCCACGCCGTCGTCGCGCAGGGTGTTGCAGAAACTCCATACTTTTGAAACGATAGATGCCGCGTTCATAATGGTATCCTCAAATCTCCCGAATCATTGTCTATTTTGCCCAAACTGCTGAGCCCACGCATACCCGCTGACGCAAGACCGACCGCGCTTGACAACCCGCACATGGCATGCCATAGTAAAAACGAGCGGTAAGCCCGCTGTGGGTTGTCTGTGGTGTTCCCTTCCGTAGGTTGGCCAAGCCATAGCATAACAAACTCACAGGGCGCGTTCTTTTTTATTTTTCAGGCAAGTAGACATCGTCGAATTTTACCTTCTCCTTGAAAACACTGAACCACTCAGTATCATTTCTCTCGTACTTTCTGAAAAGCCCCCACGAAAAGGCATCAACCGCCTGCAGTTCCGTGTTTTGTGAGGTGATGCAATATTATTACTCATTGAGAGTCTCTCTTTGTTTTGTATTTCTGGTTTGGACTTTTGGGCTTATCAGGATCGGTCAAAATGAGCAAACCCTTGTCCAGTAATGGCTGGAGAATTGCCGACCGAAAATATTCCCGATCCTTAATCCCGATTTTTTCCTGTATTTCAATTCTTGTCCGTGGAATTTCGCAGTAAGCCAGAATCGTTCTTTCCCGCTCGGCTTGCTGGGTAGCTTGCTGGGTAGCTTGCTGGGTAGCTTGCTGGGTAGCTTGCTGGGGAATAGCGATTGTCATGCGGAAGATGTTTTCTTCCTCCAGCACCGGACTCTTGCCGCCATAGGAGGTGCAATAGTGATAGAGATTTCTCACTCCCGATCCCAATTCATCAGCCCGCGCAATTTCCTTGAAAACCCTGGCAATCAGAGGGTTCTTGGGATATGGTGAGAAGTTATTGGGATCAATCACACCCGAGCCATGGGGCTTGTTGGCGTTTTCGGTAGTCACCCTGTCGCCGTGGATAATGAGCTTGGCCGGAAAAGGGTTAATGTACTCACGGTGAATCAGCATGTTCGCCACCACCTCGCGGAAGATGCGGTCGCGCAGACTTACGCGCATATCGCCCTCCAGAAAAAACGGATCGGGCAAATGCTTGGCAACAAAGGCCATCAGGCGATCATAGCTTTCAATCAGATTGGTTCTGATGTCGTCGCGGTCGTCATACCGGTTCAGGTCATGCACGCGAAGAATGGCATCGGTTCTGTGGTGCGACACTACGCCTGCTATTACTTCGTCCCGCCCGAAAAGCAGAACACCTGCCAATGACATACCCTCCTTGCCGGTAGCATAATCTTTTTGAAACAGACGGGCGCTCTTCAGCAACTCCAGATCATCCATATCCGCCCACGGATGGTCGCGGCGCTGCATGCGGGTCATATGCCTTACCCGCTCCAGCAGGTCGGTTCGCAGGTCCGTCATTTCCACATAGGGGAAAATCCGGTTTTCGCTGTACGTAGACTGCTTGCGCAGATACAACTCGGCAACACGATTGGAATGACCGGTTATATCAAAATCACCGTCATCCCCACGATCAAAGATGCGCCCATTGCAGAAATGCACCTGCGAGCTTTCCGGCACGGAAATGCAGAGAACCGTCTCGTTTTCGAGCATTACCTCTTCGGGCAGCAGATAAACCGGGGGATTAATCTTCTGAAGATTGTGCAGCGTTGTGACAATGTCCTTCTTCATCGGACCGACTGCTTCCGGCGTGATGCCGGTCACCCGCCCGTTGTCGGCCACCCCAAGCAGTAAAACGCCTCCCTGCCGGTTCAGAAACGCGCAGATGGTCTCGTAAACATTACGATTCAGTTTTTCGCGGGCCTGTTTGAACTCCATAGTCAGGCCTTCGCCCTGCTTTATCATCTGTTCAATATACTTCGGGGTCATGCTTTCCCCCTCCTGGCCGTCTTCGGCCCGGCCTTTTTCGTTTCCTTTTCGCGTTCCGCCCTTATGCGCTCAAGCAGCACTGACGCAGGTTCATCGTTCGGGTCCTGCGGCACAAGCTGCCCTGAAAAGGCCTTTTTCAGGATGGACTGACGGAGCGCTTCGGATTGTTGAAGAGCAAAATTTATTGAGTTTTCAAAAACCTCAACAACGGTTAATTTTTCTTCAACTGCGCGTATTATCTCGCCTTGTTCTGCCAAGGAACATAAGGGAATAGGGACATGCTGAATATCTCTTAGATAGATGGCTTGCTGTGCCGTTGCGCCGGATGCCGAAACTATCCTTCTATTTATTTGAGGACACGTTAATCCGTAAAGCACGTATTTGCTTTCGAGCAAACGAGAAACTTTGATTAGAATCACACTACCCAACAAACAAAATAATTCGTCCGTATTGACGATGCACATTCTGCCGACAGTGGCACCTCTGCTAACGATCAAAATGTCATTTCGCTCTGGATCACATCTAAGTCTTGCTTTCGCGGCAGTATCCTCATCAATATATAGCGGATCATCAAAAGCAACGCCGGTATCCTTAACATCCTTTGCCGAAAGAAAGCAAATGCCAGAGTCCTTCACAGAGGGCCTGAAGTGCTCTCCATCCGTTATTTTGCCAGAAAGATTACCTATTTTTGCCCACGCCCACCCCTCCGGCAACTGCGGCAGGTCGGCCAGTTCTTCAGGCGTAAGCGGCGGCAGGTATTTGGGCTGGCTCGGCTTGGCGGGCTTTTTGTCTTTCTTGCCGCCGGCTTCCCACTTTTTCAGAGCTTTTTGCCACTCTTTCAGCTGCTGTTGGTAGCGCTGCTCGCGCTCGGCCTGAATGCGCTTGAGCAGTACGTCAGCGGTTTCGAGTTTGTCTTTGTTCTCTTCGCGCCACTGCGCGGTGAGCTTGCCTTCAAAAGCATGCTTCAGCAACGCCTGCCGATACACCTTGAGTTGTTCACGGGCAGTTTTCAGGCTCTCTATTCCCTTATCGAGTTCGGAAAATAATTCTTCGATCTTGGCGACAATTCGTTTTTGTTCGTTGAAAGGCGGAAGAGGGTAGCCGAGGTCCTTAAGTTGCTTTTTCGTGATACCTGATATTGTCGTGCCACGACCCTCAAACTTCAGAATTTGAAGCTCGTAACTTAGATAGTAGAGCGTATATTCTGGACATATCCGGTTCGGACTTTGAATGAGGCCCTGTAAGTCCTGGCTAAAGCAGATGGGGGATTCAGCAATCGCAATCTTGCCTAACCCAACACGGGTTACAACTAAAAGAGTTTTTTTCGGAACCTTTGTTGTTGTGCTTTCTTTAATTCCTATTTCCGTTACATATTTACGAACGCAAATAGCGCGGACTCCTTCAATATCAGCGCTGGTAACCCATGGAGTACCACTGCCCCAATAGGCAGCAACATCGGTTGAAGGAGTGCCACCGCCGACTATCTGGTATATTTCATCCAGAGTTGTAAACTGCCAAAACTTGGGAATTGCTTTCTTAAAACTGCTCACTAAGCTACCAAGACCTCATTCAATTCATCAATCAGCTTATCGGTCTGCTCACCAAAGAGCTGGTACATCTTCTTCAGCCCGCCCTGCCCAAAGGGGGACATATCAAGATCATCGCGCTCAAGGTGGAAGGAGCTTACTACATGGTCGCGCACCATGCGGAGCCAGTTCATCTGCTCTTCGTTGAACTTTACGCCGCTGCCGCTGTGGTACTTGAGAATCCAGTTCTGGAAATTGCGGCGCACAGTGTCGTCAAAGTCGGCCAGCTTTTCATCCATGCCGCAGACACGGCGAATAAGCGCCACCAGCGCGCTGAGTTCGCTGACGGGCTGTTTGCCTTTGTACTCGTCGAGCTGGCTATAGGCAAGCCACACGCGGAGCGGTGCAAGTGCCGGTTTGTCGGCCTTGAGCAGGTCGAGCACCTGACGGATCATGTCGTAGGTGAGTTCGCGCCGCCGGTAAGGCTGGCTGAAAAAGATGGTCAGGGCATCTATGCGATCCTGATTCTGCTTCAGATAGTCGGCAAACTCATCCACCAGCGTTCTGGCGTTCACAATGGCGTCTTTGTCCCACTCGGCGCGAAGCACGGAGTCGAGATTGTCGTGGTCAATGGTCTGCTCCTTGGCACGACGTATGGTATCGATAAGCTCTACCAAGGGTCCGGTAAACACGCTCGCCGCTTCACTCACCAGCAGTTCCTGCGCCTTGCGCCGTTTGTCTCCGCCGGGGTCGGGATCTTCTGGCTGGCCTGAAAGCACCAGAGCCTTGGCCTCAATAGCATCGGCATCTATGGCGCCGAGCAGGTTACCGACAATGGCGGTCAGCGACAGGCCGCCTGCCACAGACTCGATCTTTTTCTGTTCGTCAGGGCTAAGCTGCTTGTTCAGCCTCGCCAAGCGTCCGGCGAGTGAGCTGACGGTATCTTCATCCGTCGCGCCCATCATGACGCCCATTGCCAAATCCCTGAGCGGCACGGTGGGTTTGGTGATGAGCGGCTGGCTTGCGGTCTTGAGCGACTTGGTAACGCCGATGGCATCGACAATGACGTAATGCGTTTTGGCGGTGACTGCCGATGGAGTGACCTTTCGCAGGTCGTCCATGTCGAGCGTGCGGGTGCCGCGGCCTTTCATCTGCTCGAAGTAGTTGCGGCTCTTCACGTCGCGCATGAAGAGCAGGCATTCGAGCGGCTTTACGTCGGTGCCGACCGCAATCATGTCCACCGTTACGGCGATGCGCGGATAGTAATCGTTGCGGAACTGGGCAAGAACCGATTTCGGGTCTTCTTCGGTCTTGTAGGTCACTTTTTTGCAGAAGGCGTTGCCTTCGCCGAACTCTACGCGAACGATCTGGATGATGTCGTCAGCATGGCTGTCGCTTTTGGCAAAGATGAGCGTCTTCGGCACTTCCTTTCGGCCCGGAAAGATTTCGGGCAGCTTGTCGCGGAAGGTGCGGATGACGGTGCGAATCTGATCGGTGTTGACGATGTCGCGGTCAAGCTCCTGCGCCGAGTATGCTTCGTCTTCGTCCTGCTGCTCCCAGCGCTTTTTACGGGTGATTTTATCGCGCCGTTCGACCAGCTGTTGCGCAGGAATAACGCCGCCCTGTTTGGTCACTTTGGTGTCGATAACGTAGACCTCATTGCCCACGTTGACCCCATCGGCAACCGCCTTTTCGTGGCTGTAGTCGCTCACCACGTTTTTCTGGAAAAAGCCGTAGGTTCTGTTGTCCGGCGTGGCGGTCAGGCCGATTAGGCTGGCATCGAAGTAGTCGAGCACCTGCTGCCAGACGTTGTAGATGGAGCGGTGGCATTCGTCGATAAAGATGAAGTCGAAAAACTCGGGCGGAATCTTGTCGCTGTAGACAACCGGCATCGGCTGTTTCGGCTGCACCAGTTCTGCCGGGTTCACGTCTTCCGTAGCATCGTCCAGCTCCCTGTCCTTGAGAATGGAGTAGAGGCGCTGGATGGTGCTGATGCAGACATGGCTGTCCTTGGCGATAAACGATGATTTCAGGCGCTGCACCGTATACAGCTCGGTGAACTTGCGATTATCGTCAACCGGGACGTAGGACATCATCTCCTGCTCGGCTTGTTCGCCAAGGTTGCGGGTATCGACCAGAAACAGGATGCGTTTTGCATCGGCGTATTTGAGCAGTCGATAGATGGAGGTTATTGCCGTATAGGTTTTCCCCGCGCCGGTTGCCATCTGAATCAGGGCACGCGGGCGATCAGCCTTGAACGAATCCTCCAGATTGGTGATCGCAATTTCCTGACAGTCGCGCAGGTTCAGTTCATGAGCCGGAAGCTTCTGCGGATTGAGTGGCGGAATCGTCTGCAAACGTCCGCGCAGGCTTGAGCCTTGAGAAATCCACGCACTCAGCGTTTCCGGACGGTGAAAACTGAAGACCTCACGCGAGCGGGGACGGGGATCGCGCCGGTCGGTAAAACGGGTTACTATGCCGGTGCTTTCGTAGAGAAACGGCAGCGGCTCCCTGTTGTTCACCCACTTTAGTTTTGCCGCAGCGTACTCCTCGGTCTGGCTCTCGGCTATCGTAAGATTCTGCCCATGTTCTTCGCGCTTCGCTTCGATGACGCCGACCGCTTTCCGGTCTACAAAAAGCACATAATCAGCCGGGCCGGTGTCGGTAGGATACTCGCGCACAGCCTGCCCCAGACCATGAGAGAGATTGATCGCCCTGGCACTCTGCACCTTCCAGCCGGACTGCCTGAGCAGTGCGTCTATGGTGTCGCGGGCCTTCTGTTCGGGATTCTGGTTTCCAGTCATTTTACGCAGAGTGAAGTTTCTTTAACATAGCTCATAATTAGAGCAATTATAGCAGAATGGCAGGGGGAGGCGCGCTTGCAGATATTCCGTTTATCCATCCCCATCAACGAACACAAAAAACCTCGCGGCCTCTTCCCCGCCTACAGGCCGGTCATTGAATTTCGTTAGAAGGAAATGACCGCGCCCGGCTTTCAAAGCAAAGTCATCAGCGCGTCGCAACAGCAGGAGGCCTACGAGTATCGAAAGGAGGAACGGAACCCGGAACTCCTTTTTGAGAAGGCGTTGACGATCCCCTCAGAACTCACCGCGCTGACTGTCAGCGAAGTGCAGTAGCATGCAAGGTAAGGTTTTGAGCGTTAATTTTCTTTCAACTTAACTGAAGGATGGTTAGAGTCCAAGGGAGTGGTGTAAGAGTCGCAGGCACTTGAAAAAGAGAAGCCATCGTGTCAATCTCCAAATCTGTATCGACCAAGAAACAGAAAGG
>WSNO01000006.1 GCA_009773415.1 Nitrospirota bacterium | reverse complement strand
ATGGGTACCAAGGGCGGTTCTCAACATTTATCCCGTCTTCAACAAGCATTCAACTCCAAAAACTGCTCTTGCCCCAAGTTTATGAATTATGTGGGCTAATAGCCATTGGGCTATCTTAACTGCATGAAGTCGTCGGTGGGCTTCAAGGAATGCAAGTTTTGACCAACGATAAAATACTTCAACTGCAAATGGCAATGGGGCACTGGCTGGTGTGTGGAGTGACAAAGCATGATGTGTAGTTCGGTCGGAAAGTGGAATAGCAACTGGGCGAATCTGTATCCAGCCCGGGACTGAATAGAAACCCTTTACCTCTCTATAGGTGAGAAACACCGAACGAGCCACTTGCGTTATATTGTCTTGTAAGTCCTCTGAAATTAATTGCTTTGCATCGCGCCATAAGTCTGATCGGATGGAGAGGTTGCGGAGGGCGTCCTTCTTGTTGTAAGTCGCTTGAGCTACAACTTCATCTCCCTTATATATAGAATATGTTCGATTTGATGATGAACTTGACCCTGAAGCCGACAGGGACGATCTTAATGCTTCTATTGCTTCGTTGTCATCCAGACCAAAGGAGCGAAGGTCAAGGAGAATATCAGTATATCGATTCGCCTGAAATTTCATATAAAGATTATCAAAGGTCTTGTGGCCTAATCTCGGCGGTAAGCGGCCCCGCGTAGCGGGAGTCCGTCTTGACTGCCTGGTTCTTCGCCCAAGCGGAGCGATGGCGACAGGCAGTCACCGGTTACCGCCGAGATTCTTCCCCGAGCGGAGCGAGGGGAAGAACCAGTTATTAGATAGTTACAGAACTATAGCAGAAAGTTTTAATCCGGTCAATTGCTATTGCAGGTAATATTGACATACTTGTTTGATATAATTATAATTCTAAAATTACTAATACTCTGTTTATAATATTAGACATTTTAAATTTCCATGCAAACGATACCAGAGCGGTGCCTGTTTCCCGCCATGCGGATTATAAAAAGTGGCTCCGGTATTATCTCGATTTCCGAAGCAAATATTCGCTTCCTGATTCCAAATCGGAACATGTGCGTTTGTTTATCGAAAAACTGCAAAAAAAGAATCAGTCGCCTGAACAGCAAAAACAGGCAGCGCATGCATTATCTCTTTTTTTTGAGACGCTGCGGAAACCCGCCGACGGGTCGGCAAATTCGCACAGCAAGCCCAAGCCGACAGCAAAGGCAGCAACCCCCGCCGCCCCCCTGAATCATAACTCCCCCTGTCCCCCTCTTATCTTAAGAGGGGGTGGCGGAGCCGGAGGAGTTACTATTAAGGAGAACTCTTTTAAGAACGCATCGAAAATGCCAAGTCCGGTTGTTCAGAAGGAATTATCAAAGGCCGAAGCGATAACGCCGGCATATGCCTCTTATATGCAACAACCGCACGGCATGCCGGAGGCAGAGCCTGGAATACCCCGGAAATCGGCCGGCAGTCGTTACAATGAATGGCGTTGCCTGGAGGAAACCGGATGCCCTGCCTGGGACAAGATCATCGACAATCTCGCGGCAGAGATCAAGACGCGGCACTATTCCCGAAAAACGCTCAAGGCCTATGCGGATTGGTGCCGCAAGTTTCAGGGCTTTCTGCTAAATAAGCCTACTGATGAGTTGTCAGCAGCGGATGTCAAGGCATATCTCACCTATCTGGCGGTTAAATGCAAGGTTTCGGCCTCAACGCAGAACCAGGCGTTCAACGCTTTGCTGTTTCTGTTCCGGCACGTTCTGAAAAAAGATTTCGGCGATCACAAGGATATTCCCCGTGCGAAGAAATCGAAGTATATCCCCGTGGTTCTTTCCCGAAAGGAGATAGACGCTGTTCTGAAACATCTGGAGCATCCCTATGGACTTGCGGTCAAACTTTTGTACGGCTGCGGGCTTCGTCTCTTTGAATGCGTCAGCCTGCGGGTGAAGAATTTCAATTTCGACGCCGGAATGCTTACGGTACACGGAAAGGGCGGTAAAGACCGTGCCGTGCCGATTCCGCAGACGATTATGCCGGAGTTGACGGCACAGTTTGAGGCAATAAAAAAACTTCATGATGAAGATGTTGCGTCAGGTTATGCGGGAGTGTTTCTTGAAGACCAGCTCGGAAATAAATATCCGAAAGCCGGCAAGGAGTTCATCTGGCAATGGTTTTTCCCGCAGCAGTCTTTGACTTTCGTGGAGGATACGAGAGAGCGGCGGCGGTATCATCTTCATGAAACACACGTTCAACTGGCGCTTTATGAGGCTGTCAGGAGGGCGAAGCTCACGAAGCGCGTCACTTCCCATACCTTCCGCCACTCTTTTGCCACGCACCTGCTTCAGGCAAATTACGACATCCGCACGATTCAGACGCTTCTTGGTCACAGTGACGTCAGAACCACCATGATCTACACACACTGCGTACCGAGCAGGACGCTCAAGGATGCGAAAAGCCCCCTCGATTTTTGATGCGGACGCTGTATTTCCGGGGTTGCCCTGAAAAGAATGTTTGAAAATAGTCTTAGTTTCCCACAGTATTGCGGGCGTGTTTCACCTGTTTGCATGTGCAGCGCACAGACAGGCGCAAGATAATCAGCCGGTCAGCACTCATACACAGGCATGGGTATAGGATTGCGAATTGCGTTATCGCACACGATGTGTTTCGTGCCGGAAGCATTCCGGATAAGCGTTCGACTGAGCTCACGCCGAAGGCCGGAATGACAAAAAAGCGGTAAAACAAAGAGTTGCAATACCGGCCTGTTCTCTCATGACAATTCCGGTATTATATCCAAGTGCGTTATCTGCGGCCGAGCGGCGCCTGAGGGACAAGATCGATAATAGTCACTTCCGGCGGCGCGAGAAACCTGATAGGCGGCCCCCAGGTGCCGGCGCCTCTGTTTACATAAAGAAGTGATCCGTCAACCAGATGCAGCTTCCCCGCATGCCGCGGATAATAAAACCAGGTCAGTATGCTGAACGGGAAGATCTGGCCCTTGTGGGAGTGTCCGGAGAGCTGAAGATCGAACAAGCCGCTTGCCGTGGGATCCACCACCGGCCGGTGTTTCAGGAAAAGAATAAATCGGTCCTGCGGCAGCGGAGTGAGAAGTCTTCTTTCGTCTGCTTCGGGCACTCCGGTATAGTATCGGGCTGCGGGGTCGTCCACGCCGACGACAAGCAGTTTATCTCCGACCGGGACGGATGAGGATCTCAGAACTTTAAATCCTGCTTTTGCCAAAAAATCGAGCGACGTCTTTTCGCTCCAGATGAATTCGTGGTTGCCGAGAACCGCGTATTTTCCGAGCCGGGGCGATATGCTCTGAAAGGGCTGATGCAGGCCTTCAATGAAGCCGTCGTCAGCGTCAACAATATCGCCGGTCGCGACGAGCATGTCGGGCCGCGCTTTTCTGACGGCTGCAAGGATGTTGCCCAGATGATCTTCACGGACGGTAACCCCCAGATGGACATCAGAAATCTGGGCAATCCTGATTCGCTCCGTCAGTTTTTGCGTAGGTATCTCTATGTGCTCGACCTGTATGTCATGTGCTTCATGATATCCGTAAACGCACACCAGCATTGCAACAACGGCTGGAATGAGAAATGCCGGGCGTGCATGTATTTTTATCTTCCTGCTTTTGCGCCTGCGCAGCTTTCTTGCAAGCCAGAGAACTCCACGTCCGCTGTCCATGAAAAAAGCGGTTGCGCAGAAGAGAAAGAGAAATGCCAGCCAGAAATATGCGGCATAGCTGAGCGGATAAGCCCAGGGCAGAATCATTTCACGGGTCGCCATGCGCGCGGCAACCGGAGAGAAGATAAGAAGAACGAGATTCAGCCCGATCAGAATTGAGACGGCGCGGCCCGGCCTGAAAGCGCGGCGCAGTTTCAGGAAGAAATACAGATGCATGAGCGCATAGATGGCGAAGAATACTATAAAAAAGAGCCGCACCGGTTACCTCGCCGCTCTTTGAGAGATCTGACAGGTATTCAAACTGTGCCTACTCATAGCGCAATGCATCTATCGGATTCAGCAGTGATGCCTTATACGCCGGATAAAATCCGAAAAAAATACCGACCAGACCTGAAAAACTGAACGAAAGGAGCACGGACAACGGGGATACGATGGTCGGCTTGTCGGCAAACAGGGTATACGCCTGAGCGCAGGCGACGCCGACGACAATGCCGATGACTCCTCCGATAAGAGACAGCGTCAGCGCCTCGATCATGAATTGGAGCCTGATGTCCATTGTTTTTGCGCCGACGGCCATGCGGATGCCGATCTCCCGCGTCCGCTCCGTGACGGATACGAGCATGATGTTCATGATGCCGATGCCGCCGACCAGCAGCGAGATTGACGCAATCGAGCCGAGCAGGATGGTCATGAGCTTTTGCTGCTCTTCCGCGGCTTCCATGATCTGCGTAAGGTTGCGCACGGTGAAATCATTCTCCTGCCGGGCTCCTATACGGTGCCGCTGGCGGAGCAGGGACGTAATCTGTTCCTCCGCCGCGGAGAGGTCATCGGTGCTTCCGGCTTTCACCATGATGCTTCTGACGCTGCCGGGGAAGGCGGTTCCAAAGAGCTTCTTCTGTGCGGTTGTTACCGGCACATACATGACATCGTCCTGATCCTGACCCGAAGGACTCTGCCCTTTGCCGACAAGCACGCCGCTAATCACGAACGGAACGTTTTTGATTCTGACCGTCTGCCCGACCGGGTCAACGTCTCCGAATAAATAATCGGCAACCGTCTGCCCGATGAGGGCGACTTTTGCGGCATTCTTTACGTCCTGCTCATTAAATGATCTGCCCGACGCAAGCTGCCATTCTCTGACATCGAGAATGCTTGATGTTGTGCCGGTAACAGTTGTCGCCCAGTTCAGATTGCCGTAGATAATCTGGGCTCCGCCGCCATGAATGGGAGCAACAGCCGCGACAGCCGGGCACTCCCGCTCAATGGCCTCCGCATCTGCGAGTGAAAGTGTCGGCTGAGTTCCGCTTCCCATGCGGACGCCGCCTGCTGAGGTGGAACCGGGCAGGATGATAATCAGATTGCTGCCGATGCTGGAGATCTGTTCAGCCAGCTGCTTCCGTGTGCCCATGCCGACCGCAAGCATCGTGATGACCGCGCCGACGCCGATAATGATGCCGAGCATCGTAAGCGCGGAACGGAGCTTGTTCACCCTGAGCGCCCGCAGGGAGACCTTGATTGATGAACTCAGGTTTATCATGCCGCAGCCTCGCTGCGCTCATCGCTTACTATGCGGCCGTCGAGAAAACGGATGACCCGCCTGGTGTACCGGGCAATGTCGGACTCATGCGTGACGACAATTATGGTAATGCCGGCAGTGCGGTTGAGCATGGTAAAAAGATCCATGATTTCGGCACTTGTTTTGGAGTCGAGGTTGCCGGTCGGCTCATCGGCGAGGAGAAGAGGAGCCTGATTGACGAGCGCCCGGGCGATAGCCACCCGCTGCTGCTGCCCCCCCGAGAGCTGGTTCGGCACATGATGCTCGCGGTGTTCGAGTCCGACGCTTTTCAGGGCGGCAAGAGCGCGGGCTCTCCGCTCTTCCGCAGACGTTCCGGCATAGAGCAGGGGCACCTCGACATTTTCCAGGGCGGACGTTCTGGAAAGCAGGTTGAATCCCTGAAAGACAAACCCGATTTTTCTGTTTCTTATCTCCGCGAGCTGATCACGGTCGAGTTCTGCAACGTCGATGTTCCCGAGCCGGTACGATCCTGTTGAAGGTTTGTCGAGACAGCCAAGGATATTCATGAGTGTGGACTTACCTGACCCCGAAGCCCCCATGATTGCCACGAATTCCCCGTGCTGAATTTCGAGGGAAACCGAATCAAGCGCATGCACACGAACTTCGCCGAGATCATAGATCTTGCCCAGATTCTGAATTTCAATCAGCGCCATGCTAGTTAACCCGCGGCGTTCTCGCTCCACCGGCAGGTTGCGCGGGACTTGATGCAGCGGGTTTTTTATCTTTTGAAACGACCTCCACGATTATGGCGGCGTTTTCGGCAAGCTCTCCCGCTTTCACTTCCGTATAGGTGCCGTCGGTGATGCCGGTAGAGATTTTTACCCGCTTCGGCGTGTTTCCGTCCAGAACCCAGACACCCGGTCCTTTTTGCGTCTGTTTGGGGGTGTTTTTATCTCCTACGCGAACGCGCAGCGCCGCGTTGGGTATGCGCAGCGCATCTTTTTTCATGCTTGTCGTGATGGACGCGTTGGCCGTCATCCCCGGCTTGAGTTTCAGTTCGGGATTTGACACCTGTATGACAACGGTATATGTAACGACGTTCTGTGACGTAATCGGGGCATTGCGAACCTGAAACACGGTTCCTTTAAAGGTTACGTCCGGATATGCATCGACCGTAAATTCGACATTCTGTCCTGTGCTGATTTTGCCGATATCAGCCTCGCTGACGCTTGTCTCGACCTGCATTTTTGTCAAATCCTGGGCAATCGTGAAGAGCGTCGGCGTCTGAAAACTCGCGGCGACGGTCTGTCCGACATCAACGCTGCGGGAGATGACAACGCCGTCGACCGGCGACCGTATGCTCGCATAGGTAAGATTCGCCTGAGCCGACTTGAGCGAAGCTTTTGCCGCGGTTACCTGGGCGACAAAGGCATCGTGGTTTGCATCAGCAGTTTCATAGTCGCTTTTTGCGATCAGATTGCGCTCAAAGAGCTGCTTGTTTCTGTCCCGCGCCCGCTTCGCATCCAGAGCATTCGCCTCAAGTTTCATGAGATTGGCCCGGGCTTGCTCCACCTGGGCCTCAAGCAGGATGGGGTCAATCTGCGCCAGAAGCTGCCCTTTCCTGACCTGCGAATTGTAGTCGACATGGAGTTTCTTTATCGTGCCCGAAACCTGCGTGCCGACAAGGACTGTGGTGACGGCATTGACGGTGCCGGAAGCGGTCACCGCCTCCACAATGTCGCCTTTGGTCACTTTTTCGGTTCTGTATTCAGGGCCGCCTCCGGTCCTGTTCAGAATCAGAACTGCTGCAATCGCCGCAATGACAACGACTGCCAGAGCGATCAGGATTTTTTTATTCTTGAGCATAGTATCGTATCCCCGAAGCCTTCTGCAGAGCCGCATAGGCGACATTGTAATCGTACACCGCCTGATTATAGGTCACTTTTGCACTTGTATAAGATACCTGGGCATCGGTGACTTCAATCGGGTTTCCCACGCCCGCCGCATAGCGGCCATTGGCGATTTCGAGATTTTCGGCGGCCTGTTTCACGGTCAGTTCCGCTGCCGGAATGCGCTCCCGCGCCTCGACCAGATTCATGTATGCGCTTTGCACTTCAAGGACAATAGACTGGCGCAACACTTCGCGGCTTGCCTGCGCCACGTCGAACTGCGCCCGAGCTTCCGACACCTGATGTTTTGTGAAAAATCCGCTGAAGATCGGAACCGTTACGGCAACGCCCGCATTCCAGCCCTCATTTCTCGGGTAGTCCTCACCGGTTTTATTCCATGCCGCATTGCCCGAGATGACCGGAAAGTACCCTTTCTGTGCAAGGCCGATTGATTCCTCGGCCGCCTTCATGCGCGCAGTCGACGCCAGATAGTCCGGTCGGTTTTTAAAGGCGGTTTCGAGGACTTCCGACAAGGCGGTTTCCTGCCTGACAACCGCCGTATCGTCCCGAACCGAATACTCCGGCGCGTCGGGCATGCCCATGGCATTGTTGAGCGTTATGCGGGAGATTTTCAGCGCGTTGCCGGCCTTCAGACGGTTCACCCTGGCATTGCTGAGATCAACCTCCGCCTTCGTTACATCGAACTTCGGCTTGACGCCGACTTCAAAGAAGCCTCTCGCCTGTTCGAGATGATGCTCGAAGGAACGGACATTTTCGTTCGCCGCCTCAAGATTTTTCTGGGCCTGCAATGTTCCGTAGTACGCCTGCTTCACCGCCAGAATAATCTGATCGCGTACGCTGTCATAATCCGATCGCGACGCATCAGTGCTCAGTCCCTGAATGCGGACCTGCGCCGGGGTCTTGCCGAAATCAAAGATCATCTGGGTGAGACTCGCTCCCGCAGTGTACTGATCAAACGGGTCTGACGACAGGTTCCTGCCGGACGATGCGCTTGCCGCCGACTTGATCCGGCTGTAGCTTCCGGATGCGGAAATCTGCGGAAAGTAATTTGCCTGCGCCTGTCCGGTGCGGCTCTCTCCGGCAGCCACAGTGCCCCGGGCTGCTGCGAGCGAAGGGTGTCGGCCGAGTGCAAGAAATACGCATGTGTTCAGATCGAGAAGTTCTCCCTTTCCAATAGCTGCTCTGGCAGTCTTCTGCTGTGCCGGCTGATCTCCCCTGGGAGCAGTATTTGTTGTCGGCTCTGTTTTCTGAGCAGACTCAGGTTCAGCCGCAAAAGCAGCCGAACTGAAGAGAAGGGCGCCGCTCAGGGCGAGCGCGAAAATGCTTTTCATTGTGCCTCCTGCTGAACAGCGGCTTTCCGTGCTTTGCGATCCGCACGCCACTGGAGATAGTTCGCCTGGTATTTTTCCATGTATAGATAAAAGACCGGGGTAATATACAGCGTTACGATTTGGGAAAAGAGCAGCCCGCCGACGACCGCCAGACCGAGCGGACGGCGGGACTCGGCACCGGCTCCGAGCCCTATTGCTATCGGCAGGGTGCCCATCAGGGCGGCCATGGTTGTCATCATGATGGGGCGGAAGCGGACGATGCATCCCTGATAGATTGCGTCAAACGGCTTTTTCCCTTCGGAGCGCTGAGCCTCAAGCGCAAAGTCGATCATCATGATGGCGTTTTTCTTCACGATACCTATCAGCATAATAAGGCCGACGAAGGAATACACGTTCAGCTCCAGCCTGAAAATGACAAGAGTCAGAAGCGCGCCAAACCCTGCTGCAGGCAGACCTGAAAGAATGGTTATCGGGTGGATGTAGCTTTCATAGAGGATGCCCAGAACAATATAGATGACGACAATCGCGAGGACGAGAAGAATCCAGAGCCCCCGGAAAGAGTCCTGAAAGGCTTGGGCGGATCCTTGAAAACTGGTGCTGATGGAAGCCGGAAGCGATTCGCGGGCGAGTTTGTTCACCTTGTCGACCGCTTCGCCCAGAGATACGTCCGGACGCGTATTGAACGAAATGGTGACTGCCGGGAACTGTCCCGAATGATTCACCGAAAGCGGGCCGATGTCCTGATTCAGAGCTGCGACAGTGCTGAGCGGCACCAGCGCGCCGCCGGAGGACTTCACATAGAGCATCGAAAGAGCGTCGGGATCCATCTGATACTCAGGGAGAAGCTCCATAATGACCTGGTACTGATTGCTTGGCGCGAAAATGGTCGAAACCTGCCGGGTGCTGTACGCGGTCTGGAGCGCCTCCTCGATCTGCTGCGCGCTGATGCCGAGCGCAGATGCCTTGTCGCGGTTGATGACGACGTTCACCTGCGGATTCCTTATCTGCAGGTCACTGGTTACATCCTGCAGAATGGGCAGCGCGGCCATTTTCGCCTCAAACGCAGCAGCATGACGATACAGTTCTTCCGTGTCGGGCGTCTGCAGGGTGAACTGATACAAGCTCTTGGTAATGCGTCCGCCGATGCGAATAGCCGGCATGTTCTGTATGAACATCTGGATTCCGGGCACCTGCGAGACTTTCGGCCGGAGATCCTGCACCAACTCGTCCGCGCTCAGGGCGCGTTCGGATCGCGGTTTGAGTTTCAGAAACATTCTGCCGGTGTTGCCGGTAGAGCTTATGCCGCTCGGACCGATGCTCGACATGAATGCTTCGATGTTCGGATCTTTGCTCACGATATACATCAGCGCAAGCTGGTGGGCCTTCATCGATTCAAACGAGATGCCCTGCTGGGCCTCGGTAAATGCGAATAGCTGACCGGTATCGTCGGCCGGCAGAAAGCCTTTCGGTATTATGTAGAAAAGAATCCCTGTTCCGATGACCAGGGCTCCGGTGAAAAGCATTGTGGCGCGGCGATGCCGGAGCACCGCCTGCAGGGTCTTCTCGTAAAAGGCGAGCATTCCCTGAAAGACCTTTTCGGATGCCTGGTAGAGCCGACCCCGCTGCTCCTGCCTCTGCGGCTTTATGAACCTGCTGCAGAGCATCGGAGTCAGACTGAGCGATACAATTCCGGAGACGAGGATTGCAACGCTGATGGTCACGGCAAACTCATGCATGAGCCGGCCGAGAATCCCGCCGAGAAAAAGCACCGGAATGAACACCGCAACGAGCGACAGCGTCATCGAGAGAATGGTGAACCCTATCTCACGTGCGCCCTTGAAAGCGGCTTCAAAAGGACCTTCTCCCTTTTCCATATGGCGGATTATGTTTTCGAGCATGACGATCGCATCGTCAACGACAAAGCCGACGGCGAGCACGAGCGCCATGAGAGAAAAGTTGTTAATGCTGTATCCCAGCAGATACATAGCCGCGAAGGTGCCGATAATCGAAAACGGCAGTGCAAGACTCGGAATAATCGTGGCGGAAAGGTTGCGAAGGAAAAGAAAGATGACGAGCACCACAAGGGCGACTGCGAGGAAAAGCGTAAACTTGACGTCATTGACCGATTCCGTGATTGAGATCGAACGATCATACAATGTGTTGATCTCGACCGTTCCCGGGATCTGCTCGCGAAGGCCGGGCAGCTGCCGCTTGATGGAGTCGACAATCTCGATTGTATTGGTTCCCGGCTGACGCTGGATGGCGAGGACTATCGCCCGGGTGCCGTTGTACCACCCTGCGATCTTGTCGTTCTCAACGCCGTCTATGACTCGGCCAAGCTCCTCGAGCCGCACCGGGTTGCCGTTGCGGTAGGCAACGATGAGCGGACGGTACGAAGCGGCATCATTCAGCTGACCGGTCGCCTGGATGGAAAAAGCCTGAACCGCTCCCTGCAGGGTTCCGGTGGGAAGGTTCACATTCCCTTTGGATACCGCCTGCGCAACTTCATCGATACCGATTGTTCGCGCTGCGAGCGCCTTCGGATCAAGCTGTGTCCGGACGGCATACTTCTGCGCGCCGAATATCTGAACCTGCGCGACGCCGCTCAGCATTGAAATGCGCTGGGCAATGAAGGTGTCAGCGTATTCATGCACTTTGTACAGCGGAAGCACGGTTGAGCTGACCGCCAGATACAGCACCGGCTGATCTGCAGGATTCACTTTTCTAAAGGACGGCGGGGTCGGCATGTCTGCCGGAAGCTGCCTGGCCGCCTGCGAGATCATTGCCTGCACATCCTGAGCAGCGGCATCGATGCTCCGGTCGAGGCTGAACTGAAGCGTTATCGCGGTGATCCCCTGAGCATTGGTTGAGGACATGGAGTCGAGCCCGGCAATGGTCGAGAACTGACGCTCCAGCGGTGTGGCGACGGACGAAGCCATGGTTTCCGGCGTAGCTCCCGGAAGATTTGCCGTCACGAGAATAGTCGGAAAGTCGACGTTGGGAAGGTCGCTGACCGGCAGAAGGCGGTAGCCGACCAGTCCGAAGAGCAGAATGGCGATCATGACAAGAGAGGTCATGACCGGTCGTTTAATGAAAATTTCGGAGAGGTTCACGTCTCAGTCCTTCTTATCCGCTTTTTCCGTCTTGTTCGGCGCGGCTGCAGGTGCGGATGAAGTGGTCACCGGGTCTTTAATCTGCACTTTTCCCCCCGGAAGAACTCTCATCTGACCGTCGATAACGACGCGATCTCCGGGCCTGATGCCCTGCGTGATGATAGATTCGTTTCCATAGGTTCGTGATACCACGACGGCGCGGTTTTCAGCAGTCATATCTTCCCCGATAACAAAAACGTACTGTCCTGCCTGCCCGGTCTGCACCGCTTCGCTCGGCACGACAACGGCATCGTCCTGCACAGAGAGTTTCAGGACCGCGGTGACAAACTGGCCAGGCCAGAGTCTGTGCCCGCTGTTCTTGAAGGTCGCCTTGAGCTTGATCGTGCCGGTTGAAGCATCGACCGTGTTGTCGACAAACGTAAGCGTTCCCTGTTCGATTGGCTCGGGGTCTGTCTTGCTGAGATAGACGTTTACGGATAGAGGTTTCTGCGCACTATATTTCCGGATGTCGGCGAGATGTTGTTCGGGAACTGCAAAGCCGACATGTATCGGCTCGACCTGGTTTATGGTTGTCAGCGACTTGTTGTCATCGTTTGCCTTGATGAGATTTCCTTCATCGATGAGAACGTCTCCGGCCCGGCCCGCTATCGGGGAATGAATAAAATAATAGCTGAGCTGGGTTTTCGCCGCTTCGAGATTCGCGCGGCTTGCCGCGGCAACAGCTTCAAGCGCGGCAGCGCTCGTGCGGGACTGTTCGTATTGCTGCCGGGATACGTATCCTTTCTGCAGAAGCTCCGCATAGCGGCGTTCGTCTTCACGGGCATTTTCAAACTGGGCAATGTCGCGAGCAAGAGCTGCCTCGGCCTGTCGGACCGCAGCCTGTTGCTGCCGGGGATCGATCGTAAAAAGAAGCGCTCCCTTTTGAACGAACTGGCCTTCTCTGAAATGAACCTTGTCGAGCCGTCCCGTTACCTGCGCCTTGACAGTAACCCTTGCGTAGGGCTCAATGGTGCCGACTGCGCGGAGCTCCAGGGGCACCGCTTTCTGGAGAGCCTGGCCGACTGCAACAACGGCAGGAGGTCTTTGCGTCCTGGCTTTACTATTATCCGAGCAGGCAACCAGCAGGAAGGAAAACGCAAGCGCCGCGACCGCGGCTGCGGTTTTCTTCGTCAGCATGCTTTTTATCAGCGTTTTCATGATAGATAGTCCCCTTCAGAAAAAATGTGCCGACTTTATCGCTCAGGCGAATCCGAGGTGCAACGGCTTATTCACCGAGCTTCTTTTCTGTTCCGCGCAGAAAAAAGCCGACATATTCGTGAATTACCTTATCAGCGGAACTATGCTCCCGCGCCTGGAACATCACAATATCGGTCGTCAGAAAATAGGTGAAAAACATCGCAAGAAAGGCGCGGGCTCCGAGCAGCGGGTCAAACGGCCGCATGACGCCTTTTTTCTGCATCTCGCGGAAATATGCTGCAAGTGTCGAAAAGATCTCGGAAAGGAACGCATGGTAAATGGCATGCACCTTTTCGGGAAAGAAGCGGCATTCGGAAAGCATGATCTTGATGAAATCTCTCCGTGCATCGAGCGTTTCGAGATATTTTCGGGCTAAGCTGACGAGCGCTTCGTCAACCGGCATGGTTTGAAGTGAGGGAATGATCCCCTTCAGCGCCGGAAGAAAGGTATGAGTGGAAAGAACCGCTTCAAAGAGCGCTTCTTTTGACGGAAAATGGCGGAAAAGGGTCATCTCGGAAACTCCTGCTTCCCGCGCCATTTCGCGGGTGGTTGCTCCGGAGTATCCCTTTTGGGAAAACATCCGGAGCGCGGCTTCAAGAATGCGGAACCGCGTTGCTTCACGCGAAGCGGGAGATTTTCTAACCGGGGTTGCCGTTTGTGCTGATATGGTGGCCATAATGAACTTCTCTCTTCAGATTAAAGTTAGTACTCACTAACATAGCAAAGCACGCGATAAACCGTCAAGATGGAATAAATACATTTCAAAATACTCTTTTTCCGGCTATGCCGGCTCGTCCGGGTTGTGTTTTGCCGAATGATTCCAACCCGGACGAAATTCTCATCCTGTCTTGCCTGAGATGCCTTCTTTTCGTTGCCGCCATGCGGAGAAGCGCTCACCGGCTTCATCGAACAGATCATAGACGACCGGAACGACAAGCAAGGAGAGAAACAGAGAGGAAAGAAGGCCGCCGATGGTCGCAATCGCCATAGGGGACCGGGTTTCCGCGCCCTCGCCGAGACCGACCGCAATGGGAAGCATGCCGAGGACCATTGCAAAGGTTGTCATCAGAATCGGACGCAGCCGGACCGGTCCCGCTTCCAGAATCGCCGCTTTGCGCTCCATCCCGCGGTTTCTCAGCGTATTGATATAATCGACGATCAGAATCGCGTTCTTCTTTACAAGACCCATGAGCAGAATGAGGCCGATGAAGCTGAAGATATTGAGCGTATTGCCGGTTATCAGCAGTGCTGTAAATGCGCCGATAAAGGAAAACGGCATCGAAATCAGCACGGTAATCGGATGTATGAAACTCTCAAACTGCGCTGCAAGAATCATATAGGCCAGCACGATGCCGAGAACCATCGCGACAATCAGATAGAAGAAGGATTCTCCCATGATATCCGCAGTTCCCTTGTAAGCTGCGGAAAAGCCGGGAGGAAGAACTTTTGCCGAGATGCTGTTCAGTTCATTCATCGCTTCACCAAGCGGCTTGCGTTCAAGGTTGGCAAAAAGCGTTATCGCGCGCTGACGGTCAACGCGGTTTATCGTGCTCGGACCGCCGCCTTCGCGGATTTCAATAAGGCTGGACGCTTCAATAAGCCGGCCGTCTTTTGCGCGGACAAACAGGCGCCCGAGATCGGAAGGGTTTTTCCGGTCTTCCGGGTTCAGCCGGGCGCGCACATCGTAGCGCCTGCCTTTGGCCTCATCTTTGTATTTTGTGACGCTGACTTCGCCGCCGATAAGGAAGTTCACCGCCTCTGCAACGGTGGCAATATCGACGCCGAGGTCGGCCGCCTTGTCGCGGTCGATGAAAACCTTCAGTTCAGGCTTTCCGGATTCGAGCGACGTGTCGATATCGACGATGCCCGGGATTTTTGAAAACTCGGACGTAATCTGCTTCATGTATACTTGAAGCGCCGCGAGGTCGCTGCCCCGCACGATAAACTGAATCGGAACATTGCGAATGCCTCCGCCGATAAGCGAGATGTCTTCGGCAAAACCCTTCAGTCCGGGGATATCACGAAGCAGTGCTCGGACTTCACGCATGATTTCCTGCTGGCTGCGCGAACGTTCGTTTTTTTTCGTTATGCCGACAAAGATGATAGCTTTGTTCGACAGACCGAGCCCCTGGGAGTAAAATGCCGTCCGGACCTCGGGGATTTTGGCGACTATCTCCTCAGCTTTTTTAAACATCCGGTCAGCCTCGTCGACCGAATAGTCGACCGGACATTCCAGCCTCACGAGAAATCGGCTCTGGTCCTCCTGCGGAACAAACTCCTTGCCGAGGAGCGCCGTCATGCCCAAGCTCAGGATGAAAATGCCGAGCGCGGCTACAACTGTTTTTCGCCGGTTCTCCATCGCATAGGCAAGCAGCTTTTTGTACAGAGTTTCGGTTTTCAGATGCACGGCTTCAAGCAGGTCGGACATGCGCGCCACATGCCGGTGGCGCGTGAGAAACGCGGAGCCTTGTTCAGTTCCGGCATCGTGCGGTTTGAGATAGCGGGAGGCGAGCATCGGTGTCAGCGTGAATGAAACAAAGAGCGAAACGAGCACCGCAAAGACGACAGTCAGTGCAAACTGGAGAAAGAAGCGGCCGACGATTCCTTTCATAAACGCAACCGGCAGGAAAATGGCAACAATGGCAAGCGTGGTTGCCATGACGGCAAGTCCGATTTCCGACGTGGCAAATGACGCCGCCTCCCGGGGCGTTTTTCCCAGACCGATGTGGCGGTGAATATTCTCTATGACGATGATGGCATCGTCAATCAGTATGCCGATGCAGAGCGACAGGCCGAGCATGGTCATGTTGTTGAAGGTGAAGTCGAACATATGCATGATGGTGAAGGTCGAGATGATTGATGTCGGTATCGCGAGCGCGCTTATCAGTGTGATGCGCATGCTTTTAAGAAAGATAAGCACGGCTATGACCGCGAAAAGACCGCCGATGACAAGGTGCGACTGGACCTCCCTGATCGAACGATTTATGAAGTCGGACTGGTCGAAGGCGATGTCAAGCTTCATGCCGGGCGGAAGATTTTTGCGGACGAGCTTCAGTTCCTTTTTGACCCGCTCGATGACTTCAACGGTGTTTGTTCCCGATTGTTTCTGTATGCCGAGGCCGACAGCATTCTGCCCGTTGAACCTCGCAATGGATCGCTTCTCTTCCATGCCGTCTTCGACGCGGCCGATGTCGGACATCCGAACTGCGGAGCCCCGCTGATAGCCGACAATAAGGTTTCCGAAGGCTTCCACTGAGCGCAGCTCACCTTTTACCTTGATTGCATACTCTTTTGTCGCGCTCTCAATGCGGCCGCTCGGCAATTCGACATTTTCCCGCTGGAGCACCTTGATAATGTCCTGCGCCGTGACGCCAAGGGCGTTCATTTTTTCACGATCCAGCCAGAGACGAACCTGCCGCAACCGGAGACCGGGCATCTGGGTGGCGCCGACTCCCGGCACCTTCTGGAGCTGCTCCTTGAGGGTTTCATCACCGTAAGTCGAAAGCTCGCGTGGGGACCGGTCGCCGTAAAGAGCCAGCCAGAGGACCGGAGTGGCATCGGGGTCGACTTTTTCGATGATCGGCTCTTTTACGTCGGTCGGCAGCTTGCTTCTGATGGATGCTATTTTTTCCCGGACATCCTGAGCCGCAAGATCGATATTCCTCTCAAGGACGAATTCTACGACAACCGATGAAACTCCCTCCGAGCTGGTCGAGGTGATGGTCTTGACGCCGTTGATGGTGCTGATCGCCTCCTCAATCCTGTCGGTGACGTCGATATCCATGATCTCGGGGCTGGCTCCCTGAAGCACCGTGCGGATATTGACAATAGGAAAATCCACCTTCGGGAAAAGATCGACCCCGAGGTTCGGATAGCTGACGATCCCGAGCACGACCAGGGCCGCGATGACCATGGTCGCAAAGACCGGACGGCGGATAGAGGTATCAGCGAGCCACATTGACTTTCACTCCCTCCGCGAGATTCTGCTGCCCGATGACGACGACCTGCTCGCCTTCTTTCAGTCCCTCGACAATCTCCATCAGCTCTCCATATTTGCCGCCGGGTTTTACTTTCCGCTCCTTCGCAATAGTGCCTTCGACGACAAAGACTCGCACCTGATCCCCCTCGTACAGCAGCGAGATGATCGGCACAACCACCACTGCCTGTGCGATGTCTGTGTAATGCTGAACACGCGCAAAGAGACCCGGCTTCAGCATTCCGTCATTGTTGGAGACAAGCGCCTCGAGTTTCAGGGAGCGCGTCTTTTCATCAAGGCTCGGAGCGACAATATTAACCCGTCCCTTGAACTCTTTGTCCGGATAGGCATCGACCCGCAGCGTCACTTCCTGCCCCTGCTTCAGTTTTCCGACATCTTTTTCAGGAACGCTGAAGTTCAGTTTCAGCATCTGCGTCTGGATAACCGTGAATGCAGGCGTGCCGTTTTTGACGAGATCTCCCGGAGAGATCTTTTTTTCTTTCACCACACCGGCAAACGGCGAGACAATCCGCGTGCGTGCGTGCTTCTGCCGGGATATGCCGAGCGAGGCCTTCGCCCGTTCTACCTCTGCTTCGGCAAGAGCCTTGCGCGTCAGGATGTCGTCGAATTGCTGCTGCGTGACGAGCTGTTCCCTGAAGAGAGATTCCTTGCGCTGATATTCAATCTGTGTGTTCTTGAGCGTCGCAACGGTCTGATTGAGCGCCGCTTCCGACCTTTTCACCTCGAATACATAGTCGATATCATCGACTTGGGCAAGGAGGGTGCCTTTGGCAACCTTCGCACCCTCGTCGGCCTTGACGGTACGGATGATTCCGTCGATTTCGCTGCTGACAAGTGCCTCCTCGTAGGGGTTTAAAGTCCCGGTCGCCGAAAGATACGGCCTGAACTCCCGTTTTTCAGCCACCGCAGCCTGTATGTTGATGATTCGCTCCTCGGTCGTCCGGGATTTTCCGTCGCCGCAGGCGCTCAGTGTCAAGAGCATTATGGAAAGAAACAATAAGGCGCTATGATGTCTGATTCTGTTCGTGTCGATAAAACGCATATGATTCCTCCGTATTACTTCTGCTGCGTCGGCAGCGCAATGGTTTTGATAAAACTTCCGGCAGAACGTTGCATCTTGATGAGAGCGACAAAGTAGTTGTACCACGCCGAGCTGTGCTGCCGCTCAGCCGAGACGAGCAGGTCATTAGCATCAAAAACGTCAAGACTGTTGGCAAGCCCGAATTCAAACTGACGGGAAACGGCATGGTAATTCTCGCGGGCAAAGGAGACCTGATCCGATAATGATTTCAGCATGCCCCTCTGGGTGACAAGATCAAGATACGACTGCTCGACCTCAAGGGCGATGGTTTTCCTGACATCGCTCAGGTTGAGTTCTGCCTGCCGGAGTTTGGCCTGAGCCTCGCCACTTTCGGCAACCCGCAGTCCGCCCTCAAAGATTGGCAGGCTGAGCCTGACTCCGCCGTAGATGCTTTCCTTGTTGGTAAGGACGCTGTCCGGCCGTTGATCAAGGCGGGAATATACGCCTTCAACACTGACGGTTGGAAAATACGAAGAACGCACCGCATTGAGCTGGGCCTTAGAGACGCTTACCAGCAGATCAGCCGCTTTCATCTCGGGCCGGTCGATAAATGCCCGCTCCCTGGCGCAGAGGACACTGAGCGGTAAACAGCCGGGGACAACCGCGTCAAGTCGTTCCTCGTCCTCTTTTGTCGGCTCTTTAAGCTCATATGATTCGGGCAGACCTGCGAGGCGGGCGAGAAGCGCCGTTGTATAGATATGAAGATTTTCAATACGAATGAGCTCGGATCGCGCTCCCGAGAGTTCGGCCTCGGCGCGGAGCACGGCGGTTTTTGTGACCTCCCCGATTTTGAGGCGGGTAGCCGCTGCCTCGCGGTACCTGGTCAGGCGCTCGATGCTGACGCGTGAAATCTCGGCAAGTTTCCTGGTGCGGAGGACATCAAAATAAGCGCCCGCAACGGTAATGAGGTAAGCTTCCTTGACTGCTTCGCTGTCAAGCCTGCCGCGATCTGCCGCGAGCGATGCTGCGTTCCGCGCAAAGAACTCCTTGCCTCCGAGGGAGAGGGTATAATCAACGCGCGCTCCATAGTTTCTGAGGGCATCGGGTTGCAGAATCATTGTTCCTGCTGTTTTTGCATCACTGTAATGGATGGAGCTGTAAAATGCAGAGAGTCTCGGCAGGAGCGCGGCGAGCGCCTTGTCTTTCCCGCGGTCGGCGATGACGACATCCTGCCCGGAAATGCCGATACGCTCTGCTTTGTCGAGCGCGGATGCATACACGTCATTCAGCGAAATAGCCGGAACATCTGCCGCTGCCGCCGCAAAGCTGAAGGAAACAACCAGGATGAGGCTGACGACAAAGGCAATAAAGGAAAGAACCGCTAAGATCCTAACGTTTCCCATATGCCGTCCCCTTGATGCCGTGAATGAATGTTTCGACGTAATACCGAATGTAATCGTCTTCGGTTGTTCCGGTATTATCGATAAACCCGATGATTTCCCGACAGATGAAGTAAGAATAGAAAATGCCGAAAAATGCCTGAGCAGCCATTTTCAGATCCATGACGCGAACAACTTTTTTCCTCTGCAGCTCCTGCAGGTAGTTGGCGAGCGTTTCAAAGAGGCTTGTCATGAAAGAAAAATGCATTTCCTTGACCTGCTCAGGATATCGGGCACACTCCGTGAGAAAGATTTTCAAGAGCTCCTGCCGCTCGCGCAGTGTGGCAAGAAAGACCCGGGCAACCGCATTCAGAGCCCCCTCGCAGGAAAGGTGCTGAACCTGGGGAAGTATCTCCCTGAGAGCGGAAAGCGAGGACCTCGTCTGGAGCAGATCCTGCATAATGAGCTCCTTGCGGGGAAAATGGCGAAACAGGGTCAGTTCTGCGACACCCGCTTCCGCAGCTATCTGGCGCGTTGTCGCGCCGATGTATCCACGCTGCGAAAAGAGGGTGAGCGCTGCCGTGAGTATCCGTTCGCGGGTCGGGATCGTCTGCTCTTCTGATGGGTGGTGAGTCTTTTTCTGCCGAGGCATGGCGTCCTCCAAAAAATAAGTAAGTGCTTACTAACATATCAAAATGAAAAAAAAGATGTCAAGTATGGTGGCAATGAAAGCGTTGAAGCGCATAAGGCGGGAATGCGATAGTAGCCGCAGAGAGTTGCGAACCGGTTGCTCGCGTCTTTCTCTGCTTATTGTTCAGGCTTTCTTTATCTTCATGAATACCGGAATCAGGGCGCTGAGAACTTTCTTTAACTCACTACCGTCTTCACCTCAAACTTCGGCGGGTTCATGATTGCTTTCTTGACGGCGCACTGGTCCGCAACTTTTATGACGGCGTTATGATATTTCTCCGGAAAATGAGCCGGGACATGAATCTCCAGAATAATTCTGTCCATGACCGGCTTGCCTGCTTCGTTCGGCGTATACTCGACCCGCTGCAGAATCGACATGCCTTCGGTCGGGATCTTTCGCTCCTGGCAAAAACTCAGCACGAAAATGCCTGCACATGTTCCTATTGAAGCCAAAAAATACTCAAACGGCGAGGGCGCGCTTCCTTCTCCGCCGTATCTGGCAGGCTGGTCCGTCTGAACGATCATTCCGCTGAATTCAGCATTCACTTTTTTGCCGCCGGGGAAGGATATCTTCATCTCCATAATATGCTTTCTCCTATGGTAAAGATTTTCATCATTCTATCGTGCCGGAAATGTGCGCTGCATGCTGAAAAGTCTCAGGCAATGGTGCTGTTATGACGAAGCCAGGTCGGAATCAGGAACACCGATTTCTGCACTGGAACGTTCGACAGCGCGGACAAACCGCTTAACGAGCGGGGACGGCACTCCGTCAGGTGTTGCCCAATAATAATCACGAACGTGCGGCTTCCTTCCCGTTTTCAGAATGACAAGTTTGCCGGCTCGCAGTTGCTGAATTGCAGACCAGGTCGAGACGAATGCAACCCCATTGCCGGCGGATGCCATAATCACGCGCATGATCGGGTCCGTCACGACAACAGAGATGAGGATCTGGTCCGGGGAAAGCCCGAGGGCGGTAATATGCTTGTCGGTCAGCGTCCGGATGCTTGTTCCGACTTCGGGCAGAATAAAAAAAGCTTTCTTAAGATCAGCGGCGCTAACATGGGCCTTCGCCGCGAGTTTATTGTCCGCCGAGACAACAAAGACCATTTCATCGCGGGCAAATTTCTTTGCGCCCAGCGGCAGCTTTTGCAGCGAACCCTCGAAGAGACAGAGATTGCAGAATTCCTGACGCAGAGCCAGCACTGCCTCATCGCTGTTGCCGAGCGTGATGGAGAACTCGACATTCGGATGTTCCAGAGAGAATTCCCTGATAATCGGAGGAAGAAACTGCATCGCAAGCGTCGGGATTGTGGCGATTGACAACTGGCCGTGCATCTGCCCGCCCAGCTCAGACATGTCGGTTTCGATGCGTCGGTAGTCTGCGAGAAGCGTTTTGGCATGCTGATAGAAAATGCGACCGGCCGGCGTGAGCGTGATATCCTTGTCGTCACGATTCAGCAGCTTTACCTTGAGTTCCTCTTCAAGTGAGCGAACAATCTGACTTATCGCGGACTGTGTGATGTGTTTAGCCTCGGCAGCCCTGGAAAAGCTCTTGAGCTCGACAACCAAACAAAAAGCCTTTATCCGGTGATCTTCCATGCGATAGTGCCCCAGCAATTAAATTTTGCATATTGTAGCAGACCTGATAGTCTGAATCAATTTTTCTAATAGCGTCGGAGACAACAGCGGAGATCCCTGTGCATCAGGCAGCGTTCCGTTCTGAACGGCACGAAACAGATTTGCGCCACGCCGTTCTCTGTGGTATTGTCATAATTCATGGAAGCGATCGCGAACGTTATTCGACGACATGGACTGCAGGAGACGCTTGAATATGTTATCGTGCCGTTTCGGGCGGGCGACGGGAGCCTGAAACGCGCATTTTTTCTGAAACGGTCGCATATCCGCATCGTATTTCCCGACCAGCACCATGAAGATTACCCTCTTGAAGACGTGCTTGAAGCAACAGTTCGTTCTCCCGAGCAGCGGCTGACCGAGTCGATCGCAACGCTCTATAGGGAACTCGGCAAGGAACTGCGTCCATCGCTCAGAAAGAAGTCACTGGAAGGCGATAATGAATAGAAGGCTGCGATGATATGGATGACGAGAACACTGATCGCACTTGCATGTGCATTGGTCATGCCCTTTTCTGCTTCTGCGGCAGAGATTCTCTGCGCATCGACGACGAGTACCGAGAATTCCGGCTTGTTCGGCTCCATTCTTCCGATATTCGAAAAGAAGACCGGCATTAAGGTAAAGGTCGTTGCACGCGGGACCGGCGCAGCAATTGAGAACGGCAAGCGCGGCGATGCCGACGTTGTCTTCGTGCATGCCAGAGAGCAGGAGCTTGATGCGGTCAAGGCAGGATATTTTGTCAACCGGCACGATGTTATGTATAACGATTTCGTTATAATCGGACCGAAGAACGATCCGGCGAAAATCAAAGGTGCAAGGTCTGCCGCCGAGGCAATGAAGAAAATATCTGCATCAGGATTGTCTTTTGTTTCTCGCGGAGACAAGTCCGGCACTCATACCAAAGAGCTGGAGCTGTGGAAGAAAATTTTTGTCGATCCGAAAGGCCAGAAGTGGTATCTTGAGGTCGGGCAAGGCATGGAAAAGACCCAGCGCATCGCACATGAAAAACAGGCGTACACGCTTACCGATCGCGGCACGTGGCTTGCAACGAAAGACAAGGACAAACTCGATATGGGCATTGTTTTTGAGGGCGACCCGCTGCTTTTCAATCAGTACGGCATAATGGCGGTCAATCCGGAAAAGCACAAGCATGTAAAATATGCCGAAGCAATGCAGTTTGTGAACTGGCTTGTTTCGAAAGAAGGGCAACAGGCCATCGCATCCTTTCAGGACAAAAACGGCAATGCGCTCTTCATTGCCAACGCAAAAAAATAGGGACAGGCAGGATTCAGAGGCCGGAATTCAGGATACAGGGGGCAGATTTTGAAGTCAGCTTGCTGTTCCTTCCCCCGAAATTCTGAATCCCGGACACTGCTTTTTCGATATGGAATATATATACGAAGCGTTCGCAAAGGCACTGCAGTTAATAACGGCGCTTGACAATGAGCTTCTGGCGATAGTTCTTCTTTCGCTGGAAGTCTCGCTCGGCGCGTTGTGTATTGCCTCACTTGCTGCAATTCCACTCGGAGTGGCGATCGGCTTGCGAAGCTTCCCTTTGCGGGGACTGGTGCTGAGTATTGTGAATACGTGCGTCGGCCTGCCTCCGGTTGTTGTCGGTCTGTTTGTTTTTCTTTTCCTTTCGCGAAGTGGTCCGCTCGGAGGACTGGGACTCTTGTACACTCCGACAGCAATGGTTGTCGCCCAGATTATTCTCGCATTTCCGATTATTGTTTCACTGGTTCAGTCCGCAGTTTCCGGCGTTGATCCGATGGTGCGCCTGACCGCATTAACTCTGGGAGCTACCCCTCAACAGGCAGACCGAGTCGTTGTGCGGGAGGCGGGAACAGGCATCATCGCCGCCCTGGTGGCCGGCTATGGACGCCTCGCGGCAGAGGTCGGAGCAATACTCATTGTAGGCGGCAATATTGCGGGGGCTACCCGTGTGATGACGACGACGATCGCCATGGAGGCCGACAAGGGAAATTTCGAACTGGCGCTTGCACTCGGCATTATCCTTCTCAGTATTTCACTTATGATTAATGCAGTCTTGTCTGCTATGCAGCAACGCGGCATGAGGAGGAACTTGTGAGTCTTGCGCTTGTGCTGGGCGGGGTGATGCGGAATTATGACGGCGAGCCGGTATTCGGACCTTTTTCGCATACGTTTGAAGCCGGCACGACATCGGTCGTCATGGGACCGAACGGCAGCGGCAAGTCGACGCTCCTCAGGATATGCGCGATGCTGGAACCTATCGATGCGGGGAGTATCCGGTTTTATGACCGGGATGAGGAACTGAATCAGGATTTGGTGCTTCGCCGTCGCGTCACGCTCGTTTTTCCAAAGACAACAGTATTCAGGGGTACCGTGTTTGACAACATCGCATACGGACTGCGCATTCGCGATGCTGATCCCTCGTCGATTGTTGAGCGGGTTGAAGAAGCACTTGTCTCAGTCGGGCTATCACACAAGATCCGGCAGGAGGCACGAACACTGTCGAGCGGAGAAGCCCAGCGGCTCGGCATTGCGCGTGCGCTTGCAATCGAGCCTGAACTGCTTCTGCTGGACGAGCCGACCGCGTCTGTCGATGAGAAGCATACCGCGTTTATTGAAGAGTTCATCATGTCTCTCGGCAAACAGACCCGAACCACGATTGTAATGAGCACTCACGATCGGAATCAGGCGGAAAAACTGACAAAACAGATTCTAGTCATGAAGAAGGGCATCATAGCGAGTAACCCCTGATCTTGGCGAATTTCCGCTCTCTGATATATACTTTCAGCATGGAAAAGAAATGTGAAATATGCGGCGCATCAAAATCGGCAGACAATAAGCTTTTTTCCATTCGCATTGCTGAGCAGTCCGGCGAAGGGATGCCGTCAGCTGTCTCCCGTTGCTTTTGTGAGGTCTGCCTCGGGTATGGTGCGGAAATGTACGAAAGTTACATGTCCGCCAAAATGGCTTCGAAGTCCGTTTCCGGCGGCCGCTGTAAAAAAAGCAGCTAACGTTTCCGGACTCAAACATACCATGCCGGTTTTTGTTGTGCACGAGCATCATGCCGGCCAGCTTCATTTTGATTTCAGGCTCGAAATAGATGGAGTTCTGGCTTCGTGGGCTGTGCCCAAGGGGCCGTCCATGAATCCGGCCGAAAAGCGCCTCGCTATTCATGTTGATGACCATGAACTCTCCTACGCTTCGTTTGAAGGAGTCATTCCCAAAAATCAGTACGGCGCCGGAGCCGTCTGCATCTGGGACACCGGCCCCTTTGATCTTGTCTCAGGCAATCCGATCGAAGGGCGCATCGAATTTGTCCTGCACGGAAAAAAACTGAACGGTGCTTTTGTCCTTGTCTGCATGAAAGGCAAGAGAAAGGAATGGCTGCTTATCAAGATGAAAGACGGGCATGCCGATTCTTCATTCGTGATGAGACCGCTTCACGCCAAATAGCTTCGATTTATCCTATATGCAGTATAGCTATATCTTTATTGCTCACCCTCGGGCGTATGTGCTATATAAACGGTAGTTCTAATATAAGTGTAAGCACATCTGTTCATTACGTCTATCCGAAGGGAGGTGGGAGTTCCAGACTGTACCGCCGTACCTGATTCAGATATGAAAGGAGGGTGTAATGAAGTTTTTTAAGATTTGCGTGATTTTCGCTCTCGTCGGCTTTGCTCTGACCGCATTTGCGTCAGGTCCGGCCGTAAAAAACGTGAAAAAGGCGAAGACTATCGCTGAACTCGTGAAGATGTATGACTCCACCTCGTGCAAAGACTGCCATGCGGAAATCTATGAAGAGTGGGAGCAATCTCTCCATGCACGTTCCATGTTCGGTCCGGCTGATGTCGGCCGCACTGCAGCAACATTCAAGACGACTGTCGAGAATGGGCATAAGGACTGGCCCTTTTCCGGGGTTAAGAAGCCGGAAGACATGAAGATAGAACATCTTATGGTCTGCGCCAATTGCCATCTGCCCCAGCTTGCAGACGCTGAGGACAGTGTTGCCCAGGAGATTATGAAGAATGTGTATGCGTTCAAGGAGACTGACGACGCTGCGGCAAAGACACTTCAGTCACTGAACATCAACTGTCTCGTCTGTCATCAGCGCAATGCCATTGTTCACAAGTGGGCTGACGGCTATCCGGAAAAGAATGTGGTGTATGGTTCCAAAAACGGCGAACACCCGACCCCCGATTTTCCGAAGATGAAACAGAGCAAGATCATGGGTGAATCGATTTTATGCGGTCAGTGCCATGGTCAGGGACCGAACTTCGGTCAGGACAATCCCACGCAGTGTGCAACCCTGTATGGTTCTTACAACTTTGCCTACATTCCTGAAGGTGAACGTGAAACCTGCCAGGATTGCCATATGAAGAAGTCGAAGCTCGGCCACAACATGCAGAGCTATCGCTCCCCTGAATTGGCAAAAATGGCTGTCGACATGCATGTGTATGCCGAAGGCTATCAGTGGCGCGATATCGCAACCACGACGCCGGCTGCGACCGTTATTGTCGAACTGAAAAACAAAGCGGGACATGCGATTCCGGACGGCTGACCCACGCCGAACCGGGTGGTCCTGTATGTGACCACGAAAACGCCTGACGGAAAGATCATCAATCAGCAGGAAAAAATTTATATGCCGCTTCCGCAGCAGTTCGGACGCGGGGACAAGATGGGAAGAGGACCGTATGAAAAGAGCGGTCTTCTGAAAGACACCAGTCTGCCGCCGCTCAGAACAGTGAAGGAGACCTTCTATGTTCCGCTGTATAAAGAGAGCAAGGTGGACGGCAAGCTTGCCCGCACCATCATCAGCAACGACGTGACGGTTGAGGTCGAGCTCTGGTACCTGCCGTACGGCAAAAAAGAGGATGAGGGCAACTCGCAGATGTGGCAGAAGGTCACCAAGAAGCTGAGCATCGCCAAGGGTGGCAAGTAAATAGTTAAGAGCTGTTCGACGCGCCAAAGGGCTGAGCCAAAAGGCTCAGCCCTCTTTTATTTGATCAGTTTTTTCCGCAGCAGCCTGAAGGGCCAGGGTATGACAAGAACAAGTGCTGCCGTTATCCAGAGCACATCAGTAAATACGCCGCCGGTTTGTCCATACGCTAGCGCACGGCATGCGGTCACGAGATGATGCAGCGGCGAAAGAAGAGCAATATTTTCAACAAAAGGCGGCAGGCCGGTGAGCGGGAAAAAAATGCCTGAAAAGAGAAACAGCGGAGTCATAAAGAGCGTATAAAAATAGTTGAATGACTCAATGCCCGGCACGATAGCTGCCACAATCATCGCGAGCGAGGCAAAGAGGAGCCCGGACAGAAAAAGCACCGGGACAGCAAACAGGATAAGAGCGGAGGGCAGCAGTCCGAAGAGTGCCAGCACCAGCATGATGATCGAACCATAGAATGCGCTTTTGAGCGCTCCCCAGATGAGTTCGGCAGCCACCAGTTCATATAAGGAAACCGGCGTTGCCAGTATCGCATCAAAGGTCTTCTGAAAAAACATCCGCACATATGTTCCATAGGTACATTCATAAACAGCTCCAAATGTCGCTGAAGATGCGATAATGCCAGGCGCGATAAAGTTCAGGTACGGCATGCCGTCTATCTGCTGAACGAAAGCGCCGAGCCCGATACCGAATGCTGCAAGATACAATACCGGCTCCGCAAAATTCAGCGCAATGCTCGATAAGTATAATTTGGTATATACGGTCAAATGACGGCGGAGGACGCTGATGACGCGACTAGCCTTCAAGTGTTCTCCCGGTAAGTTTCAGATACACATCCTCCAGGTTCCCGCCATGAGTGATCATGAGTGTCCGGGGTGTGTCGACAGCAACGATTCGCCCACGGTCCATAATCGCAACGCGATCGCAGAGGCGCTCGGCTTCTTCAATATAGTGAGTCGTCAGCAGCAAGGTTGTATTATTGAACTTGAGTTCGTTCATTCTGTCCCAGACCGAGCGCCGGCTCGCAGGGTCCAGCCCGGTGGTCGGCTCATCGAGCATAATTATTTCCGGATTATTCATGAGCGCCCGTACCAGCATCAGGCGGCGCTTCATGCCGCCGGAAAGATCCTTGATCGGCGTATGATTTCTCTCGCTCAGCTCGATGAACTTCAGGAGCTCGCCTGCCCGCAGCATCGCTTCACGCTTTCCGATTCCGAAATAGCGGGCATAGACGATCAGATTTTCGATGACATTCAGATCCGGGTCGAGGTTGTCCTCCTGCGGCATTACTCCGAGCCGTGCCTTGATTTCGCCCGGCTTCTCGCAGACAGACATATCAAAAACATGCAGGTCTCCGGACGAGGGCGGCAAGAAGCATGAAATCATTTTCATTGTCGTAGTCTTGCCCGCGCCATTTGGTCCGAGAAAGCCGAAGCATTCGCCCTGCGTTATCGCAAAATCAATCCCGTTTACTGCGAAAAAGTCTCCGTATTTCCTGGTCAAAGCATGCGCTCTCACAACGTCCATATGCCCTTAGTATACCTCATGCCGGAGAACCAGGACTTTTGCGGGACAGCGGCAATTTGCTATAGTGAAATGAATATCGGCATAGCGTCTGCAATGAAAGGAAGGTCTCCATGATTCATGTACTTGCATCGATCCGGGTCAAAGCCTCCAGCCGGAATGCGTTTATTGATGTTTTCAAGGCAAATGTTGCGAAGGTGAGGGCTGAGAAGGGCTGCATTGAGTATATACCGGCAACAGACGCTCAGACCGATATCACCGTGCAGCACCGCGATGCCTGTGTCGTGACGATAATCGAAAAATGGCAGAGCGTTGAGGCCCTGAAAGCGCATCTTGCAGTTCCGCATATGATTGCATACAAGGAGGCGGTCAAGGACATGGTGGAAAGCGTTGAGGTGAAGATACTGCAGGAAGTCTAAAAGAGCGGTTTCTGAACACTATGAAACGTTCGATTCTCCGTCGCCGGACGCGTCTGCATCTCATCAGCGCCGCGATTCTGCTGATTGGCCTGAGCTGTGCCGTGCTGATTTATCTGACGTCTGAAAATACCTCCGACAGCATTATGGACTTTGCTGCAGATTCCAAGATGTACCGGCACAATCTTGAACTCTATGGCGGAAAATTCACCGTACTCGCAAATGAAATTGTACAAAGCTTTGTCGGGTTGTGGCGGGGAAGAACACTCGCCTTCACCATAGCGTTTATCGCGGTCGTCGTATCCATCGGGCTGTTCAGGTATGCAGAAAGCCTGCCGCCTGATTCTCAATCTGCTTCTCCCGGAACAGATCATCGGTGAGCAGGCCGGCAGATAGCCGGCTCTTTCACGCAGGATAAGACAATCTCTTCCGCCGGCTTTTCATCTCCCCGATTCCTGCCGCAAGCGGAATGATGAGCAGGGCAAGACAGAGAATGACGACTGCGGTCCATCCTCCCTGCTGATAGGCAAATCCTGAGAGAGTAATGCCGCTCCATCCTCCCATATAATAGAACAATACATAGAGAGCATTTGCACGGCCATGTCCGCCGGAAAGACGTCGATTCAGAGCGCCGACCGCTGCAGCATGAACCGCAAAGAAGCCGGCGCAGATGCCGAGGAGTCCGACAGCGACCGCAGCAATCCAGGGAAGCATGACCAGCGTCAGCGAGAGGCCGAGCACGATAGCCCCGACGACCAGCGTGGTTCCGCTGCCAAACAGGTTGCTGACGCGGCCTGCTGTCGGCCCCATGAAGATACCGACGATATAGGAAAAATAGAGCATTGTTATCAACTCCGTCGAGAAGTTGAAGGGCGTCTCGGCAAGTCGGAACGGAAGGTAATTGAAAATTGACGAAAAAATGGAGAAACATCCGGCCGCGCATAAAAAGAATGGCCATAACTCTCTCCTTTTCAGCAGCTCAAGGTACCCGACTGTCTGCGTCCGCGGGTCCGCATGTGCGGATGAAGCGGGTAGTCCGCGCACGGCAATTACCGTTGCAATAATCATGAGCAGTGCCGCAGACAAGAATGCATAACGCCAATGCAGCGGCGGATGAAGCCAGCCGCCCAGAAGTCTTCCGGCAAGCCCTCCGAGCACAGTTGCCGATACATATGACCCCATGACGATGCTCAATCGTTCCAGGGGAAGTGTTTTTGCAAGATAGGCTGCAAGGCAGGTCGTCAAAGCCGGAATGAACATTCCCTGCAGAAAACGCGAAATGACGAGTATCCATAGGTCATGCGTCAGCGCGCAGACAATGCTGCACGCAGCAACCATTATGCCACCGGTCAGAATAATAGGACGGATAGGAAGTTTGTCTGCAAGATAGCCGAACGGAAGATTTGAAATCGCGATGCCGAGGATAACAGCAGAGACGCTCAATGAAACAATTACCATATCAGCGGAGAATTCCTGCTGCAGAACCGGCAGAACCGGCTGAGTGATGTAAACGTTCGCAAAAGACGCGGAGACGAGCGAAAAGACAATGAGCTGAAGCATATAATGAGAGCGGTTGCTTATTGATCGGGCTGATAGTTGGTTCTGGCGCTTGTTCATGAGAACAAGCTTAGCATGGATATCAGAGGTTCGGAAACAAAACAGCCCGGCGAGGCTCTCTCGCCGGGCTGTGTGAATGCGCCAGGAATCTTATTTTTTAGGAGCTTCCGCCGGCTTTGGAGCGTCGGCAGGCTTGGGTGCCGGTGACTCTGAAGGCTTGTCAACCGGAGCGGTCAGCGCTCCCGGCTGCGCCGGCACCGCAGGCGCACCGGTCATTTTGGCGATCTCGTCTTTCTTGAAGTCTACTTTATAGGTCTTCTTCATATCTTCGATGAACTTGTCAAAAGTGGCCTTCTGACGGTCTACGGTCAGACGCTGCAGAATAACCGGCTTTGCCTTTTCAAAATCGACCGGATTACCCTTGATATCGGTAACTTTCAGTATATGAATGCCGTCTTTCATCGGAATCGGCATGCTCGTCTGGTCTTTTCTCAGGCGGAAGGCGACGTTTTCAAGCTGCGGGGAAAGATCGCCGCGCTTGAAGAACCCGATATCACCCCCCGTTTTTGCTGAAGCGTCTTTGGACAGGGCTGCTGCCACAGCCTTAAAGTCATCGCCTTTCTGCAGGCGTTCAAGAGCTGCACGGGTACCTTTCTCATCCTTTGCGACAATTTGGCTCAGCCGGATCTGCGACGCCTCGATGAACTCTTCCTTGTTTTTTTCGTAATACTCCTTTATTTCCTGATCGGTCGGTTTTGCTTTGGCTTCGACCTCTTTTTCGAGCATCTTGTTGATCATCACGATTTTCTTGAAGTCCTCAATGCGCTTTTCGACATCTTTTTCTTTGTCGATGCCGCGTTTTCTGGCTTCAAGGTAGAGCATTTCCTTCTTCACCAGTTCATCGATAAAGCGGGTGGTCCCTTCAGGTCCCTGAAAGAACTGCTTCGCCACATCCGGAAGCCCCTTCATTTCTTCCTGCACGTCTTTTGCCGTAATCGCCACGTTGTCGACCGTAGCGACGACCGGACCGCCGGTCTGGTCTGCCGGTCTGGCGCAACCAATCAATAATGCACACGCGGAAAGCGCGATTACCAGTCTTTTCATGCTTGTTCTCCTTATTCAAAAAATTCAACTTAAAATGTACCATATTTCAAAAATAAAAGTAAAAACAGTGTTTTGCCTTGTCTGCCGTGCTCGTGATAGACTGAAAAATCAGAATGCGGACGGCCGTATCTGTAAAGACAGACGGCGGGGGACCTCATTTGTGACGTTTCGCTGCTCCTGCTGGCAGAGAACTAATGACGGGTGCGTTCTATTACCCATAAGCGCGGAGGAACATGACCATGGTTGTAGCCGGTATCGGGCAGTGCTGTCTCGATTTCATCGCCCTTGTAGATGCATATCCTGAGGCGGACACCAAGAAAGAAGTTATGAAGTGGATGATTCAGGGTGGCGGACCGGTTGCAACTGCTCTTGCTACCCTGTCGCGTTTTCGGATACCGTGCCGTTTTGCAGGCGTTGTCGGGGATGACGATGCCGGAGCCGGAATTCTCCGGTCGCTGCTTACGGCCCAGATTGACACTGCCTATCTTATTGAGCGCGAAGGCGCCACGTCACAGCGGGCTTTTATCGCGGTGGAGAAAGACGGAGGCAGGAGAACCATATTCTGGCAGCGACCGTCGGGGCCTGAACTGACGCCTGACGAGATTGATGACGATTTTTTTCGCGGTGTGAAATTTCTGCTGCTTGACGGGTTGATGAAAGACGTCTCTCTGGGGGCGGCAAAGAGAGCGAGAGAGCTGGGCATTCCGGTGATGCTTGATGCAGGGCGGGTTCGCGACGGCATGCTGGAGCTTGCAGCCCTGTGCGATTATGTTGTCGGCTCCGAAGAGTTTGCCCGCGGACTCGGCTGGAACGGCGATGCTCCGGCATTTGCGGAAACAGTGCGTGAACGGGGCTGGGGCACGACCACCATTACGCTTGGAGAACGAGGCAGTTATACCTATCACGGGTTTCGCTCCATCTACGTCCCGGCGTTTCAGGTTGAGGCAATAGACACGACCGGCGCGGGCGACGTCTTTCATGGCGCTTATGTTGCCGGTCTCCTGCAGGGATGGGACCTCGAAACCGTTCTCTATTTTGCCTCGGGGGCGGCGGCGTTAAAGTGCACCGTGTTCGGGGGGCGATCCGGAATCCCCGAACTTGCCACACTGGTTACATTCCTCCGGCAGAGAGGGATTGAGCTGACGTGAGCGCAGTGGTCGTCGGCATGAGCGGCGGAGTCGATTCTTCGGTCTCTGCATATCTGCTGAAGCAGCAGGGATACCGCGTTGTGGGCGTCAGTTTTCTTTTGTACGAGGCACGGATGCATTCGGTGTATGAAAATGCCCCGTGCTGCTCGATTGCTTCGGTGCAGGAGGCGGGACAGACAGCTGCAACACTTGGCGTTGAGCACGCAATCATCAATCTCCGCGATGCCTTTCTCGCAAAGGTGATAGAGCCGTTTGTTGCGGCTTATGCGGAGGGGAGAACGCCGAATCCCTGTATCTTGTGCAACCGACTGATCAAGTTTCCGTATCTTCTGAAATATGCCGACTCCATCGGTGCAGAATTTATAGCAACCGGCCACTATGCGCGCGTTGTCCGTCCGAAGCAGGGAGTTGTTGAGTTGAAAAAAGGGTTTGATCCGGCAAAAGATCAGTCTTACGTGCTTTATGCTCTGTCTCATGATATGCTGCGGCGGCTGCTTTTGCCGCTCGGCGGTTTCAGGAAGAATGAAACCATTGAACTTGCACAGGCGCTGAACCTGGCAGCAGCACTGAGGCCTGAGAGTCAGGAGATCTGCTTTATTGAGGACGGTGATTACGGCACCTTTGTCGATCGGCTTGCCCAGCGTCAGCCCGGGCCCGTTGTTGATGCCGCGACGAACCTGACGGTCGGACAGCATCAGGGTATCCATTTCTATACCATCGGACAGCGCAAACGTTTGCCGGCAATGGGCAAGCCGGTCTATGTCGTCAACATTGACGCTGGACGGAATGCCGTTATTATCGGTTCCCGTGAAATGCTGCTGAGCCGAAGCTGCCGGGCTGCGAATGCACAGTGGCTCGTGCCGCCGGGAACCTTTCTTGACAGTAATTCTTCAGTGAGAGGGTCAGTAAAAATTCGTTCGATGATGAATGATGAGCCGGCAACGGTGAATGTCGAGAGCGACAGGTTCACCATTACATTTGATGTTCCCCAGTGGGCTCCTGCGCCGGGACAGAGTGCGGTCATCTACGACGGCGACCGGGTTCTTGGCGGAGGAGTGATTATAAACTGATATTTATCAACACGTTATGGTATTCTAACAAAGAGATTTCAAGAAAGGTGTGACTATGCAAGGAAAGATTGTCTCTATTAACGTCAGTGACACAAAGGGAGTTCGCAAAACGCCGGTGGCGGAAGCCTTTGTGCGGGAAAATTCAGGCATTGACGGCGATGGCCACGCATCGTCCGATACGCATCGGCAGGTGAGTCTGCTTGCGATTGAAAGCGTGCGGAAAATGCAGCAGATGGGTCTTGATGTGAAGCCCGGCGATTTTGCCGAGAATATCACGACGGAGGGACTGGATCTTCTGGCGCTTCCGGTCGGCACGCGTCTCAGGCTCGGCCAGCTTGTGCTCGCGGAGGTGAGCCAGATAGGAAAAGAGTGCCATACTCCCTGCGCCATTTATCACCAGGCAGGCGATTGCGTCATGCCGAAGGAAGGCATTTTTGTCCGGATTTTTACGAACGGCACGATTAAGACCGGAGATGAAATCCTTGTCTCTTTCCGGCAGCCCGTTGACTACCACGACGTGGATACTATCCAGCCGCCTCAACAATGATTCAGGTTGCCGTCATAACGCTCAGTGATACGGGCGCAGCCGGCCGTCGCATTGATGAAAGCGGCCCGCTGATTGCCGGGATGCTTTCGGGGATTGCCGAAGTCCGGTATTACGACATTCTTCCGGATGAGCAGGAGCAGATTGAAAAGAAGCTTTTGCAGTATGTCGGCACGGTTGATCTTATTCTCACGACCGGAGGCACCGGGCTTTCGCCGCGCGACGTCACCCCGGAGGCGACAAAATCGGTTATCGAGCGTGAAATCCCCGGCATTGCCGAAGCCATGCGCCTGGAGGGTCTGAAGAAAACGAACCGATCAATGCTCTCGCGTGCTGTTGCGGGCGTCTGCGGGCAGACGCTGATTATAAACCTTCCGGGAAGTCCGAAGGCGGTGCGGGAGAATCTTGCGGTTATTCTTGATGTTTTGACCCACGCGGTCGAAAAAATAAAGGGCAGCACTGCGGAATGTGCCCGATGAATGAAGTTTCATTTCCGCTTGCCTTCCTTGCCGGCATACTGTCTTTTCTGTCTCCCTGTGTGCTTCCGCTGGTTCCGGCCTATGTGTCGCTGATTACAGGGCTTTCTGTCAATGAACTGCGCGAGCAGCGGAGCCTGACGCATGCGCTTGGCAAAACATGCGCCTTCATCGCCGGATTTTCGGCGGTGTTTCTTGCGCTGGGGGCTTCGTCCTCATTGCTGGGACAGATGTTTCTTCAGTATCAGGATGCGGTGCGCATAGCGGGCGGTTTCCTGACCATCGCATTCGGCTTTTTCGTCATCGGTTTTGTGAAGATTGATGTACTGATGCGGGAAAGAAGATTTCCTGTATCCGGGCGCACCGGTATCTTCGGCGCTTTCCTCTTCGGAGTCAGCTTTGCAGCCGGCTGGACACCCTGCATCGGGCCGATTCTCGGAACGATTCTGGTGTATGCCGGATCGCATGGGTCTGCAGGGTTCGGACTTGCGCTTCTGGCAGTCTATTCTCTCGGACTTGGCGTGCCGTTTGTTCTTGCGACGGTGATGCTCAATCTGTTTTTTTCTTATACGAGAAAGTTGCAGGCCTTTATGCGGGTCATTACCGTCATGAGCGGAATTGTGCTCATCTGTTTCGGAATCCTGCTTCTGACGAATTCCCTCGGAACCTTTACGGGATATTTTCCTGATTTCGGCATAAAACTGTGAGGTGTCATGAAAGAGCGGTACGAATTTCAAGCGATTGAAGAAAAGTGGCAGCGGTATTGGACGGAGCGTCAGCTCCACCGCACCGATACCGATTCGTCGAGGAAGAAATTTTATTGCCTTGAGATGTTTCCCTACCCTTCAGGCAAAATTCATATGGGTCATGTGCGCAACTATGCCATCGGCGATGTGATCGCACGGTACAAAAAAATGCAGGGCTTCAGTGTACTCCATCCGATGGGCTGGGATGCCTTCGGCCTGCCGGCCGAGAACGCTGCAATCAAAAACAATGTGCATCCGGCGCAATGGACCTATGAAAACGTCGAGTTCATGAAGAAGCAGCTGAATCGAATGGGACTAAGCTACGACTGGACCCGCGAGGTGACGACCTGCTCGCCTGAATACTACCGCTGGAACCAGTGGATATTCCTCAAGCTGCTGGAGCGCGGGCTTGCATACAAGAAGGCTTCGTTCGTGAACTGGTGTCCTGACTGTGCAACGGTCCTTGCGAATGAGCAGGTTGTCGACGGTGGCTGCTGGCGGTGCGATACCGAAGTCATCAGGAAAGAGCTTGACCAGTGGTTCTTCCGCATTACCGATTATGCTGAAGAATTGCTGATGGGTTGTGACGAACTGAACGGATGGCCGGAGCGGGTCGTGGCAATGCAGAAGAACTGGATCGGCAGGAGCGAAGGCCTTGAGGTCGATTTTGCCATTGAAGGCAGCAGTCAAAAGCTACGCATTTTCACGACACGGCCGGATACTTTGTACGGCGTAACGTTCATGTGCATCGCGCCGACGCATCCGCTGGCTGAGCTTTTGACGGATGACAAGACAGGCCTTGCCGCCATCAAGGCCAAGTACGGCAAGGAAGAAGAAAAGGAAGGATTCAATACCGGACGATTTGCTGTCAACCCCTTCAGCGGCGACAGAATCCCGATTTTTATTGCAAACTTTGTGCTGATGGAATACGGCACCGGCGCCATCATGTCTGTTCCGGCGCACGACCAGCGCGATTTTGAGTTCGCGCAGAAATACGGACTGCCGGTAAAGGTGGTTATTGAGCCTGAGCAGGGCGAAGCAGCATCACCGCCTGACGCCGCGTTTGAAGGCGACGGTATTCTCACGGCGTCCGCCCAGTTCAGCGGTCTGAAGAGCGAGGATGCGCGCCGGAAAATAATTGATTATGCGGAAGCGCAGAAGTTCGGCACAGGACGCGTTCATTACAAGCTGCGCGACTGGGGCATCTCGCGGCAGCGGTACTGGGGAACGCCGATACCGGTCATTTATTGCGACTCATGCGGCATGGTGCCGGTGCCGGAAGACCATCTGCCGGTCATCCTGCCGGAGGATGCGCGACTTACCGGCGCCGGGGCATCGCCGCTCGCCGAATCTCCCTCGTTTCTGAATGTGCGGTGTCCAAAATGCGGCGCGCCTGCGCGTCGTGAGACGGACACGATGGATACATTCGTCGATTCATCATGGTACTTTATCCGTTACTGCTCCAAAAGGGAAGAAGAACCGTTTGCCCGCGACAATTCCGACTACTGGATGCCGGTTGACCAGTACATTGGCGGCATTGAGCATGCGGTTCTGCATCTGCTCTACTCGCGATTTTTCACTCGCGCCCTTCGCGACATTGGAATTGTCGGCATGGGGGAACCGTTTAAAAACCTGCTGACTCAGGGCATGGTCTGCAAGGAAACATGGAAGTGTGCGGAGCATGGCTGGCTTTTCCCGGAAGAGGTTGAACGAGGTGCCTGTTCGCGCTGCGGCAAGCCGGTTGCCCGCGGCCGCGTCGAAAAGATGTCGAAGTCGAAAAAGAATGTCATTGATCCGGACGCCCTGATCCAGCGTTTTGGCGCTGACACGATGAGGCTTTTTTCGCTCTTTGCCGCGCCGCCTGAGCGCGATCTCGAATGGTCCGACAAGGGGGTGGAAGGTGCATCCCGGTTTCTCCATAAACTTTGGGCTGCTGTGTTCAGAAATATTGAGGCTGTCCGTTCTGCGCGGACCTGCACAGTTGATCCGGCGGCTCTTCAGAACACTTCCGCAGCAGCGCTGCTCCGCAAGACACATCAGACTATCCGGAAGGTAACGGATGATATTGAAAAAGACTATCATTTCAACACTGCCATCGCTGCCCTGATGGAACTCGTAAACGAAATCACCGGATTTTCGCCCCAGCACGCTGCGGACCGTGCCGTGCTGAATTGTGCGATTCGCAATGCTCTGCTGATGATATCGCCGTTTGCCCCGCATGTTGCGGAAGAGCTCTGGGCGGAGATTGGAGAGCAGGGCAGTGTATTTGAACATCCGTGGCCTGCGTGGAACCCCGCGCTGGCAAGGGATGAAGAAATAGAGCTGGTCGTTCAGGTGAACGGCAGACTGCGGGCCAAGATTCTTGTGCCTGCGGGTCTTTCCGATGCTGCGGCCACGGAGCGGGCGCTTGCCGACGCCAAGGTGGGTGAGCACACCGCGGGAAAGCAGATAGTCAAGATAGTGGTGATTCAGGGTCGTCTTGTCAATATTGTGGTGAAGTAAACGCAAGGAGAAACCAGTGAAAAAACTGATTTTGCTTATCGCAGCAGCTTGCATGTTTCTGACCGGCTGCGGCTACACGATGCAGTCACGTGCCAACCTGCCGTTCCATGAGATTGATCTCGGCAGAGTCGAAAACAAGACGCATGAACCCAAACTTGAGGACCGTCTTGCACGGGCAATCGGCTCGGTCTTTCCTGAGTATGGGTTTGATATTTCTCCGCATGCCCGCTACCGGCTTGAATGTGATATTGAAACATTTACCATGACGGTTCTCTCTGAAATCGGCCTGACTGCAGCGGAATACCAGATTACGACAGGGGTTGCAATGCGGCTGGTCGAGACGAGAAGCGGGAATATCACGGTGATGAGGCCGGCCAGCCCGTTTGTTACGTATTTTCGTTCAACGGGACGCATCGAAGCGGTCATGGCCCAGAAAGAGCTTGCGACAGACAGGGCCATGCGTGATGTGGCGCAGCGCGCAGCTCAGGAAATTATTTACCAGAAAGAGTTGTTCGCGCCGGGACAACCTTCGCAGACCGCACCGCCGCAAAAGGTGCAAACGGCGCAATGAGTCAGAAGCAGTTTCATCAGGAACTCGAAAAAGGCCTGCCAAACAGCAGATACCTTCTGACCGCATCCGACGCTTTTCTTCTGTATGACGCGGTGAACGATATTCGGCGCGTTTTCGGCGGAGAAGATCCCTTTGCCGTCGAAGTATTCGACCTTGGGTTTCCGGAAGACTGTCCGCCGCTGTCCGAGGTCGTCGGTATTTTGAGAACCGTTCCTTTTTTTGCTTCCCGAAAGACGGCTGTCATCCGGAATCTCCAGAAGCTTTCGAAAAAAGATGCATCGGAAATTGAGGACTACCTGCTGTCTCCGTCGCCAAGTACTGTGCTCATCATGCTGCATGAGGGAGCCGTCCCCAAGATGCTCGACTCCGCAGTATTGAAAAACGTAAAGGCAATATCGCTCAGCATTCCGGATCGTGACATCCCGGCGTGGCTGCGGGAGCGGGCGCGTGCCAAGGGAGTGGATCTGACTCCGCGTGCTGTCGATTATCTCATCAGTTCTGTCGGTACGGACCTCGGATTGCTCCATGCAGAGCTTGACAAGGTGCAGCACGCCGGGGTCGGAGGAAAGGTCGATACGGACACTATTGCAGAGGTTGTATATGCCGGAGCAGAGTTTGGGGCATTTGATCTCATCAAAGCCCTGGATGCCGGAGATTTGAGAAAAATCTTTCGCAGGTATGAAAGTGTGAAGAGAACGGCAGACCCGACCATGATCCTCGGTGCGCTGAACTGGCATTATGCAAAACGCGGCAGGCCGGGAGCCTCGGTGATGCCGCTGCTTCATGAAGCGGATATCTCCATAAAATCATCTCACCAGCATGTTATTGAAAATCTTCTGTATCGCCTGGTCAGGAATTGTTGAGCCGCAGGCGATGCGCAGGTGTGCGGAACAGAGTTGTTCCAGTCTGTCAACGAAAAAGGGAACCTGCAACAACAGGTTCCCTTTTTCGATTCGGGCAAACGGTCAGGCAGTTGCCGTGTTGGCTTTTTTTGTAATGCGGGAGATTTTTCTTGACGCAGTGTTCTTGTGAATGATGCCTTTGGATGCAGCGCTGCTCAGCGTCTTTACCGCAGTTTTGAGTGCCGCGTCGATACCGTCCTTGTCTTTGGATGACAGTGCTGCATCGAGCTTTTTGACATACGTCTTTATCTCAGTCATCTTGGACTGGTTGCGCAATTCCCGTTTTTCGTCCTGACGCACACGCTTTAATGCCGACATATTCTTTTTTACCGGTGCCTTTGCTGCCATGTGTTGCCTCCGTTTGAACTCAGAATGAGTTATTAAAATAGCATAATTCTTAACAGAAAATCAATGAGTGTGGTACAATTTCAACCGGTACCGACTATGAACTATAAACCGATTTCCGTTGAAGCGCTGAAGCGCTATGCTCTTGCGAACAGGACCGGCAAGGTCTCGGTTTCTGAACTCGGCCTGCCTCATACGGCAGGACAGAGCTTTGCCGACTTCATCCGGAATCTGCCGGGATTCCTTGCCGCTCATGACTTCCGGGAGATAGTCCGATCGATCACCAAGGCCCGCAGTAATGGCCGGCCGGTTATTCTCGGTATGGGCGCGCATCCTATAAAGGTCGGGCTTTCTCCGATTATTATCGACCTCATGAAACGAGACATTATCACCGCACTTGCATGCAACGGTGCCTGCATTATTCACGATTTCGAGCTTGCATACGCCGGGCAGACGTCGGAGGATGTCGCCAAGGAGCTCAATGCCGGGACGTTCGGCATGGCGCTTGAGACGGGGCAGCATCTCAATCATGCCATTTCCAGCGGCGTCGCCGCAGGCCTCGGCATTGGCCGATCAGTCGGTGCTTACATTGCGGCATCCGGATTCTCCTGCCGCGACAAGAGCATTTTCGGCGCGGCAGCAGAGCTTGATATTCCTGCAACGGTGCATGTCGCAATCGGCGCAGACATAATCCATATGCACCCGGAAGCAGATGGAGCAGCAATCGGCCAGGGGAGTATGCTCGATTTTCGGTTGTTCACCTCAGTGGTTGCCGATCTGGAGGGCGGGGTTTATATTAATCTCGGTTCGGCCGTTATTCTTCCTGAAGTTTTTTTGAAAGCGCTGACGGTCGCCCGGAACCTTGGCAACCGCGTCGACGGCTTTACCACCGTCAATATGGACTTCGTTCAGCACTATCGTCCGCGGGAAAATGTTCTTCGCCGCCCGACCGCCGTCAATGGACGGAATTTTGCCCTGACCGGCCACCACGAAATCATGTTCCCGCTGCTGGCCGCAACGGTGCTTGAGGAGATTGCGCAATGATGGTGCTTATTGATCAGGAAACATGCATCGGCTGCGGCAGATGCGTTGAAATCTGTCCGGCCGTCTTTTTTCTTGATGAAACGATAGGCGCGTCGACCGTACTCGATGAGGATGCCTGCGATTACACCGGCTGTTGCGAGGCTGCTGCCGAGAACTGTCCGGTTCATGCGATTACGATAGACGATCAGTAAAAAGAAAAGCCCTCCATGGGGAAGGAGGGCTTTCTGATATCCGGGACAAAAGGGGGCTTCGCCCCGGAAATGAAGTTCCAATTGTCCTTTACGAAAACCAGCTGACCCTGCAACGAAACATCAGACGTTTCCGCTTATTGATAATACTGTACGCACATCATCTGCCGGGAATCAAATAAAAAAAAATTGTAGAGCAATAAGCCTGGCTAATACGGCGGGCATGCTGAAACAAGGAGTGCCGCCTGAGGAATGGGCAAAATTTAATATCAACCGGCAATGTCTTCAATCCAGTCCGGCAGCCGTTGCGCTGCAACCGACGCATCCATAGTAATCGTCCGCAACAGCCCCCGGCACCGACCGGGGTCTTTTCTTTACGTGACGAACATCAGAGTTGCTTGCATGAAGCACTGTGCCATAACAGTCTTCTTCCGTTTGCGAAAGAAATCGCGTATCATTAAACAAGAAACTGGCTGTGCACACAGACTTTATTTCATTATTGCGGAGAAGGAGAGGGCCATGGCGAAACTGCTTTATGTAGAAGCATCTCCCCGGAAAGATCGTTCGGTTTCAATCGAGGTTGCCGGAGCATTTCTCGATGCATACCGGCAGGAGCATCCGTCCGACGAAGTGGATACTATTGACCTTTGGAACTATCAACTACCTGAATTTAATGGAGAAACTATCAATGCCAAGTATGCGATTCTGATGAGCAAGATGCATACCGCTGAGCAGATTCAGGCCTGGAAGCCGGTTGAAGAGGTGATTGCGCGGTTCACGGCTGCCGACAAATATCTTTTCTCGATCCCTATGTGGAATTTCGGCCTGCCGTATCGGCTCAAACACTATCTGGACATCCTTGTGCAGCCGGGATATACATTCGGCTATACCCCTATGGAAGGGTATAAGGGGCTGGTAACCGGCAAACCGGCGGCAATTGTCTACGCACGAGGCGGTGCATACGGCGCTGAAACAGGCGCGCAGGGGTATGACTTCCAGATGCCCTATATGAATCATATTCTGGGGTTTATCGGCTTCACGGATATCCGGCCGATTGTGGTTGAGCCGATGCTTATGGCAGAAGTGCACGATAAGGCCCGAATCATCAAGTCGGCGATAACAGAGGCGAAAGCGCTGGCAAGGACTTTTTAGAGAAGCGCAAGGAGTGTCATCATTGCGGCAGACCACAGGGCATCAACGGGAAGATGATTGGGTGCTGAAGCATCAAAGAGAAGGGCAGCCCGGGCCGGGAACTCCTCATCGGCGCACCAGAGAATAATGGTGACGGGGATGCGGGGATATGCAGGAATCTGCATTGCGGCATCCCCATAGTTTTGTTTTGCTCCGCCCAATCTATGCGCTGCGCCCAGAAAGACTTCCGGGCTGTTTCTGTAATGGTCTGCAAGTTGTTGCAGCGGAAGGGCGTGCGAGCCCTGAAAAAAAGCAAGGCCTGCTTTTATTTCCTGCGGCGAAATGAGCCGTCCGGTGAGCGGCAGATCCTGCGCTGAAGCCAGATACCAGAATGATGTCAGCCGCCAGAAGGGGCTGATTTTTTTTATGAGTTCCGCTCCATGAGCATCTTCGGCCTCAAACGTTTTCCGCCGGGGATTGATTCTCAGATATGCTCCCAGCGAGCAGAACCGGTATTCCTCCGTGAACGGCTCTGCATGAACCTCCGCGCATCGGACGATATCCTCCTGCGAACGCCGGAAAAGCAACTCACATGCCCGATCTTCACCCGAAGCACTCATGTGCGGAAGGACTTTCTTCGCAGGAGGACGTACAGTGCGCCCAATCCTCCGTCGTTTGGACGGGCGGTTACAAAAGCAACGACGTTCTTTGCATATCGGGTTTGCAGAAGCACGATGATTCGATCTTTCAGAACCGGTCCGCTTGCGGAGCGGAGTCCCCTCCCGTGAACGATTTTTATGCAGCGGAAGCCCCGTATAAGAGCTTGCCGTATGAAGTGGTCAAAGGCAACCTCGGCGATGTCCGACGTCATGCCGTGCAGATCAATATAGTCCTGAACGGAATATGCGCCAGAATGAAGGTTTTGCAGAAGAGTGGGTGGATACGCACGAAGCGATTGAGGGTGAATCCATGAAATATATTCCTGCGTCTGCTCAAGAGGAATGGGACGTTTCCCCTCGATAATCTCACGGAGAATCTGACCGATATTCGGCTCTGTTTGCCCCGCGGGATGAACCGCCTGCCGTTTCCGATGCTTTGCCTGCAAAGCGCGGAACTCCGGGATTTCACGGACATCTTGCATGGCCTGAGCAAAAACCGCTTCATCGCTCAATGGATTTCGCTTCGGCATTTTCCGACTCTGCTCCTCAGGATTCTCCGCACAATGCGGCAGGAGCGATGCAAGTTGCTGAAAAGGACGATAGCATAGTTCTCCGTTTTCAGCGTACCGCTTCCTCGACGTTTTCTTCATAGAGCATTATACCGAAAATGTGCTACTTGCGGCAGATGCTCGATTGAAGAAGGAGGATGTGTCCCCTATGCGGTAGTGGAAGAGAATGTTGCCGATATAATTGCGCTCAATGAGGCAGTGTTATTGCGGTGTTATTTCAAAAATAAAGTCGATTTCAACAGGGGCATCCAGCGGTAACACAGCGACGCCGACAGCAGACCTCGCATGGCGGCCTGCATCGCCGCCAAATACCTCGACAAGAAAATCAGAGCATGCATTCAGCACTGCCGGCTGTTGAGTAAAGCCAGGCGACGATGCGATAAACCCGTTCACCTTCACGCAGCGCTTCACTCTCTCCAGACTTCCCATGTGGGCATGCAGAATCGACAGCGCATTGATGGCGACCTGTCTGGCATCTTCCTGAGCCTGCTGAAGCGTGACCGTCTCGCCGACCTTTCCGGTTCTCGCCAGTTTGCCGTCGCGCAGCGGAAGAACCCCGCTCAGGAATAGCAGAGTCCCGGTTTCGACGCACGGCACATAGGAGCCAAGCGGCCTTTGCAGCTCATTCAGTTGAATTCCGAGATCGCGCAGTCGCTGAGCGATGTTCATGGTCAATTGCTCCTTAGTATCTCAGGAGAAGCGCCAATAGTGGCGTTTTGGAAGCCCTTCAGACAACAACGGCTACTCCGCCTTTGGAGCGAGGGGCTTGAACATATCGGGCAGACGCTGCGGCCGTCCGTCCCGGTTTACGCAAACGATGGTCACGTCAGCCTCAACGAGCGGTGTGTCGTCGCGGAACACGCGGTTTTTTACCAGTATGCTCGTGTTTTTGACCTGCATGACCTCGGTGGTTATCGAGATGATGTCGCCAAGGCGGGCAGGCTTGCGATAATGGATGTCGACGTGCGCAATCACAAAAAAGAGACCCATTTCATGGAATTTCGAAATGCTGATTCCATTGTCTATCAGAAATTCGGTTCTCGCACGTTCAAGCAGTCCAAGGTAGCGACCATAATACACGACACCGCCGGCATCGGTTTCGTCGTAATAAATTCGTGTTGAATAGGTATGAGGCATAGAGACGGTCTATAATCCTTCAATGTTCTGATGCATGTCCCGCCGGCGAATGGCTATTTTATTCAGCGCGTTTATATAGGCCTTTGCAGCGGCCACAATGATGTCGGTGTCGGAGCCGTTGCCGCGGACTGAGCGGCCATCTTCCATAAGCGCGACAATAACTTCGCCGAGCGCGTCGGTTCCGCCGGTAATGCTTTTCACTTCAAACTTCGCGAGGGTGCTTTTTGTGCCGGTGATAGCCGAAATCGCCTTGTATACGGCATCCACCGGGCCGTCGCCAACCTGGGTGAGTTCAACAGTCTGATCGCCGACGTTCAGCCTGACCAAAGCGGTTGGTGTTTTGTTCATGCCGCTTTCAACGGAAAGATCAAGCAGGCTGAATACCTCGGGAATCTTTGCCACCTGCTCAGCGACGAGCGTTTCGATGTCCTCGTCAAATACATATTTCTTCTGGTCACACAGATGTTTGAACTTGTCGAATGCACTATTCAGCTCTTCATCCGTCAGGTTGAATCCGAGCTCGACCAGGCGCGACTTAAAAGCGTGGCGGCCTGAATGCTTGCCAAGCACCAGAGTGGACTGCGGTACGCCGACCGATGCAGGCTCCATGATTTCATACGTCGAGCGCTCTTTAAGAAATCCGTCCTGATGAATGCCGGATTCATGCGCGAACGCATTCGCTCCGACTATGGCCTTGTTTGGCTGAACAACGATGCCGGTAATTTTTCTGACAAGCCGGCTTGTCTTGTAAATCTCAGGGGTGTTGATTCTTGTATCAGCGTTAAAGAACTTCGGACGGGTTTTGAGCGCCATGACAATCTCTTCCATGGAAGCATTGCCGGCCCGCTCTCCAATGCCGTTCACGGTGCATTCGACCTGACCGGCACCATGAAGCACAGCGGCAAGCGAATTAGCGACAGCAAGACCGAGGTCGTTGTGGCAATGAACCGAAATGGTCGCCTTGTCTATATTGGGCACCTTGTTGAATAGATACGTGATCAGCTCTTCGAATTCCTGCGGAATGGCGTATCCGACCGTGTCCGGAATATTGATGGTTGAGGCGCCGGCGCTGATTGCCGCCTCCGTGACGCGACAGAGGAAATCCCGGTCGGATCGGGTAGCGTCTTCGGCGGAGAACTCGACATCATCGGTGAACCTGCGCGCATACTTTACGGCATCTATAGCCGCATCATACGCCTGGTCACGGCTCAAGCGCAGTTTGTACTGCAGGTGGATGTCGGATGTTGCAAGAAACGTATGAATTCGTCCGGATTCGGCGGGCTTCACCGCTTCTGCGGCGCGCTCAATGTCAGCATGGCGTGCGCGAGCCAGTGCCGCTATGGTAACGCCTTTCACTTCTTTTGCTATCCTGTTGACGGCTTCGAAGTCGCCGGGAGATGCAATGGGAAATCCGGCTTCAATGATGTCGACGCCCAGCCGCACAAGCTGACGGGCAACCTGCAGCTTTTCCTCCACATTCATTGACCCGCCGGGCGACTGCTCGCCGTCGCGCAGGGTGGTATCAAAAATCTTAATGAGGTTCATTCTTGCTCTCGCCCGCTGAGTCAGGCAGCGCAGCAACAGCCTGCTCCGCAGGGTGCTTTTCCCCGCGCCTTTTCAGCAGCAGCCAGGTATTCTCGATAATGCCGACGGAAACGTAAATCATGGCGAATACGAATATCGCAATCTGCGGATGCACGAGGAGAAAGAAAAGTATGACCACAAAAAGGATGAGCAGCCAGAACGGTTTTTTCTCGCGAAAATCTATCTCTTTCAATCCATGAAATTTGAGGGTGCTTACCATGAGCAGCGAGGTGACGATGATAATCAAAGGGAAAAAGAAGTGCTTTTCCGGAATTCCCTCCCAAAACTCATAATAAAAAATGACGAGTGAAGCTATTACCGTTGCCGCAGCAGGAATCGGCAGTCCCTTGAACGACTTGGAAGACGATGTGACGGTCTGCACATTAAAGCGTGCGAGCCGCAGCGCTCCGCATGCTGCGAAAAGAAAAGCGGCCGCCCATCCGAGACGTTCAAACGGAAGGAGCGCCCACTTGTACATCATTACCGCAGGGGCCACTCCAAAGGCGACAAGGTCGGAGAGGGAATCCAGTTCGACCCCAAAGCGCGTCGAAGTGTTTGTCAGCCGGGCTATCCAGCCGTCAAGGCCGTCGAAGATGTTGGCAACGACAATGGCCCAGGCGGCGAGAAGATAATTGCCGTCAACAGCCTGGATGATCGCGAAAAAACCGCAGAACATGCCGCAGAGCGTCAATGCGTTCGGCAAAACATAAATGCCCTTGCGAGCGGTATCCTGGAAGCGCCCCTTTTTATGGCGGAATTTCATGCGTCCGGTCTCCTGCCGATCACGGTTTCTCCGGCGGTAACCATATCACCTAATTGTACCGCAATTTTCGTATCCGGCGGCAGATAAAGGTCAACGCGGGAGCTGAATTTGATCATGCCGTACCGCTCGCCTTTTCTGAGAACGGCGCCTGCCGTAACGCGGCAGACACACCGGCGCGCAACGGCTCCGGCAACCTGGGTAACGACGATGCGTCCCATGCGCGTAGAAAAGATCATCGCAATGTTGTCGTTTTCGAACGCGGCTTCTGGCAGAAAGGCTTTCAGAAACTTGCCGGGGTTGTGCTGCACCTTTTCGACGGTGCCGTCGCAGGGAGCGCGGTTTACATGCACACTGAGCGGGGACATGAAAATGCTGACCATCAGCGCATCCGCCTTCAGGTAGCGATCTTCCCGGACGGATTGAACCACAATAACCTTGCCGTCGGCGGGAGCTGTGAAAACATCATCCCCGTCAGGCGCAGTGCGCTCGGGGTCGCGAAAGAACCAGAGCATGAAGAGGAAGAGCAGAAACGGCACGAAGGCTGCCCACACATTGCCAAAAATGTACGCACCGGCGGTGATGCCGGCAAAAACAGCGAAAAAAGGATACCCTTCGGGAGCAAATTTCATGGTTGAGGGAGAAGCCGGAATAAGGGGAGTCGAAAGGAAGGTTCCCGATCTTTTCTCCTGTATTCCGACTCCTGTCTCCTTAATAGTCTATATTTAAGCTTTCGTCTTGTCGACGAGCTTGCCTTTCTTGAGCCACGGCATCATGGCACGAAGGCGTCCGCCGACTTCTTCAATCGGATGTTCCTCACCTTTTCTGGTAAGGGCGGTGAATGTCGGCTTGTTGACCTTGCACTCAAGAAGCCACTCTTTTGCGAACTCGCCGTTCTGAATCTCGGTGAGTATTTTTTTCATTTCTTTCTTGGTCTCCGCGGTGATGATGCGCGGACCCCTGGTAAGGTCGCCATACTGTGCGGTATTGCTGATGGAGTACCTCATATTGGAAATGCCGCCTTCGTAAATCAGATCAACGATGAGCTTTACTTCATGCAGGCACTCGAAATAGGCCATTTCCGGGGCATATCCGGCTTCAACCAGAGTCTCATACCCGGCGGTGATCAGCGCGGTCACCCCCCCGCAGAGGACCGCCTGTTCGCCGAAAAGATCGGTCTCGGTCTCTTCGCGGAAATTCGTCTCGATAGTGCCTGCGCGGCCTCCGCCTACGCCGGATGCGTATGCAAGCGCAACCTCTTTGGAGTTGCCGGACGGATCCTGATAAATCGCAATCAGGCAGGGAACTCCGCTGCCCTTTGTGTACTCCGAGCGGACGAGGTGGCCTGGGCCTTTCGGAGCAATCATGATGACGTTTGCATCGGCAGGCGGGACGATCTGGCCGAAATGAATATTGAATCCATGAGCAAAAGCAAGAAATACGCCCTTCTTCATGTTCGGCGCAATTTCGTTCCGATAGACATCGCCCTGCAGTTCATCCGGCAGCAGAATCATGATAAGGTCGGCAATCTTCGCCGCATCGGCAGGGGTCATGACTGCAAAGCCGGCTGCAGCGGCCTTGTCCCAGCTTGCACCCTTGCGGATACCGATGGTGACATCCATGCCGCTTTCCCTGAGGTTATTGGCATGGGCATGTCCCTGACTGCCGTATCCCATCACCACAATTTTTTTGCCCTTCAGGATGTCGAGATTTGCATCTTTGTCATAATAAATCTTTACCATAGTTTGAGCCTCCACATATGAAAATTGAAGCTTTATTATACACCAGAAGGGAGAAAAATGGCTTCTGCGCGCATTGTGGCTGTGAGTCAAAGGGGGTATATTCAGAACGGAAATCCGTTTTCAGTTTACCGAAGTCACCTTTTTTATGGAAGGCGTGCCGCTGAACACACGGAAATGCTTTGCGCACAGCCTGCAAAAAACTTAAAAACCGGCCGGCGAATACTTCATGGTGCAGGTGACAAAGCCTCCGAAGCTCATATGCCTAGCCTCTGACCAGGATCTCTCCGGCAAATCGGTGCATGGTGGCTTCCCCGATAAAGTTTCTCTGCTGTCAGCCGATAACCATGGTGTCAGCAAGGAGGCTGTATTTTTTATGATTATATCCCAGTCGGCACTCAATCTTACCTCGGAACACCGATTTTCGAGCACCGTCAGCGTCAGGGAGGAGTTGCGCATGTGGGTTGATGCGCCTGCCCGCTCCGTTCGTCCCGAAGTGCAGGCGCCGATGCCGTTTTCTGTTGATGTGGTAACGGTTTCGCATGAGGCATCCGAGAGGCTTTCTGAGCATGAAACACTTGAACCCAGAATGTTGCTGCTGAAGAGCCTGCTTGAAGCACTGACCGGCAAAAAGATCAAGCTTGTCGATATGTCTTCTGTGGGTGAAAAGCCGGGGGATATCAAGTCGTTCGAGTCTTTGCCGCAGGACGCGCACACGAACGGCCAGGCAAACCGCCGGGAAGGCTGGGGCTTAAGCTACACGCGTGATGAAATGCATGCAGAGAGCGAGCAGGTAACCGTGCGGGCGCAAGGCATGGTGACGACGGAAGACGGCCGTACAATACAATTTGAAGTCAGCTTTTCGGCGAGTCGTGAGTTTGTCTCCCGGGAGCAGGTAAGCCTCCGCATGGGCGACGCACAGCGCATCGACCCGCTTGTCGTCAATCTTGATGGGTCCCCGGTTGTTCTGTCGAACCTCCGCTTTTCGTTTGATCTGAATGCCGACGGGCAGAAAGAGGAGATCCATTTTGCCGGGCGAGGCAGCGGCTTTCTGGCGCTCGACCGTAACAATGACGGAATAATCAACGACGGAAGAGAACTTTTCGGTCCCGTTACCGGAAGCGGCTTTGGAGAATTGTCTGCCTTTGACGACGACGGCAACGGCTGGATAGATTCGCGGGACGCAGTATTTTCGAACCTCATGGTCTGGACGAAAGACGCTCAGGGAAATGATATCCTCAAGGGTCTCGCGGAGTCCGGCATCGGAGCCATAGCACTCACGCGCATTGCTGCGAATTTTACATTCAAAAATCAGCGGAATGAAGCACAGGGAGTTATGAGGGAAGCCGGCGTTTATCTGCGCGAAAACGGTTCAGCGGGTATGCTTCAGCAGATAGACATGATTGTCTGATGACATAATAGTCAACGGAGAAGAGGCAGAATCAGGGAAACACAACAAATGTATTTTTTAAAGCTCATGTTACATTTCAAACTGCAGGTCAACGTCCCACCAACTCTGGATTTCTTCTTTTCGGAGCTTCTTTAATTTCACAGATTCGCCCTGTGGACCGAGGATGAGTTGCTCCCCCATTTTTACCGTAGTCGCTTTTTTCGACTGCTTCTCCCGATACATGACCGCACCTTCAAGCACCGAAATCACTTCGGTTCCGTCAGGGTTCAGTTCATAGACGATCTCGGCTTCAGCGAATGAAATGATGCCATTGGGTGTCCTGTATCGCGTTGCCCAGCAAGGGGATGATTCATTTGCCGGGCATTTTTTTTCGGCGTGCATTTTCCCGCGCAGGATGTCGACAGTCATCAGAGAGGTTACCCGGTCAAATTCCGCAATGCCGACGGACGTATCCGGAGCCAGCATGTGGTAGCCGCCGTCAGGAGTGTACATCTCCAGGAAGCTTTTGTTCGTTGTGGTCAGCGTGTCTTCCTCATAAACACGCGACGCGTAGTGAAGAGGAGCAACTCCGGAGCGGGACCGTCTTTGTGCCGTTCCGGTCTGAACGACTGCAACGCCAAAATCTTTTTCGGACGCCCGGCCCCGGATGACTGATTCAAGCGCACGCAGGCGCATATCCGTTTTGGTCCTGAGGTTTTGAACGACCGTAAGCGACTCTTCAGCTGTTGTGACCGCTTCCCGGACCACCTGTCTGTCCTCCGGATTTGCCTGACTTCCCATAAGCGCATATGCCTTGCGGGCGCGCTCAAGCGAGTTGCTAATTTTCGTTTCATTCTGCATCAGCGAAATTCGACGCTCCTTCAGCCGACCCACTTCCTGTTTCAGCGCAAGCGCAGGTTCTTCAGCCGAGCAGGTCGCGTCATATAAAATGACAAAAAAAGCTATAAGAAACAGCACGATGATGATCAGCTTTGGAGCAAGGCGGTTACGAGTCATAATTATTTCCCCCGGAAATCCTGCAAATACCGCGCAACGGTAGATTTCATCGTCAGGCGCATATCAGTATACCTCAGATGCCGGAACTGAGGGCAAGCAGGGATGCAGAGAATCGGCCGGCGTGATAGAATATACACATGGAAGTCACTATGAGAAAACGAATTGTGCACATGAGGCTGTTGTTCATTCTCTTCCCGCTGCTCTTAATTCTTTTTGGAGCATTCGGACTCTGTTCGGTCGATGCGGAGGGTTCAAAAATCTACGTTGTGCGGATTCAGAGCGTCATTACTCCTGTCGTTTCCGAATTCGTTGCAAAATCAGTTCAGAAAGCAGTTGCAATGCGGGCTGAAGCGCTTGTCATCGAGCTTGACACGCCGGGCGGACTTGATACGGCAATGCGCTCCATCATCAAAGACATTCAGGCCAGCAGTGTGCCGGTTGTTGTTTATGTATCTCCAAGCGGAGCGCGCGCGGCATCTGCCGGAGCCTTCATCACTCTTGCCGCTCATGTGGCGGCCATGTCGCCCGGGTCAAATATCGGAGCTGCACATCCGGTTGCGGTCGGCGAGAAGCTCGATAAGGTTATGTCAGAAAAAGCTGCCAATGACGCAGCCGCATATATCCGTTCCATAGCCGAGCAGCGCGGCAGAAATGCGCAATGGGCAGAGGATGCTGTCAGGAAAAGCGCCTCGGCAACGGAGACCGAAGCTTTGAAATTGGGCATTATCGACCTTGTGGCAAAAGACCTGGCGGAGCTTCTGGCAAGGATTGACGGGAAAAGCGTTAAACTGGCGTCGGGAGATCGTATTCTCAAAACTGCTCAGGCTGAGTTGGTGCGCGATGAAATGGGCTTCCGGTTTCGTCTTCTGAGCTTCATCAGCGACCCGTCGGTTGCCTACATGCTGATGCTCATAGGTTTTTATGGCATCTTTTTTGAATTGTCGAATCCCGGCTCGATTGTGCCAGGTGTCGTCGGTGCAATTTCTCTTGTGCTTGCGTTTTATGCTTTTCAGACTCTGCCGGTGAACTATGCCGGACTGCTTCTGATCTTCATCGGCATTGTACTTTTTTTGCTTGAGGTAAAGATAACCTCTTATGGGTTGCTGTCTCTTGCTGGCCTCGGTTGCCTTGTCCTTGGTTCCTTTATGCTGTTTGACTCGGAAGTTCCCGAGCTAAGGCTTTCACTGTCCGTTATTCTGCCTGCGGCGCTCGTCTCCGCAGGGTTCTTTTTCGTGACCTTCCGTCTTGCCTATCGCGCACAGAAGTCAAAAGTTACGACAGGCTCCGAAGGACTTATCGGCAATGAAGGCATCGCCCGGACCAATGTGACGGCTGACGACGGCACTGTGTTGGTGCATGGAGAACTCTGGATGGCTACGTCAAAGGACCCTATTCCGGCAGGGAGCAGAGTGGTTGTTCTGTCGGTCAGCGGACTCCGGATGAAAGTCAAACAAGTGAGCAGTGACCGTTAAGCAGCAAGCGCAAACATACGTTCAGAAAGCCGCTCCCGCCTTTCTTGCATTCCCGTTGTTTATTCCCGTAAGATCATAAGCTATATGAAAGCTTTTGTGACCGGCGGAACCGGGTTTATCGGCAGTCATCTTGTGGAGACACTCATCCGGCAGGGGTTTGATGTTACCTGCCTGGTGCGGAACGCTGCACGGCCCGGCTATCTTGATGGGGTCAAGGCGGCAATGATTACCGGCGACTGCACAAAACCGGATTCCCTGCCTGCAGCGGTGAAGGGCTGTGATTACGTTTTTCATCTGGCCGGGCTGACGAAGGCAAAGAATGAGGAGCAGTTTTTTACCGGCAATGCGTTTGCAACGCAGAATGTGCTGCAGGCTGTGCTTGACCATGCGCCCGAACTGAAGCGGTTTTTTTACCTCAGCTCCCTTGCGGCGGCGGGGCCGAGCCCCGACGGCGTTCCCCTGAAGGAAGATTGCGAAACGCATCCTGTCTCTGCATACGGCCGCACCAAGCTTGAAGGAGAAAAGATTGTGTATGAGGCGCGTGATAAAATCCCGGTTACCATCATCAGGCCTCCTGCAGTGTACGGTCCTCGCGACAGGGACGTGCTCATTTTTTTTAAGATGGTGAAACGCGGGGTGGTACCGTTCTGGGGGAAGTCTCTCTATTCTTTTTTATATGTTGAAGATCTCGTCAACGGCATAATCCAGTCCGCGCTGAGTGAAAACGCCGCCGGAGAGATATTCTTTCTGTCGGATGGCAATATTTACACGTCTGATGATATTATAAATGCCATTTCCGGGGCACTGCAGCGGCGACCGCTGAAGCTGAACATTCCGCGTGCTGTGATGCCGATGGTCGGTTACCTGTCGCAGCTGGCAGGACATCTGAGCATCATCAGCAGCGACAGGATGAAGGACATTCAGCATCAGTACTGGGTGTGCGACAGTGCCAAGTCACAGAGCCTGTTCGGATACGCCCCAAAAGTTGATATACAAAAGGGAGCGTCCTGGACGGCCGACTGGTATCGCATAAACCAGTGGATATAGGGGAGAACATGGATTTATTCGAAAAATGTTATAAGTTTACCGCCGCGAAGGAGTTGCAGCAGGCCGGCATATACCCGTTCTTCCGGATGATCGAGAGCGCGCAGGATCCCGTCGTGACGATGAACGGCCGGAAGATGATCATGATCGGATCCAACAACTATCTCGGCCTGACCAACCATCCAAAGGTAAAGGAAGCGGCTATCGACGCGATCAAAAGATACGGCACCGGATGCGCCGGCTCGCGTTTTCTGAACGGTACGCTTGACATTCATGTACAGCTCGAAGAAAAACTTGCCCGTTTCATGCGGCGTGAAGCAGCCCTCATTTTTTCCACCGGTTTTCAGGTCAATCTCGGCGTCATTTCGGCGCTTGTCGGCAAGGACGACGTCGTTATCATCGACAAGATGGACCACGCGAGCATTCTTGACGGCTGCCGTCTTTCCTATGGCGAAGTGAAGCGGTTCCGGCATGAAGACATGGCGGATCTCGAGAGACTGCTGGCTGAAAAGAACGGCAGGGGCACGCTTGTTGTTGTCGACGGAGTATTCAGCATGGAAGGAGACATTATTGACCTTCCGAAGGTGCTCGAACTCTGCAGGAAATACGGTGCTCGTCTTATGGTCGACGATGCCCACGGCATCGGTGTTCTTGGGAAAACCGGGCGCGGCACCGGGGAGCATTTCGGACTTGAACAGGAAATAGACCTGGTAATGGGCACCTACAGCAAATCGCTTGCCTCCATCGGCGGCTTCATCGCCGGCAATGCCGATATCGTTCACTACATCAAGCACTTCGCCCGCTCACTCATCTTCAGCGCGAGTCCGCCGCCTGCGTCTGTGGCGGCTGTCAGCGCCGCGCTCGACATTATTGATTCCGAGCCGGAGCGCCTTGCGCAGCTCTGGAAGAATACCCATAAGATGAACAATGGCTTCCGGGCCCTCGGTTTTGAGACCGGCCCGACCGAAACTCCTATTATTCCGGTTATCGTCGGCGCCGATGAAACCGCCTTCACGATGGCAATAATGCTTCAGGAAGCCGGCGTGTTCGCCAACGTCGCGGTTTCCCCGGCCGTGCCTCCGGGCAAGGCAATCATGCGCACCAGTTATATGGCGACGCATACCGACGAGCAGCTTGACGCCGTCCTTTCGGCATTTGAAAAGGTCGGCAGGCAGCTCAGCATTATATAGCCTTACGCTTTTTCCTCATGACCCTTTTTATTCGTGAAGCACGCACAGAGCGGGAAATTCGGGAGTTCATCGAATACCCGCTCTTTCTCTATCGGGATGACCCACTGTACAGTCCCCAGCTTACCCGAGACCTTGTTCCCCATTTTACGGACAAGAACCCGTTTTTCCGCCACGCGGAGGCCCGCTATTTCCTCGCGTACCGCGACGGAAAAATCGTTGGCCGCATCGCATCCATTATCAATCATCTGCATAACCAGTATCACAGTGACCACACCGGTTTTTTCGGCTTTTATGAGAGCATTAATGATCAGGCAGTGGCCGACGCCTTACTGTGTGCGGTGGAAGCAGACCTTCGCATGCGCGGCATGCAGATTATCAGAGGGCCGGTGAGCTTCTCGACGAATGAGGAGTGCGGCTTGCTGGTAGAGGGATTTGAATATCCGTCAATGCTGATGACTCCTTACAACAAACGCTATTATGATTCCCTGATGAAGAACGCCGGATATACTAAGACGAAAGACCTGTATGCTTTTCTTCACGATGTGAAAGACGCGCTTCCCGAAAAAGTCCTCCGTGTAGCCGCCATCGCCGAAAAGCGCGGCATCATCGCCAAGCAACTCGACAAGAAGCATTTTCTGGATGCCATGCGGTCATTCAGAATCGTCTACAATGCCGCATGGGCCGGCAACTGGTGTTTTGTTCCGATCACTGAGGAGGAGCTTGAGTATGATGCGGCACGACTGAAGCCGCTTATCAGGCCTGATGTCATGGCCATTGCATTTCATAACGGCGAAGCGGTCGGCTTCTGCGGCATGGTGCCCGATTTCAACATCGTCCTGCGCCGGATGCATGGAAAAACGAATCCATGGACGTTGCTGAAGGCGCTGTTCACCCTGCCTACAGTCAAAGACCTGCGCCTGCTCCTGCTCGGCATCAGACCGGAGTATCGCAACAAGGGTGTCGACGGCATCCTTTTCCGCGAGGCATTCAAGGGAGTAAAGGGCGGCGGGTACAAGCGCGTTGAATTTTCGTGGATCCTCGAAGATAACATCGCCACTATCCGCCTTGCTGAAATGGCCGGCAGCCGCCGCTGGAAGATTTTCAGAATTTACGAGAAGCCGATAGCGGAGTCGGGGCAGTTAGCTTAAAAAAAGAGTGCGACAAAGCATCAGGTACCATGCGAGACAAACGACAAACGGAGATGGTGTAGCTCCCGTGAATGACCAGCCAGAAAAAGAAGCCGACAAGGAAGCAGCAATCGGACAGGACGATGTGGGATGCCGGCTTGTACGGAGCCCATACAACAAGCTTCTGGTGCCGTGCTATACGTTTCGAGGCATGCAGTATCTTACGAACAAGGACGGTGGATTCGACGTCTATCACGAAGAAGCCGAACTGGTGCCGGAAAATCGCGTCGGTACGGTCACCAGGGCAGCCCCTGAGGTCAAGGTGATGCTCATGCTTCACGCATTCGCGCAAAGAAAGTAATGCCGAGGATATCGCTGCCTGATAGACAGAGCAACGGACCTGACGAAGGGTAACTTTTGACTTAGCGGGGCAAGCACGAGCCCCTTGGCAGGGATAGAGCTACAGAATTCCCGCGGTGCGTGATAGAATAAATCAAAATATCATGGTGAGGAGGTGCGTGATTATGGTGAAGCACGTGCTTTCAGCTCTGCTTGTGTTAGGCTTCGTTATCGCTCTGGCAGGCTGCAATACTGTTCAGGGAGTCGGGAAAGACGTATCAAGCGCCGGGCGCGCCATAGAGCGCTCATCGGGCAAATAGCGGCAGGGGAGGCAAGAGCGTCCTTTTTTTCAGAGCGTTCTCATGATGCAGGAGTTCAGGGACGCATATTCGACGCTTGCAGGCGCCGCAGCCAAGCCTAGCGGTACAAATCTTCAATTCCGGAATGGGGTGCGTTCATGAAAGATAAACTCTTGGCACTCTGGTCAAAGCCGATTGTTCGCAAGGGTCTTATTGCTCTTGTTGTATTCTATCTGGTTCTCGGCATTGCCGGGTTTTTTGTCGCTCCCTCGTATCTGAAGTCGTTTCTTCTTGAGAAGCTTTCCTCCGAACTCGGGCGCGATGTGTCGATTGAACGCGTCAGCCTGAACCCGTATATGTTGTCGGTGGATGTCGGTCCTGTTGTCGTCAGGGAAAAGGACGGACAGAGCGTTTTCCTCTCTTTTGACAATCTCCATGTGAATGCACAACTGGCCTCCATTTTCAAGGGCGGGCCGGTTCTGAGCGAAATCAGGCTCGAAAAGCCGTATGTCAATATTGTCCGCCATCCTGATGCGACCTATAATTTTTCCGATCTTCTGGACCGTAAAAGCGGCGCTGAGCAGAAGAAGGATGAAAAAAAAGCGGAATTTTCGCTCAACAATATCCAGATTGCAAACGGCAGCATCGACTTTCTTGACGGCCCGAAAAAGGCAAAGCACGCGGTGCGTGATCTTAGGGTAACAGTTCCTTTTATCTCGACGGTTTCATACGATGCCGAAACCTTCGTCGAGCCGCTCCTGGAGGCGGTCGTGAATGACACAAAGGTATCGTTCAAAGGGAAAACAAAGCCGTTTGCAAACTCACTCGAAACATATTTCGATATCAATCTGTCAGGATTTCAACTCGCCAATTACCTTGCCTATGTTCCGATAAAGCTGGATTATGTTCTGAAGTCCGGCCTGATTGATTCAGCTTTAAAGCTGACCTATACGCAATACAGCGACCGGCTCCCATCAATCAATCTGGCAGGTGCCATCGACTTGCGGAAAATAGTGCTGGATGATTTACAGCAGCGACCTGTTCTGCGCCTGCCGCATGTAGCAGCAGCCATCGCAAAGGCGGACTTGATGGCTCAGAACATTCATTTTTCGAGTATCGTGCAGTATGCGCCGGAAGTGTATCTCCGCCGGGATGCCGCCGGCAATGTGAACTGGCATGTTTTTCTGACCCGGGCGATGCAGCAGGCGGCCGGAAAGCCGACTGACGGTGCTTCGAAGAAGTCGCAGAAACAGAAGCCGCCGGAGAAGGCACGATCCTCTGCCGTTGTAGAAATCGATTCACTCACAACAAAGGACGGCCTTGTTTCCTGGCAGGATTTATTGCCCGGGCAGGAATTTGCGACCACGCTTTCGGGCATACAGTCGCAGATTGCCGGTCTGAGCACGCTGCCGGAAAAGAAAGCACAGATAAGCCTGTCGTTCAGGACCGAATCTGATGAGCAGGTTTCGCTGGGAAGCCTGCTGCAGCTTGAGCCGCTTTTTGCCGAAGGTTCAATTTCGCTTCAGCAGGTGCGGCTCAAAAAGTACCAGCCGTATCTCCGTGAAGCGACGCTTGCGCAGATACAGGACGGCGCGCTCAATCTCTGGAGCCGATTCTCTTACACGAAAGCCGAGCCGGAAGCGATTGTCCGCCTGTGGGATCTCGAAAGTTCATTGTATGCGTTCAGGGCGCGCAAGCAGGGGGAGAAGCGGGACTTTATCGAACTGCCGCTTGTCGGTCTTCGGGGCACCGAGATCGATCTCGCAAAGCGTGAGCTCGTCATTGGCGAACTTTCAGGAGCAAAAGGGATGCTCAGCCTGACTCGCGAGCCGGACGGCACGATTAACGTCATGACACTTGCTCCGGAGAAGAAATCTGCGGCTTCTGTTCCGGCGCTGCCGGGCGTCCCTGCGGCTGCAAAACCACCCCCGCCGCCGCAGGAAAAGCCGTGGTTCGTGACGCTGAAGAAAGTGAACGCAAGCGACTTTGCCGTCAAGCTTGAGGATCTGCAGCCTTCCGAGCCGGTAACGCTCCGCATCGACAAGATTCGTTTTGCCGGCGATACCATTTCGACCGTCAAGGGCGCAAAAGGCACTATTTCACTGCAGTGCGCCGTCGGGAAGAATGGTTCGGTTTCACTTGACGGTCCCGTGTCGCTCGACCCGCTGACCGCGCAGCTCAAAACGAACGTGCGGTCGCTGGACCTTGCGGCTTTCCGTGCGTATACGGCTGAACAGTATAAAGTAGTCATGACCGGCGGTCGCTTCAGCACAAGCGGCATGTTTGCTGTTACCAGCCCGAAAGAGGGGATGAAAACACGCTATCAGGGCAAGGTTACCGTCTCGAAATTCAACTCCATCGACAAGATCAATGCGGAAGACTTTCTGAAGTTTGATACGCTCGACTTCAATCGTCTGGATGTCAGCACGAATCCGTTGCGCATTCTGATCAAACAAATCGCACTGAGCGATTTCTATTCCCGCATCATAATCAACCCCGACGGCACGCTGAATACCCAGGGCCTTTCCGAACGGGTCGCGCAGCAGTCCGAACAAGAGGCTCCGGCGACGTCGCCGCAACAGCCTCCTGCTCCTCCGGACAAGAAGGAAGAGGCTCCGGACCTCCGTGCGCTCAAACAGCAAAAGCTGGTGAAAATAGATGAAGTGACGGTGCATGGCGGGACTATTCATTTCAGTGACAGGAATATCAAACCGGGCTATACCGGGCGCATGCTCGAAATCGGCGGCAGGGTTTCAGGGCTTACCTCGGAAGAAGAAAAGTTTGCTGATGTTGAGCTTCGCGGACTGCTCGAAGGAGGCTCGCCGCTTGAAATAACCGGCAAGATAAACCCGCTCCGCGACGATTTATACATAGCCCTGAAGGTTGATCTGCAGAATATGGATCTGAGCACGACGTCGCCGTATGCCGGCAGGCATATCGGCTACACCATACAGAAGGGCAAAATGAATCTCGGCATGGAATATCTGATTGAGAACAAGAAGCTTGATGCCAGAAATACGGTGTTTCTTGATCAGTTTACCCTTGGAGAGAGCGTTGAAAGTCCCGAAGCTACCAAGATGCCGGTGAAGCTTGCGATCGCACTGCTCAAGAACCGCAAGGGAGAGATTCACCTTGATCTGCCGGTCACCGGAACCACGGATGATCCCGAATTCCGCGTCGGAAAAATCATCTGGAAGATTATTCTCAACGTATTGGTAAAAGCGGCTACATCGCCGTTTGCATTGCTTGGCGCAATAATAGGCGGGGGCGGCGGTGAAGAGATGAGTTACATCGATTTCGCATACGGTGCCGCGACCCTGGCCGATCAGGAACAGAAAAAGATTGACAAGCTTATGACGGTGCTGCACGAGCGCCCGGCACTGAAGGTCGATATTGAAGGTCATGCAGATCTGCTGAATGATCGTGAAGGACTGAAACAGGAGCTGCTGCAGAGAAAGGTAAAAGCACAAAAGCTCAAAACGCTTGCAAAAGGAGATCCTGGCGTGAGCTCCGACAGTGTTGTTGTGACAAAGGAAGAATATCCGAACTATCTAAAGCAGGCCTATAAGGCGGAAAAGTTCCCGAAGCCGTCGAATTTTCTCGGCATCGCAAAAGATATACCAGTGCCTGAGATGGAAAAGCTCATGCTGACGAATGCAGTAATCACTGATGACATGCTGCGCGATCTGGCAAAAGAACGCGCGCGGGCGGTGTATGAATACATGCTGAAGACAAAAAGTGTCGAGAAGGAGCGCATTTTTCTTGTGGAGCCGAAATCTGTCCAGCCGGAGAAAAAAGAGAAGGTGCGGGACAGCCGTGTTGACTTCAGGCTCAAGTGAACGCGCTTGCCAGTGCAACTATGAAGAGCAGCTTTCAGGCTGAAGGAGCGGCATGAAAAACGTTTCCGGGAGGCTGGAGCGCTTTTTTTCGCGCACGCTCTGGGAGATTGAGACTGCGGGCCTTAAGCGCGCCAAGCGTCTGGGGCTGGTCGCGCTGCGCCTTGTCTACAAACTCCAGGATGAGTTCCGCAACGGGGAACTGACTGTTCGCGCGTCGAGTCTTGTGTATACGACTCTGCTGACGTTTGTGCCGCTGCTGGCTATCGCCTTCGCCGTGCTGAAGGGGCTGGGCGTACATAACATGCTGGCGCCGACCATCTACAGTTTTCTTGAACCGATCGGCGATAAAGGTGAGGAAATCGGCGACACGATTCTCGAGTATGTGGACAAAGTAAACGTCAAAGTGCTCGGAACGGTCGGACTCGCATTTCTGCTCTATACCGTCATCACGACGGTGCAGCAGATAGAAAATGCGTTTAACCATTTCTGGCAGATAACGAAGACACGGGACTTTTTCCGTAAGTTCCGCGACTATCTGAGTGTTCTGATGGTCGGGCCTATTCTGCTGGTTTCGGCGATAGGCTTAACAACAACCGTCATGAGCACCTCGATCGTCCAATGGCTCTCTGCCATCGAACCATTCGGCTCAGCCATTGTTTTTCTGACGAAGCTGGTTCCGTACCTGCTTACCATTCTTGCGTTTACGATGTTTTATTTTCTTCTGCCGAATACAAAGGTCCGCTTTGTTTCTGCACTGGCCGGAGGCGCCACGGCAGGCATTCTCTGGCAGCTGCTGAGCTGGGCGTTTGCCAAATTTCTCGTATCGACGGCGAAGTATTCCGCAGTCTATTCCGGATTTGCCATTATCCTTGTATTCATGATCTGGCTCTACTTCAACTGGCTCATCATGCTGACCGGTGTTAAGGTGGCGTTTTATCATCAGTTTCCTGCAATGCTGCGCATGCGTTCGGACAATGACGTTTTCAGCGAGCGCTTCAAATATCGCCTTGCGCTTGCGATCATGTATTACATTGGACTTCATTACCGGGAAGACAAGCCACGCTGGACGCTCAATGCGCTGGTCATGGAGCTGAAACTGCCCGTTGCTCCGGTGCTGGAGGTGCTCGATGCGCTTGAGCGGCAGAAGCTCATACTCGCGATGCCCGGCGACGCCACGTTCCTGCCGGCGCGCGATGTCTCGTCGATATCCGTGCGTGAAGTGCTGATGGCGGTAGAGCATGAGATGCCCGGCGACAGTCTTTTCGGGCAGCGTATCTGTTCGATTCCGGAGATCGAGCGGTTAATCAGGAAGATGGACGGATGTATCAGTGAAGCCCTGGGGAATGATACGGTGAAAACCCTGCTTTCAGCGCCTGATGCCCGCGTGTGCGAACTCGGCAAAAAGGCAAAAAAAGGTTCATAACAGGAGAGCGGTTTCGTCAAGGAATCAGGAGAATGCCATGAAAAAGTTTCTGATTGCCGGACTGGTTATTGTTGTCGTAGTCATCGCTGCAGCAGCAATTCTTGTCAAACATTCCAACAGACTCATTAAAGAAAAGATAGAAGCAGCGCTCGGCAAGAACGTCAGCGTGCAGGAGCTGTCGCTCAGCTGGGGCGGCGTAGACGTAATCGGGGTGAAGGTCATGATGGATGGCGCTGTGATTGCCTCAGCGGATCGCATCGGCGTCAGGGCGGACTTTCTCGGAATTCTCAAGCAGGGGTACGCATTGTCGAGCCTGACACTTGAAAAGCCGTTCATCAAGCTGCAGATCGACCGCAATGGAAATTATGTCAATCCTCTTGCCGCAGCGGAAGGCGGCGAAAAGAAAGAGGAGAAGCCTGCCGATGTGAAAGGGTTTTCTATCGGATCTATCAGCATCCGGGACGGGGAACTCACGTTGCAGGATGAGCGGAAAATACCGGCAATGAATACGATGAGCGCAAAAAAACTGAACCTCGAAATCAATGACTTTGCCTACCCGCTGCGTGATGCTTCAACACGGGTTGATGTTTCGGGCGTGCTCGAAGGGCGGCTGATTGCCGGCACCGTGAAGGCAAAGGGCGATGTGAATCTTAAGACCGGTTCGCTCCAACTGCAGTGCGACGGACAACAGATTGTCATCCTTGACTTCGGGGACAAGGGGGTTGCTGCAAAGACGGAATCCGTTCAGATCCGCATAGCTTCCGATAAGGCAAAGCCAGGTCTCTACACGTTCTCCGAGTTCACTCTCGTGCGGCCTTATCTGCGCGTTGAGCGTGACCGCAGCGGGGAGTATGTCAATCCGTTTGCCGCTGTTGAAGCGGTTGCTCCCTCACCGACTGCAAAGGCAGTGAAGGCCAAGGAGAAAGCAGCAGATACCGCGCTCTTTTTTCAAAACATTCTCATCAACGAAGGCATCATTGACTATCACAACGGGATGGTTGCTGCGCCTCCCCATCTCACGCGGCTTGAAGCGGTGGCCTTTCAGATGGATACTGTCGCGATCCCGCCGGGCGATGCTTCTTCGAACTTCACATTTTCATCGCGCATCCGCGGCGGAACGGTTGCATCAAAAGGAGTGACCGCTCTCAGGAGCAAGGATACGAATGCGACGGTGACGGTCAGGAATCTGGATGTGACCCGGTTCAAGCCATACTTCCAGAAAAAAGGAGATGCCGATATTACGCGAGGCACGATGAACCTCGATATGGATCTCAGGATCAAATCGCGCATGCTTGATGCGCCGGGCAGGGTTGTGCTGAAAGACCTTGATTTCGCCGCTGGCGGTGGCGTTGGGGCAACGTTTGTCGGGGTTCCGAGAAACCTCGTCCTGAATGCATTGAAGACGGGGAGCAATGAAATCGCTCTTGATATCAGGCTCGAGGGAAACCTTGATGACCCGAAGTTCAATGTCCGGGAAGGGCTGATGAAACGACTGACTGCCGGCCTGGCCGGCAAGCTGGGGGTCGGCGTTGCCGAGATCGGCGGCGCTGTTGTCGGTGCCGGCAAACAGGGCGTTGAGCAGGTTGGAAAGGGTGCGCAGGGCATCGGAGAGGGCATCAGGAAGCTGTTTAAAAAGTAGGATTGCCTCACACCGAGCGGACAATGGAGAGGGCGCGGACGGAATGCCGCGCTTTTTTTTGACACATGGCGAAATATTCCGATAGAGTAGAAAGCGTGTCGATACAACTCATCATTTTTGATCTCGACGGAACACTTGTCGATTCAAGCCACGATATCAGAACCGCAGTCAACGTTGCCGTTGAGCCGTACGGATGCAGGCCGATTACGGTTGAAGAAACGCGCGAACTTGTCGGGGAGGGCGTTACCGTGCTCATCGAGAAGGTTATGGCGCTGGAGTCTCTTGATGCGGACAGGGAAACACTGGTCAGCCGCTTTCTCTCCTACTATTCCGAGCATCTGATAGAGCTTACATCGGTCTATGCGGGCGTGGAAGAAGCGTTGGCCAGCCTTTCTTCGTATCGCAAAGCGGTTGTGTCGAATAAACGAGAGGATCTTTGTCTGCGCACTCTCAGGGAGCTTGGACTTTCAGCTTACTTTGATATCGTTGTCGGCAGTGAAACCGCTGCGGCGAAAAAACCTTCGCCGGTGCCGATTTATTATGTGCTTGAAAAGATGGACATCCATCCTGAAAATGCGGTCATTGTCGGGGACAGCACCTATGATGTGGAGGCAGGCAGGAGTGCCGGGATCAGAACCGTTGCGGTAACGTACGGGTATCGGCCGGCTGAGATGTTGCAGGATGCTGACGCCCTTATTGATTCGATGTCGGAGCTGCCGGAATTATTAAACAGGTGGGGAGCGCGTGTGGAAGATAGGAGTTCTTCATGGCGTTTGTGATTGCCTTTGCAGGCAAGGGCGGCGTCGGCAAGACGAGTCTTGCGTCCCTGACGGTGCATCACCTTGCGGCCAGCGGTAAAGGACCTGTTCTTGCTGTCGATGCCGACCCCAATGCGTGTCTCAACGAGGCGCTCGGCGTGTCCGTTCAGGCAACGGTCGGCAGTATGCGGGAAGCGTCTCTTGACGCGGTGCGCAGCGGAGCAGCACGTCCGGGCGGCATGTCGACGGAAGAGCTGATTCACTACCAGATACAGCAGTCGCTTACCGAGGCGCCGGGATTTGATCTGCTCGTGATGGGGCGTCCTGAAGGCCCGGGTTGCTACTGCGCAGCAAACAATATTATCCGTAAATATACCGACAGGCTCGCAGATCAGTATCGGTATCTTGTTCTGGATAATGAGGCAGGACTGGAACACCTGAGCCGCCATACATCACGGAAGGTGGATTTGCTGATTATTGTGAGTGATCCCACGACCAAAGGCATCCGCACAGCGCGGCGGGTATTTGACATGATCGACGAACTCAAGATTCATGTGCAGCGTGCCGAACTGATTATGAACAGGGCGGGGTCCGGCGACGAGAAAGCGCTGTCACCGTTTGCCGAAACGCTCGGGCTGCATGTAGCCGGATCGATTCCCGAAGACCGCGCGATTGCGGCTGCCGACCTGCAGGGCAAGCCGGTTGTGGAAATCGCGGCAGACAGTCCGGCTCGTGCAGCGTTTGAGGCAGTTCTCGATAAGCTCGCTATCCCGTAAGCAACTATTCCTGCCGGGTTGATGTCTGAGGAGGCGCTTCGGCAAGAGCCCGCACCCCGAAGAAAATATAGCCGACAGACAGACCAAACGTAATCGCCCATGAAAAGGGCATCTGGTGATCAAAAAAGGTGAGCAAGGTGTGTGCAATTATCATCGGGGTCAGGGCGACAGCTGTCAGTCTCATGGCGGCACCGAACCCCAGAGCTATTTTGAGCATTCTTCCGTATGCCATCGCCACGAATGCATAAATCAGCACCTGGGCGATCCGAAAAGTATAGTCCATGGCCAAAGCAGCCGGATAAAAAATAAACCCGAACCATTCACCTGCAAACTCCAGCATTTCAAACATCCGGCGATTGTCCAGCGTGATGTCGTCAAATTGCGATAGCTGCACCGCAACAGGGTCTGCGCCGGTCTGGACGATTATCTGGCTTTTCGTGATCAGCACTTTCGTCTTTGCCTGCTCCAGAGTCTGGAACTGACCGGATGTGTCGACAATGAGCACCCGTTCACTGGTCACCGGGTCCTGAATGACGTACGGCCTGTTTTCAGGAGCGGACAGGATTCCCTGAGTTATCGTCAGTGTCGGAAGCTGCTTGACATATGCAGGGGCTTCATCGACGACGAACGCGTTTATCTGGGAGTGAAGCTTCACCATGCCCGGAATCGTGCAGAGTGCGACCAGCGAAAGCAGATAGAGCAATCCCGCGCCGCGCCAGTAGAGCGCGACATCGCGGTAAATCTCCCTGGCATAAAATGCCATATACAACGGATCGGTAAATGAGAACTTTTTCATGATTCGGCGTGCTCCTGGAAAACGGCTTTGGTGAATATTTTACCCGCGGAGCCGGGAAAAGACAAACAGCCTGGCTTCTCAGGGTTATTGCAGCCGCAGGAGCAGCTTGAGTTTCTTTACGCACTCTGCCTGTTTCTGATAAACTATCACGATATTTTTTGTTGTATTTTCAAGCTTTTATCATGCTGTAAGGAGAAAGCAGTGCTGATTATCGGAGAGAAGCTCAGTATTATTGCAAAGCGCGTTCGCGAGGCTATTCTTCATCGTGACCGGTCGCCCATTCAGGAGATTGCCGTGAGTCAGTGGAGGGCGGGCGCGGGCATGATAGATGCAAATATCGGACCTGCCGACGAGGGTGGGGAAGCTCTGATGGAATGGATGGTTACTACGATTCAGGAAGCTGTGCCTCTTCCGGTCTGTCTTGACACGACCAATGCCGGTGCTGTTGAGGCGGGGCTGAAGGTTCATGACAATACGTGGGGCCGACCGATGATCAACTCGACGTCAAACGATCCGGAACGGTTTCCGATGCTCGAACTCGCTGCACGGTATAATGCGCTTATTATCGGGCTTACGGTCGGCAGAGGCGGTCTTCCGGCAGATGCCGAGGAGCGTTGCGCACTGGCCGCCGAGATAATGGGGCGGGCGATGGAATGCGGCGTACCGCTTGAAGACCTCTATCTTGACCCGCTCGTCCTCCAGATTGCCACGTCGCAGGATCACGCGCGCCACGTTCTTAATGCAGTGAAGATGTTTCAGGAACTGAATGAACCGGCGATGAAGACGGTTGTCGGGCTGAGCAACATCTCAAACGGCTGCCCGAAACAGATCAGGCCGGTACTGAACAGGCATTATTTCACGCTACTGATGCACGAGGGACTTGCCGCCGCAATTGCCGACCCGCATGAGGTCGCCGAAACGGTGAAGACACTGGATGTTCTTCAGGGCAGGATAGTGTATGCGCATTCCTACCTTGAAATGTGACAACAGCAATCGCCGGTAACAATCTCTGATTCAGAAAGCATAAGATGCGGCGTGCGAGATATTTTTTCTGGAGGAACCATGGCATTTACGGAGCCGAAAGAGGCATTCCCCGGCAGCATATACGATGTGACTTTTGGGACCGAGAGAACGGTCACTTTTGGTGGTGAGCATGGTCTGGCATTTCACGGATTCGAGGGGGCAGCCCCGCATCTGCCGGTGATAGCTTTTGAAGTGCAGGACTCGCTGCCGGACGACTGGCCTGAGGCAGTTCACGACGTCTATGCAGGAGTATCAGGGGATCCTGCGGTATGGGCACGATTCTGCCAGGATGAACTGAAGGCGCAGGCGATTGCACTCCGCCTTCTCAGCACTCATCCTGATCGCGAAGACCGCCCGGCAGCTGATGCGGCAAAAACGGTTGCGGATGTTCTTGATGCAGTGTCCGTGCCTATTATCATCCTCGGCAGCAACCATGTTGAAAAAGATGCCGAAGTGCTTGTCGCTGCCGCAGAAGCGGCCAAGGGACGGAAGTGCATCATCGGCAAGGCGCAGGAAAAAAATTACCGGACAATTACCGCTGCCGCGATGGCGAACGACCACCTGCTCATTGCCTTATCTGAGCTTGATATCAATCTTTGCAAACAACTGAATATTCTGATCACACAGATGGGCTACGCCCGCGAACGTATTATCATTGACCCGATGTGTTCGGCCCTTGGCTATGGTCTTGATTACACATGGTCGGTTATGGAGCGCATCAGGCTTGCGGCTCTCGCGCAGAATGACGCGGTAATGCAGCAGCCGATGCTTGCGGATGTCGGAATGTATGCTTGGAAGACCAAGGAAGCCCAGGCCCCGGAGGCCGAACTGCCCCGGTGGGGTTCGCTGAAGCAGCGCGGGATTGCGTGGGAGGCTATCACCGCCGGTTCCATGCTCTTGACCGGAGCGGAGTTGCTGATTATGCGTCATCCAGAAGCGGTCGCCTCGCTTCAGCAGTTCATCGGCGAGCTTTCTGCGGCGGACGAGAGATAGGAGGACGTATGGCACTGTCCGGCGTTCAGATATTCAAACTCCTGCCGAAGACGAACTGCAAAAAGTGCGGGCACCCGACCTGTCTTGCGTTTGCCATGAAGCTTGCCCAGCGCCAGGCGTCGGTCGATGCGTGTCCGGATATGAGTGACGAATCGCGCGGGCTGCTCGGCGCGGCTGCGGAGCCTCCCATTAAAACGGTGACTTTCGGCGCCGGACCTCATGTCTGCACGATGGGAGAGGAAACGGTTCTTTACCGTCATGAAAAGAAGTTCGTGCGGCCGACCGTGATAGCCGTCCGCATTGCGGACAATCAGCCGGATGCCGGCATTCATGCGGCGCTTGCCGATGTGTTGAACTCGGAGATCGACCGCATAGGACAGAAACTGCGAATAGACGCAATTCTGCTCGACTATGTATCCGGGAATTCGGCCCGCTATCAGCAGCTGCTTGAAATGGTCATGGCGCAAGCTCCTGATGTCCCCATGATCCTTTCGGTGCAGGACGCTGACGTTGCTGAGACTGCTCTGAGATCGGCCGGCACAAAAAAACCGCTTCTCCATGGAGTAATTGCCGACAATTTCGAAGCGATGTCGCAGGTAGCTCTGAAGCATAAAGTTCCTGCCGGCATTATCGCGCAGGGTCTTGATGCTGTCGCGCAGCTTGCCGAGAAAGTGAAGGGGATTGGAGTGTCTGAACTCGTCATAGATTCCGGCGCGCGGACTGCAGGAGTCGTGCTGCGCGACAATACACTTGCCCGCCGCGCGGCGATCAAAAAGAATTTTAAAGCGCTGGGGTACCCGGTGATCACGTTTGCCGGCCGCGACGACGCAATGCTCGAAACACTGGTTGCGATGACAGGCATTGCGAAGTATTCATCGATTGTTGTGCTCAACCGTTCGGAGCAGTGGCGTAACCTGGCGCTTTTTACATATCGCCAGAATATCTACACCGATCCGCAGGTGCCGATGCAGGTTGAGCAGAAAATATACAAGGTGGGGGAACCGACTCCTGAATCGCCGGTTATCATCACAACAAACTTTTCGCTGACCTATTTCATCGTTGCCGGAGAAATCGAGAACTGTCGGGTTCCTGTCTGGCTTGCTGTCATGGATTGCGAGGGAATGTCCGTGCTGACCGCGTGGGCGGCCGGCAAGTTCACTCCGGCGAAGATTGCACAGTTTATTCAGGAGAGCGGGCTGCCCGAGCAGCTGACGAAGAAGGAGCTGGTTATTCCTGGCTATCTCGCAATTCTGAGCGGTGCGCTTGAGGAAAAGCTTCCGGGCTGGACTGTCACGGTGGGCCCTCGCGAAGCCAATGCATTGCCGGCGTTTCTGAAGAACCGGCCTCAGTAAGAAATATGCAGCAAGCCCGTAACCGGAGTCTCGGATTGAACGGAGGTTTTTCCATGTCGCTTTCATTGCCTGCAATAATTGTTCAGGGGGCAGAATCGCTTCTCTCGATGGCGGAGGGAATCCTTCAGGATGCGAAAATCTCGCAGGGGAAGGACGCGGTTTTTGAGTTTCCGGATACTGCCTATCATCTGCCCATGATCTATGCGCTGACCGGACTGGCCGTTCAAACTGTCGGCGATATGGAAGTCGCGCTCGGAAAGGCGAACGATCTGGTTGCCGGCATTCGCGAGCGCCGCGGGGCCGAACCGTCTCTTGGTGATGCACTTGAGGCCGGCCTCGCCGCTCATTTTGGCGTTGAGCTGATTCTTGCCCTGCGCGGCCTTTGCGGCCAGGAGCCGGTGCATGATCAGGGATCGGGCATTTCTTATCACGGTTTTCTTTCCGACACCATGCAGCGAACCCTCGGAGTAAAGCTTGTGGACGGGACGATCCCCGGAGTCGCCGTTATCCTCGGAGCCGCTCCTGATGATGGAACTGCTGTGCGGATTGTGCGCGAACTTCAGGAAAACCGCATTTTTGTCCTGCTTGCCGGCAGCGGCATCAGTGAACAACTGAAGCGCGCCGGAGTTGACTTTGGGCTGGAGAGCAGAATCGTTCCTCTTGGGCCTGAGCCGATTCATGCTCTCTACGCGGTCAACTGGGCCGTACGCGCTGCGCTGATATTCGGAGGGAAAAAGGCCGGTGACATGCCGGAGCACCTTGCGTATCAAAGAGAGCGTGTCAATGCATTTGTGATTGCCCTTGGTGCTCCGACTCCCGAGATACTGGCGGTCGGAGCAGGCGCCATCGTGCTCGGCTATCCGGTTATTTCAGATCAAAACGTGCCGACTCTTGAGGCGAAAGGCATTTGCCCGAATGAGGCGCTTGTCGGCGTGCCGGACCACGCCAAAATTGCACAGCGCGCCGTTGAGGTGCGCGGCCTGAAAATTACCGTCTCTAAACCGCCCATCCCGGTTCCCTATGGTCCTGCCTTTGAAGGCGAGCGGGTTCGCAAGGAGAACACTTTTGCAGAGTTCGGCGGTCAGCGCAGCGCAGCGTTTGAGTGGGTGCGCACCCTGCCCGCCGAAGAGATTGAGCACAACCGTGTCACTGTCGTCGGAACCGACTGGCAGCAGCGTTATCAAAAAGGCGGGGTGCTGCCGCTCGCTATCGTCGTGGATGTTGCAGGCCGGAAGATGCAGCCTGATTTTGAAGGCGTTATAGAACGGAAAATCCATACAAACATTAATGAAGCGCATGGGATCTGGCATATGGGCCAGCGCGATATTATCTGGATACGCATCAGCAGCGAAGCGAAGCAGGCGGGTTTTGAGCTGGAACATATCGGAGTGATCCAGACCGCCGCTATTTTGCATAAATTCGGCCAGATTGTCGACAAGGTGCAAGTGACGCTCTATGTCGACGATGCTGATGTGCTGCGGTTTCGTGAGGAGGCCCGCCGGTCATATCTGGAGCGTGATCGCCGCCTCGGCAGCCTTACCGATGAGTCGGTGGATGATTTCTACTCGTGCCTGCTCTGTCAGTCGTTTGCGCCAAGCCATGTCTGCGTAATTTCTCCGGAACGTCTTGGTTTGTGCGGCGCTTTCAACTGGCTGGATGCCAAGGCTGCTTTTGAAATCGACCCGACCGGCGGCAACCAGCCGATTCAGAAGGGCGAACTCCTTGACGAGCGGGTCGGCAGATACAGCGGGGTTGACGACTATCTGAAAAAAGCATCCGGCGGCGCTGTAGAAACGCTCAATATGTATACCCTTATGGAAAATCCGATGACCTCGTGCGGCTGTTTCGAGTGCATCGTCGGCATTGTTCCCGAAGCAAACGGAGTGCTCATCGTGCATCGCGGCCATGCGGGCATGACGCCTGCCGGCATGAAGTTTTCGACGCTTGCAGCGTCGGTCGGAGGCGGAGTGCAGACGCCCGGCTTTATGGGAGTGGGCGTGAATTTCATAACAAGCAAAAAATTTATTGCCGGGGACGGCGGTCTCAGGCGTGTCGTCTGGATGCCGGCTGAACTGAAAACCCGAATTCGCGACGCATTCAACAAACGGGCGGCGGATGAGGGAATGCCGGATCTGCTCGACCGGATTGCCGATGAAACCATCTGTGAGGAACCGGATCAACTCGTTGAGTTTCTGACTTCAGTGAACCATCCGGCGCTGGAGATGGAGCCGCTGCTGTAAGTGCCCGGATGCGGAGCCTTACAAAGGGGGTCGCTTCCGGCATGATCTGCATGAAGGACAGTGCGAAATGAAGAGTATCGGCATATTTGACTCAGGCATCGGCGGCATTACTTTTCTGCGGGAGGCATGGCAGCGACTTCCTGCTGAAAACTTCATCTATTTTGCCGACACCGGGAATGTTCCCTACGGCACAAAGAGCCCGGATGATGTCAGACGCCTTGTCAAGGAAGCTGTTGCATTTCTTTCCCGACAGAACATCAAGGTGCTGGTCATCGCCTGCAACACGGCGACGAGCGCTGCCGTATACGAACTCAGGCAACGCTATGATTTTCCGATACTCGGGATGGAGCCCGCCATCAAGCCCGCTCTGGATGCTGCCGGGCAAAAACGGGTGCTCGTTTTTTCGACATCTTTGACCAGTCAGGGCAGCAAACTGCGCATGCTCTGCAGTCAACTCGACAGAAATCAACAGGTCGATACTGTGCCCTTCGATGAACTGGTGAAATCAGCGGAAGCCTTTGATTTTGTCTCTCCGGAGGTCAAAAACATCATCTGCAAGAAACTTTCGTCGGTAGATCAGAACATATACGGTGCGGTTGTTCTCGGCTGCACCCACTTCATTTTTTATCGTCCCCTCATTGAAGAGATTCTGCCTTTGTCCATACCTGTTTTTGATGGTAACCGGGGAACGCTCAATAACCTTGTCAGGATATTGCATGCTGACCAGACATCAGCCATGGGCCGCGGAGGACAGATAGTATTTTATTCTTCGGGGCTTCCGGAAAGCGCGGAACGCGAAGAGATGCTGTTAAGACTCGTCAGGGATTAGCTTGCCGATCTGTAACAATTCCGTGATACTTTTCCTTCCAGCGAGAAGGCAATGTGATGCGGAACACAGTTCCGGCGCCAGTTTCGCTCTCGACTGCAATCTCTCCCATATGTTCTTCGATTACCTGTTTTGCGAGCGGGAGCCCCATGCCGAAACTATGTTCCTTGGTGCTGTAGAAGGCCTGAAAAATATTCGGGATATCTTTCTTTGCTATCCCGGGGCCTGTGTCATGAACAACAAGCATAATATTGTCTCCTTGCCGCGATGTGGATACCCGGACGCGACCGCCGCGTGGTGTTGCCTCAACGGCGTTCTTGATGATGTGAAGCAGAGCTATTGTCAGCAGATTCTGCTGGGCATTCATCATGAGAGCCTGTTCACTGCAATGGACGTCCAGCCCGACGCCATTTGACTCAGCCTCCCGCCGAATGAGGTGCATGACATGTTCAACAATCCGGTTTAGATCGACATATCCGAATACTGCCTGCCTGTCCCTGAGCAGCGACTGGAAGTCGGACACAATCTGCTCCAGTTTTTCTGAGCTGTCAGTGATCAGTGAAAGGGATTCCCTGAGGTCAGCCGGCAATTCCCCGGCGATGCGGCCTTTTTTGCTGATGCGATGACATGCTGCCCCGATAACGGCGGCAGGATTTCTCACCTTGTCGGCCACCGCAAGCGCCATGAGATTCATGGTGCGCTCGGAAACAAGGGTAGCGATCTCCTGATTGAACTCGCTCAGTTCTGCATTGAGGTCCTTGATTTCATTTTCAGCCCGCTTGCGTTCGACATTTTCGACATGCAGCATCTCATTGGCTCTCAGCAGATCCGCTGTTCTCTCCTGCACGCGAAGGTCCAGCTCGTCGTGGGCTTTCTGCAGCTCCGCCTGAGCTTTCCGGCGCTGATGGATGTTGACCAGCAGTACGACTATCGCACTGCTCAAAAAAAGCATGCCCCCGATGACGCTCCAGACGAGGGATCTGTTTACCGCATAGAACGATGGCGGCTGGTTCACAATGATGCTGCCGCGCGGCAGTCCGCGTTCAGAAAGTCCGTAGCGGGCGAGCTGCTGATAGTCGAACATGTATCTGTTTGGGCTGTCTTTCAGCACCGGCAGTGCGTCGGCAGGCTCTCCGCGAACGATGCGAAGAGCCAGATCTGCGGCGCTCTGGCCTTGTGCAAACCCGCTGGTCAGCATGCCTCCGACAATCCCGTACCCGAGATTGAAATCCCACAGGCCGTAGACGGGAACCCTGCTTGCGCGGGAGAGCAAGGCTGTGCTCTCGCTGAACTCGAAAAATACCCCTGACTTGTCTTTTTGAAAGACGGTCAGAAGCACAAGGCTGTCATCCGGAGCATCCGCAACCGTCTTCAGAATTTCATCCATATCCTTGCCTTCCAGAAGCCGGAACGAGACTTTGTTCTGATAGCGCGGAACAAGCTCCAGAATTCTCTCGCGGACAATCTTTCCGGTCGTCGTAGAGTCCATGACCGCAAAGATCGTCTTTGTCTGCGGATGAAGCTTCAACATGACATCGACTGTTGCTGCAATGTCCGCATCCTCATTCACTCCGGTAAAAAGAGTCTGACCGAGAAGATACTCATCCCTGAACCAGTTGACCCCGCAGAATACAACGGGAACCCTGCCGAACAGCTCATCCCGATAAAGACGCATGAAATCAAACGCATCATTGTCAGTAACAAGAATGACGCTAAACGGGATACCCCGGAATTTGTGTTTCAGGGCATCGCGCAGCAGAGCAAAGTACTGCGGGTCATCTGTCCACTTTGTTCCCATATATTCAATGTAAAGCTTTATATCGTCCTTGATCGGGGCAAGTCCTTCCACAATTCCGCGCGTTTCATCATCGGTCCACTTGTAGCCCTGATGATAGGAGTTCAGAACGAGAATATTCTGAGGGGCGGCTGCGCCGGATGCCGCTGCAAGGCTCAGCGTAAGGAGGATGGAGATGATGCTGTATATGCAAAGTATTTCCATTATGGGGCTGATGAATTGCCGGACCTTTCGGCACATTACGACGGGCGACGCCGGGTTGCTGATGAAACGCTGGCTGGTATCAAAAATGTTTATTCTTTGAATGACGCTCAGGCGGTATAATCTTGTAACTGCCGCGCAAATATCCGGGCGCAGCATTTCCGATGCGCACTCCGCTTCTGGATCGTGCCGGTCACGCTTTGACAAGAATAAATGCGTTGCCATCATACAAAAAGTATAATACTATGTTCGTGAGGGAAGAGATAGACTCCCCATCACGGCAGGCAACGGCACAAGCAGTGCTGAGCAGTATAGAATTCAGCAAAAGGAGGTTCCTCATGGTGGATCAGAACAGGCTCATGAACAGAGTCAAGCACAGGACGGAAGCGGACCGCCTGACGATAAGTTCCATGATGTACTTTGTTGCGGAGGCGGCTGTCTTTGCAGTCAGGGATCTCGTTTCTCAGCAGGCGAGCCTGCAGATGGCATGGCTTGAGGGAGAAGCGCTCATGATGAAGCCTCTGGCCGATCTGCCGGGCGGTATTTCCATTGCGAAGGTCCTCAAAAAGGAAGACAAAAACGCAATGCTGTTTGTCCTGAGCGATAATTCCATTGTTGTTGTTTCAGCGGAGGATCCTGTCGGACGTCCGCACCAAATGATTCGTCCGCAAACGAAATAATGCTGACGGTGCTGCCGGCCTGAACCTGCAGCGCGAACTTTTCATTCTCTCTATCTGATTTTCTTCAGTGCGTCACGGTCGAAAAAGGGGCTTGTTGTTCACGGCTCTTTTTCGACCGTTCATTTGCCGGATAAAACGGCTCAGTCCATTTTACTATCGTTCGCCCTTCAGTTCACATACAATCTTCACAGAAATATTTCTTTTAAGGAGGGCCTCCATGAATGCAGTGACTCTGGTTTTTGCCGCGCTCTGTATTTTCGCCATTGCATACAGGCTCTACGGCTTGTTCATCGCGAACAAAGTCCTGGGACTGCGGGCAGATCGTCCGACACCGGCAGATACCTGCGCAGACGGTCATGATTATGTAAAAACCAACAAGTTTGTTCTGTACGGACACCATTTTGCTGCTATTGCCGCCGCCGGTCCGCTGCTTGGTCCGGTGCTTGCCGCACAGTTCGGGTTTGCCCCGGGTGCGCTCTGGATCATTATCGGCTGTGTCCTCGCGGGTGCTGTACACGACATGATTGTGCTGTTTGCATCCATGCGCCACAAGGGAAACAGTCTTGCGAAGATCGCCGAGGCGGAAATCGGCAAGACGGTCGGCTTCGTTGCATCATTTGCATTTTTGTTTATTCTTATCCTGACGCTCGCCGGCCTCTCGATTGCATGCCTGAATGCTCTGTTTGAGAGCGTTTGGGGAGTCTTTGTCGTCGGCGCAACAATTCCGATTGCAGTGCTGATGGGCTTCTGGATGTACAAAATCCGTCCCGGAGATGTAAAGGGGGCAAGCATTTTCGGTGTCATTCTGCTGATCGCTGCAGTCGTCGCGGGACCTGTTGTTGAGCAGACTCCGTGGCTTGCGTCAATCCTCAAGATGAGCAAGAGTCAGATTGCGCTGGCGATTCCCATCTATGCATTTGTCGCATCTGTTCTGCCGGTCTGGATGCTTTTGGCGCCGAGAGACTACCTTTCGACCTATCTGAAGATTTCAACGGTCGTCATGCTTGCGATTGGCGTATTCTTTGTTCAGCCTGATCTGAAGATGCCGGCTTTTACGCAGTACACGGCTGGCGGCGGCCCGGTGATTCCCGGCCCGGTCTTCCCGTTTGTATTCATCACCATCGCGTGCGGCGCTATTTCAGGCTTCCATGCGATTATTGCAACAGGCACGACTCCGAAAATGGTCGATAATGAGCGTGATATCCTTTTTGTCGGCTATGGCGCAATGCTGACCGAAGGACTCGTTGCCATTATGGCATTGATATCCGCGTGCGTGCTGATTCCTGCCGATTATTTTGCCATTAACTCCGCTCCTGCTGTCTTCGCCAAAACCGGCATGCAGGTTGTAGAACTTCCGAGACTTGCCGCAGAAGTCGGTGAGAATATTCAGGGCCGTCCCGGCGGCGCAGTTTCCCTTGCGGTGGGCATGGCGTATATTTTTGATTCATTGCCGGGCATGAGGGGTCTTATGTCCTACTGGTATCACTTCGTGATTATGTTTGAGGCAGTTTTCATTCTGACTGCGGTTGACGCAGGCACGAGAGTCGGGCGTTTCCTGCTGCAGGAAATGTTCGGCAAGGTTGTGCCGAAGTTTGCTGAACGAAAGTGGGTGCCCGGTGTTGTCATTACTGGCGCCCTGTTTACCGGATCCTGGGGATACCTTGTGTACACAGGCGATATCAGAAACATCTGGCCGCTCTTCGGCATGAGCAACCAGTTGCTTGCCGCAAGCGCCCTTATTATTGTCACTTCCATGCTCATTCGTATGGGTAAAGCTAAATATATGTGGGTAACCGCGGCACCAGGACTGATACTTGCAAGTATTACCATGTATGCGGGGTATCTCCAGATAACAAGGGTTTATCTTGCGCCGGGCAAGGAAAATTATCTTTTGGCTACGTTGGCATGCATGGTCATTATCATGATCGTGATCGTTCTGGCTGCCTGTTTCAAACGATGGATTGAACTGCTCAGTATCAAGGAGCGCGTGGTCGACATCTGGGGTGAACGCGTTATCAGGCCGCTTCCCGGAGAAGCAGTTTGTCTGATTAACGACCCCAAAGAGGGCGGTGTCCAGGTCAAGGGAGCAACTGAGAAGTGGGGATAGCGACGATATTGCAGTAATTTCGCTTGAGACTAAGGCGGCCGGATTTCAATCCGGCCGCCTTTTTTTCGCGTGCGATGAAAGACCAGCGTGATTTCGGGCTTGCGCGGGATTGAAGAGTATAGTACTCTTGATATGAATGCATTGGGGAGGCCTGCATGAGTCATAACGCGTCCTTTGAAAGCAAGCTGCACTTGCCGTCCCCCGATGATGTGAGTGCGGTTCTTGCCCGCCGTGTTGCCGATTTGCCGATTCTCCCGCTTGTTGTTCTCAAGCTGCTCCATATTACAAGCGATGAAAACGCATCGCTCGACGACCTGGAGCGGCTGGTCGAGACAGAGCCGACCATTCTCGCAAAAATGCTCCGCATGGTGAATTCAGCCGCATTCGGATTGCACCACCGTGTTTCCAATGTGCGCGAGGCTATTCAGCATGTCGGGTTTCGTGCTGTCAGAACGCTGGCGCTCGAAGTTACGCTTTTTGAGCAGCTGGTTTCTCCGACCAGACTATTTCATTTTGACCGTATCCATTTCTGGCAGCACTGTGTTTCGGTTGCCTGCCTGAGCAGGTCTCTGGCGCAGGAGGTCGGCCATCCCGACCCTGATGAAGTGTATGTCGCCGGCCTTCTGCACGACATCGGCAAAATTATCATCGACGTGTATGGACGGATTCCCTACAGTGAGTTTCTTGACAACCTCCCGCCGGCCAACGGATTGCTTATAGAAGAAGAGCAGCAGATCATCGGATTGGGGCATGACAGTCTGGGCGCGTACTTCTGCAATGAATGGGCTTTGCCGCAGAGCATTACACTGGCTGTCCGCTTTCACCATGAGCGGTTTGCTGACATTGGGCTTTCCGCGCGCGATTCCCTGCTTATATCGATTGTCTCGCTTTCCAACCTTATCGCGTGGACGCAGGGCATCGGATCTGTAATGATACTGCGCCATCCGGTTTTGCAGCAGGAGGTGGTTTCGCTTATCGACATAGAAAAGATCAGTCTTCGAGGGCTTCTTGCCCGCATGGATGCGGATGTCAAAAGCATTGCGGATTTTTACAACTTCTCGTTTCCCTCTGCGGAGACATTCAGGGAGAACCTGCTTCGTGCCACGATTAACCTGAGCAGGAAGAATACCGAATACCACTATCAACAGGAAGAGTTGCAAAAGAGGGTTGAATCACTTGCTGCCATGAAGAAAAGCGTTGCGGCTCCTCACCAGAGTCTTGAGCCGGATCAGATTATCAGGACAACGCTTAATGCTGTTCAGCGGGAGTTCGGCTATGAGCGTCTATATATATTCCAGGTTGACGATAAAAAGAGATGTCTTGTCGTCAGTCAGGGGATGGATGCCTCAAAAAGCGGGAATGAACTGACCGGAACAGAAATTGCGGTGACGCCTGCTTCGGAACAGCTTCTGCGCTGTCTGCGGCTGAAAAGTCCGATGCTTGTAACGGGCGCCGCTTCCGGGGATCGGGAGATGCTTGACCGGTTCGGAGTCCATGAGATCGGACTTGTTCCCATTACGTCGAATGAGCAGGTGCTCGGACTCATCGGCGTTGACAACGCGGCAACGTCCCGCCAGATTGAAATGGCAGATCTGTCTTCTGTTTCTATTGTAGCGAATGAACTCGGCATGGCGCTTGAGCGGGCGCGGCTGTTCGAAAAATACCGGGTAAAGGCATCATTTGACGACCTCACAGCACTTTTTAACCGCGGCGCGATGAATGAACTTCTCGGCGCGTGTTTTGCCCGTGCGCTGGCTGGGGAAGAGCTGTCGGTTGCAATGATCGATATTGACCATTTCAAGCGCTTCAATGATTCATTCGGTCATCCTGCCGGAGACAGCGTACTTAAGCTGCTGGCCTCAGCACTGAGACGGTTCTCCCGCCCTGCAGACCACGTCGGACGGTTCGGAGGGGAAGAGTTTCTCGTGATTCTTCCGGATACCGGACTTGAGAGCGCCATGACGTATTCGGATCGGCTGCGAAGAGAGGTCGAAAAGCTCGGGCGACTACTTCTCAAGCGATTTAGTGGGCATGCGCTCACCATCAGTGTCGGTGTTTGTGCGTTTGAGTCTGAGCTGATGTCGAAGGAAGATCTGCTTGCGAAGGCGGATGAAGCTCTGTATAGCGCCAAGAATCTCGGCCGCAATCGTGTAGTCGGCATCTGCGGACCCATAAGGAAGTTTGCACCGTATTAATCCCCCTCCCTGTTGACACATAGCGCCGTATCGTTGTAAATTATTCATTCTTAACGACTTTTCTGAAAGGACGTATTCTTATGATTGGAAACAAGACTCAGCTGAAGCTTGGCCTGCCGAAAGGAAGTCTTCAGGAAGCAACCCTCCGCCTTTTCAAAAAGGCTGGTTACCATATCAGTGTTTCATCCCGATCCTACTATCCGGTTTTTGATGATCCGGATATCACCTCCATGCTCATTCGTGCGCAGGAAATGGCCCGCTACGTCGGGGACGGACATCTTGACTGCGGCTTGACCGGGTTTGACTGGATGATGGACCAGAATGCCGATGTTGTCGAAGTTGCGGAGCTGCAGTACGGCAAGGAGGGGTTCCGTCCGGTACGCTGGGTGGTGGCTGTTCCGAATGATTCGAAATACAAGAAACTCGAAGACCTCGAAGGCAAGCGCATTGCCACCGAGCTTGTCGGCTATACCAAGCGCTATTTCAAGAAGCGGAAGATTAATGTGACAGTCGACTTTTCGTGGGGCGCTACTGAAGTGAAGCCGCCGATACTTTGCGATGCCATCGTTGACCTGACAGAAACAGGGTCTTCGCTTCGCGCTAACAACCTCCGCATTCTTGAGGTGATTCTTGAGTCCACGACCCGACTCATTGCGAACAAAAAGGCGTGGGAAGACAAGTGGAAAAGACGGAAAATCGAAAATCTCGCCCTTCTTCTTCATGGTGCGCTGGTTGCTGAAGGCAAGGTCGGCCTCAAGATGAATGTTCCGGAAAAGGCGTACAAGCAGGTGCTGAGCCTCCTGAGCGCCATGCATTCACCGACAGTCGCTCCGCTGTCCGATCAGGGCTGGTATGCGGTTGAAATTATTACTGATGAAAAGCTTGTCCGTGACCTGATTCCGAAATTGAAAACGGCCGGGGCGACCGGCATCGTCGAATATCCGCTGAACAAGGTTATTGCCTGATTTTCAGCTGCCGCCGGGCTGCCGTCAGACCGTTTAAGACTGAAGATGTTGCGTGCAATCTGCGGGTGTCCGGGGATTGCCAGGACGTTATTTTTTTATTGACAAGAATTGGCAAACCTTTATAATATTAAAGGCTTAGCCACCGTAGCTCAGCTGGCAGAGCGACTGATTTGTAATCAGTTGGTCGGGGGTTCGATTCCCTTCGGTGGCTCCACGTGCGTCGCACGGGGAAGCAGAAAAGCGATCACCTCGCGCTTTTTGCGAAAAGGAGAGGTACCCGAGTGGCCAAAGGGGACGGGCTGTAAACCCGTTGGCTCTGCCTTCGGAGGTTCGAATCCTCCCCTCTCCACCAGCTTCCCCATTTTATAGGCAGCGGAACCGGTTCAGGTATGCGCCGGATGCAATGCGATGTACGAAACGCGGGAGTAGCTCAGTTGGTAGAGCATCTGCCTTCCAAGCAGAGGGTCGCGGGTTCGAATCCCGTTTCCCGCTCCAAAGTTAAGAGCGTAACGCGGATATGTGGTGCGATAGAGAGAGGGAGTCCGGGTGACGAACGCAATGGCTCGCTTTTTATCAATTGCCCCCTCCCACGTTACCTTTTCGCCCATGTAGCTCAGTCGGCAGAGCACTTCCTTGGTAAGGAAGAGGTCACCGGTTCGATTCCGGTCATGGGCTCTGATAAACTGCGGGTCCTTGCGGTCCCGATACCAGCATATAAATGGACGTTCAGGACTGCGTTAAGCGCAGGCATAAGGAGGAGACATGGCGAAGGCAAAATTTGAGCGTACGAAGCCCCATGTAAATGTGGGGACAATCGGCCACGTTGACCACGGCAAGACGACGCTGA
>WSNO01000053.1 GCA_009773415.1 Nitrospirota bacterium | reverse complement strand
TTTTGCCACGGGTGGGTATTTGGTCAAAGACGGCAACAGGCGTATCTTGAAACTCTGCCTTGCCATGAAACGCCGTCAGTGGTTTGAAGGTTTATGGGGTAGGTCCAAGTCTTTCAACCTGCCCGTTTCTTTCCCTTCGCTTCTCTAATGACAATTCCGGGTTTATGGAGCACGGCAATTTTTTATGTGTATATTTTGCATAACGGCGTATTCATATTGATTCTCCTACCGCCTTTTAAGCGAGCGCTTTTTCGGGACGATCTGCTGACACTGCTCATCCGGCGGCTCTTTTGGCTTCATCCGGGGACCTGTTCTTTACCGGCAGCCTTCCGGACAGCAACGGGACGCTAATTTATTCTGTTTTGTTGATTGTGGTGCTTTGCCGGCATCCCGTGATATTTGTCTGAGACCCTCGCCGCTCTTCCGTGTTTCTTCCTCCGCGCGGCCCAGCAGCTTTTTAAGCGCGGCGGATTCCGGAAACCGCTTCAGCCCCTGTTTCAGTATTGCAAGCACTTTTTTTAGCTCACCCGACTCCAGCCGGGTCTCAGCCGCATTTTCATATATTCCTTCAACGTCGGGATGCTTCTCGAGGCCTTCGGCGGCTATGTGCAATGCCAGTTCCTTAAACCCGGCTTTGATATAAGCGCAGCATAGTCCTCCATAGACGCCCGCCGTGCGCAGTCCGAGGTCATAGGCAAGCCGGTGGTGCCCGATTGAAAACCATGTTTTTTGAGCACAATAATACGCATGGCCAAGCTCATAATGGTAAGAAGCATCTGCGGGCTCTATTGTTATCAACTGTTCGTAAATGTCGATGGCTTTCTGGTGGCTGCCAAGTTCGACGAGGCAGAGTGCCTTGTTGAAATACGCTTCCAGAGCGCCCGATAACAATTGTTTCTCTTTCTTTTTAGCGTTTTGGCCGCTGCGCGCTGCAATCGCCTGATCAAAGAATGAAATCGCCTTTTTATACTTGCTGTCACGGTAATAGCGCATGCCCATGTTGTTCAGAAGGCAATTTGAGTTTGGGAATGCAGCGATTGCCTTCTTCAGCAGCATCTCCGCCTGTGCAAATTTCTTCTCTTCTATGAGAGCTTGGGTGATATGGGCGTACCACTGTTTCGTGCGCTCATTGAGAGGAACCGCTTCATACTCTCGAACTGCACGCGCATAATCACCTGCCAGAAGAAAATTATCGGCTATGGTTATGTTATCCCCGCCGGCAGATGTATTAGGCAAATCATCAGATGACACAGTTTCTTGCATCTGTTGTGCGGCTTTTTCCGCATCTTCTTTCCATCCCTGGAACGAAACGCTGCACTGCTTGAAAAAGTCATCATCAGGCGCAAGCTGCACTGCCTTTTCAATCATTTCCAAAGCCTCATCGTATCGTCCGCGAGACGCGAGCGGGCACCCTGCATACCAATACAGCATTGGCCTCTCCTCAGGATACTCTCGGAGTGCCTCAATCGCGGTTGTTTCACATTCGTCCAGTTGGTCAAAATTCAGATAGCACTTACAGAGCACCTCATACACACCGGAATTCTTGTATCCCATCCGAATCGCCTCCCGGCAGCCTTCTGCCGCGGCAGAATAATCCTCAATCTTCAGACACTACTGTCCGGTTAAAAAAGGGCACCTTGCAAGCCCTGTTCGTGGGTAGTAAGGAGCCTATCTGCCCTGAGGGTTAGTATATCTATCAGCGTTTTTC
>WSNO01000036.1 GCA_009773415.1 Nitrospirota bacterium | reverse complement strand
CCATTCCTGAAGGCTCGGCGGCATCAGATATATTTGATTCCGATTGATCGTCTTTACGTTGTAGGACATCTCTACCTCTCTTGTCGCTTGATGTCCTCTGTTTTATCACTTCACTGAAAACCTTGGGTTTGTGCAACAGACTCCACCATAATCGCAAAGCTTATGAGGGACGCCCACTAACGGGCAAAGGCGCTGTTTGCAGAGGACGCGGTACCCCAGGTTTTCAAGATCAGCCCCAAAGCCCTCAGGCAACCAGCAGTTTTTTTTCGGGAAAAAATGGAGACGAGTGCGGAGCAGAGCACGGAAGAGAAAGAAAAGGAATCAATTTGGTTCAGTAGAGACTGTTTTTGCGGCGGGGAAACAATTTCCCTTTCTGCCCGGAATCTTGACTCAAATCAAGTACTACTTTCCCGGAATTCCGTACACTTAATATTAAGCGGTTAAGCAACGCCACGTTCAGGGGCAGAGGAATACAGAAAAGAGATGTAAGGAGGATGCGGACATGAAAGTAAAGAGAAATATCATCACGATTAACGAGGAATTATGCGACGGCTGCGGGCAGTGCATACTGGACTGCGCCGAAGGAGCACTGAAGATTGAAAACGGCAAGGCAAAACTTGTCGGGGAGATTTATTGCGACGGTCTTGGCGCCTGCCTGAAGGGCTGCCCGACCGGCGCGCTGAAAATAATTGAGCGAGACGCAGACGATTTCAGCGAAGAGGCAGTGCATGAGTTGCTCAAAAAGCAGCAAGAAGCAAAGAAGGCCTCAGAAGCACCCAAGTCCCTCGGCTGCGGATGTCCCGGCACCACTATGCGGAGCTTTATTAATCCTGCGGTGTCTTCCTGTCAGGCGGTCACCCAGTCCAAGACATATGGCAGCGGCGCATCGGCTTTAACCCACTGGCCGATTCAGATTACGCTGGTTCCCCCGACGGCGCCATTTCTGAAAGGGGCAGATCTGCTTGTGGCGGCCGACTGCACAGCATTTGCTTATGGAAATTTCCATGCTGACATGCTTGCCGGCAAGGTGATGATGATCGGCTGCCCAAAGCTCGACAATGCTGAAGAGTACGTCAGCAAGTTTGCCGAGATTTTCAGGAATGCCGCGTTAAAGCGCGTGACGGTCGTACACATGGAGGTTCCCTGCTGCTCCAAACTGCCGGTAATCGTCATGAAGGCGCGGGAGATAGCAGGCGTGAACATGCCGGTTGAGGAAATAGTTGTCGGTGTTCAGGGAGGCATACTCCGTCGAGGAGCCTTGGCGGCTTAGTCCGGATGAGTGATTCGACAGTGAGCGGTTCTGGTGCGTTCGCGAGGACGCAAAAGCCCCGGACTGCGCGGCAAATCCTGAGCTGCCTCCTGGTACACTGTATGAACAGATCGCCGGGGTCAGAGCTGATCATGAAAGGCTGTCGTGATAGGTGCGTCAGCCTTTCATGTTGCGGCTGATGGCTGCGAGAAGATCCTGCTTTTTTATCCGTCCATGCAGCGTCGTGCCGTCCTCAAACTCCAATACTGGGATATCGAAACGGTAGAGATCGTACAGATCCTCATCTGTCGAAATATCAATTTTTGTGATCTCAAGCCCGTACTTCTCCTGATAGCCGTTCATCGTCTCTTCGACCATATCGCAAAACCAGCAGCCGTCTTTTGCGTAAAACGTTATCGTAATCATCTGTTTCCTTGCAGTACGAAATAGAGTCTTGCCAAACAGTTATTATACATGAGAAAGCAGACCGAGTCGGTCGCAAGTGCTTCGGCGCTTTGCGTTATAATGAAACAGCGTCATTCATTCCGGAGGACTTCATGCGAATCTCTCAACAGGCTGAAGAACTGAGAAAAATCTGGGGAGCGTTCCGCGCGCCGCGCGTGCTCATGACAGCGAACGAGTTCAGGGTTTTCGACTATCTTACGGAACCATGCACAGCCGCAGCCCTATCAAAGCGCCTCAAAACCGATCTCCGAGCCACGACCATTCTGCTCGATGCGCTGACAGGACTCGGGCTCCTCAAGAAACGGTCGGAAACGTACCGGAACTCTCCTGTTGCCGATGAGCTGCTGGTGCGCGGCAAGCCATATTATCAGGGCGAAATCATCAGCCACGCGGCGAATCTTTGGGACAACTGGTCCGGACTGAATGAAGTGCTCAGAACCGGCAGACCGTTTGCCTTTGCCCATGACCACGAAGCTTTCATTTTGGGCATGCACAACATAGCGGCGCTGAAAGCAAAAGCAGTTGTTGATTCCATCGGCCTCGGCGGAGTCAAAACATCCATCGACATCGGAGGCGGACCGGGAACATATTCAATTGAGATGGCAAAGCGCGGGATCACCGCAACACTATATGACTTTCCTGAAACGATCGCCATAGCCCGGAAAGTCGCAAAAAAGAACGGTGCGCCGAAAATTTTCTATCAAAAAGGCGACTTCCTTGACGGTCTCGTCACCGGTACATTCGATCTCGCACTGGTAAGTCAGGTGCTGCATGCCTATTCTGTTGAGATCAATCTGGCGATGATCCGAAAGGCAAAGACCGTTTTAAACCCGGGCGGCAGAATTGCGATTCAGGAATTCTTCATCGAATCGAACCGTGCATTCCCGCTGCAGAGCGCCCTTTTCTCTGTGAACATGCTCGTCAACACTGAGGGGGGAAGATGTTATGCGGTCCCGGAAATCAAAAGATGGCTGAAGACGGCGGGTTTCGTGCATATCAAAGAGAAGATGCTGGAAGATTCGGTTCTGATAGTCGCTCAAGTCCCTGGTCGGAAAGGGAAATAATAGCCGTATGCGGCGACACTGGTTGATGAAATCTGAACCCGCACTCTTCTCCCTTGACGATCTTAGAGCCATGCCGAAGCGAACGGCACCTTGGGACGGCGTGCGGAACTATCAGGCACGAAATTACATGCGCGAAATGAGAACGGGCGATCTGGTGCTGTTCTATCACTCGAACTGCAAACAGCCCGTAGCTGTCGGCATCGCCAAAGTCGTGCGCGAGGCGTATCCTGACTATACCGCATGGAACCGCACCTCGGATCATTTTGATCCGGCTTCGCACCCTGAAGCGCCGCTTTGGTTTATGGTTGATGTTCGATGGAAACAGGCATTTGCGGAGCCCGTACCATTAAGTGCAATGAAAAGCATGCCGCAACTGAAGGAGATGCCGCTTCTCCGGCGAGGCAATCGGCTCTCGGTCATGCCGGTGACAAGAGAGCAGTTTGATGCCGTTACAGCCCGGCGCAAGAACAGATGCTTGCCGAAATAATTCCTGCGACTGCACTGCTCCTTCTTGCCGCTTATGCGCTCATGATTCTTTTTTCCCATGGAGCAACGCTCCTGAATCTGCGCCATATGCGAATGCACGGCACGCTGGTTCCCACCGAGCTGGGCAGGATAATCCCATCACAGACATTGAGCCGCATTCAGGCGTATGAATCGGATAAGGCACGATTTGGTATCGGCGCATCACTTTTTGATGCAGTAGTAACCGTCGTCTTTATCTTTGGCGGCGTGCTTGCCTGGTACGACGGGTGGATCCGATCCTTTGACCTTCCGTTCATTTCCGGCGGAGTCCTTTTTGTGTTTTTGTTATATAGTGCCGGGGAAGTTCTCGATATTCCGCTTGCCCTGTATCGGACATTCCGCATAGAAGCGCGCCATGGATTCAACACCATGACGCTCCGACTCTGGATTCTGGACTTCGTGAAATCGACGCTCATTTCCCTTGCCCTTTTGGCGGTTGTTTCCGCGGGCGTTCTCTGGCTCATGCAGAGCAGTCCCGGATACTGGTGGTTCTGGGCATGGCTGTTTCTGCTCTGCTTCAGTCTGTTCGTAATGTATATCGCTCCGCACATCATCGAGCCTCTGTTCAACAAATTCGAGCCGGTGAAGGACGAACAGCTTGCCGGAGAGATTGCGGCAATGTGTGAAAAAGCGGGCGTTCATGCCGGCAAAGTGCAGAAGATGGACGCCTCCAGGCGATCCCGCCACAGCAACGCCTATTTCACGGGCATCGGTCGGGTAAAGCGCATCGTACTGTTCGACACCTTGCTGGCGCAGATGACGCATGCAGAAATTCTTTCTGTGCTGGCGCACGAAATCGGCCACTGGAAGAAGCGGCATATCTTCAAGAGCATCGTACTCATGCAGATATTTTCTTTTGCAGGACTCTCCGCTGCATACGTGCTCGTGCAGGGCGATACGCTTGGTCAACTCTTCGGAGTTGAGGTGCAGACGTTCATGGGAAAATGTATCCTGCTCAGTTTTGTCGGCGGCATTGTCATGTTTCCGTTCCGGCCGCTGATGCTCGCCTGGAGCCGCCATAATGAGCGCGAGGCGGACAGATTCTCGTTTGCGCTCACCGGCGACAATGAGAGCATGGCAACATCGCTGATCAAACTGTCAAGGGAAAATCTGTCCAACCTCTATCCTCATCCGCTCTATGTTGCACTGCACTATTCGCATCCGCCGCTTGTCGAGCGGGTCCGTGCAATCAGGTCTTTCCGGAAGGATCATTTGCTATGAACGTCCGAAGCACAACGCTCTTCTGCACCGGGGCATGGGCATGTTTTTCAAGCGGGGGTTCGAAATGCTGGTGCTGCGGGATCCTCATCTCCAAAAAACCTGCATTGTCAAAAAATACAGACAGGGACAATCGCTGAGTATTTCAAGGCACGGCGTGTTGTGGAAGATGGTGGCGTTCGTAATTTTAGCGGCCTCAAAAAAGACCTGAAAGACAAAATCAGTGCTGATTTTTTACAAAACCGGACCCGGCGCTTTGCACTTATGCCTCAAATCACCATTCAGCCTTCTTCTTTCCAATCTTTTGATTATGCAAACGAGTCATTCTCATCGAACTTTTTAATTTTTTGGACAGTGTCGGAAAAATCAACATGTCCTGCCATGGTGACAAAAAACACAATTGGCTGTTGTAGTGCCGATTAAGCTGCCCTGTGCAGACCTGATGCTGTTTGATGTCTTACGTTACTTCCAGATGAACACTTTCAGGATGTTCGAGTAGTCATCAGTCCAGACCGCTTTGGACTTGTCGGACTTGAGCTGAGTCCATCGCTCATCAGCAGGCAATGCACCCAGATACTTTTTGTCACGGGCAAGCAGCACCCATGTGGAATGATATTTTCCGATACTCTCATCTTCCCTGTCGTCCTGCAAATAGCCGACAAGCCCGGCATCTTCCGCAAGCCTGCCGAGAACCGGTGCGAGGTCGATATACTTGTTGGAGATATGAACAGCAAGGATTCCGCTTCTGTCAAGCTTCGAAAAGTAGAGAGAGAATGCTTCCCGGGTAACAAGATGAAGCGGGATCGAATCTGAACTGAATGCATCCAGCACGATCAGTCCATACGCTCCGTCAGCGGCGTCTTCGAGCTTTAATCGGGCATCTCCCATGACAATGGACCAGTCAGCCTTGCAGTTTTCCAGATAGGTAAAGAGAGCCGGGTCGGTGGCAACGCGGCGCACTAACGGGTCGATCTCATAAAAAGTGAATCTCTGCCCTTTTTCTCCATAGGCACCGACTGTGCCGATACCCAGGCCAACCAAGGCAACCTGCTCCTTTCGTTTTTTCCCACTGAATTCAGTGAAAACCTGCCCGAGGGGACCTGTCCGGTGGTAATACGATGCCGGTTCATCCCGCAAAGCAGGATCCAGGCTCTGCCTGCCGTGTTGCGTGTTTCCGTGCACAAGCAGACGATAGCCCCCTTCGATATTTTCGGAAACTTTGACCACTCCGAAAAAACTCCGCTCCTGATAAATGACTTTCTGATTCCATCCGTGGGAAAAAATGAGCGCAACCGTCACTGCCGAGACTCCGAGGGCGAAACGTCTCGGTCGTTTCATGAAAAGCATTGCGTAACATAGCACTGCCGGGATGGCATACGTCATAACGGTGTGGCTGATCTTAAGTGTTTGGGAAAGTTCCATCACAAACAGGCCGTGAAGAGGCCATTCCACGGTAAGCCAGAATGTCAGCCCGCCCAGCAGAACAGGAAGCAGGACATCCAACACCCTGGAAAGACGCGGGCTTGCTGAAGGCTGCACCAGCTGTGTACCACGGAAAATGAGCAGCGCCGCAAGAGCAAGCACGAGAGGATACTCCGCCACAGACCTGAAAACGAGAGGAGCAACGACAGCATTGAAAATACCTCCCAGAACGCCTCCAAGGGACATCCAGAGATAAAAGCCGGTCAGGAACTGAGCCGGAGGGCGAGTGCGCGCAAGTTCGTCGTGGCAGACCATCGCCACAATAAAGAATGTAGCGAGATTGAAAAGAATGGCTATCCACATGGCCGGCTTGGTCATAGGAACATTTATGAACAGCAAAACAATGACTGCAATCGGAAACAGCCGAAGCATCAGCCGATTGACCGGCTGCGGAATGTTGGCAAAAACAAGGATGAATGTGAGCAGGTACAAAGCAAGCGGAATTACCCAGAAGAGCGGAATGGCGGCGACATCGGTGCTCAGGAATGTGGTGACGCCGAGCATGAGGCTCGAAGGCACAAATGCAAGCGCAACCCATCGAATTTTTTGGGAATGTCCGGGCGGAGCAGCATCTGACGCGCAATGCGGCGGGGCGCTGCCCGCGATGCCAGTGCTTTCTCCTAGATAACAGCGCCTTGCTGAACGCCAGGTAAAAGATGCACATCCCACAATAAATACAATAAGCGCGATATAGCCGATTGACCAGTAAGCGCTCTGCTCATGAAGGGGCAAAAGCGGCTCGATAAGTGACGGGTAGCTTATCAGAGCGAGCATGCTTCCCGCGTTGCTGGCGCTGTAGAGGAAGTACGGGTCAGACGATGACGGGTGGCCGGTCCAGACAAACCAGCGCTGCATGAGCGGTGCAGTGCTTGAGAGCACAAAGAACGGGAGTCCGACAGAGAAAAACAGAAGTATCAGAACGACTCCAATCGGGGTTGCCTCGCCCGTCGGAATCCAGTGCCGTGAGATGGCGACCGGCAATACAACACAGGCAAGCAGAAGAAGCGCAGCATGCAGCGTCACCTGTTTGCCGACCGGAAGCCTGCTGCTTGACAGATGCGCATAGGCATACCCTCCGAGAAGCAGCGCCTGGAAGAACATCATGCAGGTATTCCATACGGCCGGCGTGCCGCCAAGAAGCGGAAGTATCATTTTTGCGACCATCGGCTGGACAATGAAAATCAGCGTGGCGCTCATAAAGAGCGTCAGCGAAAAAAGAATCGGCAGGAAGGCCGTGCGAAGCATGGTCATGCGCCACGGCCCGCTCTGCGGATGAGCGGCACGGGAGTATCCAAATGCGAGTGCACCTCTATTATCTTCAACCGGTTCATGCCCTCTCCTTAATACTATTTATCCTGCCGCACGCTGAGGATCCGGTATTATGGCGGATTCTTTTTGCTGCAGGCAATGCGATATCGCACGACAACAAAAATAGTGCGGCAGGGCTGAGAGCATTGAAATGAAAGACTGAGCGTCATGTTTTCGTCTATAATCGGAAATAACTGTCCGGTTTTACCTGCCGGTCATTTCTGATGCACAAGGGGCATTCCGCATGAAACACTCTTCCGGCATACTTGTCCTTGCAGCAGTTCTTTCTGTGTTTCTTCTTTTTGTTCAGGGATGCGCCACCGCACCTGAGATGCGCCCGGACACGCTGACGCTGACCATTGTGCATGTGAACGACACCCATTCTCATCTCGATCCTGTGGAGGCCACGCTCACTGTAAACAGCTCTCCAACCAAAGTTCAGCTGGGCGGGGTTGCGCGACTGAAAACCGCTCTGGACGAACTTCGCGGCCGGGAACAGCATGTCCTGTTTCTGCACGGCGGAGACATGGTTCAGGGAACGCTCTACTTTACAAAATATGCAGGCAGGGCCGACGCCGAGTTCATGAACCTCATCGGCATTGACGTAATGTGCATCGGCAATCACGAGTTCGACCGCGGTCCGGAGCTTTTGGCCGAGCTTGTTGAGCGGGTAAATTTCCCCTTTGTATCCGCCAATACAGATGTTTCCCGCGAGCCCACGCTTGCCGGCAAGGTTGCACCCTTCATCGTGAAAAAGATCGGCGGGCAGGAGATCGGCATCATCGGACTGACAACAATGGAAGCTCCGGCAATTTCAAATCCGGGACCGAACATAGTTTTTGCCGATCCGGTCATAAGCATCGGAAAAGCGGTCGAGGCTCTGCATGCACGCGGAGTGACAAAGATAATCCTGCTGTCACACTCCGGATATCAGGAAGATATCGCCCTCGGAGAAAAAATATCAGGACTGTCGCTCATTGTTGGAGGCCACACTCATTCCCTGCTGGGAGACAAGGCTGCGTTCGCTTCGCTGGGGTTGACAGTCGAAGGTCCATATCCGACGGTGGTGAAGAACCCTATCGGGAAAAATGTGCTTATCGTGCAGGCATGGGAGTGGGGAAAGATGCTGGGCGTGATTACCGCGACTCTCGATGCCGACGGGGAAGCAGTGACCTGGAGCGGCAGGCCGAAATTGCTTGCAGAAACATCATTTCGTCAAAACAGTGCTCCGGTGGATCCGGCATCCGCCGTCCATGACGGAATCATCCGAAGCCTGAAGGCTACAAACGTCGTGGAGTTTCACGACGAGAACCCTGAAGCAAAAAAGATGCTGGAGGATTACGCCAGCCCATTGCAGGAAATGTTGCGCACAACCGTAGCCGTAGCTGCTCACGACCTGAAACGCGGAGACAATGCGGGTCCGGGACCGCTTGTTGCCGATGCCATGCTCTGGAAAACCCGTGCAGCCGGCACCCGGATCGCCATTCAGAACACAGGCGGGATCAGACGGGATATTGCCGCCGGCCCCATTTCGGTCGCCACGGTTTACGAACTGCTTCCCTTCGGCAACACGCTGGTTATTATTGATCTGAAAGGTTCTGAACTCAAAGCAGCTCTGGAGGAGGCGGTTGATTTCCAGTTAGCAGCCGCCAATAAGAGTCCGTATTTTTATATAGCCGGAGCAGCTTTCAGACTGGATGCTTCTGCGCCGAAAGGCTTTCGGATTCAGGAGCTTCGCGTGCATGAGACGGACGGAGGCACTGCCGAACTGGATTATTTAAAAACCTACCGGATTGTAACCAACAATTATCTTGCACGCGGCGGCGGCGGTATCCCGACGCTGGGATCGGCAACGGGATATCGCACTGATACCGGCTTTACCGACGCGGAAGTTTTTCTTGAGTATCTGAAGAGCCTCAAAACGATACACGCACCGGCAGAAAGGCGTATTTCCTCAGCATTGCCGGAAACGCTGAGATGCCTCATCTTCCGCCTGCCTCCGGCTGAGATCAGGAAGGCAGCATAGCGCGACCGGACTGGTTTGCGACGCATGAATTTTGATCTTCCGCATCGACTTCTTTTGTGATACATTTTGAATATATTCCGCCCTCATGATGCTTCGGTGTCAACCGAATATTCATAACAATACAGCCGCCACGAAAGGATAAATTATGGAGACGACCCCAAAACGGATCCCGGCGGGACTCAGCCGACGCGATTTTCTGAAAACAGCAGGTCTCGGTCTTGCAGTCGCTGCTGCAACATCAGGAGCGCTTTTCAGCAGAGACGCTGCCGCCCGGACATCGGGAGTAATCACCAGGAAAGTTCCCCGCACCGGCGAAGAACTTCCGGCCATCGGCCTCGGCACGTACCTTACTTTTGACGTCATCCCCGGCCAGCCGCGCGAGTTCATCCGCGAAGTCATGCGCCGTTTCTGGGAGGGCGGAGGTCGTGTGGTGGATACTTCACCCCTTTACGGATCCGGTGAGATAAGCGTTGGAGATTATGCGACGGCTCTCGGCATTACCGACAAGATGTTCATTGCCAACAAGATATGGTCGACGGGGGAATTCCTGGCTGATGAAAGCCACGCGCACCGCAGTCTTGAACAGTCGATGCAGCGCCTGTGGCGCAGCAGGATCGACGTTATGCAGGTGCACAGCCTTGTGAATGTCGATGTGATTGTTCCGATTCTGCGCGGCTGGAAAAAAGAAGGCAGAATTCGCTACCTCGGCGTTACACATCATGAACTCCCCTACTTCCCTGCTCTTGCCAACTGGGTGGAAAAGGGAGATCTTGATTTCGTGCAGGTGCACTATTCCATTCACACCCGCCTTGCTGAGGAGAGAATCCTCCCCGCAGCGCTTGATAAAGGCACTGCGGTTCTCGTCAACATGCCGTTTGAGAAAGCCCGCCTCTTCAGGATCGTTGAGGGACGAAGGCTGCCTGATTTTGCCCGTGAGATCGGCGCTGAAAACTGGGCCCAGTTCTTTCTCAAGTGGGTTATTTCGCATCCGGCCATTACCTGCGCAATTCCGGCAACAACGAATCCTGAACATCAGTCCCAGAATATCGGCGCGCTGCGCGGTCCGTTGCCCGACAAGGAAATGCGCGCCCGAATGGTGAAGCACATGGAGACGATCCCTGGATTTGACAAACTCGCTGAAATGCCTCCCTATCTAGGCAAGACATACAACGGGATTATCCGCAGAGCACAGAACCTGCGCAAAGAGGCAAACAAGTAAGCAGAGCCGTATCTGCCCGCTGCGTGAACAGAAGAAAAGGCCGGATGGCAGCGACTATCCGGCCTTTTCTTCGTTCCTGATTCAAACGTCGACGGCAATTCTGAATTTATTTGAGCATGTCGTCGGTCCCTTGCCGGATTATCTGGTGTTCTCCCGTCCTGATATTCAAATCGTAAATATTATAGAGCGTATTCGCTTCATATCCTTCATGGCGCACCACAAAATTGATAGACGCCGATCCTTTTTCGTCGCTCATGATGCGATGGAATACACCGGCACCCCAGGAGAGTATCGAGCCGCCCCTGAATATAATCTGGTTGTTGTGAGCGATTTCATGGGGAGTAATGATAAATGTTTCGACCGTACCGATCGCCGGATGATAGAGATCGACCTTGCGCGCGCCGTGCATAACAACGATGTGATCCGACTGGACCGGGTGCATAAACCAGGGACGCACGACTTCGCCGACCCGGGCAGGTGATGTGGCGTTGCTTTCATAAATGACCCGCTCGATGGCATCGATTTTCGGGAACATGTCAATGGGCACAAAATCGAATGTTACTCCTGCCGTCCTGCGGAACAATGTGAGCGCGACGATGCGATAAAAACCCGGAACTTCCCTGATGACCTCCATGACGGCCTCCCTTTGCTTTTTTGAATTACAGGGTTAACAGTTTCGACGACTGCGTGCGAAGGCGGTGTATCCTTGCTGCGCTGTCCTTCACATTATAGCAGGCAATCTGAAAGGCGACAACAGACCGCTACAGAGCACATTTGTAGCGCCGGCAGCGCAGTGGTCGGTAGTCATGAATCAGACAGATGTACGTCAAACGGTCGAAGTGAGGGCAGTATCCGTCAGGGTCGCGGGCGATGTAGTAGGGACGCTCAGGGTTGTGCGCCACGATGCCTCTGTGGACTTCTTCCTGCGTGAGCGCAAAAAAATACGTGCAACAAAGCGCCCGGCAGACATCGAGCTTTGTCAGACAATCGCAGAATGCGTCAGGCTCCGTATCGCTCTCAAGTCCGTAGAGGCAACCGTTCAGCATCACCATGCGCTCCCGTGCGACAGCAAGCTCCCGCTGCCTTTCCTCTTCCGTAAGTAAGGAATCTGCATGGCGCAACGGCGATGTCTTTTTGATTTCTCCGGAATCTCCCATATTTTATGTATAGCATGGAAAGAGTGGGCGGTTGACATGCGGCGCTCCCGCATGTGAATGTAGCACGTTATGGAATTCTGCGACCTTGCATGCAGATATGCTTCGTTCCCCACGTCCGGTGCTGTTGACGGGTCGGGAAGCTGCCGGACATTCATCGCCCTGCACTGCGCACTCAGGAAAATGCTTGTTCACAAGAATATGCCGTGTGCAGACAAAGTGTCCCGCAGAAAGCAGGGCAAAAGATCCGACCAGCCGGGCATCTGAAAGACAAAAGGCACTTCTGTTTCCGAATCAACTGCTTTGTTCTTCATTCCTGGAGCCGTTCGGGAGCAGTACACCCTCTCTCCTCAGCACTTTTGTATATTTTTGCCGCTTCTTCGAGGTTTTTTTCAACACCCGTTCCGCGGGTATAGAGCCTTGCCAGTCCGATATATACATAACAGTAATCCTTATCGACCTCCAGCGCCTTCCGATACCACTGCTCTGCATCTTGGGGGCTCTTTTCACGATTCCCCAGTCCGTCTTCTAAACAGCGACCGTAGTAATACATACCGCCGGCGATGCGTTGCTCCGCAGCGGAATAATACAGATCACAGGCTTTTGTTTCATCCTTTTCTGCTCCCGTGCCCAGGCGATACATATGGCCAAGTCCGACTTTCCCGGCAGCATAACCGGCAGCGATAGCCTGCTCATAAAGCTTTTTGGCTTCTGCATGGTCCTTTTGAACCCCTTGTCCCAAGCGATACGCGCGGGCAAGACGGCCCATGCCTTCGGCGTCGCCCGCGTCAGCCGCTATGCGAAAAAGGGCGGCGGCTTTCTTTTGTTCGTCTTTACTGCCTCGGGCGAGTTTCCGGCCAAGGCGGACCTGTTCCTGTGCGTCTTTCCTGGCATCCTTCACAGCCGGAACGACAGCTTTCTCGGAGGCGACACCCGAAGATTTCGGAGTTCCTGTGCCGGGAGTATCGCTGCATGCAAGCAAGGCTCCTGTCAAAAAAAGCACCGAGAGGACAAGCGCGCAAATGCGCATTTTAAGCAGTATCTTCTCCTTTTGCGGAAACCATCTTTTCGTCATATGAATACTTTACGACACCGCAGGATAAAAAGAACAGGGTGCTCGCTCATGAACACCGATTTGGCATGACCATCCTGAAACAAGTAGAATATGTCTTCATGATAAAAGACAAAAAGATATTTGTTGAGATATTTGCCGACGGGGCATGCAGCGGCAATCCGGGAATAGGCGGGTATGGAGCCATTGTGCGTTCGGGCGGCAAAGAGAAAGAAATTGCCGGACATGAAATAATGACGACAAATAACCGCATGGAGCTCTTGGGCGTAATTACGGCTCTGGAATCCTTGAAACGACCCTGCACCGTGCGGGTTACCACTGACTCAAACTATGTTGTCAAAGGCATGAATTCCTGGATTCACGGCTGGCTGAAGAACGGTTGGAAGAATTCCCAAAAGAAAGATGTGCTGAACCGCGATCTCTGGGAGCGGCTGCTTCATGCCTCCAGGCCGCACACTGTTGAATGGGAATGGATCAAGGGACACAACGGCCACAGTGAAAACGAACGCTGCGACCGTCTCGCACAGCAGCAGATCAAGATCTGCCGCTCGGTGAGGTTCACATGAGACTCCCCGAACTTCTTGCGCCTGCGGGCGACTTCGAAAAACTTCGCACGGCAATTCATTACGGGGCAGATGCAGTCTATCTCGGCGACTCCCGCTTCAGCCTCAGGGGCAAGGCCGGTAATTTCAACGACGAAGAGCTTGAAACGGCAGTTGCGTACGCTCATGAGCGCGGCGTCAGAGCGTATGTAACCGCAAACATCCTCGCCCACAACCGCGACATCGGCCTCGCAAAAGAGCATTGCGCGGTGCTGCGCCGCATCCGTCCGGACGCCGTAATCGTCTCGGATCCCGGCCTCATGGAGCTCTTCAGAACGAATCTGCCTGAAATCAACATTCACATCAGCACACAGGCCAATATCACCAACGTTGAAGCCGCCCGCTTCTGGCAGCGCTTCGGCGCGAAGCGGCTTATTCTTTCGCGCGAGCTTACAGTGGATGAAATCCGTGAAATCCGCCAAGGTGTCGATATTGAACTTGAGGTCTTTGTACACGGGGCTATCTGCATCTCCTATTCTGGCAGATGCTATGAGTCTGTTGCACAAACCCAAGGTTTTCAGTGAAGTGATAAAATAGAGGACATCAAGCGACAAGAGAGGTAGAGATGTCCTACAACGTAAAGACGATC
>WSNO01000052.1 GCA_009773415.1 Nitrospirota bacterium | reverse complement strand
AGGAGTTTGACGACGGTGTTTCGGTTCAGATGCCGTCCGCAGACCCCGCTGAAAGGATAGCCGCCTGATGGCTTTTTACACACCTATTGACATGACCTCTGACTTATCTACTGCATTCTCTAATGACGGCCATTAGAACTTGCTCGCTAATGACAATTTTGGGATAAATGGTGTTGCTGATGCTTTTTCTGCCGTTATGGAGTAGAGTTATGAAAAAGCGGACCTTTTTAACGCACTCAACGGACAGGAGGAAAACATGACGATTCCGATTCTGTACACATGGGGTTACGATGGTTGGGGGCCGCATGTGCCTCTCATGAAAAAAGTCTTCATTGAGCATAACATGGCTTATGCGGGCAGAAGCCTGAAGTGGATAGACCTGCGCCTCAGCAGGGCCGTCCGCGCAGTGGGGTTCAACAACGACGAGCCTGAGCGGCTGCTCGGAAGAGATCATTACGCATGGATTCCGGAGTTCGGCAACGTCGCGGTAAAAGAGGGCGGCAAAATGCGCCTCAAGGATTTCAAGAAGGGATATGCGCGGCTTCTGGAGGAGATAGCCTTCTGCACAAAAAAGAAAATGGATATCATTCTCTTCTGTCATTGCCCGTTTATTTGGGAGTGCCATCGCGGAATGGTCATAGAAAAGATATGCAAAAAACCACCCGAGGGAGCAGGCTTATACTTGTCAGAGCATATGATTCCAGAATGGCCGCCAATGATCTTTTCAGAACTTCATATGATTGATTCCTCCGGCATCCGGATTACGGATACTTCTATAAGATCGCCGATTGATGGGCTTATCGAGGGACTGGGCTCGCCGCTCGCCATTGCGCCGCTCACGAAGGTTGTTTTCGAGCACAGAGGTGAAAAAAAGGAGGCGATAATCACGCGCGTCACGCCCTCTGCTGACGAAAAATGGGCGATTTTAAAGTATGCGCCCATGGATGAAAGCAATTAACCCCGCATCGGACGCGATGCCATGCTGTGTGATATTTAACGGGGCGCTTCTGGAATTGCCGTTTCCCGGAGCGCCTTTGCTTAGCCTCCCGCCGGCGAGTACTCCATGATTTTTTTCACCTTGCCGGCGCATTCCTCATTCACCAGTTTTCCGACAAGGTACAACGACGCATCAATGCCGGCCATTATGCCGGCGGCGACGACAATCTTGCCATTGTCGACAAATCGCTTGTCCCGGACAACCTTCACCGCAGGGGCAATTTCCTGCAGTTTGTCGAATGAGGAAGCGTGAGTTGTTGCCTGCAGACCGTTCAGCAGCCCGGTTGACGCCAGCAGGAGTGCGCCGGTGCATACTGAAAGTATGTGTTCGGCAGCGGCTGCATTTTTTACAATCCATGCCTTGACGGTATCGTTATGCACCTCACGGCGCGCACCAAGGCCGCCGGGGATGACGATAATGTCCGCGGCGGGGTGATTATCGAACGAGAAGGCAGGCGTAATCGTCACGCCGTGACGCGTCGGAAACGATTTTTTCTGCGCAACCGTAAAGACGGAAAAGGGCTCGGCCTCCAACCCCCGGTTTGCAATCGAAAAAACCGAGAGGGGACCGCAAAAGTCGAGATCCTCGACATCCTCAAAAAGCAGTACGGCAACTGTTCTCTGTTTTGCTGCCATCAGCGCACCTCCGCAGTGGTTTCTGATAAGAGCATACCACAAAAAGAAGCGATATTCGCTGTTCAGAGAGTCTGTTGCACAAACCCAAGGTTTTCAGTGAAGTGATAAAATAGAGGACATCAAGCGACAAGAGAGGTAGAGATGTCCTACAACGTAAAGACGATC
>WSNO01000005.1 GCA_009773415.1 Nitrospirota bacterium | reverse complement strand
TCGCCCTGACGGCAGGCGCTCGACGCACTCCTGCGTCATTATGCGCTGAAACAGTCCTCCGGTGCCGCCATATTCGGTGCTTTCCCAGCGCCGCCAACAGCAATGCCCAGCGCCCTTCGCAGCTCCGCCTCGGCGACGATACCGCTGAGGAGGTAGTAAGTCGTGCTGATTGCCGCGACCTCCTCCCTGCCCCGGCGACGCTTTGCCCTGCCTGCTCCCCATCGCCTTATCTTCTAAGCCGCCTATGCGGCGGAACACGCGTTGTTATTGATATTAATAGCTCTTTCGCCCTTCTAAGCCGCCTATGCGGCGGAACACCTTAGCAGGGGATTTTCCGAAGAAGACATACACTTCTAAGCCGCCTATGCGGCGGAACACTTTCGGCTTGCGCTTGGTATGCTTCCAGGTTGCTTCTAAGCCGCCTATGCGGCGGAACACCCACCGGCGGCGGCGGGTCGTTCACCCACGTCCTTCTAAGCCGCCTATGCGGCGGAACACGCGCCGCCTATTACCTTATCATCATGCTCAATCTTCTAAGCCGCCTATGCGGCGGAACACTGGGTGAATACGGGGATATGCGGGTAGGCCTTCTTCTAAGCCGCCTATGCGGCGGAACACTCTTTTCTTTCTTCCAAATGTGCCGACACAAACTTCTAAGCCGCCTATGCGGCGGAACACGCATTTTCGATACCATGAATTAACGATGTCTTCTTCTAAGCCGCCTATGCGGCGGAACACGGTAAATCAGCTTCGTTGAATTTTTGCCCGATCTTCTAAGCCGCCTATGCGGCGGAACACCAAGCGATTACGCGCCGTGGCTCGATGGGCGTCTTCTAAGCCGCCTATGCGGCGGAACACTACTTCTACTTTGCCAATGGCATGGTCTGCAACTTCTAAGCCGCCTATGCGGCGGAACACGTTCCGTCTTGCGCTTGGTATGCTTCCGGGCTCTTCTAAGCCGCCTATGCGGCGGAACACGTTCGGGCGAAGTCGCTGAAGGCGTGCGGGAACTTCTAAGCCGCCTATGCGGCGGAACACGACGATATCGTTTGCAGTTCAAGCTGTCTGGTCTTCTAAGCCGCCTATGCGGCGGAACACGCGCAAGGCCCCGAGAGCGTGGCGATCATTGCCTTCTAAGCCGCCTATGCGGCGGAACACGTGGCACATCCGCTCTAGCGCGTGGACGCAGTCTTCTAAGCCGCCTATGCGGCGGAACACTGTGGGTGACACCGGAGGATAGCGTTCGCGCTCTTCTAAGCCGCCTATGCGGCGGAACACTGTGCGCCGATTATATCGCCGCCTGCCGGATAACTTCTAAGCCGCCTATGCGGCGGAACACGCCAAGATAGAGCAGGTTCAGGTTGTTATCAACTTCTAAGCCGCCTATGCGGCGGAACACCATCCGAGGGGGGATTGCTTGCGCCCACCAATCTTCTAAGCCGCCTATGCGGCGGAACACGTGGCGCATCCACGAAAGCGTATGGACGCAGTCTTCTAAGCCGCCTATGCGGCGGAACACCGTATGACGTAGCCGTTTCATCGGGCGGTATGCTTCTAAGCCGCCTATGCGGCGGAACACGCCCGCCAGCCGTGATGCTGTACTTAGTCCACCTTCTAAGCCGCCTATGCGGCGGAACACGTGAGGTGGACTGCTATTTTTTCTTTTCGACACTTCTAAGCCGCCTATGCGGCGGAACACCGGAGATGTCGTCTCGTGGAATATGCGCAGGTCTTCTAAGCCGCCTATGCGGCGGAACACGGCCAGCCGGTCGTGTTACGCGTCAGCTCTTTCTTCTAAGCCGCCTATGCGGCGGAACACCGCAACCTGCCAATGATGCTCAAAGACCTGATCTTCTAAGCCGCCTATGCGGCGGAACACTCGTCCGCCTCCGCCGCCGCCGAACTCTCCGACTTCTAAGCCGCCTATGCGGCGGAACACGAAGGATATCGACCAAAGGGGGATGGCGTAATCTTCTAAGCCGCCTATGCGGCGGAACACCTGAACGGCTACGAGACCGACGCCGGGGCAAACTTCTAAGCCGCCTATGCGGCGGAACACATGATGCAGCAAAAAATCTTTGGGATGCTTTGCTTCTAAGCCGCCTATGCGGCGGAACACACCACTTCATTCTACCCTCCGGCAAAGCCATCCTTCTAAGCCGCCTATGCGGCGGAACACTAGGTCAGGCACTGCTGGGCGCGGGGCCGATACTTCTAAGCCGCCTATGCGGCGGAACACTTATTGTCGGCTTTTTGACGGTGCCGCTTTCGCTTCTAAGCCGCCTATGCGGCGGAACACAGCCGTGTTCCACTTCAGGAGCAGCGCGATGACTTCTAAGCCGCCTATGCGGCGGAACACTTTAAGGCATCGCTTGCAAGAGGCGACGCAGACTTCTAAGCCGCCTATGCGGCGGAACACCACACCTCCCGGCTGTGCTACCAGCCTTGCGTCTTCTAAGCCGCCTATGCGGCGGAACACGTCCTTGCGGGCTACCGGCCTACACCGGCCGACTTCTAAGCCGCCTATGCGGCGGAACACAATTACGGAGCGCATACTTACGGATTTTTGCACTTCTAAGCCGCCTATGCGGCGGAACACTTGCAAGCGTGCCGGAGGGGAAGGTGCTTGATCTTCTAAGCCGCCTATGCGGCGGAACACCGGGCATTTCCTCTTAGTCGCTCGCAATGCCGCTTCTAAGCCGCCTATGCGGCGGAACACAGCAAGTGGCCCCATAAATGCAGCGTTCAGCGCTTCTAAGCCGCCTATGCGGCGGAACACGCGCGTCATGGGATACTTATTTGTTAGTCCCCCTTCTAAGCCGCCTATGCGGCGGAACACAGCCTTTCTGCGCGATACATCCACCATCGTATCTTCTAAGCCGCCTATGCGGCGGAACACAGACTTGATCAACCCAAACATCGACAGCATTGCTTCTAAGCCGCCTATGCGGCGGAACACTTATGGCTGCCTGTCTCATTGTTTTTCGTTGACTTCTAAGCCGCCTATGCGGCGGAACACAGTAATCAGGAGATATACCGCTTCCGGTTTTCCTTCTAAGCCGCCTATGCGGCGGAACACCACGAAAGCGTATGGACGCAGTGGCAGCCAGACTTCTAAGCCGCCTATGCGGCGGAACACCTCACTGTGCGGGTGGATACGTTTAAAATTATCTTCTAAGCCGCCTATGCGGCGGAACACCGCAGAGCAGTACGCTGAACGTATCAGCAGGGCTTCTAAGCCGCCTATGCGGCGGAACACAAGGAGTGGCAGGGCAGGCTGGAACAGGAAAACTTCTAAGCCGCCTATGCGGCGGAACACGTCCTGCTCCGACAATTTGCCGGTCACGTAGACTTCTAAGCCGCCTATGCGGCGGAACACTACGAGCAGGAAATAGAAATAGAAGCGATGCACTTCTAAGCCGCCTATGCGGCGGAACACGCGTGATAGTCCGCGTGATGAATATTGGGAGCCTTCTAAGCCGCCTATGCGGCGGAACACTTGCAAGCGTGCCGGAGGGGAAGGTGCTTGATCTTCTAAGCCGCCTATGCGGCGGAACACCTCGACATCAGATGCGGAAACTATGCGATGGTCTTCTAAGCCGCCTATGCGGCGGAACACAAGCCCGACTATCAGCCCGACATATTCCTCCGCTTCTAAGCCGCCTATGCGGCGGAACACTCCCGCAATTGTTTCTCTGATCGTTCTGGCGTCTTCTAAGCCGCCTATGCGGCGGAACACGTCCTGTCCGATAACTCTTGAAACGTGTCTGACTTCTAAGCCGCCTATGCGGCGGAACACAATAACATTCGATTCTGACATGGACGCAGTAGCTTCTAAGCCGCCTATGCGGCGGAACACTCAGCATGCGCGGGTTTAATCAGCGCGGAGAACTTCTAAGCCGCCTATGCGGCGGAACACGCCTTCTGTTAACCCCCTGACCTGCATCGCCACTTCTAAGCCGCCTATGCGGCGGAACACAGATTTCGTCGGCCCCGGTGTCTCCATCGCCTCTTCTAAGCCGCCTATGCGGCGGAACACGGGCGATCGTGGCACGGGCAATGGCAAGATATCTTCTAAGCCGCCTATGCGGCGGAACACGCTGACATACCCCCTGACAGATACAAGCTCCGCTTCTAAGCCGCCTATGCGGCGGAACACATAAGGAGTTCGATGAACAACCTCATTATTCTCTTCTAAGCCGCCTATGCGGCGGAACACATCAGCGGTACACCGGAGAACTGTACGATTGCCTTCTAAGCCGCCTATGCGGCGGAACACGTTGAAGAGCTTCTTTTCCTCGCTCTCAAGAACTTCTAAGCCGCCTATGCGGCGGAACACTCGTTCACGTTTCCTGATCCTCTCACGCTTCACTTCTAAGCCGCCTATGCGGCGGAACACCTCGACGACCGCCAGAAACAGCGTATCCTCTGCTTCTAAGCCGCCTATGCGGCGGAACACTTTTGACATCTCCGAACGCCGTCCATATCAGACTTCTAAGCCGCCTATGCGGCGGAACACGCTGAGAATCCCCTGCACCGCTAAAGCTGCCTCTTCTAAGCCGCCTATGCGGCGGAACACAACTCCAGTCGCTCGACTCTCCGGCTGCTGATCTTCTAAGCCGCCTATGCGGCGGAACACGTACCAAGAGGGCATAACTCAGGAGCCTGTCGCTTCTAAGCCGCCTATGCGGCGGAACACGTGCAGGCAAGGCACGTTCTCGGTACCAAGAGCTTCTAAGCCGCCTATGCGGCGGAACACAGGCAGACTATGCTTTCCCATGTCCGAAACTCCTTCTAAGCCGCCTATGCGGCGGAACACTTGAAGTCCGCAAGGTTCGGCTTTTCCGCATTCTTCTAAGCCGCCTATGCGGCGGAACACGACGCTTTTTCGAAATTGCCCCTGTTCGTGTACTTCTAAGCCGCCTATGCGGCGGAACACGTGATTCCCTCCTTATAGTATGTTTTAGTTGTCTTCTAAGCCGCCTATGCGGCGGAACACTCTTTTGCAGGTATGACAATTCATACGTCTGGCTTCTAAGCCGCCTATGCGGCGGAACACGTCAAGGATGTGTTTTCAGTGTTCCGAAAACACTTCTAAGCCGCCTATGCGGCGGAACACGAAAAATAGCCCTTCGGTACTATGCCGGTTCGCTTCTAAGCCGCCTATGCGGCGGAACACACATGCGCGCCACGCCGAAGCACGCGCAGGCGCTTCTAAGCCGCCTATGCGGCGGAACACAGTGCGGTTGCGGGGGTATCAGCAAACATACACTTCTAAGCCGCCTATGCGGCGGAACACTTGACTCCGCGCCTTCGGCGAGCTTCCCCGCGCTTCTAAGCCGCCTATGCGGCGGAACACCATGAGCTATGCGCGATCCTTCGCCATGTGTTCTTCTAAGCCGCCTATGCGGCGGAACACTCGGCATCTTTGCGCGGCATCCGAGCGTTTCACTTCTAAGCCGCCTATGCGGCGGAACACGAGGGCTTCGATGTGTTCGGCAATATCCTCAGCTTCTAAGCCGCCTATGCGGCGGAACACACTTGAAACTATCGAAACAGGTGCTACCGGATCTTCTAAGCCGCCTATGCGGCGGAACACTGCAAGACAAAGCACAGAATTATCAAAGATCACAAAAAGTTTCGTTACCACCTTCAGGAAAACCTTCAACAAGTAAACTCATCGTTAACACATTGTTATTAAACGTTATTTCTCGAAGCTTCTTTCATGAAGGTCATTAGCTTATCAAGAACCCTTTCTTTTTGTGCCCTATCAATAAGTGCGCCCCGGAAAACCTTGTCAGCACCTCTCTTTGTCCCATGCTTAAAGGCCAAGGGCATCACAAGCCAGTCCTTGACAAGGTCTGCTACATCGAAGACCAAAGCTCCTCGCCTCGTCTTTCCATGCAGTACAGGAAGGGCAAACGATATGCCGAGTCCGTGCAACGCAGCGGCAGCGTAGCCATAGGCAATGTAGTTGCCGTGATCCAGAAAACCGTTAACGCGGGCGGTTATCGTATCCTGCTTTCGCAGACCTTCCTCCCGTGCAAACTCCTCCAGTTTGTAATGATGCGCCAGTGACTTATACAGCCCCTTTGCCCAAGCGGCTTCCGCAGACAGCAACTTGCCGGTCGTATCGCTCTGTCGGATTGCACGGTCAAACTTAGCATAGAGATCATCGCTAAGATGCAAGCCATCTTCTTCCCAAAAATCGAACGTCCATTCCATGCGTGTAGTCAGGAAATGCTTGGCGATATTTACCCTTGCGGCTTCGTCGAGCCACATGCGCATCCATGCCTGCATATACTCGGTTGGGCGATATTCATTCTGCGGCGGCAAAAAAACTATGTCCATAGCGCCGAAAAGAGGCGACCCGCCGCTACCGCAAAAGCCGACAAGAACGTTGGATTCAGCAAGCTTTCTCACAGCAGCGTCTGTAATGGATGTTCCCTTGCCCAGCAGAACAAACGCGGTATTCTTGTCGGGCAGATTGAAGAATTTTTCGACATTCTGCCCGGTTTCAGTCAGATAGACAACCCTGTCATCTTTCTGAAGCACTCTCACATGCTCAAGGTAAAACACATTTGAGCGCTGAGAAAGTAATACAGCAAGAAGTTTCGGTTCATGCCTTTTCATGCACTTTCCAGTAGCGGTAATGCACAAATGCTCATAGTACGGGAAAGCCCGAAACTGTCGGGCTTTCCGGCAGCTTGCAGCGGCTCATCATAAACCTTTTTTTCAACATGGATCGCAAACTTCTGGCCGGTGCTTGTGCTCCTGTAATGCAGAAATGGCAAAACTTCAGCTTTCTTTGTGCGGAACTCTCTCACCTTGGCATGCCCCTTCTTGCAGTATTCAGGCAATATTTCGCGCACGTTATTATTGGGAATGCGAAATCTTACATAAGCTGCCCACCTGCCGCTCCAGTTTTCAGGAACTTTGCGAATCCTCCCAGGATGCACAAATGACCTCAAAAGATCATCTACCTCAAGAGAGTCCAGGATTACATTGAGTCCCGATTCGTCAGCAGTGAATACCTGAACCTGATCGCCTAATGTTTTCCTGTCGCTTCCGGATTCGACAGCATAGCTGGGAAACGCCAGTGCAAACGGGATTTTTTTCTGGGCGTATATGAAGTGCAGGGCCTTTACCGCCTCGCTTGCAACCACTGGAAGCGAAAGTCCTGCTCCGGGGACAAGTTTTATCGTACTGTAGCGTTGCATCATGACAGCCTCCGGTTACGCCGCATCGTCTGAAACCGCAGAAGCCGGTTTGGCGGCGGAGTCACCCTTGTTTTCCTTCTCGCTTTCTCCAAAGACGCCGCCTCTGACGAGAACCGCTATCATAAACATGCCATCTTCAGAGTCCGGGCTAATCTGATCAATGCTCTTCATGAGCGCAAAGGCAGAGGTTTTCTTGTCGCGCCGGAAAAAATCCATAAGATCCAAACTTGCACCATTCGGCTCTATCGGAATTGGCCGCCCTACCTTCTGGAACTTTTCATACCATGTGTCTATGGTGCGTATTGCATTGCCGATCTTCTGATCCCGAATAGCCGCGAGTCCCATATTACGAGTATCTGTGAACTCCTCAGGGTTATCTTTTGACTTGAATTTTTCGGGACTTCCGATCTTGTAAAGTGGCCGTGCAAAACCATCAGGTTTGCCCTTTGTATAGTTTTGTGACGGGAAAACCTCTACAGCACCTGTAGCGCCAAACTGTACAAATGCAGTAATATTGAACACAATGCTTCTGGTACCACAGAATCCTTCGGCAAGCATCCTGCCGAGAGCTACTTCTTGCTCCTGATAGTCTCCAAACTCGTTCAATGGCAATGCAAGTGCGTTCTCAATATTTATCTGATCATTGCTGCTGCCGTCGTCCGCAACAACCGTAACTTTAATTGATTGACCGAGAATCCTGTTTCTCCACAGCCAGCGGCCATTGAGAATGCAACGGGCATACCGCCTGCATACTTCCTGCAAGCCTTCGCTTATTTTTGCCCTATCGACGAACATCTCCACACCGCTTCGCATTTCAGGCCCCGAATCACCTGCACAGGCAAAAATCAGATATTTGAGATCTATCGGACGCAGGGTATAGCTCACTGCAAAGCCATCTGCATCAGCAGCGGTTTTGGCGGTTTCCGTTATCTGGATGTTGCTTACGTTTCCCGACATATCGCTAAGGTTTTGCGTCCCCCTGATCCCGTGTCGTATAACATGAACTGATTCCGCAACACTGCCGTCAACAAGTGAATACATAAGCGCATCAGAGATGATCATTCCGCGCTGAAAGCTCAAAACACCGGGGAGTTTCTTAATTGCCATTTGTTGCCTCCTGTTTATTTTGTCTTTGAGTTATTGCAAATACATCTGTCCCGAGCCATGCATAATGCCAAAGGGTTTCTGACAAAGAGATGCTGTTGATTGTGCTGCGCCTAAACGCCCTGAACTGAACAGGCGCAACTAAAGGCTCAGCATAAGCATGAAGCGGCACTTTATCAGTTCCGGGAATATTTCTCACTCCCTTTCGATTACTGAAAGGAGTCAGCGTCGCATACCCAAGAACAGTGGGCATGCACCATGTTTCTGTCGAGCCACGCCGGCAAGACTCAATGAGCGAATTCACTTTGTCGTGCTTTCCGGCAAGAAGGTCGCTTTTGTCCAGGAGAATATGCCCACTGTCGATTGCAGAGTATGCTTCGCTCAGAGTGTTGCAGTAGCGAACTTTGCCGAAATCTACAATATGCCCCCCGGCAAGTCGCCGCCGGGCTACTTCATCCGCGACAGCACTAACCGGAGGACGAGTTCCCTCAAAGGCAACAATCAGTGAAATCTCAAGGTGAGCAAGCGCATGGGGTTGTGTTGCTATAACAGGCTGTCTGCGTGCAAAAGCCTTGCTGTCATACTCCCCTTTGTTTCCAGAACCGGTCGTCGTCATACAAGCCCCTTTCATGAGGCTCAAATGGCTCGCTTCAAAATACCCATTATTACGAAAATTCGGGAGACGATCCATCAGAATTTGTGCATCATGATGCACATAAGCTGTGCCAACATGCTTCAGCCTTGGAGTTACGCTGACAGAGAGCCCATGTGCAAACATGGCAGCAGCAAAAACAGGGGTAGCATTGACCAGATACGGCGTTGCCAATGCATTTGCCCGTTTGACATGCATATGAGGAATTGCGAGATAGCTTGTAGTCATAGCACCTCCGTTATCGCGCTTATCAACCGCCTGCGATCATCTGCGCCGATGCCCAGCTTTCTGCCGTTAAATGAATAGTTCTGAAAGCGATGAAACAGCCATTCGGACGCCAATTCTTTCCACTCATGCGACCGCCCGTCTCTGAGCAACCAGCCCATACTCAAGTCCCGATTAGGAACCGTTGGCGACATTAATTCTTCATCCGCAGCATCAGAACTCACTGGAAGCTCTTCTTTTCGCGTCAGCAGCAGGGTCTTTGCAGAATCGGCTTGCTTATTCAGACCTGACACAATGCCTTCAATAAATTGCCGCTCCCGCTTTTTCACCGCCAGCGACCATTCTTTGCCCTTCACACTGTCCAGCCATGCACTGTACTTTATGACGGCGGAACTCCGAAGAGCTGGGAGATAGCCTTTGTAATACCAAGCCAGCACTTTTTTAATCTCAAGGTCTTTTTGAGGAGGATGGAACATTAGCGGCTTTACCCTGCCGACCAGCAGACCAACGTTTACCGAATTGGCTCCACCGATTTTGTAAGAATCATTATTGATAATAGATATGCGCGCACCGCCCTCCGCCTGTGCCGCATCGCGAACCAGTCCTGCCAGTCCCGCTGAGCCGAGAGGACTCACGCATCGATACTCTTTCTCTGATGCCGGAAGCAGAATCTGTCGAATCTCCGGTGGAACAATGTCAGTGCCAAAAAAGCCGACGTTGTCAATCACCGCATCATAGGCGACCAGTATTTTTTCACACACTTCTTCCGGCTCCACTTTCAGTGACGGATTTTGAGAGTCCTGAATGCGTGACTGCACAGCAGATTGAATATAAGCAGGTCTCTTGCTCTGAGGATTGACGACATAATCAAGCGGAATTCCAATGCCACTGTTCATGATTGTCCTTGCAGAAACATACGGCAAATCGAGTGCCTGCTCACGGGAAATCCTCACACCAACAGGCGCAGCGTTTGAATTCGTAACTTTCGACGAAAAGTGGTAGTATTTGTCCTTGATGAACTTCTCCCATCCGTCATCGCAAATACTATCGGGGATAGTTTTTACCTTGAGGCTACTTTCGCGCTTCTTTCTTCCTCTCTGCTTTTTGTCTGCAGATTCATTTTTTTCAGCCATATGTCACCTCCTTAAAGAAGAATAGCACCTTACAATTGCCAAATCAATCCATATTATGTTAAAATTAAAACGATTTATATGATTATTTCTAAAAACAATTTAATTAATTTCATTCTTAGGCGAGCTGTTTGGCGTGGCGAAGTCAAACGCTTTGATATTCTCAGTGCGTTCCCCGTCTCGAACACCACCGCTACGAGTGCAATGGATGATGCAGTGGTTAGATATCCGAAAGTGCTTCGGAGAGACCCGAAGGCAGTAAGCTATATTCGCCATGCAGAGTTACCCTACGAAGCATCTGCCGAGAGAATGCTTCAGCTTATGGAGAGCGGGCATGGAAGTTATTCAGAATCAGGACTGGATGAACATGAACTTCAAGTGAGATTCGCCAAGTTTCCACCGTCCCGGCCATTGGGAAATGATTCGCTTGAACTGATCATGCGTGCCCTGATCGGAGAATACCCTCTCGACATCCTCTATGCAGGGCTACGGCGTGGCGAATCTGCCCGTTGGCGCGCCGTCCTTCCGACTGCCTTTGAGCGCTTCAAGAACCAGTGGAGGCTCATAGCCCATGACCTTGAACAAAAAACCTATCCGGAGCGATCTTTTGTGTTTGCCCGTATTCTTGGCGCAAAAGCAGTCCCAGATCGCAAAAAGCCGAGAGCGCTCAAACTTGCTACGGGATTCGATTCGGATATAAAGCTGACAATCAAACTCAACCCCTTAATGACCGATGATCAGAAAAAAGCGGTCATGAACGAACTTGGCATAGACCAGCATGATCGCCTTGTCATCCCTTCAAGGTCTCTTCATGATTTCAAGCGATACTATACGCCAAAATCACTGGACAACAATAATATTACATGGCCCCTCATTGCCGAAATAAAGGAAGAGCCATAATGCATGTCCTTTTTGTCTCTGACTGCACAGGCAAGTCAAAAAAGCGTTCAGCGTCTTTACTGGACCGCTATGCCGTGCGCATCGCCTCCGACGCCTGGATAACACCGATCACTGAAGAAGCGCTCAATGAAATTTACACCGCGCTTCGACGTTCCGCCACGAGATTCACAGCAGTTGCATGCTATCGGAACGAAGGCATGAAGCAGATGCGGCTGCTATGGACAGTAGGCAGCTCATCAGTTTTCGGACATAACGGCGCATATGCGGTAGCAACCCGAACAAAGAAATATTCGCCTGAACTGTTTGTCCGTATAATCTCACTGGTTGCGCAGATCGCTGCGCTTGCACATGACATCGGCAAGGCGACGAAACACTTTCAGGACGACAAGCTTAAATCAAGTGCTATTGTCAGAGACAAAACACGGCACGAATGGATATCAGCACAGGTGTTCAGAGCGCTTCGGGAGAATGATTTTCTATGGACTGCCGCATGGGAAAAAGTTAAGGCCGACCCTGAAAAAGAATCCCGCGCCCTCTTTGCTGCGCAAGGACTGACGTATAGTCTGAGCACCGCGCTTGATGCTGTAGAAATGGCAATCGCAACACATCACCTGCTTTTTGGCCCATCAAGCGAAAAACTCGGAGAAACACCTACTCCGGAATCTCATGCAAACAGAAAAATCGGCGAAGGCACCGCCGAAACGCTTTATTCTCCCAAAGATTCACTTTGCCCTGCCACTATTTCACGTCTGAAACATTGCACCGAACGACTGCTCAATCAGAGCGGTGAACGATCAACGACATATTGGCGGGCCGCTGCCATTATCGCCCGCGCCGCCGTTATTCTTGCAGACCATGCAATATCAGCCAAAGAATATAAACACGAAAACAGAAAGTATGAACACTGCAAGCTGTACGCAAACAGTCGCAAACCCTCCGGCGATTTCGCTCACAAAAAGGGGAAACAGTCGCGCCGGGAAATGAACCAACCGCTGGATTATCACCTGACAGAGGTAGCGCGCTATGCTGCCAATGCGGTCAGGTATTATTTTGACCACTCCCTGCCGGGCCTTTCTCAGGAGTCGGTCGATAAGATACTGCGTCCATCGGGCAATCCAGCATTTGCATGGCAGGACAAGGCTGTCGCGTACCTACAGGAATTAAGCCAGCTTAAAGTGCCGACACTTATATTTAATGTTGCGTCAACAGGCGCCGGAAAGACCCGGATGAATGCAAAAACTGTGGCCGCTCTCGCCACAGACCGCCCCGTGCGCTTTGCAGCATCATTTAACCTTCGCACATTGACGTTGCAGACGCATGATGCATACAGAAACCAACTCGGATTGCCGGAGAAAGAAATTGCATGCCTCATTGGCGACAAATATATTAGGTCCCAGCACACGCGGGATGATGAGATCGGAAACGACATTCAGAACGACTGGGATCTGGTCTATGAGACAGAGGAGGCGGATACTCTCGTAGAAATGCCGGACTGGCTCAAAGAGCTATCCGGTGACCAAAATAAATTGGAATCACTGGTGGGCGTTCCTGTTCTTATCTCTACGGTAGACTACCTTGTCAACGCCGGAGAGCCAGGCACACAGGGACACCATGCGCGGGCTTTGCTGCGGGTTGCGTCAAGCGATATCATCCTCGATGAAGTGGATAGCTATGACCCCGATGCCGTTGTTGCAATACTCCGGCTCGTGCAGATGGCCGGCATGTTTGGAAGAAATGTTGTTGCCTCAAGCGCCACGCTGGCCGAACCTGTGGCAAAAGCCCTCTGCAAAGCATACTATTCCGGCGTAGCCATGCGGGCTGCGTTGAAAGAGAGGGCAATAACGCCTCGCATTGTCTTTATTGACAACATGTGCGATCCGTCACATATTCAAAAAGAAACTGCCCAGGATGCTTATAATGCTTACTGCGAACGAATCAGGATGCTCGTTGATAAAACCCTAAATACGCAATCGGTCTATCGAAAAGCCATGTATGTTGATGTAAAACAAGGCTCAGGGAATGCACTGGAAGCATTTTATGATGCTGTATGCACTGCATCACACGAGCTTCATGAGTTCAACAGGTGGAAATACCCAAACACAGGCAAACATGTCTCTTTCGGGCTGGTGCGAGTTGCCAATATCCCCCAGTGCATCTACCTTGCTCAACGCGTTGCAAAAGAGCATAAAAACATTCATGTATGTGCATATCACGCAGCAGACTTTGCCCTTCGCCGGTTTCTGAAAGAGCAAGCGCTTGACCGGCTGCTGAACCGAACAAAATCCAATAAAAATATACTTGATGATCCGGACGTGAGAAAGAGAGTTGAAAAAGCAGAAGATGATGATGTCATATTTATTGTCGTCGCCACGCCGGTTGAAGAGATAGGACGTGACCACGATTTCGACTGGGCGGTTATCGAGCCGTCGAGTGTTCACTCAATCGTGCAAACAGCAGGGAGAGTGAACAGGCATCGCCTTAAAGAAGTGTCTGAGCCAAACATTGCTATTCTGCAATGGAACGTTCGCGCGCTGAAGAATGATAAAGGGTTGATTTTCACCCGACCGGGGCATGAGCGAGAACAGTTCATCTATGGAACCGGCGACGAACGCATGGCCCAAAACCTGCTCGACAACACTTCGATCATTACCGCAGCACTGCGCTTTGGAAGCAACGGGCAGAAATGCCTGTTCGCGCAGAAAGATGACGCATCGATCAACGCAATGCTTGAAACTCCGCTTGCTGTTCTTTTGGAAAACAGCACCAAAGAGCTTCAGTGGGCCTCGCAATGGTTTTACAACAGATATCCATTACGGGATAAGGACGACAACAAGGTGCTATTTCGCTATGAGCTGGACAATAATATATTTTCTCAATACGAGATCACCAATATTAAAGAGTGGGTCCCAAAAGGAACCGATATTATCAAAGGCATACATGGCAAGCGGCCTAACGCATGGCTCTGCCCTTCTATTGAGGATTTAATAAGTCATAGCGAAGATCAAAGAAATTTCGAATTCGAGATTTCTATTCAAAGGAAAGAACTTGTAAACTTCACGATAGAATTTGATTTCGATTTCGGCGCAAAAAAGGGACGTTAATATCAAATAATTGGCTGTCGTTGTTAAGCGGCGTGCAATAATGACCCACCTTGAGGCTAAATCAGCATTCAATTTTAACCCATGGCTTAATTTTCAAGAAGTTGTGTTTGTGCTATCTGTGTCAAAATTGAACGCCAAATAACATGAGAGAGGGGAATGCGCTTCGCGGTATCTTATATGTAAAAGGTAAGCTCTTGTCGTACAGTTTCCGTGATCGATGACTCTCGACATCACGGAATGATTGTAGCATGGAAAAATATGAATCTTTAAGGAAAGTAACTGATTCTGCTTGGCCGGGCAGGACGCATAAGTGCTTGCAAGCAGTTTGCAAGCGATTTTATAACTTACTGATTTTGAAAAAGAAAAAGCCTTGCATCTCTGCAAAGCCTTGTCATTGTTCAGTCTTGGCGAAACCGCCTAACAGACTGAATAATAAGCCTAATCTGGTGGAGGCGCGGGGAATTGAACCCCGGTCCGAAAGCACTACTCTCAAGCATCTCCATGCAAAGTCTGCCAATTTAAGTTTCGGAGGTCGGCATGCCGACAGACAGGCCTTCTGACATCCTATCCCCTTGAGTCTCCCATCAAAGCAGAAGGGCGCTGCCAGATGGCAGCCTGAAATATGACGTCCTTTTCCCGGCTCAGGCAACCAGAAAGGGACGTGCTGCTAGTTAAGCAGCAAGTGCCAGTTCGTTGTTGGCGTTTGTGTTTGTTCCCTCTTTTTACGTGGTGAAGGAGCCACGGCATGCAGCTTGAGCCTCATAACCCCCGTCGAGCCCTTTCGCCCCCGGATGAAGCATCTGATTTATTATACCACTTACAGCAAGTAACAAGTGGAAAGGAAGAAGGAAGTGAACGCCAGGACTCAGAAATTCAGAAAAAAAACTATGAGAACAGCAGAGGCATGCGGTAAATACGGAACAAGAAGAGCTGCTACTTGCCATTCCGGACGGAGCGCACTATAATCAAAATACAGTTCGAAAGAACGCCGGCCTGGCGCCGGTAATGAAAGGAGAATCCCTAATGAAGCGAAGCGCACTCTTTATTGCAGCAGTTGTTTTTACCGTTGTGGCTCTTATGGCGGCAGGATGCGGCGAGAAGCCGAAAGAAGGTGCTCAGGCCCCGGCTCCGACTGCTCCAAAGGTCAATATGCAGGACGGTCAGTGGGAAGTTACGGTCATGAACGAAATGCCGGGGATGCCTGCAGGCATGATGAAGCCGCACACATTTACCACCTGCCTGTCTCAGAAAGAGCCGATTGCAAAGCCGCAGGATCAGCCTGCAGACTGCAAGATGCAGGATGTGAAGGTTGCCGGAAATACGGTGACCTGGGGAGTTGTCTGTCCGGAGATGTCTTCCAAAGGGACAATTACCTATGCCGGTATCAGCTATGACGGCGTTACAGAAACGACCATGAAGGTTGAGGGCAAGGAAATGAAGATGAAGACCACTATGAAGGGCAAATATCTCGGCGCGTGTCCGACTCCGCCATCCGCTCCTGTGCAGAAGTAGTTTTCCCGCATCAACAGCAGAAGAGCCCTGGTGGTTGACAGGGCTCTTTTTTTAGGCTGCGGACGAAAGCCCTGAACAACAGGCTCTATGCCGGAATTTTCATGAGAGCATGCTTCTTCGCCATTTCATATGTTAATAAATGCCGGGCGGAAGCAGGGGTCTTCAGGGGCTGGAGCGGAGGTAAAGGTCTTCCGCTTTTTTTCTTGCCCATGGGGTCTTTCTCAAAAACGTCAGGCTGGATTTTATGCTCGGATTGCTTATAAAGCATCTGATCCTGATGCGCCGCCCCAGTTCTTCCCATCCATAGCGATCAACAAGATGGTTCAGAATCATTTCCAGCGTGACGCCGTGCAGCGGATTGTTCGGCTGTTGGTCAGTCATGGTGTTCCTGCTCATTTCTTGACGGTGGGCAGCGGGGAACGCTAGCGGTTCCGTTCTTTTAAGGTCTTGTCGATCTCGCGCTTTGCCTCACGTTCCTTTATTGATTCACGTTTTTCATATTGCGCCTTGCCTTTGCACAGACCGACCTCGACCTTGGCATAGGAGCCTTTGAAATAAATCTTCAGCGGAATGAGGGTGAATCCCTTCTGTATCAGCTTGCCGCGGGTGCGCTCGACTTCCTTTCGGTTCATCAGCAGTTTGCGCGTACGGGTCGGCTCATGGTTCATGATGTTTCCGTGGCTGTAAGGACTGATGTGGCAGTTGAGCAGAAAAACCTCGTTGTCCTTGATGAGAACGTAACTATCCGTCAGGTTGGCGCGACCGGCGCGAAGCGACTTTACCTCCGTGCCGACGAGAACCATGCCGGCTTCGATCCTGTCTTCGATAAAATAGTCGTGGTACGCTTTACTGTTCTTGCAGACGACGCTCATAAGATATCTATTATCACACATTCTCCCTGAGCCGTGCTCGACCGCCGGGCTTTTACTTCCTGCTTCTCACTTCCCCCTGAAATCGTTTATAATTGCCCTGTATTGTTCGACGGGAGGATTCCATGAAAAAAATTCTTGCGCTGATGCTGATTCTGCTCGTGTTTGTCGCAGCCTGCGGGAAAAGCGAGATAAAAAAACCTACGGCTGATTCCCTTCTTGCGACCGAGGCGTTTGTTCTTGCCGAAAAAGTGCGTGGTGCGTATGTTGCGCGCGACATGTCTGCGCTTCAGGCGAACACAACTCCTGAGGGATACAAGGCGATCACTGAATCGATGAAACTATTCGACTCAGCGACGCTGGAATTCAATCCGCTGCTGTTTGATATTCGGGAAGGCAAGATGACGCTCTTCGTTTCATGGACCGGAGTCTGGAAAAAGCGGGGGCAGACGTTTGATGAGCGCGGTCTGGTTGTCTTTGGGCTGAAGGGCAGGCCGTTGAAGGTCGATACCGTTCAGCGGGCAAGTCCTTTCCGGTATCCGGAAGATTAAAAAGCGGCAGCCAGAGCGCGGAATTCAGAAGATAAGGATAAAGGCAAAGCGCGTTTTTTCTATCGCGGACTTTGACTTCCGGCTTTGTTTTCCCTCCAGCTTCCCTTCCGTGTAGGCTGCTTCAGCCCGGCATTCAGCAAAGCCAGAAACTTGTCACGCGCTATTTCCCGGGCACCGAAGTGCCGCATGTGCGATGTGGTGACCTGACAATCGATTACTGAGCATCCCCACTCTTGCAGCCGCCCAACCAGAAAAGCAAAGGCTACCTTTGAAGCATCGCTTTTTCTCGCAAACATGGATTCCCCGAAAAAAATCGACCCGAGCGAAACCCCGTAGAGTCCTCCGGAGAGTCTTCCTTCATGCCAGCTTTCAATGGAGTGTGCAAAGCCCGCTTTGTGCAAAAGCATATATGCTTTTACCATGTCCTCCGTTATCCAGGTTCCGCCCTTGTCGGTCGCATGGAGTCCGGCACAACTGCTGATGACCTGTTCAAACGCCGCATCCATAGTGACGGTAAATGTCCCTTTCCTGATGGTCCGGCGCAGCGAGCGGGAGATCTTCAGCTCATCGGGGAAGAGCACGAGGCGCGGGTCAGGCGACCACCAGAGCACCGGTGAGTCATCCGAATACCAGGGGAAGACACCCATCGAATACGCAAGCAGAAGCCGCTTTACGCTCAGATCGCCGCCGACAGCAAGCAGACCGTCAGGCTCCGCCAGATGCGGCGGCGGGAATACGAGTTCTTTGCGGAGGCGAAATATCGGCACGTTATAGATAGCGACAAGCAGGCTGCTCAAAAAGGGCAGTCGTGAAGGATGTCCTACACAGCATAGGAGAATGTCAGATTGCCGTCTTTGAGGCCGATTGTTACCAATCCGCCCTTAACGAGTTTGCCGAAGAGCATCTCATCCGACAACTTGTCCTTAATTTCTGTCTGGATAATCCGGGCAAGCGGGCGGGCGCCGTAGCGCCGGTCGAAGCCCTTGTCGGCAAGCCATGTGCGGGCAGCATCAGTCAGCTTGACGGCAATCTTTTTCGGCGCAAGCTGACGGCGCAGTTCATCAATGAACTTGTCGACGACCTTCTTCATTATTTCGGCGGTCAGTGCATGGAAATGAATAATCCCGTCAAGCCGGTTCCGGAACTCCGGAGAGAAAAGCCGCTTGATGGCTTCATCGCTTTTGTCCTGTGTGTTGGAGATGCGATCGCCGAAGCCGACAGACCCCTTATCCATCTCCATGGCGCCGGCGTTGGAGGTCATGACCAGAACGACGTTTCGGAAGTCGGCTTTCTTGCCGTTGTTGTCGGTCAGGGTGGCGTAGTCCATCACCTGGAGCAGGATGCTGAAGATGTCGGGATGAGCCTTTTCAATTTCATCCATCAGCAGCACAGAGTACGGATACTTGCGAATGGCCTCGGTGAGCAGGCCGCCCTGATCAAAGCCGACATAGCCGGGCGGCGCGCCGACAAGCCGGGCAACTGCGTGCTTTTCCATGTATTCACTCATGTCGAAGCGGTGGAACTGAACCCCAAGTACCGTGGCGAGCTGCCTGGAGACCTCGGTCTTGCCGACTCCGGTCGGGCCGGTGAAGAGAAACGAGCCAATCGGTTTTTCGGGCAGGCCGAGCCCTGCGCGCGAACGCTTGATTGCCGCTGCCAGGGAGCTGATGGCATCGTCCTGACCGAAGACAACGCCCTTCAGGTCGGCTTCCAGATTCCTCAGCTTCTCGACATCGGAGGTCGATATGGTCCGCGGCGGAATCTTTGCCATTTTTGCTACGACCGTTTCGACTTCGTGAACTCCGACCGTTACACGCTCCCTGCCTTCTTTTTCAGCGTTCAGGAGCTTCAGCGATGCACCCGCCTCGTCAATGACGTCGATAGCCTTGTCGGGGAGGAACTTGTCGTTGATATATTTTGCGGAGAGTTCCGCAGCAGACTTCAGGGCAGCGACAGTATATTTTACATTGTGAAAGTCTTCGTAGTATGACTTCAACCCCTTCAATATCGAAATCGTCTCATCAATCGAAGGCTCCTGAATCTCAATTTTCTGGAAGCGGCGAGAAAGCGCCCGGTCTTTTTCGAAGTGGTTCTTGTGTTCTTCATACGTACATGCGCCGATGCAGCGCATCTTGCCGGAGTTCAGCACCGGCTTCAAAATATTGGATGCATCAAGCGATCCGCCGCTTGTGGCGCCTGCGCCGATGATGGTATGGATTTCATCGATGAAAAGGATCGCCCCGGGCGTCTTTTCGAGTTCGGCAATTGTTGCCTTGAGCCGCGCCTCGAAGTCCCCCCGGTATTTTGTCCCCGCGAGCATGGCGCTCATGTCCAGCGAGAAGATCTGCGAACGTCTGAGCGGAGAAGGAATTGAGCCTTCGTGAACCTTGCGTGCAAGGCCTTCGACAATCGCGGTCTTGCCGACTCCCGGCTCGCCGACGAAGATGACATTGTTTTTGCGGCGCCGGCAGAGCACCTGTATCATGCGCTTCAGTTCAGTACTGCGGCCGACGAGCGGGTCGATGGCGCCCTCGCGTGCCTTCTCAACGAGATTTACGGCAAAAAGCTTGAGTGGATCTTTTGCCGCTGCCTTCTGCTTATCGGTTTTGCATTGATCGCTGCAGGGCTCCGGTGATGCATGAGGCTGGTCGCTGCCGGACGTGGGGTTCGCGGAAATGCGGGAGATGCCGTGTGAGACGTAGTTCAGCACGTCGAGGCGCGTAATGCCTTCTTTTTCGAGAATGTGGACTGCGTGCGAATCTTCTTCGACAAAAATGGATGCGAGCATGTCGCCCGAATCGACCTCTTTCTTTTCAGCAGACTGCACGTGGACAAGCGCCCTCTGAACGACACGCTGAAAGGCTTTCGTCGGCTTAGGATGCACCCCGTCGCTGCCTGAAACTTTTGGGATATGCTTCATGAAGTATTCGTCGAGCATGGCTTTGATGCGGAGAACGTTGCCGTCACAACTCGTAATGATATCGATTCCCCACTCGTCATGAATAACGGCATAGAGGATATGCTCCACGGTTAGATACTCATGGCGGAGGTTTTTGGCCTCACGGATAGTTGCCTGTATGGTGAGTTCAAGTTCTTTGCTTATCATTCTTTCTCCATAACGCATTTGAGCGGAAATTCATTCTTGCGGGCGAGTTCGTGTACCGCCAGCACCTTCATCTCGGCAATCTCTTCCGGAAACAGACCGCACATGCCCTGTCCGTTTCTGTGAACATGAAGCATGATGCGCATTGCATCAGCGGGCGATTTATGGAAGATAGTTTCAAGCACATAAATAACGAATTCCATTGTCGTGTAATCATCATTGAGCAGGAGCACGCGGAAAAGCGGGGGTTCCCGGAGCTCTTCCCGGATCTTCGTGCCCGGCTCAGCGGTGGTTCTGGTTTGTTCCTGGCTCATTCAGGAGTCCGGCACAGGGCACATTCGTTATTTGCAGGAACTGCAGGATCCTGAACTGCAGGTCGAGCAGCCGGATGACGTCTGCTTCTGAACTCCGCACATGCCGAAAACCGAAAACTTCCTGGTGATCATTTCGGACGAGCATTGCGGACAGGCCACGGTCTGATGCGCACGAACCAGTTTTTCAAAATCGTGGCCGCAGCCGGTGCATTTATATTCATAAACGGGCATGAAACCGCTCCTTTTAACATGGCGTATCTCTTTGGATTATAACATAGTTCTTGCATTCTTTCGTGAAATCATTTAAGGTATACATCGAGCAGGATTTGCTTTAAATCCAGACGGTTCCGTTGAAAACGCTGTGTCCGGGATACATCGTTCGCGCCGGAGAAAAACAAGAGGTGCCGTATCATGATTGGACCGAAAACCCAGAATCTCCAGGATAGTTTTCTGAACGCGCTTCGCAGGGAGAAAATGCCGGTCACTATCTTTCTGACAAACGGCGTGAGGCTGAAAGGCACGATTAAAGGGTTCGACAACTTTGTTGTGCTGCTGAAGGACGCAAATGAGCAGCTTGTCTACAAGCATGCCATTTCTACCGTTGTTCCGGAGCGCCCGGTCGATCTGCGTGGCGAAGGCAACGATTCCGCCTGATACGTTGCCTGCTCTTTCTATACTGATGCGGACTGTCCGGGTGAGGTGCGATCGGCTCGCGCCGAGCAAAACGAACGGTTTTTGAGGAGGATGCACAATGCTTGAAGGAATGAGGAAGCACGCGAAATATTTTTATTTTCTTTTCTTTATCGTTATTCTGAGCTTTGTTTTCTGGGGTGTCGGCCCGCTCGACAAGCCGACAAGCGTTGTAGTCGCCGAGATCGGCAACGACAAGGTAACAGTCGAGGAATTTTGGCGTGCCTATGACAACGCCCGGAATACGTATCGAGAGATTTTCAGGGATCAGTTCAACGAAGAGATGGAAAAGCAGCTGAACCTCAAGGAAGCGGTACTCGACTCCATCATTGAAGAGCGGGTTCTGCTGGCGATCGCTTCAGATATGGGCATGGCGGTCGCCGACGCCGAGGTGCAGGAGATGATAGTCAATGATCAGCGCTTCAGGCGTGACGGCGCATTTAAAAAAGAAGTCTATTTCCGCACGCTTGAGCTGAACCGGATGAGCCCGGATCAGTATGAACGGATGTTGAGGCGTCAGCTTGCGCTCGACAAAGTGAAACGGCTTGTCTGGGCGTCGGTCGACGTGACGCCGCTGGATGTTCCGTCAACAGGCGGCGACGATCAGAAGACAGCGCAGATGCAGAGGAGCGTTCTCGCAGCGAAGCGCGATGCGGCGATGAAATCATTCACAGATGCCGCACGGGCTTCTCTGCAGGTGAAAGTATACCGGGACCGCATTTCGTAGGAGGCTTGAGTGCTTGATAGTGTGAGACAGATTCGGTGGCAGGATATCCTTGACATCGCGCTCGTCTCGATTATCCTGTATCAGGTCTTTCTGATCATCAAGGGTACGCGAGCCGCACGGATGCTGGTTGGCGTCGCCGTGCTCATCATTGTCTCTGTTTTTGCCAAGCACTTTCAACTGCATGTCATGGACTGGATTCTCCAGAGTTTCTGGTCGCAGGTGGTCATCGTCCTCATCATTGTTTTCCAGCAGGAAATTCGCCGTGCACTGGCCCAGATGGGAGAATCTTCGTTCTTCCAGAATTTTACGTCGGCAGAAGAGCTGAAATCGCTTGAAGAAATTGTGCGTGCTGCGGTTGCGTGCGCCAACCGGAAGATCGGTGCGCTTATCGTTATTGAGCGGGACGTGAGCCTCAAGGAGTACGTCGAAATCGGCACGCCGCTGGATGCGAAGGTGAACAAAGATCTGCTGCTGAGCATATTTCATCCGACATCGCCCATTCATGACGGGGCCGTTATTATCCGTGGCAATCGTGTTGTTGCGGCCGGATGCTTCCTGCCGATTAAGCTTGGCACCGATATGAGGAAGTCGCTCGGTACGCGGCATCGGGCCGGGTTCGGCCTGACCGAAGAAACTGATGCCGTAGCCATTATCGTCTCGGAAGAGACGGGGCATATTTCGCTTGCGATGAACGGCAAAATGGACTCGCATGTCGACATGGGAACACTTCGCGATATCCTGACGGATCTGTTTACCATCAAGAAAAAGCCTGAGACAGCAGACCGGGCGGCAGCAAAGAATGCATAGAGGGAGAAGAACCCGTGGCTGAAAAGCCGAAAAAAAATATCGGCCTGAAAATCCTGTCGGTTGCGCTTGCCATAACACTCTGGTTTTACGTTTCCAACCGGGGAGAGTCTGAGACATCGGTTGAGGCTCAGGTCGACTTCAAGAACATACCTGCCGGCATGGAGATTCTCCGGCAGAATCTCCGGAAGGTTACCGTGAGCGTGCTCGGATACGAGCAGGAGATCTACCGGCTGCGTCCGGCGGATGTTCGGGTGGTGGTTGATCTCGGCAGTGCAAAAAAAGGCGAAAACGTGCAGTCGATTGTGCGGGAGAATATTGTTCTGCCGCGCTCGCTTAAGGTGCTGCGGATTGAGCCTGCAACAATCAAGGTGTTTCTTGATGAAACAGCAATGCGGGCGGTGCAGGTGAAGCCATACATAACCGGTGCGCCGGAGCGTCCGTTTGCGCTGAAGTCGGTTGTTGTGAAGCCTTCCATAGTCAGGATTGAAGGGCCGCGGAGTGAAATCGAGAAGATGTCGGTTATTCGCACGGACCCGATCGACATCACAGGTCTGGATGAAGACGTTGTCCAGAATGCAAAGCTGAATCTTGCAGGTGGGGGCGTGCGTTCAGAGGTTGCGGAGGTTTCCGTATCCGTAACGATCAGGAAGGCAGGAAAATGAAATTATTCGGAACAGACGGCATCCGCGGGAAAGTGAATCGCGGATATATGACGCCGGAAATGATGCTGCGCGTCGGCATGGCGATAGGCGTTGTGCTTCGTGAAAAAGACGGCATCGGCAGGCAGAAAGTCCTCATCGGAAAAGATACGCGCATTTCGGGGTATATTCTTGAGAGCGCGCTCACTTCGGGCATCTGCTCCATGGGGGTTGATGTTACCCTGGTCGGTCCTATTCCGACGCCGGGGGTCGCATTTCTGACCCGTGCGCTCCGGCTTAACGCCGGGGTCGTCATCTCTGCATCGCACAATCCCTATCACGACAACGGCGTCAAGATTTTTTCATACGACGGGTTCAAGCTTTCCGGCGAAATGGAGAGCAGAATCGAGCAGCTTGCACTGGCCGAATCGTGCCCTGTGAAACGCCCGTCGGGCTCGAAGATCGGAAAGGCGTTCCGGCTGGATGACGCGGCAGGTCGCTACATCGAGTACATCAAATCATCTATCCCGCGCGGCATCGACCTCGTCGGCATGAGAGTGGTAATCGATTCGGCAAACGGCGCAGCGTATAAGGTAACCCCCCAGCTGCTCAAGGAACTGGGGGCTGAGGTCATATCGATCCATGACGAGCCGGACGGAATCAATATCAACAGGGATTGCGGCTCCCTGCACCTGGATTCGCTGGCAGAGGAGGTCAGAAAGCATGATGCTCACATCGGCATCGCTCATGACGGCGATGCCGACAGAACGCTCTTTGTTGATGAGAAAGGTCGTCTTGTCGACGGCGACCTTGTCATGAGCATCATCGCATTGGAACTAAAGCGGGAGCAACGACTCCGGCATGATACGGTGGTTATGACCGTCATGAGCAATCTCGGCATTGAACGGCATCTCGAGCGTCATGGCGTCAAGGTTGTCCGAACGAAAGTCGGCGACCGGTATGTGGTGGAAGAGATGCGGAAAAACGGATATAACTTCGGCGGTGAGCAGTCGGGGCACATCGTATTTTTCGATTATAACACTACCGGCGACGGACCGATAACCGCGCTTCAGGTGCTCCACCTGATGCGCAAGCGGAATGTGCAGCTTTCCGAACTGGTCAAGGGCATCGAGCTTTATCCGCAGGTGCTTCTGAATGTGCCGGTGCCGGGCAGGAAAGATCTGAAGGAGTTCCCGGCTATCATGAAGCTGATCAGCGAGACGGTAAAAACGCTCGGCAATCGCGGACGCCTGCTTGTTCGGCCGTCCGGCACGGAGCCGAAAATCCGAGTCATGGTGGAGTGCGAGAATGCCGACCTTGCGAAAACGTCAGCCGAGCGCATTGCTGCGGCAATCGAGAATCAACTGGGGGAGAAATAAGATGAACCGCAAAGCTTTCTGGTGTGCGCTCTGCCTGTTTTTTTTCGCTGTTCCGCTAGTGAACGTCGCTGCTGAACAGCCGCGGTCATTTACGGACAGCGACCTCCAAAAATACCGGAATCCTTCTGATGGCACACAGAGTGCAACGTCTATTCCAAAAGAATCGGCATCCGGCAAAAAAACGGCCGACCGGCAAGAGAAAGAGTACTGGTGCAGGGAGGGAACGAAGCACGCGAAAATTGTTGAAAAAGCGCAGTCGCGCGTCAATGCCTCGGAGGCTGCGGTTGCCAAAAAACGGGAGGCTGCCGATCGGAAACCGGGCGACAAGAAAGCCGCGAAGCAGCTGAGCGATGAGCAAAAGAGGCTGGCGAAGGACCAAAAGGCGCTTGCCAAGGAAGAAGCCGAGCTCACATCATTCGAAAACCAGGCACACCGAAAAGGCATTCCACCCGGATGGCTGAAGTGTAATATGGAATTCTAGCTTTCATGCTGTTTTTCGCAGCATTTCTTGCCGGAGCGACAGCGCTTTATTATTCTGTTTTTTTCCCCGTTGCTACAGCTCTTCTTCTCATTGCATTTTTCTCATCAGCATTTTTCCTTCTGCGCCGAATCGGAGGCAGTTCCGTCCGCCTGCTGACCGGCTGCGTGTTCTCTTGCGTGGCCGGCTTTCTCATCGCGCATGCCGGATCGTCGGGAGCGCCCGATCTGCGGATGCTGGAAGGCAGGACAGTAACCTGTGTCGGAGTGCCGGCAACGGAATCGATACTGGTCGATGCTGAGAGAAATCTGCGCGCACAGACTTTTCGCACAGGACGCGTTATGACTGAGGAGAGAGCGGTCCACACGGTCAGGCAAATCCGCATCCTCAGCCAACAGTCTTTTTCACTGGATCGTGAGTATTCGCTCTCTGTGCGCATGCCGCCGCAGCTTGAGTATGCGAATCCGGGAATGCAGCGGCTGCATGCGACAGGGTTTCTTCTTGCCGCCGTCGAGCAGGGAGCCGCCCCAAGAGCCATATTTGCCAAAGCGCGGGCGCAGCTTCATGCATATTTTCTTGAAAAGATGCCGGGTGCGGTGGGCGGCTTTCTGATGGCCCTGGTGACGGGAGAACGAGGTTTTATTCCCCGAGAGCTGAATCAGGCCTTCGGGGTGACCGGGCTGGCGCATATGCTCAGCATTTCCGGCGCACACTTCGGGCTGGTCTTTTTTGCACTGTTTCACTTTTTGCGGCTCGTCCTCCTTCGGCTACCGGAGCGCATGCTGGCGCGGATAACCCTCGCCATTTCCCCATCACAGGCGGCCGCTCTGATTGCCGTGCCTGCCCTGACGCTCTACCTCGGAATTTCTGATTTAAGCTATCCCGCGATTCGTTCATTCCTCATGATAGTGCTTTTCCTGCTGGGCCTGCTGCTCGGAAGACAGGGCATGTGGCTGAACACGCTGCTTTTTGCTGCATGCGCGATAGTCGGATTCGACCCCGATGCGCTGGGCGATCTCTCTTTTCAGCTTTCCTTTGTTGCTGTTCTCGGCATTGGCCTGGTAACCGACTGGATGCGCTCCCGATGGCAGGAACTGCCGAATGAGAACAGTCATGTCGCCCCGGATGAAGCAGCGACCGGAGGGAGAAGTCCAACGCTTCTCATACGTTGCTGTCGGACACTTGCAGGTTCACTGCTCATATCGCTCGCCGCAACACTCGTCACGGCGCCGCTCGTAGCGGTTACGTTTCATTACAGCTCTCTGATTTCACCGATAGCAAATCTTGTTGTTACGCCGCTTATCGGATTTCTTGTTCTTCCCTGGGTGCTTGCCGGCTCATTCAGCTATCTCTTTTTCGGCGTATTCCCGATGTCCGATCTGCTCGAAAGCTGCACGGAATTCCTGCTCGGGATTGTTGAAACCTTTGCCCGATTGGAATGGGCAGCCATCAAAATTGAGGCATTCCCGTTGCTGTTTCTGGTGCTTTTTTACGGCACCCTTCTGCTGATGGTAATGGTCAGGGTGCTTCTGCCTGCTGCGGCAGGGCGCAAGAATGCAGTCCTGCGAGGCGCAGACGCAGTAGTCGTGCTTGTTATCCTTGCAGTCGCATTGTCCTCGGGACTCCTTCAGAAGCGCGATGGCGCGCTGATAACTTTTCTCGACACCGGACAGGGAGATGCCGCAGTCATCGAATTGCCGGATCAGCGGGTCATGGTTCTTGATACCGGGCGAAACTGGCAGCCGGTGATGAATTTTTTGCGTTTTCGCGGTGTCCGCACCGTTGATGCGCTTATACTGTCGCATGCCCACCCCGACCATGTCGCCGGCTTTGCCGGATTGCAACGCGAATTCCGGATTCGCGAAATCTGGGACAACGGCAGGCTTTCCTATCGGGAGCAGATGTCGCCGGATCTTGTGCATCGCCGGTTGCAGCGCGGCGATGTGATTGCCGGAGAAGGGTATGCTTTTACCGTGCTGCATCCCTATCCCGGATACTCCGCCGTCCGGACGGCAACGGAAGAGAACAATGACTCGCTTGTCCTGAAACTCTCGGCGTTTGACCGATCGGTTCTCTTCACCGGCGACATTGCCGTTGATGCCGAGGAGAATCTGCTCGCGCTCGGCAGGCATCTGAAAAGCACGGTTCTCAAAGTGCCTCACCATGGCAGCCGATCATCTCTCAGCCTGCAGTTTCTGGAGAGTGTTGCGCCTGCACTGGCGGTTATCAGCGCCGGACGGAACAACCGTTACGGACATCCGCATGCGGTTACATTGGATGCGCTCGCCGGTGCGCGCATTTACAGAACAGACCGGGACGGGGCGATCGGAGTTTTGCTGCACCGGTCAGGAGCCGTTTCGGTGAAAACCTGGAAGGAGGAGTCCCTGCATCCGGTTGAGCGGCCTCATGACGAACTCGGCAACATAAAACGCCTCATGTCGGTGTGGTAAAATGAAACCTATGATAGCGATTGTAGATTATGGAATGGGAAACATCCGGAGCGTCGAAAAGGCGTTTCATAAAATCGGTGCGGAGGCGTTTATCACCGCCGATCCGGCTAAGGTTCGGGATGCTGCCGGCATTGTGCTTCCCGGCGTTGGAGCCTTTCGCGACTGCATGGCGAACCTTGACGGCCTGCGTCTGCTGGATACCATTGTGGCCGAAGTCCGCAAGGGCAAACCCTATCTCGGCATCTGTCTCGGGCTGCAGATCCTCTTCTCCGAGTCCGAGGGATGGAACACGGTGGCGTACCGGAATCGCCCGCCGATCTGCGCCGACATTCCGGACGAGGCATATTTTTACTTTGTGCACTCCTACTATGTTGTGCCTGAAAACACCGGCATTGTTGCCGGCACGACCGAATACGGCATGCCCTTCACCTCAATGGTCTGGAAAGACAACGTCATTGCAACCCAGTTTCACCCTGAAAAGAGTCAGGATATCGGCATCCGTCTTCTCAAGGGCTTTGAGGCATTTGTGCGGAGAGGTCGGGAATGAGCAGCGCATCGCCGCCGCCGGCCTCGGCGGGAGGGGTTGTACAGAAGAAGAGCATTATTCTCGGCACCGCCGGACATATTGACCACGGCAAAAGCTCGCTTGTAAAGGCACTCACCGGAACCGATCCCGATCGTCTGAAAGAAGAGAAGGAGCGCGGCATTACGATTGATCTCGGCTTTGCAAGCCTGTCGTATCCGGACGGCGTGCGGGTCGGCATTATCGATGTCCCGGGGCATGAGCGTCTCATCAAGAACATGCTTGCCGGAGCGGGCGGCATTGATGTGCTGATGATGGTCATCGCCGCCGACGAGGGAATCATGCCGCAGAGTCGCGAACATCTTGCCATCTGCGAGATGCTCAAAATAAAGAGCGGGTTCATCGCCCTCACCAAGGCCGATCTGGTTGATGCGGATTGGATTGAGCTGGTGTCCGATGAGATCAGGGAGTTTGCAAAGGGAACCTTTCTTGATGGAACGGAGATTTTGCCCGTATCCGCAAAAAGCGGACTCAATCTTGACCTTCTGAAGGAGGCCATCCACGCGCGAGCCCTCTCCGTTTCGCCGAAGCTGAGCAAGGGAATATTTCGCCTTCCGATCGATCGGGTCTTTACGCTCAAGGGTTTCGGCACGGTCGTTACCGGGACCGCCCTGTCGGGAACCATTGCGGTCGATAGCCTTGTTGAGATTCTTCCAAGCGGCATTGAGAGCAAGGTGCGCGGCCTCCAGAGCCACGGCGAGATGGTTGATGCGGCATCTGCCGGACAGCGGATCGGTATTAATCTGCAAGGAGTTGATCGTGAACTCCTCAATCGTGGTGACGTCGTTGTTCCTCCCGGACGCTTTATCCCGACCACTGCCGTCGATGCAAAGCTCGAGCTCATGAAGGATGCTCCGCCGGTGAAGTCTCGCAGCAGGGTGCACTTTTATTGCGGCACAGCAGAGACAGTTGCCCGTGTTATCTTGTACGATCGCGAAGAGTTGGCTCCGGGAGAAAGCAGCTTCTGCCAGTTCCGCCTTGAACACCCTGTCGTTGTACTCAGCGGCGACCGCTATATCATCAGGCGGTTTTCCCCGCTTGAGACGATTGGGGGCGGCGCGGTGCTCGACCCTCAACCGGTGAAGCGCAAGAGAAAGGCCGGCACCGACGACCTCGTTGTGTTTGAGCAGGGCTCCCTCAGAGACCGGATTGAGATGCTGATAAAGCGCGCCGGATATGCAGGGCGCACGGTTGCGCACATCGAGGGCTGGATTCAGGGCAACCTGCCGGATCTCCAGTCGGCAATCGATCAGCTTGTCGGCAAGGGCATTTGCATCAGGGCGCAGGACACCATTTTTCACCGGGATACAATTACAGCTTTTCGTGATCACCTTGTTGGCCAGTTGACGGCATTCCACAAAGAAAATCCGCTCAAGCCGGGGCTGCCGAAAGAAGAGCTGAAGGCTCGTTTCAGGGCAGTGCTGAAGGGCGAGGAGAAGACATTTCTGCTCATTCCGTTTATTCCTGAAGTGACGCTGGATCGCGACCTGTTGCGCCTTTCCGGATTCAGGGTTTCTCTTTCAGAGGGGGATGAAAATGTGCGCGGCAGGATACTTGCGGCTATTGAAAAGGAAGGCTTTCTTCCGCCGCTCCGCACCGAACTTGCCGAGCGGCTGCTCCTTGCCGACAAAGAGCTGGGCGATTTGCTCAAGCTGATGGCGGCAGAGGGACAGCTTGTCAGAATCAATGATTCGCTGCATATTACCGCCGGACTCTATCGGAAGATGATAGAGCTTTTGCGGGCATTTTATGCAAAAAAGCCGGAAATGACAGTTGCTGAATTTCGCGATCTGCTTGCCACATCACGAAAGTTTGCACTGCCGTTCCTGGAATATCTCGACTCCCACCGTATTACGCTCCGCCTTGGGGATGTGCGAAAATTCATGCTAAAATAGGCAATGAACAAGCGTTTGTTCTGGGTTCCGACACTGCTGCTCGCGGGATTTCTTATCGGCGGGCTGACGTACTATATCCTTTTTTCATCAGCGTATGCGCCTTTTTCTCCCCGGGTGCCGAAGCAGATCGAGGAGACGAGCCGGGCTTTTTCCGAAATCGTCAGGGCGGTTTCCCCGTCAGTCGTGAACATCTCCAGCACGAAAGTATTGAAACGGCAGCAGGTGCCGTTTGATGAATTTTATGATTTTCTGACGCCGTTTCCGGACGGTAAAAACCGGCGTTTCAAGGAGCAGAGTCTCGGTTCGGGAGTTGTCGTTTCCCCGGACGGCTATATTGTCACGAATAACCATGTGGTGGAACAGTCGAGCGATATCCGCGTTCTCCTGTATGACAAACGCAGTTTCAAGGCCCGCGTCATTGGCGCAGATCCGAAGACGGACATCGCCATCATCAAGATCGACGCAAAAGCATTGCCGGTCATCCCGTGGGGGGATTCCGAAAAGCTGCAGGTGGGAGAGTTTGTCCTTGCCATCGGCAATGCCTTCGGCCTGAACAATACCGTAACAATGGGCATTATCAGTGCCGTCGGACGAGCAGACGTCGGCATTGCCGATTATGAAGACTTCATCCAGACCGATGCCGCAATCAATCCCGGCAATTCGGGAGGACCGCTGGTGAACATCAAGGGAGAAATCATCGGCATCAACACTGCTATCTTTTCAAAGACCGGCGGGTACCAGGGCATCGGCTTTGCGGTTCCGAGCAATATGGTTCGTGCCGTGAAAGATCAGCTGACAAAGGACGGAAAGGTTACGCGCGGCTGGCTTGGCGTGACGATTCAGGAACTGACGCCGGAGATGTCGCAAAAGTTCGGCCTGAAAGGCACGGACGGCGTTCTGGTGAGTGACGTTGCAAAGGGAAGTCCTGCCGCCAGGGCGGGAATCCAGCGGGGCGATATTATCACCGAGTTCGGCGGCAGGCGCATTAACGATGTAGGCGTTCTTCGAAATATGGTTGCGCAGAGCCGCCTTGGTTCAGGGGTTCTCGTCAAGCTGATCCGCAGGGACAGGGAAGTGAGTCTTACCGCAACGATTGTCGAACTGCCGTCGGATGCATCCGATCTGAGTTCGCGTCCTGCACCCGCCGGAGAAAGCTTTGCCAACGCACTCTCAGGGGTTACGGTAACTGATCTTACAGCGGCGATTGCAAAACAGCTCGGGCTCGACAAGGATGAAAAGGGCGTCGTGGTCCTCAAGATTGAGTCCGGTTCGGCGGCAGAAGACGCGGGACTCCGCAAGGGGGACGTTCTTGAAGAGATCGATCGCCAGAAGGTGTCGAACCTGAACGAGTTCAACCGCTCTCTCTCAAGGCTCCGATCCGATGAAGCCGTGCTGCTGTTTGTGAACCGGATTGGCCGCAAATTTTATATCACCATAGAACCTCGCTGAACCGGCACTTCGGCAGCGGAAGGAGACGGCTGTGCTGAAGATTATTACGAAACTCGCTGTTGGTGTGCTTTTTGTGGTTATTGGCGGCATGCTCGGCCTCAAATACGGCAGCATTCCGATAGGTCTGGTCGGCGGAACGGTGATCGGATCGCTTTTTCTGGTTTCCGAATCATATCTGAAAACCGTTCCCTTCGGCGCCATGCTGGGAGGACTGGTCGGTCTCGGCATCGGCCTCATCTTTTCGATGCTGCTGATGATTCCGATTGAGGCGCTTATGGCGGATGAAGCGGCCCGCATCACTGCAGCAGCGCTTTCCGCATTTCTGGGATACGGCGGTTTTTTTGTCGGGCTCAGCCGCGGCAAGAACATGACCATCCCGGCAATAATGCGCCTGTTCAAGGGGCAGGAGCCGGAAGAAGACCTGATGATTCTCGACAGCAGCGTTGTTATAGACGGACGCATCGCAGATGTGATCGAGACTGGGTTTCTTGAGGGAATCATCATTGTTCCGCAGTTCATTCTCCATGAGCTGCAGCACATTGCCGACTCTCCGGATCCGCTGCGCCGAACCAAGGGCCGGCGGGGACTCGACGTGGTGCAGCGCATCCAGAAAATGGCGCAGGTGACGGTCAAGGTTGTCGATCAGGACTTCCCCAAAATCCGCGAGGTTGATGCAAAGCTGGTTGCGCTTGCGCGCGCCCTTCAGGCAAAGGTTATTACCAACGATTTCAACCTGAACAAGGTTGCGCAGTTGCAGGGAGTTGCGGTGCTGAACATTAATGAGCTTGCACATGTCATGAAGCCGGTGGTGTTGCCGGGAGAAGTCCTCAACCTGTTTATCGTTAAAGAAGGCAAGGAATATAACCAGGGTGTCGCATATCTTGATGACGGAACGATGGTCGTTCTCGAAAACTCGCGCAAGCTGATCGGCAAAAATACGGAAGCAGTCGTAACGAGTGTGCTTCAGACAACTGCGGGCAGGATGATTTTTGCAAAACCGAAAGATGAAGAATAGCAAAAACAGGGTGCCGGGTGTTCCTCCCCGGCGAACGGTTGCCGTTGTGGCGGCGGCGGGAATCGGCAAGCGCTTCGGCGGTTCCCTGAGCAAACAGTATGTTGAGCTTGCGGGAAGGCCGGTGCTTTTCTGGTCGCTTGCGGCGTTGCACGCGTGTGATCTGATAGACGAGATCATTCCGGTTGTTCATGAACAGGAGTTTGCGGCTACGTCAGCCCTGATAGACAGATACGGGATTGGAAAGGTCCTGCGGATTGTGCCGGGAGGCAAGGAGCGGCAGGACTCCGTCATGAACGGACTTTCCGCGCTTCCGGAAGGCGCCGGGATTGTGGTCATCCATGACGGCGCCCGTCCGCTGATTGCACCGGAAACCATCGCTGCGGCCATCCATGCCCTGGAAGGGTACGATGGTGCGGTTGTTGCCGTGCCGGTGAAGGATACGGTTAAAGAGGCGATTTCCGGGGCTGGCCGGCCATGCGTGGCGCAGACTCTCGACCGGTCGCGCCTTTGGGCCATTCAGACTCCGCAGGTCTTTTACTATGAAACGCTGAAAACAGCTCTGGAGCGGGCGATGCGCGAGGGCTTTTTCGGGACGGATGATGCTTCGGTTGTTGAGCGATACGGAGGTTCGGTCACAATTGTCAAAGGCAGCTACCGTAATATCAAGATAACCACGCCCGAGGACATTCTTATTGCAGAAGCGTTCCTCAAATCACCGGAAGGAGGAGAGAGTGCATAGGATTCAGGATGGAGAGATGCGTCCGGAGAAGGCATACAGCCCTATGTCCTGTATCCTTCGGGCATCCTGAATGAGCATGCGCATCGGCATCGGCTACGACTCGCACCGTTTTTCAACGGGCGGACAACTCGTTCTTGGCGGGGTTGCAATTCCTCATGCCTGCGGGCTCAAAGCGCACTCCGACGGCGATGTGCTTTGCCACGCTATCATTGACGCCATTCTGGGTGCTCTCGGAGCCGGAGACATCGGCAGGCACTTCCCCGATACTGACCCGCGCTGGAGAGACGCGGTCAGCACCGAACTGCTCAGGCATGTTATCTCCCTTGCGCAAACCGCCGGCTTCGTCATCAGTTGGATTGACAGCATCGTCATCACCGAGCAGCCGAAACTTGCGCCGCACATTGAAGCAATGAAGTCTTCACTGACGGCTGCCGGGATTCCCCCGGGCTGCATCAATATCAAGGCCAAGACAAACGAAAAAATGGGGTTTATCGGGCGTGGCGAGGGCATCGCCGCACAAGCGGTCTGTTTATTAACTCAGTCGTTCAGGGGCTGAGTCCGGATGTCGTAGCAGCGTTCGCAGATTTTACCGGCTTCGTAATAATAACGGCAATCAGGCGGCAGAGCGCCGTTGCACATTCTGCATGTTCTTGTCATGTTGAGAATCTCCTTTTGCGGATACACCATATTTATGCTTCCAGCCATACTGAAAAGTGCAGCAAGGCACTCCCGCTTATAAGGACTCTCCGGTTTCCGGGTGGTCTTATGATGCGGCAAATGTTGTAGAGATACGTTCTGACAGTCTCTGGCTTGGCGCTTTTTCCGGTGCGGGGACGTTCAACAGATGGAGCTCTTGGCAGTTCTTCGCAGACGATACTACTTACATCTCATTTATACTACCATGAATTGATGAATGTTTGTTGAAGAATCTGAAGGTGTGCGGAAAATCTCACCGCGACGTTGTCGTCAGAAGGATCGTTAAGCAGATCTGATCTGCCTGTGCACCCTCAAGCACCAGCATCTCGAACAGATGACGACAAAAGTACTTTTGACTGCTTACATTCCCGAAGCCTCGAGCAGGGCGGTCTCATCAGACTTGCCGATAAGACGATCCATGTCGAGCAGAATAATCAGCCGGTCTTCAAGCTTGGCAATCCCTTTGATGAATTCGGTGCTGACATTTGAGGTCATTGGCGGAGTCGGCTCAACAATGTTTTCAGGAACGCGAAGAACCTCGGAGACGCCGTCAACAATGAGTCCCATGGTAATCCCCTGAATGTCCATAATCATGATGCGCGATTGAGAATCATTTTCGCGCTCTTCAAGCCCGAATTTCATACGCAGGCTGACCACTGGGATGACCTTTCCGCGGAGATTGATGACGCCCTCAACATAATCCGGAGAATTCGGCACTCGGGTGATCTCCTTCATGCGGTTGATTTCCTGAACTTTCAGGATGTCAACCGCATATTCTTCATTGCCGAGGGCGAACGTAACAAGTTGCAGAATTTCATTAGCCCTTGCTGCTTTGGACAGCTCTGATGAGCCTGCAACGGGCACTAATCCTGTCGTCATGCGCTACCTCCTCAAGTCTTATTGTACATTTTAGCATCCCGCTACGGAGATGACAATATCCTGGTGATGATAGATGTGGTTGAGACCCCTTCAACAAACGGCAGACTGTATACTTCAGGAACAAGATCCCCACCGACAATGGTCTCTTTTTTCCAGTCGCCGCCCTTGACCAAAACGTCAGGTCTGATAAGCGCAATCAAATCATACGGTGTGTCCTCAGGGAAAATAGTGACGAAATCGACAGCGGAAAGTGCTGCAAGGACCTCTGCACGATTTTTTTCCGGGTTCACCGGGCGGCCAGGTTTCAGGCGACTGACCGAAGCATCGCTGTTCAGGCCGATCACCAGCACGTCGCCCAGTGCCCGCGCCTCCGCAAGGTAGCGCACATGGCCGACATGCAGAATGTCGAAACATCCGTTCGTAAAAACAACCTTCTTCCCTTCATCCTTGAGAGCACAAACGGTCCGTTTCAGCTGAGTCTGGTCAAGAATGGTTCCCATGGGGCTCTATCATGTCTTTCGCTTTATTGATAAGCTCTGAATCGCTCCGATAGGCAACCTTCGCAAGCGCCTCATTGATGTCAACCCATCGGGCATCATCGACCTCAGGGCCGAATTCTTCTATGGCACCGCCGATGCATTCGACCAGAAAATAGGAAACGCTCTTCTTGCAGCGAATGTTTTCGTTTTTCAGATAAAACCAGAACGATTTTTCGCCGAGCGAGCCGACGATCTTGCCGACGAGGCCTGTCTCTTCACGAATCTCCCGGATTGCTGTCTGGTCGGGCAGCTCTCCCGGATCGATCAGCCCCTTCGGCAGCGTCCATGCCGACTTCCCTTTTGTGGCAATGAGGGCAATTTCCACGGTCGTCCCGGTGCGGCGGAAGATGACGCCGCCAGCAGATTTGAGTGTTTTAATTGTGGCCGGCTTCATGTTTACGGAATCGCCTGTTTGGTAAAGATGCGGAAGAGATCATTGTACATGGCAAACGCCATAAGCCCGACGAGCAAAATCACGCCGACTTTTTGTGAAATGATCATTGTCCGTTCGCTTAGCGGTTTTTTCCTTATTGCTTCAATGCCCATGAAGAGCAGATGCCCTCCGTCCAGAACCGGAATGGGCAAAAGATTGAGAATGCCCAGGTTGATGCTAATCACAGCGGCAAAGACAAAGAAACTCATCGCACCGGCAGATGCCTGCTTTTCGGCCATCTGGAATATCATGATGGGACCGCCTATCGAATCGGCCGGAATGATGCGCTGAATCATCTTTACAACGGCAGTAAGAGTGAGCACCGTAATATCCCATGTCTTCACAAAGGCGTGCTGCAAAGCTGTCGGGAGATCTTCACGCACTTCCGCTGTCTCGCCGGCGGACTTCACGCCGATAAGTCCGATGACTTTATCCTCACCGAAGACGTCTTTGACCGTCTTGCTCTCCGGCGTCACATGAACCGTAAAGTGGTCACTGCCGCGAAGGATTTTGAGCGCTATCTGCTTGCCGGGACTCTCATAGATGATATCCGTCAGATCGGACCACTGTTTGACGTGTGCTCCATTCACTTCGATGACCCGATCGCCTTTCTCCATGCGGGCGCTTTCGGCAGGCGAACCGGGAACCACTTCGCCGACAACCGGCAGCAGCATCGGAATGCCGGTCAGATACAGGACAAAGAAGATTGCAACAGCGGTCATCATGTTGAAAAAGGGACCCGAAAAGACGATCAGAGCACGCTTCCAGAGTGATTGAGCCTTGAAGGAGCGTTCGGGATCCTGCAGTATCGTATTTTCATCAGCGTCGGGGTCTTCCCCGTGCATTTTCACATACCCCCCAAGCGGCACTGCTGAGAGGGCATATTCGGTTTCACCAACTTTTTTGCTGATAATGCTTGGTCCGAAGCCGAGCGAAAATTTAAGCACCTTGACGCCCGAGAGCTTTGCCACGATAAAATGACCCAGTTCGTGAACAAAAATAACGAGACCAAAAAGAAAAACAGCGGCAAGAATAGTCATGCAGTAAGCTCCTCCTGCGCCCGGAACCGTGCCCATCTATCGGATTCCATGACAACTCCGATTGTTGATGCAGGCAAAACAGCGTGGACGCTCATAACCCGGCTGATAATGCGCGGGATGTCAGTAAAACGGATGCGGCCTTCTAAAAAGGCATGTACCGCGATTTCATTGGCAGCGTTCATGACCGCCGGCAGGGTGCCGCCGGTTGCCATGGACTGATAGGCCAAATCCAGGCACGGAAAAGTTTTCGTATCAGGCTGTTCAAAGCTGAGTGACGCAAGCTGCTCCAGTCGGAGCGGTTCGACTGCGCCGGGCAGTCGCTCGGGATACGAAAGAGCAAGCGCAATCGGCCCCCGCATATCGGGACGAGACATCTGTGCGAGGTAGCTGCCGTCGACATATTCAACGATAGAGTGCACGATGCTCTGAGGATGGATAAGCACGCTTATCCGCTCAAGCGGCATGCCGAAGAGGTGACAGGCCTCGATGACCTCCAGCCCCTTGTTCATCAGCGTTGCCGAATCAATCGTAATCTTTTTCCCCATGGTCCAGTTTGGATGGCGCAGTGCGTCTTTTGCGGTCACATCCCGAAGTGCGGAACGTTTTCTGCCCCGGAAAGGACCACCTGATGCAGTCAGGATAAGCCGCCGTATGCCGTCACGCGTCCAGCCGTGCATGCACTGAAAAAGGGCGCTGTGCTCGCTGTCGACCGGCAGAAGGGCACCCCCGTACTTTCGAACTTCAGCCATGACGACGTCTCCCGCGATGACAAGCGCTTCCTTGTTCGCAAGCGCAACCGCTTTGCCTGCCCGCACAGCTGAGAGCGTCGGCATAAGTCCGGCTGACCCGACAATTGCAGAAAGAACGATGTCGGCAGAAGATTCCGCTGCAACTTCACAAATGCCGTCAGAGCCGACAAGTATGCGCGGAGACTTTTTCCCCCGGCGGGCGGCCTTGAGTACAGCATAGCCCGCAGTGTCCGACACCGCCACGACTTTCGGGCGGAACTGCTCGATTTGCGCACAGAGCAGATCCACATTCCTGCCTGCGGATAGACCAACTATCTTGTACTGATCAGGGAATGCCTCGGCAATCTGGAGAGCGCTTCGCCCGATTGATCCCGTGGAGCCAAGGATAACAATTTTTTTCATGCAAATGCCTGCTTCATGAAATAAAGTGCCGGTCCGGCAAAGAGGACGCTGTCAAAGCGGTCGAGTACGCCGCCATGACCGGGAATGAGGGTTCCGGAGTCTTTCACGCCGGCATCGCGCTTGAACATTGATTCGACGAGATCTCCGATTATCGTGATGCCGCCGATGAACATGCCGAACAATCCGAGGGTGACAGGACCCCACGAAGGCATGACAAAAAAGCCGAAGACGAGGCCGACGGCTGTGCCGCCAAGCAGTGAGCCGAGCCCGCCTTCAACCGTTTTTTTAGGACTCATCTCGGGATAGAGCTTGCGTGTCCCGAAGTTTTTGCCGATATAGTAAGCAAGGGTGTCGGACATCCAGACGGACAGGTAGAGCATAAAAATCCATTCAATGCCCTGAAGGCGCAAAAGCCACTGAGGGATCAGCAGCGACGGGATGTAGAGCAGCCCGAAGGCAATCGGGGCAAGGTCGGCAAAGGAGCGCATCGGATCTTTCACCAGGAAGAGCCGGACTGTCGCCAGCATCATGAACGCGGCAGCCCCTGCCAGCGCCTGAACATTGAGCGGATGCTCAATGTTCAGGATATGCGGGGCAAAAAGCATCAGACCGCAGACAAGTCCGAGAGCAGACAATCGGGCAGGCACCCGGAACATCCGGAAGAATTCGTGCAGAGCCAGCGTGCTGACGACCATCAGCAGAATGAGAAAAAAGGGCGCGGGCAGTTTCGTTACATAGAGGTATAAAAGCGGAACCGCAATGAGAGCAACAAGCACCCGGCGCGCGTGCACTTATTGCACTCCGGGCTTGACGGTGCCGAATCTGCGCTCGCGCATTCGGTAGTCATGAATTGCGTCAAGGAATTCCTGGCGGGTAAAGTCTGGCCAGAGCGTGCCCGTAAAGTAAAATTCAGCATAGGCTGACTGCCACGGGAGAAAGTTGCTCAACCGCAATTCCCCGCTGGTGCGGACAATAAGATCGGGGTCAGGCTGACCCTCAGTATCCAGCATCGAGCTGAACAGGGCTTCGGTGATGCGTTCCGGTTCGATGCGCTCCCGAATGGCACGCCGTACCGCACGAATTATTTCATCACGGCCTCCGTAGCTGAGGGCAAACTGGGCGGTCAGGCGGCTGTTGTGTGCTGTCGCCTGCTCGGTAATCTCGATAAGCGATCGGATATGCTCAGGCAGACGGGAGCGGTCGCCAAGGACGCGAAAGCGGATCTTTTCAAGCATGAAGGTTTCAAGTTGATGCTTTAGGGTGTTTTCGAGAAGGCCCATAATGACGCCGATCTCATCTTCCGGCCGCCGCCAGTTTTCGATCGAAAAAGCGTAGAGAGAGAGGACTTCCACCCCAAGCGAACCGGCAGCCTCCATAATTTCCTTGGCGCGTTCCACTCCACGTTTATGTCCTTCGGAACGAGGCAGCCCGCGCATTTCTGCCCATCGGCCGTTTCCGTCCATGATGATGCCGATGTGACGGGGAATAGCGCGCTTCACGCTTTGCCCCCGCGCGGAAACATCCGCATCTGTATCAGCACCACGCTATTTCCCTTTGGTCGAAAAGACGTACAGCAACGAACCAAACGGATTTTCGCCCTTGAGGACATTTTTGAAATTGATGCCGAACATCGGTCGGGCAATAACATAGATGCGATCGCCTGACATCGCATAATCAAAGATTTCGCCGTTCATGCTCTCAACAAATATCCGTTCTTCCAGGGAGATGCCGTTCCACCAGAAGCTTCTTATCTCGGTCGATGCGTTGCCGAGCCCCTTTACAGAGCTCAAAAGCGCCTTGCGCTTCGGCGCGAGGACTTCTGACTGTTTCGCAAGAAGCCGGTCCTTGACGGTCCAGTTGCCGCGCTCGCTCATGAATGTGCCGCCTTCCCGCTTGTAACTGAAAATATCGGCGCCGAATTCCTCTCTGCTGGACCAGATGCGGATTCTTTTCTCATTGAAGAGGTTGAGGAAGCCCCGGTCGTCCCAAGCGATGATCGCCTTTGAGCCGTTAGCGGCCGTAAGAATCTGAAAATCATAGATATTCACATTCTGCGGCAATGCAATGGTTTTATCCTTGACGAGCGTCGTGCCGTTGTATTTCATCGAGAGCACCGGCCCGCTGTATCCGTCCCGCGGATCGAACTCCTGGGCAATCAGTTCACTGCCGAGCACGCGCAGGTAAACGTCCCTGCCCTCCCATATCTGGCGGACGGCAGTGCCCTGCAATTCATACAGAAAAGAAGTGACCCCGCGTCCAAACGGTGTCTTCGATTCAATGGTATCTTTTCCGGCGGAGTCCCCGCTGCTCCTGACAAGCGTGAGGGCAATAACATCGCGGCCGTTCTGTTTCAGATCGACGACATCAGCCCAGAGAACCTCATCATTTTTTGGGATCGAAAATTCCCAGAGCAGCTTGAGGTCCGTATCCGGCTTGTAGACGCGGACGTCGTTGCCGCCGACCAGGACAATCTCCGGGTTGCCGTCGCCGTTCAAATCCCCGGCAGTGAGACGACGCGAACCGAACGGCAGCCGATAGGAGACCAGAATTTCACCGCCGGAGCCAATCATGCCCGCCGCCATGCGGAGTTCACGCACCGAGGCGACGCTGACAGAAGCGGTCTGCCCAGAAAACTCCTTGCCGTCTTTTGCCCAATATGCCTTCTGGGTCAGGGAAACCTGATCCGCCGTGGTCTGGGAAGAAAGCACGACAGCGGCTTCAGCGCCTTTCTGTTTTGCCTCTGCAAGAAGCTTGGACAGATCGTCCGTTTCCAGCCCGGTGTCAATAAGCTCGAAGCGTTGCGAGTCGAGCAGGAGCTGATAGTAGGCATTTCCAAGATACCAGTCGACTTTCCCTTGGGAAAAGAGAACCTTGCGTTTCGTGGCCGGAATCTTTACCTTTGTCCCCTGAAAGCTCTCATGGGAGCCCTCAAGAATGGAAGCTGTCGCCTTCCCGCTTGCGAACGAGGCAACCTCGACTATGCCGACCGGAATCTCAACCCTGCCCAACTGCTCCCGGGTAATAGGATGCACAAACCCACTGCCTTCCTTGAAGGATTGCAGGCGCATGCCAGGTTTCACGGAGGTCTTCGCGTCAACGGCTATCTGAACGGTATTCCCCTGCACAGAGACAATTTCACCTGCGACCGGGGTAAAATACCCGAGCAGATCATCCTTCAATGCGTTCAGCTTCGCTTCAACAGGTTCTTTCTTCGCAACCTGTTCGGCCGCAGAGAGCGGAAGCGCACTTAAGAGAAGCCAGAGCGCTGCTATGAAAAAAAGAGCTGGAATTCTGAACAATTTCACTGAGTCCTCCAGATTTGGGAGTACGGGTTCCTGCCCGACCTACAGTTTATCCGAACGGTTTTTCATAAGTCAAAGTCCTTGACTTACAAAATGAATACAAGGTTAAATATATTTTATGAAAAAAGGGATTGCCGCACTTTCACTGCTGATTGCATTCTGCCTTGCCGCCTGCGGGAAAACGGAAGTAAAACGGGATGAGGTATTCGACGCGGAGCGGTTTATCAAAAAAGCCGATCAACTCATTGATCAGAAAGAATACGAGGAGGCCCGAAAGGTCCTTGTTGAAGTCAAAAACAGGGACACCTCCAAAAAACTGGCGCCGGTTGCCCAGTTGAAAATCGCCGACACCTATATCAAGGACGGCGACCCTGATATAGGTGTTGCCGAATATCAGCGGTTTCTCGATTTGTACCCCGCCAACCAGTATGCATCGTATGCCCAGTACCAGATTGCCATGGCGTTTTATTCGCAGATCGAGTCGCCGGATCGGGGTGCGGGCACGGCAAAACGGGCGCTGAAAGAGTTCTACCGGCTGAAAGAAATGTACCCCCGCAATCCTTATCGGGAGTTTGTGGAGCTTCGGATTGAAAAGTGCAAGACCATCATCGCCGACGGCGAGTTGATGGTCGGCGAGTTTTATTATAAAAAGAACGCGTTTGAAGCGGCGGCGGGACGCTTTGAAGGGCTTCTGAAGGACTATCCGGATTATAAGCGTGCGGATGATGCACTCCTGCTGATTGGCAAATCCTACATCGCCCTGAAACAGCCGGCCAAGGCAAAAGATGCGCTGAACCGTTTGATCCAGAAGTATCCTGACAGCAAAGCTGCAGCAGATGCCCGGAAAATTACCCGCTGAAAAACGCGGGAGCGCATGCGCAGCAAAGCATAAGAGCTATTACCCTGCCTTTCTTGATCTTTCGGGCAAAAAATGTGTTGTTGTGGGCGGCGGCGCGGTGGCGGCGCGCAAGGTGCGTTCGCTCTGTGCTGCCGGCGCAGTCGTTACCGTTGTGAGTCCACAGCTCACACGGGATCTTGAACGTCTGCGCGCAAACGGAACCATTCAGCATAGTGCACAAAAATACCGCCGGGGAGATCTTCGCGGGGCATTTCTGGTGATAGCGGCAACGTCCGATAGTGCGGTCAACGAACGGGTGGCAAAGGATGCTGCCGGACTGATCAATGTTGCAGATCAACCGGGATGCGGCAACTTCATTGTACCTTCTTCCATTGAGCGTGGGCAGTTGACTATAGCCGTTTCGACTCTCGGCGCAAGTCCCGCATTGTCCCGGACGATCCGGAAAGAACTTGAGGCGCTGTATCCTGCTGAAGTGGGTGCTTATCTTGCCTTAATCGGAAGGTTGCGCAGGAAGGCGATGAGCACAATTCAGTCTCCCCGGAAGCGGGCGCAGTTTTTTCGGGAGATTGCATCAGAGGCGATGCTGGACAAAGTGCGGGAGCACGGGTATCGCGCTGCGGCGGCAGAGGCGCAGACACGATTCAAACGATACGAGCAAGGAGAATTATGAAAGCCCGTGTGGCAGTGGTCGGGGTCGGATATCTGGGGCGGCATCATGCCCGCATTTATGCGGAACTGGAAGGGGTTGAACTGATCGGGGTTGTTGACTCCAACCGCAAACAGGCCGAAGATATTGCGTCACAGTACGGTTGTGCTGCATTCAGCGACCATCGCGACATTCTTGACAAAGTTGATGCCCTGAGTATTGTTACTCCGACAACAGCTCACTACTCTGTCGCACGGGACTGCATTGCCGCAGGCAAAGACCTTCTTATTGAAAAACCGATTACAACGACTGTTGAAGAAGCCGACTGTCTTATTCAGCAGGCGAATAAAAAAGGCGTGCTCATCCAGGTCGGTCACTTGGAGAGATTCAATCCTGTTCTTTCTGCGTTTACCCCTCTTATCCATAATCCGGTATTTCTGGAAGCCGAGCGCATTTCTCCGTTTCAGGGGAGAGGCACGGATGTAGACATCACGCTTGACCTGATGATTCATGATATCGATATCGTGCTTTCGATAATGCAGGGGAGTGCAGTGATTGGGGTCAAGGCATCGGGCATGCGACTGATGACCAACACTATTGACGTTGCCAAAGCATGGCTTGACTTTGAAAATGGCACGAATGCCCTGCTGACGGCAAGCCGGGTTGCTCCGGGCAAGTCGCGGACGCTTACCGTTTACCAGAAAGACTGTCATCTGGTTATGGACTACCAGACCATGGAAATCAGGAAGTATTATGCTCAGGGCAATACCATTGCCCATGATGTCATATCCGTCGAGCGGGCGGAACCGCTCAAGGAAGAGTTGCGGCATTTCATTGCGTGCGTTCAGACACGCAGTACTCCCCGCGTATGCGGGCTGACGGGGCGCGATGCCCTGACAATCGCCCTGCAGGCGGGATTCATGATAAAAAAGAGGTGGCAACAGGCATGAAACCAATGCTGGATTTGAAGAAACAGTATCTCACCATCAAGGATGAGATTATCGAGAGTGTCAATGAGGTGCTTGAAAGCGCGCATTATGTGCTGGGCAAAAAAGGCGCGGCGCTTGAGGAGAAGGTAAGGGCATATCACGGCATGCAGGAGGCGATAGGAGTTGCGTCGGGGACCGATGCACTGCACCTCGCAGTCCGTGCGCTCGGCATCGGGCGGGGCGATGAGGTTATCACGACCCCGTTTACTTTTTTTGCGACCGCCGAGGCTATCATGTATGTCGGCGCAACCCCGGTCTTTGTCGATGTCGAGCCGGACACCTGCAATCTGGATCCTAATCAGATAGAAGCGAAGATCACAAAAAAAACAAAGGCGATTCTGCCGGTACACATTTTCGGCCACCCTGCGGACATGGATGAAATCGTCCGCATTGCTGAAAAACATGAGCTCCCTGTCGTTGAAGACTGCGCGCAATCGTTCGGGGCATCGCTGCACGGCAAAAAAACCGGCAGTTTCGGCGCAGCAGGCTGTTTCAGTTTCTATCCGAGTAAAAACCTCGGCGGCTACGGTGACGGCGGCATGCTTGCGCTGAACAATGCCGACATGGCTGCCGATATCAGGAAACTGCGGAATCACGGCTCCAGGGGCGGCTATCGCCACGAATGTTTGGGATACAACAGCCGTCTTGATGAGATTCAGGCCGCCATTCTTTTTATAAAGATGAAGCACATTGACGAGTACAACCGGAAACGCCGCGAGAAGGCATCACTGTATACGAAACTGCTTGCAGACGCGGTTGCCTGTCCGGTCGAGAAGCCGGGCGCATTCCATGTATACAATCAGTACACGATACAGAGTCCTCAGCGCGACCGTATCCAGCAGGCGCTGAAAGAGAGCGGAATCCCTTCAGTGGTCTACTACCCGATTCCGCTTCATATGCAGGAGGCGATGCAGCCTTACGGATATCGGGAAGGCGACTTCCCGGTCAGCGAGCGCGCTGCCCGCGCGGTGCTTTCATTGCCGATGTATCCTGAGCTTGAGTCGGTCGATATTGAGGAAACGGCTGCGGTTATACGGAGATGTCTGGGGTAAGTCATAGAGAAATCCGTTGCAAACGGAGCAGCGTTTACAGAGAAGAACGGTCCTGCCCGGCAAGCCGGCCTTTCTGATCGTATGCTGCTTTAAATGAGAAACGAACCCTCACCGAATCGTGTCATGATTATCGCGGGAGAGAGCTCTGGTGAGCTTTACGGTTCTTTGCTCGCAGAAACACTCCGACTGCGCCACCCCGACGTTGACATCTGCGGCATCGGCGGAGAGAAGATGGAGGCCGCAGGAGTCCGGCTGCTCTCCCGAATCGCCAGTTCATTCGGCGCAATCGAGGCGATCCGTTCATTTCATCAGCTCCGCAAATCCTACGCCGCTGTTGTCAGGACACTCAAAAGCAATCCTCCGCAGGTGATTGTGCTTATCGATTACCCTGATTTCAACATGAGGATAGCTGCCCGCGCCAAAGAACTCGGAATTCCGGTCTTTTACTATGTCAGCCCGCAGGTCTGGGCATGGCGCCCCGGAAGAATCCGGACGATGAAAAAGATTGTCGATTTTCTTGCCGTTATTCTTCCTTTTGAAGAGCAGCTCTATACGTCAGCCGCAGTTCCCTGCGAGTTTGTCGGCCATCCGGTTATGGATGAGATCCGGCAGGTGCTCCGTTCGTTCAACTGCTCTGAGAGCGATATTGGCACTGATACGCTGAAACGAGCTGCCCGCACAGCGCTCGGCATTTCGCCGGAACATCCGGTGCTTGTCGTCATGCCCGGCAGCAGACACCATGAAATAACAACGCTTCTGCCGGCGCTGGCCGAAACCCTGCGCGGATTGCGCGACCGGCATTCTGACTATGAATACGTTGTGCCTGTTGCGCCGAACCTGAATCCTTCCGTCCGTGCGTTGCTGCAGTCGACCCTCGATAAAGAAGTCCCCGGGTGCGTCCGCATCGTTGACAGCGCGCTGTCTGCACTGATTGCGGCTGATTGCGGAATTATCGCGTCAGGGACGTCAACGCTGCAGGCTGCTCTGCTGGGGGTTCCCTATGTGGTAATTTACCGGTTGTCCCCCATCACGTTCTGGCTCGGCAGGCGCATTGTCAGGGTCCGGCATATCTCACTTGCAAATATTCTGCTTGATGCCATGGGAGAGAATGCCTCGCCGTTTCGGGCGACAGAGCTTCTGCAGGATGAGGTTCAGGCGAAGAATATTTGCCGCGAAGTGCTTCGTCTTATGGCCGATAGCGCATACCGTTCTGACTGCCTTGAGCAGTTTCGTCTTGTCCGTTCTGTTTTTCTTCAGAAACATGCGACGGAGCGGGTTGCGGATCATGTTGCCCGCCTTGCGCTGACAGCCTGATGTTTGCTCTCTATTCCATAATCTACCGGCTGGCTCTTTTCGTGGTGCTGTTTGGAGAATACCGCAAACGTCCGCTTCAGCTCCGGTCACGATGGCTGCGCGAAAAAAGAGGATACGTCGAAACCGCTTTCAGTCGGGATGAATCTGTTGTCTGGATTCATGCAGTTTCTGTCGGTGAAGTGCTGGCAGCGGTTCCGCTTGTCAAGGCGCTGCGCGTGCGCTATCCTTCCCTGCAGATTATCATCTCCACCATCACCGATACCGGGCAGAAAATAGCCGGGGAGCGGTTTGGTTCTTTTGCCCGCATCGTTTACATGCCGTTTGATCTGCCGGCCTGTCTGAACCGTTTTCTTGACGCCGCTGGGCCGGAGCTTTTTCTGATTATGGAGACAGAGCTCTGGCCGAATGCCATACGTCTCTGCCACGAGCGCGGCATTCGCGTAGCGTTGATGAACGGGCGCATATCGGATCGTTCCTTCCGCGGCTACCGGAAGATGCGTTTTTTCATGAGAGAAGTCTTTCGGCGGATGTCGGCTCTTTGCGTGCAAAACGAGGTGTATGCGGAGCGGCTCCGAGCGCTCGGCGCCGCCGATAATGCGGTATTTGCCGCAGGCAACCTCAAGTTTGATCTCCACATCCCGGGCAGCCGTCCCGAATGGACTGAGCGGCTGATCGGTCCGGTCGTCATAGCCGGCAGCACGCACAACCCTGAAGAGGAAATTATGCTGGCCGCATACCAGAAAGTACGGATCGCCGTGCCGGATTTGAACCTGATACTTGCTCCGCGCCATCCCGAACGTTTTGGCGAGGTTGAAGCACTGCTCAAAAAGACGGGCATTCAATTTATACGGCGAACCGCCGCCGGGCAGGAGACAACAAAACTGCAGGGCATGGTTGTGCTTCTTGATGCAATGGGAGATCTCGGAATCACCTATGCCGCGGCGGACATCGCGATTATGGGCGGTTCGTTTCTTCCGCACGGCGGGCAGAACCTGCTTGAGCCCGCCTATTGGGGCAAGGCGATTCTTTGCGGGCCGCATATGCAGAACTTTCCATTTGTTCAGGAGTTCTGCGACGCCGGCGCAGCGCGGCGAGTGACCGCCGAGACCCTTGCTGATGAACTTTCAGCGCTTCTTTCATCCCCCGAAACAATGCGGACGATGGGAGAAGCCGCCCGCGCGCTGCTGGAGCAGAATGCAGGAGCAACCGGCAGGACTCTTGAAAGGGTAGCAGCGCTTCTTGCCCGATAGCTGCATCTGCAGTAAGATTGATTATGTCATCTGAACACTCCTATAAACGAGTAGTCGTCTGGTTCCGGCGCGATCTTCGCGTACAGGACAACGCTGCCCTGTCGTATGCGGCACGCTCGGCAGGAGAGATTCTGCCGCTCTTTATCTTTGACGAGACGATTCTCGGCGCGCTGCCGGAACAGGATCCGCGTCTCCGGTTCCTGGCTAATGCGATACAGGCGCTCGGAGATGAACTGAGAGATCTCGGAGTGCCGCTCGTCATTTTGCATGGAAACCCGCGCGAAATCATTCGAAAGCTGCTTCGGCAGCATCGTATTGAAGCGCTCTATCTGAACCGGGCGCACAGTTTTGCGACGCGGCAGCTGGATGCAGAAATCTCCCGGTATTGTTCGGAACTTTCGGTGGCGGTGCATGAGTATGAGGACACCCTGCTCGTTTCACCGGAGGCGATAGCGCCGAAAAAGGTGTTTACGCCGTTTTACCGGCACTGGCGTGCAGTCGAAAAGCAGAAGCCTTTGCCGCCGGCGGAGCGGCTCCGCGGACTGAGCATTCAGGGCGAATCAACGCATAGCGTGATCAACCGGTATCATCCTGGCGAATCGGCGTGGCCACTTGGAGGCTGGAAGCAGCGACTGAAACTGTTCGATGTCTGCACTTATCGGGATACCCGCAACATGCCGGCTGCCGACGGAACGTCCAAACTCTCTCCGTATCTGCGCTTCGGACAGATCTCGATCCGGCAGCTGTATTCGTTGATTGTCGGAAAAGCAGCCGTATCGTGCGCGGTCGAGACATTTGTCAGTGAACTTGCCTGGCGTGAATTCTGGCACCATATCATGCATCACTTCCCGGACACACGATCTCTGGAATTTCAGGAGAAGCGGCGAGGACTGCCGTGGCGATCCGATCGGGCGCTTTTTGAAGCGTGGCGTGAGGGAAGAACCGGATACCCGATAGTTGACGCCGGGATGCGTCAGCTCATGCAGGAGGGCTGGATGCACGGGCGGGCGCGCATGATTGTCGCTTCATTTCTGACCAAGGATTTGCTGATCGACTGGCGTCTTGGTGAGAAGCATTTTGCAGACTATCTGTATGATTATGACGAGAACGTGAACATCGGCAACTGGCAATGGTCCGCGTCGGTCGGCGCCGATCCGAGACCTCTCCGCATCTTCAGCCCTATCCTGCAATCACAGCGGTTCGATCCGCAAACGCTCTATATCAAGCGATACATACCGGAACTCAAGAACGAAGTTCCTGCGCGCATCCACGATCCGCTCAAACATAGACTGGCGTATTACGAGCCGATTGTTGATCATCGTGAAATGAGCAGGAGGGCGCGGTTGTTTTATGCGAGAAAATAAACAAGGAAAACAGCCTGGACAGGATTCATCATTCGACAGCTCACTGCCGTACTTTATGCATCAAGCGGGGTTAAAAAGGGAATCAAGTTCTCAGCGGTATTAGCTGACAGTCACTTCCTGCTCTGGTGAGCAAGGCGCTCGGCAACAGCATGCGAGACGCCCCGAAAATCTATCTTCCCGCTGCCCATCTTCGGCAGCTCCGGGATGACCATAAACTCTTTGGGAAGCGCAATTGCCGGCAACTGCTTCGCCATATCCTTGAGCATCTGCTTTTCGTTTACCAGAGAATCCGTGACGACCGCAATGATCCGCGCGCCCTTTTTCTGGTCGGGCACCTCTACAACACAGCACGAGACATGCTCCGGAAGAAGCTTCTCGAGCACATATTCGACCCGGACGAGCGAAACCATCTCGCCGCCGATTTTGACAAATCTTTTGAGCCGGCCGGAATGCCAGAGATAGCCGTCGGTATCAAGGTATCCCATGTCGCCGGTATTGTACCAATGATTGTGAATGCGCACGGCGGTCTCTTCCAGATCGTCCAGATAGCCTTTCATCACAATGTCGCCCTTGACCAGAATGCGCCCGATTTCGCCGGGAGCGCAGTCCCGATCAGTTTCAAGATGCTGAATGCGCACCTGAACTCCCGGAATCGGCTTCCCGACACTTCCCGGCCTGTTTGCCTCGGGCGTATTTACCGAAATCACCGGCGATGTTTCGGTAGTGCCGTAGCCTTCACAAATGGGCAGGTTATGGCGCGTCCTGAACTCCTCGCGAAGCGGCTCCGGGCAGCGATCAGCGCCGACAATGGCAAGCCGCACACTGGCGAAATCGCCCGGCTCTGATTTCTTTACGTAGCCTGCAAGAAAGGATGGCGTGCCGATTACGAGCGTCGGACGCTCTTCCCGGATAATCGAGCATACGGTCTTGAACTCAAGCGGATTGGCGAATGATACGATCGTCATGCCGAAATAGAGCGGCGTCCAGAGATTCACCGTAAGGCCGAAGACATGAAAAAACGGAAGAATCGAGAGCATGATATCCTGGTCGGACAGGGCGATCGCGTTTGAAAAACCATCGATGTTCGCAGCGATGTTGCGGTGAGTCAGCTCAACGGCCTTTGGATCCTTTTCGCTGCCGCTCGTAAAAAGGATAACAGCGGTGTCGTTTTCATCGACGCTTTCCAGGAGCGGCAAAAGAAGAGGCAGCGGCAATAGTGCCTTTGCCGCTGCCAGAAGCTTGTCGGCCTGAGAAATGGATGCGGCGACATCTTCGATGAAGATCATTCCTTCAACTACAGGACAGGAGATTTTCTCCAGCAGTGCCTTGGAGGTGACAATTGTGCTGAACCCGCATTTCTCTTGAGCGTATACAGCATTGCCGGCCGCTCCCGTGGCGTAGTTGATCATCACCGGAACACGACCTGACATGAGCGCGGCGATGCTGGTGAGCGCGCAGCCGGCAGAGGTCGGCAGCATGACGCCGAGGTAGCCGGAATCAAAACGCTTCAGCTTGTCGGCAAAGATGAGCGACGCGATGAGCATCTGAGAGTAGGTCATCCTCCGATCGGTCGAGCGATCGGCAAACGCCAGCTTGTCGCCGAACTTTTTCGCTGTCCTGATAAACTGATGATGCAGAATCATACTGTTTTCAGAAAGAGATCCGGGCCTGAGCGCTGATGATGTTCACCGAAGCGTCAAATGAACCGATGAGGTTGCCGCGCAGCCGGTTTTCATTCGTGTTGGTCGCCTGTAAATTTACTTTCGGATCCTTGACAAAAATATGCACATATCCTGCGTCGAGAGTCATGGTTTTTGTCGGCGCATAGCTGACGCCCAAGGCGGTCCAGAAACGGTCTTCACAGGGAATGCGCGGAGTACGGTGCTCAGGGTCTCTTACCGGCGACTGGTCAAAAGCCACGCCTGCCCGGAGCTTCCATGCCGGTTTCGGCGTGTAGGTGAGGCCGAGAGAATAGCGCCACGAGTCATTCCAGATATTTGTTGTAACGCCGTCCGGCTGGCTCGGATTGTCGTAGCGGATGCGAACCTCTTTAAAGAGGCTCCAGTTTGTCCAGGTCACATCAGCCATCACCGCCCATTGAGGATGAAGCTCATGATAGGCGCTGAACGAAAGGGTATCCGGCAAGGTCACATCAGCCTTAATCCCCGTGTTTTTAAACAGGGCGCCTGCTGCGATGGGAGCAGGCACTCCCGAAAAATTCGCATCACCATCCAGTTTATGCTTGACCCGTGAGCGGTATGCAATGCCCAGCCGGGTTTTATCCGTCGGCTCAACAAGCACGCCGAGATTATATCCGAACCCAAAGCCATCGCCTTTGTTGCTTACGGAGCCGTCAGAGTTTTGCGGAGAACCGAGCAGAAAGCCGAAATCAATCATGCTGTCATAGCGGACTTTTATATATTGCACGCTCATGCCGGCGCCAACACTGAACGCGTCGCTTACCTTATAGGCAATCGTCGGGTTGACATTAACAGACATCATGTCTGTCATCGTCGCATGGTAGCGACCGACCCAGTCGTTGGAATACTCGGTCTTGAGGCCAAACGGAGCGTTGATGCCGAGGCCTAAAAATACCTGGTTGCTCAGCTGATGGCTCACATAGGTGTTCGGCACGAAAGCGACCGCGCCGCCGTTGTCATCGCTCCCCCTCAGAGCAGTTGTGCCGCCAAGCAGGGTGGAGCCTTGATTGATAAATTTAGCGGATGGAATAATTACATGCGCGGCAGCCATTGCCTGAGTGCCCTTGATGCGGGTCAGCCCGGCGGGGTTGAAATAGATGGTGCTGCCATCTTCAGCTGTCGCAGCAGCTCCGGCATAGGCATTGCCGAGGCCCGAGACGTTGTGTTCAATGAGCGCAAAACCGGATGCTTCGGCACTGTTGCAGGCGGCGGTCAACAGAAATAACGAGACAACGACTACGGCGAGACGGGAAAAAAAACTTTTTGCAGGAATCATGGCAACCCTCCGGGGATGAATTGTTGCGGCAGGAACAATGCTTTTTAGATTACGCATAGAAAAAAAGCATGTCAAGAAAAACCTCGCGGCAAAACCGGATGTCCGGAAAGTCTTGCGGTTGCAGCACCGGGAGCCGACAGGGTAAACTGAAGGCGCATACCTCATGAACCTGCTGGAACACATATATCGTAAAGGCATGCTGGCAAAGCAGAAGCGCCTGCTTGCCGCGCAGAAGCGCCTGCCGCATCCGGTCGTGAGCATCGGCAATCTCACGGTCGGCGGCACCGGCAAGACCCCTGCGGCCATTGCTGTTGCCGAAGAGGCCGTCCGGCGCGGATATGCCCCGATTATTCTCACCAGAGGATACCGCGGAAAGGCGAAAGGCCCATGCTTTGTAAGTAACGGAAAGGGACAACTTGTCGGGGTGCGCGATGCCGGCGACGAGCCGGTTCTTATGGCCGAGCGGCTGGCGGGGGTGCCGGTTGTGAAGTCCCCGGATCGGTATGCCGGCGGGCAGTTTGCGCTTGAGCATCTCGCTGACACTCCGTATGCTGCACAAGAGCAGCCCCGCATTCTTTTTATCCTGGACGACGGGTTTCAGCACTGGAAGTTGGCGCGCACCGTCGATATTGTTCTTGTTGACGGGATGAACCCTTTCGGAAACCGGCGGCTTCTGCCGCTCGGACCGCTCCGGGAGCCCATAGACGCGTTGCGGCGCGCGCATCTGCTTGCTATAACCAAAGCGCCGAACGAACCGCTGGAGCGCGAGCTGCGCAGACTTCATCCGCAGGCCGGTCTCTGCCGCGCCGAATATTCAGTTCACGAACTCAGGGCCTCCGATGGAAGCATTATTCCGGCAGAAGCGATCAGGGGGCAGCGGGTGCTGGGCTTCTGCGGTATTGCGAATCCGAAAGCCTTTCACATGACGCTTGCATCGCTCGGCGCCGAGACGGTGCATTTCAGGAGCTATCCCGATCACTACGCGTATACTGTGCGCGATGTTGAACAGCTCTGGGCAGCGGCCGGAAGGCATGGCTGCAAATTTCTGATCGCGACCGAGAAGGATCTTGTAAAGCTCAAAGCCCTGACTCTGCCGGCATGCGTGCATGCTGTCGCGATCAGCCTGTCTTTCAGTGCGGGGTTCTTTGAGGATCTGTTTGGAAGGCTATCGGAGATGACGGGCTGATGATTGACTTTTTTCTCATGCCTGCAGAATAACCGTCACTCAGCTCAAGCTGGAGGTCTCAGTCGAATTCCTTCAGGTATGCTCCAAGGTGCTGCCCGCTTGCCGAGCCTTCAGCATGGACGAGTTCGCCCGGCGGTCCCTCAAAAATTATCATGCCGCCCTGTTCGCCGCCTCCCGGTCCGAGATCAACAATCCAGTCAGCCTTCCGGACAACATCAAGGTTATGCTCAATGATGACGACCGTATTGCCCCCGCTGATCAGCCTGCGGACAATATTCATGAAGAGCAGAACGTCGCTGTGATGCAGACCGACCGTCGGCTCGTCCAGAATGTAAAGCATTCCCTTTGCCGCTTGTTTTGGTGAACGCCCGCCGGGTGCCGGAGTTCCGAGCTCGGCACATATTTTCAGGCGCTGCGCCTCGCCTCCCGAGAGCGTTGTTGCCGGCTGGCCGAGCCGCAGATAGCCCAGTCCGATTTCCTGCAGCAGGCGGAGGCGGCCAACGATATCCGGCGCATCCGCAAAGAAGCTGCATGCCTCATCAACCGTCATGTCAAGCACTTGACTGACATTCTTGCCGTTACAGGCAACCCGGAGAGCGTCTTCGTGGTACCGCAGTCCCTTGCAGTCCTCGCACTTCACAAAGACATCTTCAAAGAAATAAAGCTCCAGCCGCTGATAGCCTTCACCCTTGCATGTCTCGCACCGCCCCCCCGGAATATTGAAGGAGAAGTATCCCGGCGTGTAGCCGTGAACTTTCGCCTCCGGCTGCGCAGCATAGAGTTTCCGGATCGGTTCGAATACCTTGAGATAGGTAAGCGGATTGGAACGGGGCGTCTTTCCGATAGGGCTCTGATCAATCAACCGAATCCCCCGTAACCTTTCCGCACCTTCCAGCCGCTGAAAGGGCAGAGGAATCTCTGAGTCGGTCTTGAAGTGTCTTCCGAGCGCATAGCTGAGGGTTTCAATAATGAGGCTGCTCTTGCCTGAGCCTGATACCCCTGTCACGACCGTCAGCAGAGCCAGCGGAATCCGCAGCGTTACATTTCGGAGGTTGTGACCGGTGGCTCCCTGCAGAACAAGGGAAAACTGGTGAGGGCGGAAATATGGACCGGTTGCAGGATGGTCGGCAAATGTTGCTCCTGGTCCTCTTATGTATCGTGCTGTAACCGTATCGGACTGCAGAAAATCCTGAAGCGGCCCGGCAAAAACCACTTCCCCGCCGCGATGGCCGCCGCCCGGTCCGAGTTCGACGACCCAGTCTGCCGTGCGGATGACGTCGCGATCATGCTCAACCACGATGACCGTATTGCCGAGCGCCGCAAGCTCCCTCATGATTGTCGCAACGCGCTCCGTATCGCGCGGATGAAGGCCGATAGTCGGTTCGTCAAGCACATACAGAGTGCCGGTCAGCGCGGAGGCCAGCTGGTTGGAGAGGGTGACGCGCTGATACTCGCCTCCCGAGAGCGTCTTCGCCTGACGGCTGAGCGTGAGGTAGCCGAGGCCGACGCGCTCCAGAAATCTGAGCTTCAGCATAAGCTGCTTCATCGGCTCCCTGGCGATGTCGCGCTTCATCGGGGCAAGCTGCAGGGTTTCCATCCACTGTGCAAGCCTGTCAAGCGGCATCGTGCAGACGTCGGCAATGTCGAGCCCTTCGATTTTATAGGAGAGCGCCAGGTTGCACAGCCGCTTGCCCCTGCAGAGCGGACAGGTCGCAGGCGTCCGGTATCGGCTCAGGAACACACGGACATGCAGCTTGTAACGCTTGCCCTCCATCTCATCGAAAAAGGCTTTTATCCCAAAAAAAGGCTCAGTACTGTCGAATATCATAGCACGCTCTTCAGCGCTGAGATCCTTATACGGCTTGTTGATGTCGAGGCCTGTTTTTTTTGCTCCCTTGATCATCTGCTCTTTCCACCAGACATATCCCGGTTTTTCCCAGATAGCAACTGCACCCTGACTGAGCGATCGGTCCGGGTCCGGAATGATGATGTCTTCGTCGTACTTCAGCAGGTTGCCGAAGCCTTTGCACTCGGGGCACGCGCAGAGGGGGTGGTTGAACGAAAAGAGAACCGGCGACGGCTCAGGCAGCGAAAAATGACAGTCATCACATGAGTTCAGCGACGAAAAAGAGAGTCGCTTCATTACAAGCTTGCCGGCATCATCCGGCTGCGGCAGCACAAGCTGCATTTGCTCTCCGCCTTCACGCCACGCCATTTCAACAGAGTCGGACAGGCGCGGCTCATCACGGACAACAAGGCGATCGAGCACGACTTCGCAGGTTTGCTGACAGGCGTGATCGCCCTGTATCTCATCAACATCCTGAACCGACCCATTCACCAGCAGGCGCTGAAATCCGCGCTGTTTCAGCGACGCGAGCGATTCCGTCGTGCTGAAAACAATCATTGCTTTCTGCTCAGGATTCTTCTCAAGCAGCTCCGCGACAATCTGTGACGGATCCCACCTTCGTATTTCCTTGCCGCAGACAGGGCAGAACGGCGTGGCAATGCGGGCGAAAAGGATGCGCAGGAGATCATACATCTCTGTCAGAGTTCCGACGGTCGAGCGCGATCCTTTTACCGGATTTTTCTGCTCAAGGGCGATTGCCGGGCGGATATTGTAAATTGCATCCACATCGGGCCGGTCGAGCTTTTCGAGGAAAAGACGGGCGTATGCCGAAAGCGACTCCATGAAGCGCCACTGCCCTTCGGCAAATATCGTGTCGAACGCCAGCGACGACTTGCCGGAGCCGGAAAGTCCGGTTATCGCAATTACCTTGTTGTGAGGAAGGGACAGGGATATGTTCCTGAGGTTGTTCTGTTTTGCCCCTTCTATGATGAGATCGCGAACCGACATCCTGACATTTTACCAGAGAGAGTGCAGAAGGCTGCAAGTCGGGGATATCGCCTTCCGTTCTTCCGCGCTTCCGCGCTATAATGAACAATGCCCGAAAAACTGCGCGCAAAGATTCTCTCCGGCGGACGTCTGACGCGAAAAGAGGCGGTGCGGCTTTTTCAGAGCGACGATATTTTCGGCATCGGCAGGCTTGCAGGAGAAGCAGCACGCCGGAAGAACGGGGAAAAAGCCTTTTTTATCGTCAACCGCCATATCAATCCGACCAATATCTGTGTAAACAGGTGCAAATTTTGCGCCTTCAGCCGATCAAAGGAAGAAAAAGGAGCGTATGAGCTGACGCTCGAAGAGATGCTTGGTCGTCTTGACTGCGGCTCCGGGACGAAACAAGCGGACGCATTATCAGGCGGACCTCGCGGTTTTTCGGAAGTGCATATTGTCGGCGGACTGCATCCTGACTGGCCGTTTGATTTTTATCTTAATCTTATTTCAGCTATCCGCAAACGCCACCCAAAATTAAATATCAAGGCATTTACCGCCGTCGAAATCGACTATTTTTCCCGTATCAGCGGGTTGCGCGTGCATGATGTGTTGACGCGTCTCCGCGACGCAGGGCTTCAGATAATGCCGGGAGGCGGCGCGGAGATTTTTGCGGAACGTGTGCGCAATCAGGTCTGCCCTGAGAAGATTCCGGGTGCGCGCTGGCTCGAAATTATGAAGATCGCGCACGGTGTCGGCATAAAGACGAATGCCACCATGCTGTACGGTCATGTCGAAACGTATGAAGACCGGGTGGATCACCTCTTCAAGCTGCGGGAATTGCAGGACAAGACCGGCGGGTTTCAGGCATTCATCCCGCTTGCGTACCATCCGAAAAATACCGAAATCGGCGGTCATTACTCCTCCGGTCTTGATGACCTCAAGACCATTGCGGTCAGCCGCCTTGTGCTCGACAATTTCGATCATATCAAGGCCTACTGGATTATGCTTGGAGAAAAAATATCGCAAGTCGCGCTTTTGTTCGGCGCGGATGACATCGACGGCACCATCGTCGAAGAAAAAATAGCCCACATGGCGGGAGGCCTCACCGGCGGCACCATGACGCGCGACGACCTGATTGCCCTTATCCGCAAGGCGGGGAAGGCTCCGGTCGAACGCGACGGGCTTTACAAGGCATTATGGCGCGGATAAGCAGGCAGAAAGCGCTCAATCTTCTGCAGAAGGCTGACCTGCTTGAACTCGGGGCTCTGGCCGATGCCGCAAGGAAAGAGCTTCACCCTGAAGGCAGGGCGACTTTTATCGTTGACCGTAACATTAACTACACCAATGTCTGCATTAACCGATGCACATTCTGCGCGTTTTACCGTGATGCCGGCAGCCCCGAAGCGTATGTTCTCCCGGAAAGCGAACTCTTTCGGAAGATCGAAGAAACCATCGCTCTTGAAGGAACTCAGATACTGCTTCAGGGCGGACTGCATCCCGACCTCGATCTGGACTACTACACCGGTCTTCTCCGGAGGATAAAAGAACGGTTTGAGATTGCTATCCATGGCTTTTCCCCGCCCGAAGTCGCCTATCTGGCGCAGCGGCATGCGCTGACGATTCGGGAGACGCTTATGCTGCTCCGGCTGGCAGGGCTTGATTCGATTCCGGGCGGCGGCGCGGAGATTCTCTCCGATCGCGTGCGTGACGTTCTGAGCCCTAAAAAAATCAAGACGGCGACCTGGCTGAAGGTCATGGAAGAAGCCCATCGCCTCGGCATGAGGACCACGGCGACCATGATGTTCGGCAGTGTTGAAACGCCGGAGGAGATTATCGATCACCTCGATGCCGTCAGGACGCTGCAGGACAAGACCGGCGGTTTTACGGCCTTCATTCCGTGGTCGTTTCAGCCGGGGAACACGGAATTAAACAAGAATTCAGAGAAAAAGAAAAAAACAAAAGGCGAAAAGACCGGAATCAGCCAACCGGCAGTCGACAAGCAATGGCCTGAAATCCAAACGGCGACGGCGGTGGATTATCTGCGTGTGCTGGCGCTGTCGCGGATCTATCTCGACAATGTCCGGAACCTGCAGGCGTCGTGGGTGACGCAGGGCCTGAAGATGGCGCAGGTTGCGCTCCGTTTCGGCGCCAACGATTTCGGGTCGACCATGATTGAGGAGAATGTTGTTCGTGCCGCAGGAGTAGCCTACCAGGTGACGAAGGACGACATCATCAGCGCGATAAAGAACGCCGGATTTCAGCCGGCACAGAGGAATACGTATTATCAGATTCTCAGGATGTTTTAGGAGACAGCCATGACAGAAACCGTATACGACGTTCTTATCATCGGCGGCGGACCGGCAGGACAGAGCGCTGCTCTCTATGCTGCCCGTGCAAAGATGAAAACTATTATCCTCGACAAATCGAAAACCGCCGGAGCTCTGGCATATGCAAGCCTCATAGAAAACTATCCGGGGCTCGAAAAACCGCTGACCGGCAAGGAACTGCTGGAGGTTATGCACAAACAGGCTCTCAGCTTCGGCGCTGAATACAGGGAAGATGTCCAGGTCATCGGCGTCATGCTTGGAAAAGAGCTGAAGCAGGTTTTCACGATGGATGCGACCTATCAGGGCAAGACGGTCATCATTGCCACCGGTTCAATGGGCAGAAAGGCTGCCATAAAGGGCGAAGAGGAGTTTCTCGGCCGGGGCGTGAGCTACTGTGCCATCTGCGACGCCGCTTTTTTCAAAGGCAAAACCGTGTGTGTTCTCGGCAACTCCGAAGAGGCGGTGAAAGATGCCGGTGTTCTTGCGCGCTTTGCCGAAACGGTCTATCTCATTTCTCCGACGCAGAAACTGAAGGCCGAAGAAGACCACCCCGCGCTCGCCATTTCAAATATCAAGGTGCTGACCGGCAAAACGGTTGCGGAGATTTCGGGCGGCGACCTGGTTGAAAAGATAAGAATGAAAGGTGCAGACGGTGAGAGCGAGCTGGCGATGGACGGTGTATTTGTGTACCTCAGCGGCAGCCGGCCGATTGTGGATTTCCTGCAGGGAGCAGTCGAGTTGTCTGAAGAAGGGTGCATTATCACCAATGCCGCCATGGCAACAAATCTGCCGGGAGTGTTCGCGGCGGGCGACGTTGTCTGCACCGAAGCACGGCAGGTCATCGTGGCGTCTGCGCAGGGCGCGCTTGCGGCGCTCTCGGCGGAAAAGCATATCTACGGCAGAAAAAAAACGAAAGTCGACTGGCATGGGTAAGAACATGTGCCGTGGGCTGTAATGATAAAGGAGCAGGAAGGTTTCATGACGAGCGAAGAATTAAAACAGATGATTTTCGATCATATGGATCTCGGGTTTCTCGACAACATCATAGATATGTTTCGGGCTGACGAGAAGCTGACTCCGTTGATTGCGGAAATGCTGCAGGATGAACGAATGCGCGTCCGTCTTGGTGCAACTGCGCTTATTGAAGAACTGGCCAAAACGCATCCCGACCGCCTCACTTCCCAGATTCCGGCGTTTGCCGAGTTGCTGAAGTTTGAAAATCCGACGGTCCGGGGCGATGCCGCCTATGTGCTCGGCATGCTCAGAGACGACAGCGCCCTGCCTCTTCTTGAATCTCGCAGCGAGGATGAAAACGAGTCCGTGCGAGAAGTTATTCTTGAGGCGATTGCGGAGATTAGGGGAAAAAGCGCCTGATGCGTCGGGCATGAAAAAGCGATAAAGAGCGCTTCTATTCCCTTTCCAAGAATGTTGCCTTACCTGCTTGGCTGGAAGCGGGGGCCTCTCTTACCAGGAGTCGGACGGCTTCGTCAAGCGTTCTTGCAACGTTTCCGCGGCTCCCGGCGTGCCTGGCTTTGGTTCACATGCTTTGCCGACGGCCTTATACCCTACAATGAGACCCGATGACCGCACCTTCCAGTGGATGAAACATTCACTGTCGACAGGCTCAATAAAAACAATATCATCGTTTACGAGCGGATAGGTGCTTTCTTTCCAGCGTATTTTTGAAGCATAGGAATCAGGGCGCGCCATCGCCTCTCTCAGCTCTGGCAGCGTCCTCGATATCCATTCCTCACCGCGGGATTCTATCGACCTCTGGGGCGATGCGCAGGCAGAGACGAAAAGCAGGAAGCAGGAAAAGAGAAGCAGAAGCACTCTACGATCTGTTCTGGTGTTCATGATAGGTCCTCACGATGCTGCGTATTGTTCAAGAAATTATAGCAGAACTGAAGCGGGTTGGACCGGCATGGCGAAGCATTCTCTCAACGATATTCAGCAACAACCACCCGATAGCATCTGAGGCAGCGGCCTGCTTCTTTTCGGGCTTCGTCCGGCGTAAACCCCTTGTCTACTTCCCGAAAGTCATGTTTTCTCAGCTCAGCGTCTTCATGTTGAACAGGCATGCGCGGTGTGCCGCCCGGAATCTGCAGCTTCTCTTTCGGGTCAAACGGCTTCAGCTGCGCAATGAACTTTTCGTCAAGCTGTTCCTCAAAGGGTTCAGACTGGCCTGCGGTCAGAAAATGGTGCATATGCATGCCGCTCAGCCGGCCGTGGGCGCAGGCGCGGATGAGCATATCCGGTCCGCTGACACAATCTCCGCCCGCAAAGACGCCGGGCTTGTGGGTCATAAAGGTCTCATCGATAATGACCGTTCCCTTTTTCGTGATATTTACTCCCGGCAGGCTGGTGAGGCACCCGAAGTCAGACTCTTGTCCGACGGTGGGAACAAGCACGTCCGCGTTAATGAAGAAAGCGGAGTCCGGCACCGGAATGGGCCGTTTCCGTCCCGATGCGTCAGGCTCGCCCAGTTTCATCCGTAAGCATTCAAGCCCCTTCACCCTGCCGCTTTCTCCGACAATGCGGTTCGGTGCGGTGAGGAAATGAAACTGCACGCCTTCGGCCATTGCATCGCGCACTTCGACATGGTCGGCAGGCATCTCAGCACGGGTGCGGCGATAGACGACATGCACTTCTTCAAAGCCAAGGCGAAAGCCCATGCGCGCTGAGTCAACGGCGACATTTCCCCCGCCGATAACGACCAGTTTTTTTCCTTTCGGCGTTTCTTCGCCCATATTTGCGAAACGCAGGAAAAAGATGCCGGGAATGAATCCTTCGAAATTTTTGTCTTCGCCCTCGATCCCGAGCTTCTTGTGGCAGTGGCATCCCATAGCGAGGAATATCGCCTTGAATCCCTCCCGCTCAAGATCCTCGATCGCAAAGTCAATGCCGAGGGTTTTATTGTATTCAATGTTCACGCCGAGCTTTTCAATCTGAGCGACCTCGCCCCGCAGGATCTCCCTCGGCAGGCGATAGTCAGGAATGCCGACGGCAGCCATACCGCCCGGCTCGGAAAGAGACTCAAATATGGTGACCGGATAGCCCTGGAGCGCAAGAAAGTGCGCGCAGGTGAGGCCTGCCGGTCCGGCGCCGATGACGGCTATCGGAATGCCCTTCTCAACAGCGGTCGGATACCGTGGCGTATAGTCATGTTCACGAGCATGATCAGCAACGAAGCGCTTCAGGTGCTTAATCTGTATCGGTTCATCGATTAGCGTTCGTCGGCAGTTGCTTTCGCATGGCCGCGTGCATACCCGCCCGACAACGCCCGGCAGGGGAAGGCGCGAACAGATAACGTCGAACGCTTTGCTGAAGCGGTTCATCTTCACTTCCTCGACATAGCGGGGAATATCGAGATGAATAGGGCATGCCTGCATGCACGGCGCCGTCAGTATCGACGTGTAGGTTGCCGCTCTAGAGGAGTCAGCGGGCTGCAGGAGTTGCTCTGCAAATGTATCAATGACATGGATGAGCGCGTGCGGCGTTGTCTGTCCAATCTGACACAGGGAAGACTTCGCGATGGTGTCCGCAAGATCCCGGAGTCGGGCAAGTTCCGCGGGAGCCATTGTGCCGGCTTGAAGCCGAACAAAGCCTTCCGCCAGTTTTTTTGAACCGAGACCGCACGGCATGCACTGGCCACAGGAGTATCCGGCAAAAGCCCGCGCATATGCAATGCAGAGCGAAAGCAGATCCACGTCCTGATCAAATACGCGAATCCCGCCCCATCCCATGACGGCCGCAGTTTCGCGGCGGCCGATGCGGAACGGAGCATCTTCAGACAGGACAGTATTATTCCAGAAACTGTATGGTCGCGTGTCCATCAATGTCAGAGCCTTTCCAGCGCATTCAGAAACCGGGCAGTATCGCGAAGATCGTCCATTACGACGTCTGCTTCGGTTTTTTCAAGCTCAGCCCGGGCATACGGACCTGTTGCCACGGCAATGCATGCCGCGCCATATGGTTTGCAACATGCAACATCACGCGGCGTATCCCCGATGATGACGCACTTGCTGAAGACGATCTCCTGCTGTTTCTTTTCACGAAAGCGCTGCACCGCAATGGGCAGAAGCAGATTTCTGTCTTCGTGGTCGCTGCCGAACGCGCCGCAGAGAAAAAAGTCGTAAATGCCGAAGGCTTCCAGTTTTATATGCGCTCCGGCCTCAAGATTGCCGGTCAGCAGGCCGATCGTATATTCAGGCATATCTTTGAGCACATCGAGAGCCTCAGGGATGCCCGGCTTAAGGTGCTTTTTATCTGAATGTATTTCAGTGCGCAGGTGGGCGAGGTATGATTCGAGCACCTGCGGGACAATCCCGTTGTTGTTTGGTACGCCGTGCTTTGCAAGCCCTTCCTTAACGATAAGGGGATCTGTCTTGCCGGCCATGTTGACGCCATGAAAGGCGTTATCTATGCTGAGGATTTCGCGAAACGCGGCGTCCAGCGACCGCGTGCCCGCACCGCCTGCGCTCATGAGTGTTCCGTCAATGTCGAAAAGGAGGAATTTCATCTGTTTAGATTACCGACAGCGCTCAAAAACAATCAACAAGCGCATGAGGACGATTACTTCAGCCCTGCCGTGATGGGCTGGAGGCTTTTTTCTGCATTTTCGCTTCATACATCTGTTTGTCGGCAATCACCAGCACGTCTTCAATGGTTTGTTCGGATGTCGGGTCCCAGATTACGGCGCCGACGCTCATGGAAACATCAAAGCATCTGTCTTTTTTCGCATTATGGGCCAATACAGTTCTCAAGAGCCTTGACTGGAGAGCATCCGCATATCCGGTTGTACTTTCAAATGCCAGAACAGCAAACTCATCTCCGCCGACCCGTGCCAGAATATCAGCCTTCCGGAACGTTTCGTGCATCACTTGTGCTATTTCCTGAATAGCGGCATTCCCCTGTTCATGGCCGAGGGTGTCATTAATCGTTTTCAGGTTGTCCATGTCCATGAACAGCACCAGGAGGCGTCTGCCGAGCCGCCTTGCCACAGAAATCTGTTGTTCCGCGAAGAGCAGAAAGCCGCGGCGGTTGAGCAGTCCGGTCAGCTCATCCTGCAGCGCCCAGGTTCTCATGCGGTCTTCAAGATGGCGGCGCTCGCTGATATCTTTTGAAGTAACCAGAACAGCGCTGAACCTGCCTTTGTCATCCTGCACGGGGGTGATGCTTCGCAGGTAGTACCCCCCGTCACGCGGACTCTGGTACTCTTCGTCCATGGGAAGAGTGCTGCGCAAAACTCTGTTCAGCGCGATCTCCGTTGCCGCCCATTCATCAGCGGAGTGAACATCCTGATAATACCTGCCGACGACTTGATGTTCACCTAGACCCAAGCGGTCGAGATGCGCCTGATTCACGCACAACAATCTCCCGTCCCTGCCGAGCAGGTAGACAGAGTCCTTTGTTGAATCCATCAGGGCTTTGAACGGATCCAGATACGCATTCAGCAGCTGAATGGTATGCCGCGGCAGCGGAGGAGGCTTGCTCGCTTCCTGAAACTGCTTTATGGTTGCAAGAGACGTATTTATGAGCAAGATGCACGGGATAATAAAAGCAGTGGCTATGAGAACGGGGGCTAACGGGGACGCAAGCCCCGGCCCGGCTGTGAGCCAGAAGGATATGAGCGGCGCCAGAACACAGCCTGCTCCCAAAAGAGCTATTTTGACGACCAACAAAGGCATACCCTTATTTATAGTACGTTCATGGGCATCCATGCAACCAGCGCTCGACCGAACCATTCACAGAACAGTCGGAATCCGGCAGGGGTGAAGATTTCAGGCGGCTATTGCCTTTCTCGTTTCTCTTATTTCGCGCTATAATAAAGCCTTGATTCATTCAAGGGGGGGGTATGGATACAACGCAGATGAAGCGGCGGCTTCTGGAGCTCATATACAAAAGGGCTTTCAAATATAGTGAGGCCCCGGTCTTCAAGCTTGTTTCGGGCCGGACGAGCAGCTATTATTTCAACTGCAAGACGGTGACGCTCCATCCGGAAGGCATGTACCTCATCGGCAACGTTATCTTTTCGATGATTAAGGACCTGAGGCCGGCCGGAATCGGCGGGCTGACGCTCGGCGCGGACCCGCTGGCTGATGCGGTCGCGTACACTTCATTTGTCCACAATGCGCCGATTGAAGCTGTTGTCGTGCGCAAGAGCGCAAAGCCTCATGGTATGATGCAGTGGATTGAGGGCAACATTGCCGCGGGCGACAGCGTTGTTGTTGTCGATGATGTTATCACCACCGGCAAGTCGACTATCGAAGCGATAGCCCGCATGCACGAAGCCGGACTCAGGATCGTGAAGGTCATCGCCCTTGTCGACCGGCAGGAGGGCGGCTACGAGGCGATAGCCGGAAAACTGAAGGAAATAGGCGCAGATGCGCCCATCGAATCGGTTGTCCGACGCGACGACGTCATGGCGCTATATCGTCAAAGGTGACCAGTATGCGGAACGTGCTTCGAATCCTGACTGCATGAACGCCGGGGTTTCTTTCTTTTCATGTGTGACGACGTGCGCCGAGGTCTGTTGCAGCGGCGCCACAATGATTACCATTGATGAGATTGTTCGGCTTTATCGCTATTTCCCGATAACAGTCGGATTCCGCAAATACACGCCTCTTGATGCGGGACACCGTGATTTCTTTGACACTATCGGGGAGCGGTTCGGATCGATTTACGTTGCCGGAGATTTTATCGCGGGCAACTGGCGCAGAAGGCTCTGTGCTATGCTGATGGTTAATAATCACTGTCGGCTGCATGACACCGACCGCAAGCCGATGCAGTGCCGAATCGTTCCCTTCTGCGCGGTATTCCCCGAATCCGCACAGCATATGGTGCTGGTGCACCAGCAGGCCGGCGCCTTCAGGAAGTGCAAAGGGTTTGCAGCGGGTTCGGAATCCGGGGCAATCGTCTGGGACGCCGGAAGGATAGTAAACGAAGATATTCGCGAACCGTTTTACCGCTATCGTGAAGGCATGGTGCGGCAACGAAGGTTTTTGCAGGCGATTCTCGACGGACTGAAGCAACAGCCTTCTTTTGAGCGTTTTCTGTCCGGTTCCGGTATGCTTGAAGCTGCTGTTCCGTCAGCGATGCTGCCGGAGTTGTTGCGGGTAGCGGGGATGAAGAAAGAGCACTTCGGAGATTTTGCGGCTGCGCAGGCGAAGCTCTGCCGGCGGGATCTGGAGCTGACCCCTGGCGCAGCAGTCTTTCAGGATTGGCTGCTGGAACTGCAGGCTTTTGCCCGCAGTCTGGAAGTGAGTGCTGAGGGAAGGGCATAAATAAAAGCATCAGAAGGAGTTTCGTGATATGAATGAACAGGAGCAGACCCCGGATTTTTTTGCTGATGGCAACGAACATCTTAGAACGGGTCAATATGCAGAAGCTGTCAAATCGTTTGAGAAGTTTATTGAAGTCATGCCTGAATCACCGGAAGGGCATAACAACCTTGGCCTGGCTGTTTTCCACAATGGCGATCTTGACAGGGCTACCCGTGAATTCCAGGTGGCTCTTGACCTTTCTCCTGATTTCGCCGCTGCCCAAGCCAATCTTGGTCTTGCGCTCCTGAACAAGAAGAACTTTGAAGAGGCAATAGGGCCTTTGCGGAGAGCGCTCCAGCTTGACGCAGGCATTACGGAGGTTTATTATAACCTCGGCCTTGCCTTGTATCGTTCAGGGCGGACTGCCGAGGCGATTGAGGCTTATGAACGATTCGTCGCGAATGCGCCGGCCGAACACAAAAATTATGCAGAAGGCGTTGAGAAAATTCTCGCGCAATTGAAGCAGACTCCGCCAGCCCAGTCTTGAATAACTGCCGGCGCATGTGCCGTCGGTGTTGCCTCCGCTGCCGAACTGAACCGCTCCGGCAAGAAAGCGCATGTGCCGTCGCGGTATGAGGCCGACCGCTGACTTCAGGGGCTTCACAATCTGTTGGGTAATGAGAATTTCGTGTTTGACCGATTCTCGTAATGCACGGCAGAGGGGGATGGCGAAAAACTGAAAAATTATGATTCCGGACAACTTCTTCTTGCGTTCAGCCAAATAAATTCCATCAATTCAATGCAGTACCACCCCTCTTGACAGCTTTCGCAAATCGTGTAAAAATATGTTAGCACTCTCTTGATGAGAGTGCTAACGGTTGTGTGAGAGCTCCTTGTGGAGCCGTAACCACAAAGTCATACAGGGAGGACGCTGAAATGTTGCTTTCGGAACTCGAAAGAATCGGCAGGTTTCTGGATCCCTGGAGGGAGTTTGAGCGGATCAACCGCGTGCGGAGCGGCATGGCTCCGTTGTCGGGGTGCGAGTTCCCGCCAATCAATCTCTGGGTTTCGGCTGAAAACACCGTGGTGACGATCGAAATTCCGGGCATGGAGCCCGATTCGATCGATATCCAGGTTGTTGGAAGCACGCTTACTATTAAAGGTGCTCGCAAGGCTTTCGATTTGAAGGCCGGCGAAGCGTATCATCGACGCGAACGGTGGGCCGGACAATTTACCCGCGCGGTCGAGCTTCCGTACGAAGTTGATCCCGGCAAGGTAGATGCCCGCGTGAGCAAGGGAGTGCTGACGGTCATGCTTCCGAGGGCTGCAGCGGACATGCCGAAAAAAATAACGGTAAAGACAGTGTAGGGGGGAGCGCATGTCAACTGAAAAAAAAGAAGTCCAGGTTCAGGGAAGTGATATTCAGGCCGAGCGCACCCGGCCCCGTCGTGTCTATACTCCAACGGTAGATATTGTTGAGGCGAAAGATGTTATTGAGGTTCATGCGGACATGCCGGGTGTTGATGAATCATGTGTTGAATTGAAACTTGAGAAGAATGTTCTTACAATCTACGGAAAGGTCGAGGCCGAGATACCGGAGAACCACCGGCTGGCAGCAGCCGAATATGGTGTCGGCGACTACCAGCGCGTATTCACCCTTTCGGACGAGGTCGACCGCGAAAAAATCGAGGCGACCGTCAAGAACGGCGTATTGCGAATTGTGCTGCCCAAGGCGGCTGCCGTAAAAACGCGGAAAATCGCGGTGCGCGCCGAGGCGTAGAAAGGAGACATTCATGGCGTTCAAGAATCTTATGCCCTCAGCAAAGGAGACACCCCGGGAAGGCAAAACGGAGCATCCTGTGGATCTCTTCCGTGATGAAATGAACCGTCTTTTTGACAGCTTCTTTCGCGGGTTTGATGTCGAACCGTTCGGCGGAAGGGGTGCAACATTCAGTCCAAAGGTCGATGTCGTAGAAACCGACAAGCAGATAACGGTCACGGCGGAGTTGCCGGGTATCGATGAAAAAGATATCGAAGTTTCGATCAACCGGGATTCTCTCACCATCAAAGGCGAAAAAAAGGTCGAGAAGGAAGACAAGGGCAAAGATTACTATCGGATGGAGCGCTCGTACGGGTCATTCAGCAGGACCGTGCCGCTTCCGGTCGAGATCGACACCGAAAAAGTCGATGCCGAGTTCAAAAAAGGCGTGCTTGCCGTGACGCTGCCGAAGTCGGCAAAGGCGGTCAAGTCTGTCAAGAAAATATCAGTAAAGGCAAAATAGCGGCATTTTCAGGATTGAGCCCCGGAACTGCCCCGGGGCTCAATCCTGTTTCGCATGAGTTATCAGGTGAGCCCTTCCTCGCTCAACATTCATTTCTTTCAGAAGCTTTATCAGCAAGGGTTCATTTGATCGCTCGGCATCCGGTACAATAAAAATATAACTGGTCACCAGCAGACTATGGAGGAAAAAATAATGAATTTACGCTACAAGGTCATGGTTGGCATCACGTTTGTCATGATAGGCATGATTCTGGGACTGGCTATCTCTTCAAATTTCAATCTGCAGACGCCGGGCAACTCACAGGAGCCGAAGATCTCGCAGGAGGCTATCGACATTCTGAGCAGGTCGAGCAGGGCGCTTGCCGAAGTGACGGCTGCAGTCAAGCCGGCAGTAGTGAACATATCAACATCAAAAACCATCAAGTCGCAGGGCGCGCCGCATCCGTTTTTCAACGACCCGTTTTTCAAGCGATTCTTCGGGGATGATTTCAGCCCGACGCAGAAACCGAAAGACCGCAAGCAGTCGAATCTCGGCTCAGGCGTCATTGTAGACAAGAACGGATACATTCTGACGAACAATCATGTGATTAAAGATGCCGACGATATACGCATCCGGCTTTCGGACAAGCGGGAATTCAAAGGCAAGGTGATCGGCACTGACCCGAAGAGCGACATTGCTGTAGTGAAAATCGATGCGCAGAACCTTCCTGTACTGAGACTGGCTGATTCCGACCGGCTGCAGGTCGGCGAAACGGTTATTGCAATCGGAAACCCCTTCGGCCTCAACGCGACCGTGACATCAGGCATTGTCAGTGCGGTCGGCCGTTCAAATGTCGGAATATCCGATTACGAAGATTTCATTCAGACCGACGCCGCGATTAATCCGGGCAACTCGGGCGGCGCGCTCATCAGCGTTCGGGGCGAGTTGGTCGGTGTCAATACCGCAATATTCAGCACGTCAGGCGGTTATCAGGGCGTCGGATTCGCCATCCCGAGCAATCTTGCAAAATCGGTTATGGATAGCCTCATCACCAAGGGAAAGGTGGTACGCGGCTGGCTCGGCGTTTCGATTCAGCCGGTCTCCGGCGATATTGCAAAACAGTTCAATCTCAAGGACGAAAAGGGAGCGCTGGTGGGGGATGTCACGGACGGCAGCCCGGCGGAAAAAGCCGGACTGCAGCGCGGCGACGTGATTACAGACTTTGACGGCAAGGAAGTTGCAGACCCGAGCAGCCTGCGGAACGCGGTGGCCTCTACTGCGCCTGGCAAAGATGTGGTCGTCAAATATATCCGCGACGGAAAGGCACAGTCGACAACGGTGAGGATTGCAGAGCTGCCTTCCGACCTTCAGGCGCGCAGCACGGGCAAGAGCACCGGCGGCCTCAAGGGGGTAACTGTTCAGAATATAACGCCGGAAATCCGCCGCAGCCTTGATCTTCCGAAACGGGTACAGGGCGTCATTGTGACGGATGTTGAAGACGGCACGCCGGCGGATGACGTGCTGGCAAGGGGCGACATCATCATGCAGGTGAACCGGCTTGACATCAGAAACACCAAGGATTATGAAACTGCCGTTACCAAGAGCAAAGGAAAACAGGGCACACTGCTCGTTGTCTATCGGAACGGATCTTCCGTGTTCCTTATGGTTCCGGACAAATAAGACATGAAGCATGATGCGTTTAAACTAAAGCAGATTGTGCGGCGCGATTATGCCGCAGTTGCAACGGGCAGACAGACACTGCTTCCCGTCTCAAGCTGCTGTGCGCCGGCAGCGGCAACGACGAGCCTGCTTGAAACCGGCCGGATGCTCGGCTATTCGGAAGATGAACTGAAGATCGGTCTTGGTGAGGCAAATCTTGGTCTCGGCTGCGGGAATCCGCATGCAATCGCAGATCTGAAGCCGGGGGAAGTGGTGCTCGATCTTGGCGCAGGCGCGGGCTTCGATGCCTTTCTTGCGGCCATGCGCGTCGGGGATTCGGGCCGGGTGATTGGTGTTGACATGACTCCCGAGATGGTTGCAAAAGCTCAGGAGAATGCCGCGCGACATAACTTTGGCGACCGTGTTGAATTCCGCCTCGGTGAAATTGAACATCTGCCGGTTGAGGATGAGTCGGTCAATGTCGTTATATCCAATTGCGTCATCAACCTTGCTCCCGACAAGGAGGCGGTTTTCCGCGATACGTTTCGAGTGCTGAAGCCCGGCGGCCGTCTTGCGATTTCGGATATTCTCCAAAAGGCCGCATTCAGCGAATCGCTGCTTCGTGATGAACGCGCCTACAGCGGCTGAATAACCGGAGCGGTTCCCGTGGAGGAACTGAAAAAGATGCTTCAGTGCAGCGGATTTGTCGATGTGCGCATCGACAGCAAGGAAAACAGCGACGATATTATCAGGAGCTGGAATTTTGGAGACGGTGTTGAACAGATGGTATTTTCCGCCTACATTACTGCATTTAAGCCTGTCTGAATCATACGGGCACGGAGCCGCTTTCGAAGCGGTTCCGTGTTGTCCGGTTTTATGGTTCCGGGGGAGCAGACCCGAGTTTTTCGAGCGCTGTCAGCAGCGCTGAGTGATCGAGGTCCGAGCCTCCGTCCGCAGCGACCGCAGAATATAACTCCTGTGCGCTCTGCGTGCCCGGCAGTCTCAAGCCGAGGCTGCGGGCAGTATCAAGCGCTATGTTCAGATCCTTCTGCTGAAGTTTGACACGGAAGCCAGGAGCGAAATTCCTGGTGATCATCCTGTTGCCGTGCACGTCGAGAATCCTGCTCTGCGCAAAGCCGCCGAGGAGGGCTTCACGGACTTTTGCAGGGTCGGCTCCGGCACGGGACGCCAGCAGAAGCGCCTCGCTTACCGCCTGAATCGTGCCTGCAACAACAATCTGGTTTGCGGCTTTGCAGGTCTGTCCCGCGCCATTTCCGCCGATGCGGACGATCAACTTCCCCATTAGTTCGAAATACGGTTTTACTTTTTTAAAAACCTCCTCCTTGCCGCCGACCATGATTGAAAGCGCCGCATTTTCCGCGCCGACCTGTCCGCCCGATACCGGCGCGTCGAGCATATCGATGCCTTTTTCGGCGAGGCGCGCGGCAAAGTCCTTGGTTGCAAGCGGAGAAATAGTGCTCATATCGACTACGACAGATCCCGGCTTCAATCCTTCGAGAAGACCGTTTTTGCCAAAGAGGATTTTTTCGACATCGGGCGTATCCGGAACCATGATAAAAACAATGTCAGACTTTGCGGCAACATCGCGCGGAGAGTTGCAGGCAATTGCCCCAATGGATGCAAGTTCCTCAGCCGGTCCTGAAGAGCGGCTGAACACCGCTACCGCGCAGCCCGCGGTTATCAGATGGCGAGCCATCGGTTTCCCCATAATGCCGAGGCCGACAAAGCCAAGTGTGCTCATAGTGATTCTCCTTTCGTTTGTGAAGAGTTCATCCAGCGAAGTCCTTCCTTCGTAGTTGTCAGCGGAAGATATTCACATCCGATCCATCCGGAGTATCCACTTTCATTCAGCGCCCTGAAGATGTTCGCATAATTGATTTCACCGGTGCCGGGTTCGTGCCGTCCCGGATTGTCGGCAATCTGGATGTGTGCGATAGACTCCAGATTGTTCGTGATTGTCTGGATCAGATTTCCTTCCATAACCTGCATGTGATAGACGTCATATTGCAGATACAGGTTGGGGTGATTCACAAGCTTTCTGATGGCGAGAGCGTCTTCGGTATGCACCAGGAAAAAGCCGGGAATGTCGCGGCTGTTGAGCGGTTCAATGAGGAGTTTAATGCCGGCATCTTCCAGCAGAGGCGCAGCATATGACAAGTTTGCAACAAGCGCCTGCCGAAGATCTTCATCATGAATTCCGGCCGGTCGCTTTCCGACAAGGCAGTTGAGCATGGAGCAGCCGATCTTCTGTGCGTACGTTATCGCCACGTCGACCCCCGCTCGAAATTCTGCTTCTCTGCCGGGAATGCATGCGATACCGCGCTCTCCGGCGGCCCAGTCGCCGGCGGGGAGGTTATGGAGAACCTGCGTCAGGCCATAACGCGCCAGCAACGAGGCAAGTTGTTCCGGCTGCCATTGATAGGGGAAAAGGTATTCGACGCCGGTGAAGCCGGCTTCCCGTGCCTTTTCAAAGCGATCGAGAAAATCATACTCCTGAAAAAGCATGGACAGATTGGCGCTGAACCGCCGCATGAACACCTCCTGACCGGATTTGCCGGACTGTTCTTACTGTTATACAGCAGGATATTCTCCGGAGTCAATAAACATCAGATCACATGATGTTTATTGACTCCGGAAGAAACGCTTGACCGGACATCCCTCAAACCGTCATCATGAACGGCGGACACTATGAAAGAAAACAAGAAACAGGCTCCCCATAAGATTCAGCGCAAGCGCCTTACCGATGAGATTATCGACCATCTGGTCGGCATGGTGCGCAACGGAGCGCTCACGGCAGGAGACCGCCTGCCGCCGGAACCGGTTCTGATGGATCAATTCGGAGTCGGCAGAAGCTCCCTCCGTGAAGCCATCGGCGCACTCTCGCTGACCGGCATTCTTTCGGTGAGTCCCGGCCGCGGCACGTTTGTTGTGGCGACTCCCGAGGAATTCCTTGCGCGTCCCCGCCAGTGGGGACTCTCCGCAGTATGGCAGGGCAAGGTGCAGGAGGTCATCGAGGCGCGCATTGTGCTTGAACAGACAATCGCCGGCTATGCAGCCGAACGCGCGACGAAAGAGGATATCGCAGCAATAAGAGATCAGCTTAATCAGTTGCAGAAAGTGATTCCCAGCGGGAAAAAAATCATTCAGGCGGACTTCGGATTTCATAAAGCCCTTGCGCGTGCATGCCACAATGGTATTCTGGAGCGTTTTTTTGATGAGATTCAGCAGCAGGTCAAAAGCTGGATGACGCAAAAATCTTTGGTTCCCGGCGCATATGCCCGGGTTTTCGAAGAACACGCTGCTGTACTGGCCGCGATTGAGCAGCGCGATGCCGAACAGGCGAAAGCGGCGATGCAGGCTCATCTGAAACATGCAGGAGATCACCTTCTTGCTTCGCTGGGTGAGCAGCACCATGCTCCCGCTTCAGAAAAAAAAGCAGCATCTCCCCGGCGCAGCAAAAAGTAGCACTACCGCTGTCCGAACTCCTGCCGGGAAAAATCGAAATCATCCATTCGCGGGGCAAGATCGCTCCATGAACACTCCTGCAGGATCTTTATCTGCGCATTTATCAACCGGCTGTCAATCGCTCTCTTCCGCGCAGCCTCGCCGGTAATGCCGTAGAATGGCAATGTCACGCCGAGAGCGGCATTGGCGTATTCGGCAATCGGCGTCAGAACGTCCTGCCGCCTCGTGTAGAAGGGGTCTTCATGGTCTGCACACGCTGTATCAAACACATTGAACTGGCGGCATGCGATGGGCCTTACCACATGAACGGCGCATGAATCATCCACAAGAAAAGGACAGGCGCCGCCTTTTCTGTGCTGCAAAAGCTGCTGCCTGATTGTCCGGCGAAGCGGCTGCCCTATCTTCTCGATTACGAACCAGTATATGCCGACAAGTTCAATCGGGTAAACCGGAATGTCTCTGTGCGTCCGGCAGCATCCGCCGCACCCTTGTCGGCAGGCCAACCTGGCCCCGCGCTTTTTTTCTTCGCGGTCAATCGCAATGCGGACACCTTCATCAATGACGGCATACGCGGTGAACAACAGAGACAACCACGGCTGCTTCTGTTCGTCATCCGGGAAAGCAATTCGCTTTTTGGGCAAGAGGTTCTTATTCATGAAAACCTGTCAGTAAGTTTACCTGCGTGCAGGTCCGTTAATCCAGAGACCAGCACAGTGGCCAGATTCCCTCGTTCATTATGGATGCAAGCCCGTTTGCTTGAAGTAAAATCAGAGAGGAAGGCATCTTGCCGGACGATTTATAGAGCAGCGAGGCGTGCATGGGCTCAAACAGTTTTCCATGCTCCGCTCAGGTACAGTTCATGGGGCCGGAAATCCCTCTTGTAAGCCATTTTCGGGTTCTCTTCAATCAGAAAGCCGAGATAGTAATATCGCTTCCCGAGCGCCTGCGCGAGCGCTATCTCCTGAAGAATGCTGAAAACTCCAAGCCTCCGCCTGAGAAACCCGGTATCATAATAAAAATAATTCGCCGAGAGCGCATCCTGTGCCGCATCCACAATGCCGACGCCGATCAGCCGTCCGTCAAGATAGTAATCCATTTCTATCGAACGGGCATATCCGAAGTGAATGATGCGCAGCTGAAGGTCCTCATCATTATTCGCCTCTTCTTTCTTGTTATGCTTGGTCAGCAGATAGTTACTGAACAGTTCACGCTGTTCAGGTGAAAGTTCTCCCGACGGACGCACGATAACCTGAATATCGGCATTCATTCGCAACGTACGCTTCTGACTTTTCCTTGCCTGAAACAGCCCGACATTAATGCGAATCGGCACGCATGCGGAACATCCCCGGCAGATAGTGCGGTAAAAAGTTCTCCCGAGCCGCCGGTGGCCGGTCGCAAGGTGCTGATGAAAGGACCTCATTGCGTCGGTGTCGGTGATGAGGTATTCGATCCTGGCAATCCTGCCGTCGTCGAAATAGGCGCAGGGGAACTCCTCAATGAAAAGAGCATCATTCTCAGGCAGTGGCATGCCGTACCCGTGAGCTATCGCCGGAAGAGAAACGGGCGACTGCGCGGATCGTCTCCTTCAAGCTGTCGGCGGACTTGAGGTTTGAGCCTGACGGTTACAACCAGGGCCTTGCCGCGCCAGGCATAGGAGACATCGAGCACATTCTGATAGCCGAATTCAAAAAACGGATAGAGCGGACGCAGTTCGTACCCGACAAGATGTCCATCAGGCGCCACGAGGCGGCTCACATGCATTGACTGAAATGACCGATGGAAGCCTACAGCCTCGCGTGCATATTTGAGCGCATCGGGGGTTGCCATGCCGCGAGTGATTTTGTAATCAAAATCAGGGGCATTCATGACGATCGGGTAATCGTCATCCTCGCGATCGAAGAAGCCGATGGTTTCAAGGTCATTGGCATGCCGCCCTCCGTACACGATCACCGACCAGGTGCCGGTTATTTCATCAGGAGAAACGCCGGGGTGAGTCGATGCAGAGTGCATTCCGCAGGAGGCAGTAAGAAAAACTGCAATCAGCAATAAAGTTGCCCGGCAGAAATGCGCCCTGCGAGTGATTTTCCACGCATCCGGAGAGGATTTCACGTTTTTCTCCGCGGAATGCGAATGCCGGCTTACCCGCCGCAGCACTTTTTATACTTTTTAGCGCTGCCGCAGGGGCAGGGTTCGTTTCTGCCGACCTTTGGCGTTTCGCGTGTAACAGGCTTCGGCCCTATGGTTTTGCCGTCAATGAGATGCCATCTGCCGTTGTGCTTTTTAAAGCGAGAAACTTCATGATGTTTCAGCTCGCTGCCCTGCTGGGCAAATGTGGCAATAAACTCAACCGTTCCGGAGTCGGCGTCAGGAGAGCCAATCCCGGCACTGACAATCTCGAGATTCCTCCATTCAGACCCGGCAGCCCAATTTCGCGTTCCTTCGGGATCAAAGTCGTTCCGGGCGTCGGGATGAAGAGAATCGTGCAGAAAATCAACATGCGCGGTAGCATAAGCGCTGTAGCGAGCACGCATAAGCTGTTCCGGAGTTTCAGCAGCACATGTTCCTTGTAAAATGGGCTCACAGCACTCGGCAAACTGGCGGCCGGAACCACATGGGCAGATCATCATAGGGCAGCTCCTTGCGAAATTTGGATATATAAGAGAATTATACCCTTTTGCGTGTCGCTCAGACCAATCCGCAGTTCGGCGCGCTCTCCGGATCGGGCACTGTCGCAGGCAATGTTTTGACGCATAATTATTCCCGGTGTCTCATGGAGGATTACCGGCCCAATGCTGCTTCAAGCGCCGGGATATCCGCGCCGCGAACAAATGTTTTTCCGTTAATAATGAAATAAGGAGTGCCGCTCACGCCGACTTTTCTTGCCGCTTCGATGTGCGCGTTCATTATGTCGGAAACTGCCGGATTTGCACATATCTGATACTTCCGGTCATCCAGCTTGCCGCTCATGACCTCTTCGTAAGCCTTAGCACGATCTTCGGCACAGAGCACATACTTTGCCTTATTCCCGGCGTCCGGATGCATGGGAAGCGGCAGGAAGAAAACATGGCGGGTAATGTCGGTTCTGCTCTTCAGGAATTCTGAAGCTTTTCGGCAATACGGACAATCCGGGTCAGTAAATTCAACGACTACATGCCTGCCGCTTCCAAGCGTGACCGCCTTATCAAGCGGCAGTTTTTTTGCGGTTTCAGCCACCAGATCATCTTTTCTTTGCTGAGTCAGATTCTTCCCTTCCCGCGAGATGATTTCGCCGAAGAAGAGATACCCGTATTCCGGCAGAAAGTAGATGATATCAGTTCCCTTCCGGACTTCATAGATGCCGGTCATGCCGGTCGTCTTGATTTCCTCAAATCTGAAATCCGGGAAGATTCTCTTGAATGCATCTTCAGGTGTTTCAGCGGATGCATTCCCCCAGGCAAGCGTTAAAAATATTGCGAACAGAACAATCAGCATAGCGACAGGCGGTTCTTTTTTCATTATCTCTCCTTGCAGAAGTGTCCGGGCCCGGCGGGCCCGCTTTGATCTTCAATAATGATGCGTTTTTTGCACTCGGAGTCTTCAAGTCCCCCGAGCGTCAGAACTCCGAAGCGGCGGCATTTTTCGTTGCAACAGAAGAATGCCGTAATAGTGCCCACTGCAGCTTTATGGAGATGCTCAAAACAGTCCACACAGAGAAAATAATTTGCGGGCATGGTGTGCGCTCCTTTTCCTTGGCTTTCTGTTCACAGTATATCATGCTGTAATCCTCCACGATGAATGATACATGCTATACTTACGCAGTTTCCGCGAAGAGAAAGGAGATCCCTGATGGATTGCAGCATGGAGAAGAACCAGGGGTACTGCACGTGCACCTATGCCTCCTGCAGCCAGAAATATAAATGCTGCGAGTGCCTGCACTACCACCGAAAAATGGATCAGTTGCCCGCCTGCTATTTCAGCAAGGACTATGAAAAAACCTATGACCGCTCAGTGGCGAATTTTCTGAAGATGAGGGAAGATAAAAAGACGGTGATGCATGAAGCGAAATGATTCTCACGGAGAAAGCGGAGCGTTTTCTGCTCCGGCTTCTCTTTGAGAATCACCGATAAAAAAATCAGTAAATCCTATTTGTCCAGCCTGATGCCCTGCGATGCGGCGCCGAGTATAGCATCCATTATCAGATCCTGCACGAGTCCTTTTGTCTTGTCGGGCGCAAGGCGGTAAGCGGTTCGGAGCGGAGAAATCGCCTTTGTCCATTGGCGGAGGTTCAGGTGTGAGCGGCCGAGATACATGTATGCATCGACATATTCCGGATCCGTTGTTGTCGCCTTCTGGAAATACGGAATCGCAGCTTCGTAGTTGCCCTGATTGAAGTATGCGATGCCCTTGTCGAAATCTTCCGAAGCTGCCCACTGAGCGCAGCCGGAAAGTGATAGCGCAATGCAGAGCGCTATCATAAAAGCGGCAACCATCTTTATAGTGCGATTCATGCCGACCTCCCTTTACGTCTTATTAACCGATATTGTATGAACCTGTCTCCCTCTTTTGCAAGAGAATAAAAAAGGCTTCATCCCTGCGGTGAAGCCTTTTTTATTCCGTGCTGAGCAGACGTTATTTCTTTTTCTCTTCCTTCTTGTCGGCTTTCTTGTCTGCCTTGCCTTCAATCTTTACGGCTTTCATGGTGTATTCAACGGTCACTTTTGAGCCCACTTTCAGGTCGCCGGAGATCTTGGTGTCCTTGTCGCGGGCAATCTGCCAGATCTCTTTTCCCTTTTTTACGGAGACCGTGTCGTCCTTCACCTCGGTTACTTCGCCGGTCCACTGATAGGTCTTCGGCGCTGCAACTGCAAACGACACTGCCAGAATTACAACGAGCACTGCCAGGAACAGCTTTTTCATAAAGAGACCCTCCTAAGAATGTATTTATGCAGAAATATACACATCTGTCGCAGAAATATGCAAGCTTCATGAACGCATTGACAGGATGCCGGATCGGTGTTTATCGTAAGGGTCAGAACACTATCTTATTGGCAGGAGGCGGCAATGGCATCAATGACCGATGGACTTTTTCTGGCGAAAGGCTCTGCTGATATACATCTTCTTCCCCGGATGGCGAACCGGCACGGGTTGATTACCGGTGCAACCGGTACCGGCAAGACCGTTACGCTCCGAGTGCTTGCCGAGGAGTTCAGCAGCATCGGCGTGCCGGTATTTATGGCTGACGTGAAGGGCGATCTATCAGGCATGGCTCAGGCAGGCGGTGACCATCCCAGGGTGATCGATCGGGTGCGTCAGCTTGGGATGACTGATTTCGACTGGCAGGCTTTTCCTGTCGTCTTCTGGGATGTTTTCGGCGAACAGGGACATCCGGTGAGGGCGACGGTGTCGGAAATGGGGCCGCTTCTTTTGAGCCGTGTTCTGAACCTTAACGATGTGCAAAGCGGTGTCCTGACAATCGTTTTCAGGATAGCGGATGACAACGGGTTTCTGCTGCTTGACCTGAAGGACATCCGCTCACTTGTTCAGCACGTTGGCGACAACGCGGCGGAATACAAGACCGCCTACGGCAATATTTCGACGGCGAGCATCGGCGCCATTCAGCGGAGTATCCTTGCCCTGGAAGAACAGGGGGCTGAACAATTCTTCGGTGAACCGGCACTGGACCTTGGCGATCTCATGCAGACCGACCGTGACGGCCGAGGAGTTGTCAACATCCTCAATGCTGGCAGGCTCATGCAATCGCCAAAGGTTTACGCAACTTTTCTTCTCTGGATGCTCGCGGAGCTGTTTGAGAACCTTCCGGAAGTCGGCGACCCGAAAAAGCCGAAACTTGTTTTCTTTTTTGACGAAGCGCATCTGCTTTTTAACGACATCCCCGGCGTTCTGCAGGAAAAGATTGAACAGGTAGTCCGGCTCATCCGCTCAAAGGGCATCGGCGTCTATTTTGTCACCCAGAACCCGCTCGACATTCCGGACGTTATTCTCGGCCAGCTCGGCAACCGTGTTCAGCATGCCCTGAGGGCATTTACCCCGCGCGACCAGAAGGCGGTCCGGGCTGCGGCTCAAACATTTCGCCAGAATCCTGCGCTTGATACCGAAAGGGTCATCTCCGAACTTGGCGTAGGAGAGGCACTTGTATCGACTCTCGATGATAAAGGCACGCCGACTGTGGTTGAACGCGCATTTATCAGTCCGCCCCGGAGTCGCATGGCACCGCTCAGCGATGAGGAGCGGGCAAGAGTTCTCTCTGCATCAGCGGTTGCGGGACATTATGAAAAGGCGTTCGACCGTGAATCAGCCTATGAACAACTGAAGGCCCGGGCGGCAGTTGCCGAGAGCGCACCAACTGTGAAGAAAGAGGAAAAATCCCAGGCCGGGGAGCTGATGGGGGCTCTCGCAAAGAGCGCGGCACGTGCGATTGGAAGCCAGATTGGGCGCCAGATTATCCGCGGCGTGCTCGGATCGCTCCTTGGAGGGCGAGGGCGATAGTCGCCAAAAGAAGCACAGTGATTGAGCATGTTACTGAATAATAATGTTATAATTGCTGTCAAACGGGTTCATTAAGGATTCAAGGGTTTTAATGATACGCTTTGCGACCGTTCTTATTATTGTTTCTATTCTCGGCATTTCCCTCTCCTTCGCCGCGACGAACGGCGAATCTCGCCAACTGCAGGCGATTCATGTGGTCATGGACAACAACTACCCGCCGTTTGTTTTTCTTGGTGCGGACAACAAGGTGCAGGGAATTCTGGTTGACCAGTGGCGCCTCTGGGAGCAAAAGACCGGCGTAAAAGCTGAAATCCATGCCATGGACTGGGATGAGGCACTGCGCAGGATGAGGGCTGGCGAGTTTGATGTCATCGACACGGTTTTTCTCACGGAAGCGCGGACGCAGTTTCTGGATTATCTTCCTCCTTACCAGAAAATCGAAGTTCCCATTTACTTTGATCGCGAAATATCCGGCATCACGGACGCCGCTTCTCTCAAAGGCTTTGCGGTCGGGGTAAAAGCCGGCGACGCCGCTATCGAAGTTCTTAAACGAAATGGAATCGACTCGCTGGTGCTTTACAATAGCTATGAAGCCCTTGTGCAGGCGGCGATGGAGCGCAAAATAACCGTTTTTGTCGTTGACGCCCCGCCTGCGCACTACTTTCTCCACAAAATGGGGATTCAGGAGCGGTTCAGGCATTCCGATCCTCTCTACGTCGGAGAGTTCCACCGTGCGGTGCGGAAGGGCGATAGTGCGATGCTAAGCGTTGTTCACCAGGGGTTTTCCCGCATAACTCCTCAGGAATATCAGGAAATAGAGCAGAAGTGGTACGGCAAGGACGTATTCGGGGCAATCCCCATGCGTCAGATGCTGGCAGTCGCTGCAGTAATAGCCATTCTTGTTGCCGGACTTGCTGTCTGGAATCGCAGCCTGCGCCGGGCGGTTGTGCAGCGGACAGAGGCTCTCAACAAGAGCGAAAAGCGGAGTCGCGCCCTTGTCGAAGCGATGCCCGACATGCTGTTCAGGCTGAGCCATGACGGCACGTTCCTTGATTGCCAGGCTGATGAAAAATTGCTGCTGCTGTCGCCGGAGCAGTTCATCGGAAAGAAGATTGCTGAGGCGCTTCCGCCGGAGCTTGCCGAGCAGACAGGACATCACCTGAAACAGGCGATTGAAACCGGTGAAATGCAGCGGTATGAATATAGTCTTTCTCTGGAGGGCACTTCGCGCTATTTTGAGTCGCGAATGGTGCGGAGCGGGCCTGAAGAGGTTTTGGCGGTTGTGCGTGATGTTACCGAGCGCAAGCACCTTGAAGAGCAATTGATCCAATCGCAGAAGATGGAAGCGGTCGGCATTCTGGCGGGCGGGGTTGCGCATGAGTTCAATAATATCCTGCAGGCGGTTATCAACAGCGCACACCTTCTGCAAATGCGTTATCAGAAGCAAGCCGATGTTTATCGTGTTGCATCCGACATTATCGAGCTTTCGAACCGGGCGGCCAATTTGACAAGGGACCTGCTAGCCTTCAGCAGAAAGCAGGTTATCATGCCACGTGTTATCGATCTGAACGAAATTGTCTTCTCAACGGGAAAGGTTTTTGAGCAGATGGCAGGCGAAGGCATTATTCTGGCGATGAGCGTCTACCCGGACAAGCTGCGAGTCAACGCGGACTTCGGGCAGATGCAGCAGGTTCTCCTCAGCATTATGAATAATGCTCGCGACGCCATGCCGACGGGAGGCACCGTGTCTGTCGGAACATATCCTGACGAATATGCGTTTCCGGATGATTCCGGCAATACTGTCTTCTGCCCGTGTGCTGTTCTTGAGGTGAGAGATGCCGGAGCGGGAATTGACGCAAAGCATATCAAACATATCTTCGAGCCGTTTTATACGACAAAAGAGGTTGGTAAAGGAGTCGGGCTGGGACTGGCAGTTGCGTATGGCATTGTCAAGCAGCATAAGGGGGAGATTGAAGTCACTTCGTCTGATAAGGGCGCAGTGTTTCGTGTGGTGCTCCCGCTGCTGCAATCTGCGCTTCATACTGTCCAGAAAGCTGACATGGCATTTCCGATAGGCCATGGGGAGACGTTGCTGCTGGTGGAAGACGATGAGAGCGTTCGCCTTGCTACGGCACAGCTATTAAGCACTTTCGGGTATATAGTGTTTGCCGCTTCCGGAAGTGAGGAGGCGATTGCGTATGTCCGGAGGAACCCCCTGAAGGCGAGCCTTGCGCTCATTGACGTTATCATGCCGGGGATGAACGGGGCTGAGGTTCGCGAGTCTCTGCTCGCGATAAGCCCGAAGCTGAAGGTGATATTTTTAAGCGGGTATCCGCAGGATGCTCTTCAGGATCGTCAGTTGGCCGACGTGCCCTTTCTTTCAAAGCCGATTATGCCGATAGATCTCCTTGAAATGATCAAAAAGGTTCTCTCCGAGGACCGCTCCGCGTAACAATTCCGGTTATTGAATTTTTCTGTTCAGAACCTTTGAGATGCGGATCGGCTCTTTCCCCGTGACGAGGGCATACATGACACTGTTGGCAAGCACTTTCTTTGTGTAGTCTCTTGTTTCTTCGAAGGGAATCAGTTCCACAAAAGCAAAGCCGTCAATCCCTTGCAGTTTTCCCCGCCACTGATCCACACGGCCCGGCCCGGCATTGTACGCAGCAGAGGCAAGGGCATAATTGCCGCCGTACTTGCCAAGCAGGGAGCCGAGGAAAGCCGTACCCAGGACAATGTTCTGTCCGGGAGTCATAAGAACCTGGCGAGTCGGCGCAACCCCGAGGCGCACGCGGGATGCGAGATTTTTTGCTGTGGCGGGCATCAGCTGCATGAGACCGACAGCGCCGGCGGAGGAAACCGCGTGTGAAACAAATCTGCTTTCCTGCCGTATGACAGCCCATGCCCACTCCGGCGCAATGCCGGCATCGCCTGACGATGCGACCACATCCCGTTTATGTTCGAGCGGATACCTGAGCCGCAGGTCAAGGTGATCAACAGCTTTTCCCGCGAGATATATCTGACGATCAATCAATCCATGCTCTTTTGCGAAGTGCGCCGCGGCATAGTAGTGAGCGCTTGAAGCTCCGCGCATCAGAATGCGCCATTCCTGCGCTGCTTCACCCCAGAGTCCTGCCTTGTGCAGCGCAAGAGCGCGCTGTGCCGCGGTGTTTTCACCGAGCATCCGGACAAAAGACTGATCGATCGCGTAGTGAGGGGTTGGAAACGAAAGCGGCACTGTGATCTGCTCCGCAGCAAGAATGCCGTAGTAGCTGCCGGGCAGTGCGGAAAGCTTCAGAAACAGCAGTGTGGCTTCCTTTCCCCGATCGAGGTGCTGGAGCGCTCTGGCCTTCCAGAACTGCCACTCCTCGCCCGCCCCCAGTAAGGGATTCATGTGCTCAATCGAGGCAAGAATGTCAGGCCAGGACGAAGCGGCGATGGCAGCCCGTGTACGCCATTCGGCAGCAGGACCGTCAAGCGGAATCAGGTAGCCGTTGACGGACGAGATAATCCCGTGCGCCCGGGCATCATGCCTGCGGGCCGCGAGGGAGCCGATGTGAACGGTCAGCGCACGCACTGTTTCGGGCGGAAGGGCAGCTTTTTGAGATTCCAGAAACTGCAAACCTGAAGTAATGTCCTCGCGCGCCGTTGCCAGCACTTCTATTGCTCTTGAGTTTTTTCCCCGCAATGGCGACCGCTCATTCAGTTCCGCATCCAGCAGCTGAGCCAGCCGCGCGGCCGCGCCATTTTTCTTGAAGGATGCCAATTGCATGACTTTTAAAAGAGCCGTTTCAGGAGCTATTTCACCAGATGCAACTGCGCCGGCAAAGGCCCCGGAACACAGCGCAGGAAAATCCTGCAGCAGTCTGAAAAGCGATCTTCTTGCATCTGCCGCAGGCTTCTGCTGCATCTGGGAGAATTCAAGCAGAGCACACCTGAGTTCCATATCCTTTTCGCTTGCCCATTCAGGCACACTGTGCGCGTGAGACGCAACCTGCTTCCAGTTGCCCTGCCGGGCCCACTCCTTGACGAGAGCAGCCCTGAGCTTTTCGATGGGGGGAACGCCTTCGAACCGCTCCAGATCCCGCGCCAATGATGGACTGAGCGGGCCGAACGATGCTTCCCGAACATTCACCATGCGTGCAATGAAGTACGGCTCAAGAGGGGTGTTCTTGTGAGCGGCGGCATAGCGGGCAAGCGCACGGAAGTCCTGTTTCTGGTACGCATCAATGAGCGCAAGGTCTGCCGCCTGCCCGGGCAGAGCAGTCAGAAGCACTATCAGGGCGGCAGACGCAAGGAGGCTCCCCGCGTGTGTGAACAACCTCGGAAAGATGCCGGGCATTCCTCTTTGAGACGCCGTGCGGCAACTGACATGTTCACTCTTCATGTTAGTAGGATACTCTTTCCTGAAAAAACTGTCTAATCCCCCGCTTGCGCTATCAGCCTGCCGTCTGTGAAAATACTGTTTCGATGAACTTACGCCCGATGATTAATGAGCAGCGGCTTGTTGAAACATTCATCCGTCTGGCCGGTCTGAACTCTCCTTCGCTGCAAGAGGAAGAAGTCGGCCGCGAGCTTGCGGACATGCTTCGCACGCTCGGCACGCACGCCGAAGTCCAGCACTACGGGCAGTCGTTTAACGTCATCGCGCGCAAGTCCGGCACGGTTGCAGGGGGAAGCCCGCTTCTGTTCGGCGCACACATGGACACGGTCGAACCGACGGTGGGCATTCAGTGCATCATAGCAGAGGGCATTATCAAAACATCAGGCTCTACCATTCTTGGAGCCGACAACAAAAGTGCTGTTGCCCAGATTCTCGAAATGCTGGCGGTTTTTGAGGAGAACGAACTCCCGCATCCGCCGCTGGAGATTGTTTTTACGTCGGCGGAAGAGAAGGGGCTGCTCGGCGCACGAAATCTTGCCGTGCCGTTGCTTCGGAGCAGGCACGGCATCATTCTCGACATCAGCGGCCCCCCCGGTCTTATCGTAACGGCAGCTCCCGCGCGGGAACAGTTCGATATCACTGTTCGCGGACGGGCCGCGCATGCAGGCATCGAGCCGGAAAAGGGTATTAATGCGGTGCGCATTGCCGCTGAAATCATTGCGGTGTTGCCGAACGGCCGGCTGGACGGGGAAACGACGTTCAATGTTTCCGCGCTCGGCGGCGGCTCCTCCTCAAACATCGTTCCGAAAGAGGCGATCATTCATGGGGAATTCAGAACGCATTCGGAAAGGCGCAAGGCGGAGCTGACCGAATGTATCCGGATGACAGCGCGGGCTGCTGCAGAGCGATTCGGCACCGCAGTGGCGGTGCAGATCGAGACTGAATACGAAGCATTCCGGATTGACAGCAACCATCCTTTTCTTGCATTTGCGGAGAGCGTGCTGCGTGAATGCGCTCTGGTTCCGCAACGGATTGTCACCGGCGGCGGCTCCGATGCGAACATCCTGAATCGTCACGGCATCTGCTGCCTGAATCTCTCCAGCGGAATGCATGACATTCACACGACGGATGAGCACATTGCAGTTGCGGATCTCGTAACCGGGGCGGAAATCCTCATTCGCTCCGCATGCTCTTTTCCCTCATACCGTTAACAGGTTGCTGAAAAACTCTTGCTGCAAAATGCATTGCTAAAAACGACTCTCTCAAAAACTCAAGAATCGAAAATCTCGGGGCAATCCATGTCAGAACATCCCCAGAAATTGACCCTGCTGAGCCGAAGAGGGACTTTTTCAGCAGCCTGTTAAAGCCCTCGTCCACTGTATTTCCACATTACTAAAGCACCGTGCTTGACACAGGGAGTTCCAAATGATAGTATTTTTCTATACGTTGCAGATGATTGATAGATTATTACAACGTATGAATTGTGTTTATCTGTCGTTGACATAGGCACGATTCAGCGAAGTGCCGGGATAAGGAGGACACCATGGACAGCAAGCAGCTGAAAAAGACCCTTGCAGGCCTGAGCGTCGCTACCCTTCTGGCAGGAGCATGCTTTGCGTCTCCGGCAACCGCCGCCTCGGGCTGAGGCGGCCAAGGCGGTGCTGGAAGCACCGCTGACAAAAAGCCGGCAACGCAGACTGGCTGAGGCGGTCAGGGCGGTGCAGGTAGCACCGCAGACAAAAAGGCTCCCGCTCAGAGCGGCTGAGGCGGCCAAGGCGGCGCCGGTGGCGCCGCAGACAAAAAGGCTCCTGAAAAGAGCGGTCCGGACGAAAAAAAGCCGGCCAACCAAAGCAGTTGATAGCATGAGGAAGCGACACTGGAAGTGTCGCAAGGCGATTCGGAAGGGGCATCCGGCCGGAGCCGGATGCCCCTTGATTTCTTTTCAGTCCACTGCAACAATAACCGCATGATCTTTACCGCAAAAACTCTCGTGCAACACTTTCCCGCCACAGCAGCCCTGCTTGGCATTGATGACTGGACGCGCTTTTGTGCACTTCTGCCCGGCACCGTTGACGCTGAAACTCTGTCGGCGAGCTTTTTGGATTTCTCGCGTCAGAATGCCGGGGTGCCATATGCGGTCGATTTGTTTTCTCTTGAGCGCGAGCGGGCGTTGGTTGAATCATCGGCCGACGATGTTCCCGAAGCGGTGGATGCACGCGCCGTGAACCTGACGCTCCGCTTACTGGAGGTGTCGTTTCGGGGACTTGCTGAACGCCTGCACGGTCGGTCGCTATTTGCAGAAGAACCTGAACCCGGCGAAGAGTATATCCTTATCTGGCGGATGCCCGCGAACGGGGAGATTCGTGTTGAAGCTGCAAGCCAGGAAGATCTGCTTGCGCTGAAGATCGTGGCGGAAGATCTGGATATCAGGGATATTGCCCTCAATGGCGGCACGACGGTCGGCGTTCTCGATGATCTGCTTTTCCGTGCCGGAAAGCGCGGCATTCTGGTGCGTCCGCAATCGAAAATTGAGCGAACTCCGGAGATTTTCCGGCGCGGCGTTATTCAGGACGAGGCATATTTTCTGGCGCGGGGATTTACTGTTCAGTGGCATATCACGCAGGCATGCGACCTGCACTGTAAACACTGTTACGACCGGGGCGATCGCGCGCCGATGCCATATGATAAAGCGCTGCGCATTCTGGACGATCTCCATGCTTTTTGCGAAGACCGGCACGTCTACGGGAATGTTACTTTTACCGGCGGCAATCCTTTTCTTTACCCGCATTTTTTTGATCTCTATAAGGCTGCGGCAGATTACGGCTTCGGCCTTGCCGTCCTCGGCAATCCAACGCAGCGCGGCACACTGGAGAGGATGCTGGCGATTCAGAAACCATCGCACATACAGATCAGCCTCGAAGGGCTGCGCGAGCGAAATGATGCCGTGCGCGGCAACGGGCACTTTGACCGCTCGCTTGCGTTTCTCAGACTGCTGCAGGAACTGGAGATTTCGTCCATGGTGATGCTGACACTCACCAGAGACAATATAGATGACGTTATTCCGCTGGCAAATTTCCTTCGCACCTATACAGAAACCTTCCATTTCAATCGACTCGCGCTGGTTGGCGAGGGGGCAAAGCTCAAGCTGCCTGAGCGCGGCAAACTGAAAGCGTTTATGCATGAATACCTTCGCGCAGCAGAAGCCAACCCGATTATGGAGCTGAAAGACAACTTTCTGAACATCGCTCTGCATGAGCAGGGCAAGCCGTTGTTTGGAGGCTGCGCTGGGTTCGGCTGCGCCGCAGCGTTCAATTTTGTCGCACTACTGCCTGACGGAGAAGTGCACGCATGCCGCAAGTTTCCTTCACCCATCGGCAATATTTACAAACAGCCGCTTGGTCAGATTTATGATTCTGCAGAGGCAGTTCGTTATCGTTCAGGGTGCAGTGCCTGCGCGCCATGCCCGATTCGGGCGGTCTGCGGAGGATGCCTTGCCGTTGCATATGGCTGCGGACTGGACGTTTCCTCTGAAAAAGACCCACTCTGTTTTATCGGAATGGATTGATGCGCAGTGTGAAGAGAGAACAAGAGCGAATCCGGTAAACCGGTCCGCTCTTGATTGGTGGAGCGCTGCTACCTGACGAAGCTGATGGCCGATATCTTTGTCAGCACGGTCTTTGCTCCGATCCGCGGGGCGTTCTTCAGGTGCCAGGCAACGTAGTGCTCGGCAAAAAGATCCTCCGCGGACATGCCGTCCACCGGCACAATGACATCCAGACCGCGGAGCGCCGCACCGCTTGCGGTATAAAGCACGGCGCCATGTGCCGCGGTGCCGACGACAACAACGGTTTTGATTTTCTTCTCGTTCAGAATCTTTTCGAGATCCGTCCCCAGAAACTTGTCAGGCCCTGACTGAACAACAGGCTCTCCATCCCGGGGAGCAACTACAGCGGCAATGTCTGCAGGAGCGGCGCCCGGCGAAATGCTGTGAATGACCGCGAGTTTGTTGGCTCGCGCAGTTTCGAGCAGTTTGCCGACATCGGGCAGCGAGGCGATGCATCGGGGACGGCGCTCGATGTTGCAGGTTTGTTTGTTGAAGTCGAGCATGAGAAGCGCCGTTGAGGAAGGATCTGCGGTAACTATAGACGAGAGCGGCGGTGGCTGAGGAGTCTTTATGGACGACCACTCCTCAATAATCGTCTTGTCTCCGGCAAAGACTGCCGATACGGAAATCAAAAAATATAAAGATAAAGCAACCGCGAAAACGCAAAACAGACAAGATTTTTTCATACTACCCCCACAGGATATGGTTGATTCACTATTATACGATGTGATAGCGGTTTCTGATCCGCACAAGAAAATTTTCGGAAGCAAGCTGCCGCAGAATAGGAAGAATGTCCGAACGGGCGATGCCGAGACAGTCCGCGATATCAGCGGCGGAGCATCCGGGGCGGTTGAGCAGAAACTTCAAAACAGCGCCGCGTTTCTGACGGCAAGAGCCCTCGAATTCTGACTGGCGGACATAATGGGCGCTCCTGCGATTCGGGTTCGGAATCTGTTTTTTCAAAGCGCTCCCGTAATCCATCAAGGCAGAATACCATTCACGTGGATTCCTGCGATCGAGTGCTGCAGCAACAAGCGGCAGAATTTCTCTATCATGCACATCCAGACGGTCTTCGAAAAAATGGTGTATGAATACCCGGCGAATGTTGGTTTCAATAAATACCGTCGGCATATTGAATGCAAACGCCGCAATGGATGATGCAGTCGCATGGCCTATCCCCGGGAGACCCCGGAGCGCATCCACAGTAGAGGGCAGCTCTCCGTTCCACTTTTCAACGACCAGTTCAGCGATCTTTTTCAGGGCAAGTGCCCTGCGATTATAGCCCAAGCCCTGCCAGAGCAAGAGTATCCGGTGAAGCGGTGCATCGGCAAGTGAGTCAAAATCAGGCAGGGCTTTTATAAACATGAGGTATTTGTCATGAACGCGCTCTGCCTGGGTCTGCTGAAGCATGATTTCAGATACCACAATATGGTATGGGTTGGCTGTTTCCCGCCAGGGCATGTCGCGGCGATTCTTCCGGTAAAAAGCGCGAACCGTCCGGCGAAAAGATCGAATGTTCTCAGCATCGCCTGCCGAAATGAGTGCGGCGGCTGCCGGACGAGGCGCGCTCAGATTTTTTTGAGCGTTACCCATGTTGCGCCCCAGCTGCCGGCAGTTTCATCGGCAAGGCGAAAGTTCAGAACAAAGGGAAGTTTCTTCAGCACGGAGTGGACGATTTCCCGAAGCGTTCCGGTTCCTTTGCCGTGAACGATGCGGACGGAAAGAATGCCTCGCTCCCGGCATGCTTCAAGGTAGGCGGGGATAAGCTCTCGGATTTCGCCAGGCCGGAACGTATGGAGATCGAGCGTTCCGTCGATAGGAATTTCAACAGAATCCGGTGACGGCGATGGGGTATCCATAGGAAGCTATTTTACCACGAAATATGGTTGACACACCCGACGGTTCAAGCACATACTATTCATCAAAAAGCGACAAGGAGACTGCACATGCGCACAAAAACACTTTTGAGAGCATTGGTCGGCATGCTGCTCTGTGCCGCGCTGTTTTTGCAGATGGGATGTGTTGCAGCTGCCGTGGGCGCTGCCGCGGGAGCGGGAGCGGTCGTCTACTTCAAGGGGAACCTTGAAGAAACAATGTCGCACAGCACTCCGGCTGTTCATCGCGCGGCCCAGTCGGCGCTTCGCGATCTCAAAGTGCCGATCATCAAGGATGAATATGACAAGGTGAATGCCAAGATTGAATCGCGCTTTGCAGACAATACGACTATCTGGATTGCTATTGACGCACTCTCGACCACATCATCAAAGCTGACGATTCGGGTCGGCACCTTTGGTGAAGAGAGCCGTTCGCGCATGATTCTCGAAAGGATTCACCGCAATCTGCCGAAATCATCATCGGATCAGCCCCGTTCAGCACTGTAGCTGAACGTGAAGTGACGAGGGGAGGCTGTTCAGGCCTCCCCCTTTTTTGTCCCGGGAAAAATCAGGAAAAAACGTTTTTCCGCCAGGCATCAAGAAAGAAGTGCTGCATGGCAGAGGCAGCCTGTTGCAGATCGGCTTTATTGAGCGGTGCGCCGGAGCGGTCTTCGATTATATTGCTAATAGAGCGGATCTCAGTCAGAACGACTCCATGCGCCCGCCCGATATGCGCGACCGCAGCGCCCTCCATGTTTTCACAAACCGCACTCCACCGCCGTTCCATGCGAAGGCCCTCGGCAAGGGTTCCGGTGCATGCGGAGACCGTAACAAAACCGCCGGCGCGGCAGCGCTGACGAAGCTTTTTTGGAACCGAGAGAGGAAAGGAGTTGTGAAAGGTCTTGCCGCGGGAAAGGAAAAGCGGCAGGCCGAGGTCGGCCATATCCCGAAATCCATTGTTCATCCTGAGCCCTTCGTCCCCATAGCTTTCCCGGTCAGCAACAACGATATCGCCGATGCCCAGATCTGAAGACGGGTATGCGCCACCTACCCCGAAGAGAATAAGGCGAGCAGGGCGGTAGTGTTCAATCAGCAGCGTTGCTGCTCTCGCCGCATTTGTTTTTCCTACGCCGGAGATGCAGATGGTGACGGGTTCGTCGCGGTTTTTGGCGGAAAGCCTGCCGGATATAAAGTTCACTTCCGCAATAGATCGGATTTGCTTGTGAGTGATCGCCGTCAGGACGCCGGCGCACTCAAACGGTGTGGAAACAATAAGGCCGGTGCGGATCAATCTGTTTTAAGCTGCGGCTCTTTCTCCTCAAGGACATAGTCGACCGTGACCTCCATATCCTTGCGGAGCGAGTTGTAGACGGAACAGTATTTTTCATGCGAGAGCGCCACAGCGCGGGCAACCTTTTTCGGATCGAGTTCCTTGCCGCCGATATGGAGAACCATGTCGATCTTCTTGTAGTACTGAGGCGGGTCGGGATTCCGTTCGCCGGTTATCACTATTTTGAAGCCCGCAATCTGCGAGCGCATTTTCTGGAGGAACATAACGACGTCAATCCCCATGCAGCCGGCAAGAGAGAGCAGAAGGGCATCCGTCGGCTTGCAGCCCCACTGCACATTGGCATCGAACTCTATTTCATATCCCTGCTGGGTGCGCCCCACAAAGATAAGGTCCCTGTCCCACTCGAGAGTCGCCTTGTTTACAGGATTTATCTTCTCCTTGTACCCTTTCAGTGAGTCGGCCAGATTCTCTTTTCCGTCCGTCATAAAATGCCTCCAAACCCGCATGAATTACGGTTTTAGTAAATCAGAACCCCTCGTATTTGTCAAGAATGCTGTGGTACAATTCGCTTACGTCAAGGGCATACGTGGAGGATTCGCCGATGCATGACATGATCGCCGATTTTCTGGTAATCGGCAGCGGTGTTGCAGGGCTGCGTGCGGCTGTTGAGCTTTCCCGTCACGGCAAGGTAATCGTCGCAACAAAAGACATTCCGACAGAAAGCAATACCGAATATGCCCAGGGCGGGGTTGCCGTCGCACTGAGCGACGAAGATATGGTGGGAATTCATCTTGAAGACACCCTGAATGCCGGCGCCGGCCTTTGCAGGGAGGATGCCGTTCGCGTGCTGGTTCAGGAGGGGCCTGACCGTATACGGGAGCTTATCGATTGGGGAGCTGCCTTTGACAAGGAAGGGGCAAAGCTTGTTTTTTCGATGGAGGGGGCCCATTCCCGCAAGCGCATACTGCACGCGCATGGCGACTCGACCGGGAAGGAACTGATACGGGTTCTCATCAGCAAGGCAATGTCGCTGCCGAACATAGAACGTTTCCCGTTCAGCATGGCGCTTGATTTGATTGTCGAAGACGGCTTCTGTCGCGGAGCATACGTCCTCCAGGAGGGGAATGTGTATGCGATATATGCGAAGGCGGTTGTCCTGGCTACCGGAGGCGCGGGACAGGTCTTTTCGCGCACAACAAACCCTGCGGTTGCGACCGGAGACGGCCTAGCCATTGCGTTTCGTGCCGGAGCCGTTCTGGAAGACATGGAATTTGTACAGTTCCACCCGACTGCGCTCTTTGCGTCCGCAGCGCCTCAGTTTCTTCTGAGCGAGGCGATGCGCGGGGAGGGGGCAATTCTGCGCGATGTCAGGAAAGAGCCTTTTATGAAGGAGTACCACCCGATGGCAGAGCTGGCGCCTCGGGATATCGTTTCACGCGCGATTATGGCTCGCATGGTGCAGACCCAGAGCTCATATGTATATCTCGACCTTACGCATTTAGACGGTGATTTCGTGAAGCGGCGCTTCCCGCGCATTTACACAACCTGCCTTCAGTATGATATCGACATCACCAAGTACCCGATTCCGGTTTCTCCGGCCGCACACTATCTTATGGGCGGGGTAAAAACCGATTTGAACGGAGCGACAACCGTTACAGGTCTGTATGCCGCGGGCGAGGTTGCCTGCACGGGGGTTCATGGGGCAAACCGGCTTGCCAGCAACAGCCTGCTCGAGGGACTTGTCTATGGGTTTCGCGCAGCGCGCAAGGCCGGCGAGCAGGCGGCAGAAGCATTCACTCTGAAACGCATTGGCGTGCCGTCGCGTGTATGGGCGACTTCGTATACTATGAATATTGAAGAGATTCGGACCGCGGTGCGCAGGACGATGTGGGAGCACGTCGGCATAACGCGAAGCGAGGACTCCCTGAAAGCGGCGTTTCATGAGATGGAGAAGCACCGGGACATCATGGACAGGGATTTCAACTCCCGGCGCGGGCTGGAACTGAAAAACATCATGACGGTAGCGCATCTGATAGCCCAGTCGGCAATCAGCCGCAAGGGCAGCGTCGGAGCGCACTACCGTTCCGACTTCATGGAACGCGGAGCCGACGGGTCACGCCACTATCAGCTCCGCAAGGACGACCACGCTGTTGTAACAACCATCGGATAAAGCCGGGGAAGCGGAGAGACGAACGGCTAAAAAGAAGAGCGAAGGCTGCCGCCCTTTTTTGCCGCATCATCGTGTTTCATGTTGTCATCTCAGGGCAGTGTATCCTGCTGCTCATCAAAAATTTCATCAAAGACAGAAGAGCTTTTTTTGAAGGCGGCAAGCACCGCCGGGTCGAAGTGGTGCGGCATGGTGCGTCCGTCGCCCTTGGTTATGATGTATACCGCCTGGTCATGTGTGAACGGCATTTTATACGGACGATTACTGCGCAGGGCATCATATTGATCGCAGATCATTACAATTCTGCCCTCCAGCGGGATTTTTTCGCCCGCCAGTCCGCGGGGGTATCCCGTGCCGTCCCAGCGTTCGTGGTGATTGAGGGCTATCGAAGCAGCTATCCTGATGTACGGGTACGTTGATCCGGCCAGTATGTTGCTTCCGATCTGCGTATGCGTCTTCATGATACCGAACTCTTCTTCGGTGAGCGGACCGGGCTTTAAGAGAAGGCTGTCCACTATGCCGACCTTGCCGATGTCATGGAGCGGGCTCGCGAACATGAGGGCTTCGATGAAATCGTCCGGAAGATTCATCACTTCGGAAAGTATCTTGGCAAAGAGTCCCATTCGCGAGTTGTGCATGCCGGTGTCGATATCGCGATATTCCGCGACGACTGTCAGCCGGTGAATGAGCTCGCGGCTCATGTTCTTCACTTTGCTCAGGGCGTCTGAAAGGGCTTTTGTGCGTTCCCGCACAGTCTGTTCCAGAATGTTCTTGTGCTCTTTTTCCTGCTGGATAAGTTTCTTGTAGCGGACCGCTTTTTCAATCGAGTGAATGAGCTGTTCTGAGCGGTAAGGTTTGATGATGAAGTCGAACGCTCCCTGCTTGATGGCCGAGACGGCAGTATCAAGCTCGGCATATGCCGTCATCAGCAGGACCGGCAGTTCCGGATTCATCGCATGAATACGCTCAAGGAGATCTATGCCGGTCATTACCGGCATCTTGATATCCGTAAGTACAGCGTCGATGTTTCCGTCCCGCTGAACGCAATCTGCCGCTCCTTTTGCATTCCCAAACGGAAGAACGGAGTAATTGTATTCAGACAGCAGCGCAGTGACGTATTCGAGCACATACGGATCATCATCAACAACAAGGATGGTTCCGGTGCGGCGCTCAGGATTCATGCTATTGCTTTCAGACAGTCGCGAGTCATTGAAGATTATACCATACCGGCAAGTTGTCCTGATACGAAGCGGGTTTGAAAAAAGCCCTCTGTTTCTGTATCATTAAAAACCATGAAAAACAAGCAGAAAACGGCAAGTCTCGACACAATCCGCATGGAGATTGATGCGATTGATGCGCAGCTTCTGAAGCTGCTGAACAAGCGGGCGCAGTGCGCCATCGACATTGCCGGAATCAAACGGACAAAAAACCTGAAGTTCCATTCGCCGGAGCGTGAGCGCGCGGTGCTGGAGCGCCTTGCCGCCATCAACAAAGGGCCGTTTCCCAACGATGCGATGAAGTTTATCTTTCGAGAAATCATGTCGGCATCGCTGGCGCTCGAGCAGCCGCTCAAAGTGGCGTTTCTCGGACCTGAGGGAACCTTTACCAATCTCGCTGCAGTGCGCCATTTCGGTTCATTCGCCCAGTATATCCCTGTCGAGAGCATTAAGGCGGTCTTCGATGCGGTCGAATACGGAGAATGCCATTACGGGCTGGTGCCGATTGAGAATTCCAATGAAGGCGTTGTGAGCTATACGCTCGACATGTTTATGGATTGCGAACTCAAGATTGCGGCAGAAGTGCTCCTGGAGGTGTCGCACAACCTGCTTTCCAGGACGGGGGAAAAGGATCGCATCAGGCGCATCTTCTCTCATCCGCAGGGACTTGCACAGTGTCGCGGCTGGCTGGAGGCGAACATGCCGGGCGTGCCGCTGCTCGATGCCATCAGCACTTCAAAAGCAGCGGAAATCGCGGCGTCGGATGAAGATGCGGGAGCTGTCGCAAGCGAGCTCGCAGCGCGCATCTATGATTTGAAGGTGATCAAGCGCCGCATCCAGGACAAGAAGAACAACTATACGCGTTTTCTGGTCATTGCGAAAGAGTCGCCGAAGAAGACCGGTTCCGACAAGACATCGATCATGTTTTCGATTAAGGACAAACCCGGCGCGTTGTATGAGGTGCTCTATCCGTTTAAGCAGAGCGGCATCAATCTCACAAAAATAGAGTCGCGGCCGTCGAAGCGCCGCGCATGGGAGTATATTTTCTTTGTCGATATGCAGGGGCATACCGATGATGACAAGATTAGCAGCGCCATCGAAAAGGTGAAGAGGAACTGCCTTTACCTGACGGTGCTTGGTTCCTATCCTGTAGATGCGAGGTTATACAAACGATGATTCAGCCACTTCCCTATGTTGAAAAGATTTCGCCGTATGTGCCGGGCAAGCCGGTGAAGGAGCTTGAGCGCGAGCTCGGCATTTCGTCCTGCGTGAAGCTTGCCTCCAACGAAAATCCGCTCGGCCCGTCTCCGAAGGCTGTCGCAGCGATTCAGGAGTTTCTGTCCGGCAGCGAGGAGCTCTGCCGCTATCCTGAAGGCAGCGGATATTATCTGAAAGCGGCGCTGCAGAACAAATTATCCGCCGGCGGCATTGCGGTGGGATTCGACAATCTTATCCTCGGCAACGGGTCAAATGAACTGTTGAATATTGCAACACGCACCTATATGAGCCCGGGCGATGAAGCGGTGATGTCGCAGATGTCGTTTGTCGTATACAGTATGGCTGTCCAGGCGGTCGGCGGTGTTGCGCATCAGGTGCCGATGACCAACTATCGTCATGACCTTGCTGCCATGGCGGATGCCATAACCCCAAAGACGAAGATGGTCTTTGTTGCGAACCCGAATAATCCGACCGGTACGACAAGCACGGCCGGTGAGTTTGAGCGCTTCATGCAGCGCGTTCCCGAAAATGTCCTGGTCGTCGTTGATGAAGCTTATATTGAATATGTATCCCGTCAGGACTATCCCGATACCCTGAAGTACTTTGCTGCCGGACGCGACATTTTGCTGCTCCGGACATTTTCAAAGGCCTACGGGCTCGCATCGCTTCGCATCGGATACGGCATTGCAAAGCCGGAAATCATCACGGCAATCAATCGCCTGCGTGAACCATTCAATACCAACACACTGGCGCAGGTTGCCGCCGAAGCTGCCGTTGCAGATGACGAGCATGTGCGGAATACGCTGGTGAATAATGCTGCCGGCAAGCAGTATCTTATGAAAGAGCTTGCGGCGCTGGAGCTGCCCGGAGTTCCGTCTGAAGCAAATTTTATCTTTGTGCCGATCAGTATGGACTCGATGTCGCTGTATGACGGCCTGCTTCGCAAGGGCGTCATTATCCGGCCGATCGGACCGAAGGCGATACGCATCTCCATCGGCACGCCGCACGAAAACGAACGATTCATCGCTGCACTCAAAGAAATTCTGGCAGCATAGCCGTCACGGGGGGGGATTTATGGATATCATCGTTTTGCAGCCTGATACCGCTGATGAAGAAATACGCCACATCCTTAAAAAGCTCGAGAGCAAAGGATTAAAGGCGCATGTATCGCAGGGAACCGAACGAACCATCATCGGCGTTATCGGTGACACGTCAAAGGTTACGGAAGAAGAGGAAGCCGCAATCCGCGTCATGGCCGGCGTTGAAAACGTTGTTCGCATCCTCAAGCCGTATAAGCTCGCGAGCCGCGATTTTAAAAAACAGACAACTGCTATTGATGCGGGACTCGGAGTCGTTATCGGCGGCAAAAAAATCAGCATTATGGCCGGACCGTGTTCGGTCGAAAACCGCTCGTCGATGATGCTCGTTGCCGAAAAGGTAAAGGAAGCAGGGGCAAATATTCTGCGCGGCGGCGCTTTCAAGCCGCGGACATCTCCATATTCCTTTCAGGGTTTGGGCGAAGAAGGCCTGCAGTATCTTGCTGAAGCAAGAAAGAAGACCGGGTTGCCGATCATTACCGAACTCATGGATTCACGAGACCTTGACGTCATCATGAAGTATGCGGACATTATTCAGATCGGCACGCGGAATATGCAGAACTTCCGCCTCCTGCTTGAGGTCGGCTCCGTGAACAAGCCGGTGCTTCTGAAGCGCGGGCTTTCTGCAACTATCAAAGAGTGGCTCATGTCGGCCGAATACATCATGTCGCGCGGCAATCAGCAGGTAATGCTGTGCGAACGCGGCATCAGGACATTTGAGACCGCGACGCGCAACACGCTGGATCTGAGCGCGATTCCGGTGCTGAAGCAGCTGACGCACCTTCCGGTTGTGGTTGATCCGAGCCATGGCGTCGGCAAGTGGGATCTTGTGGCGCCGATGGCCAAGGCGGCAGTGGCTGCCGGTGCGGATGCTCTCATGATTGAGGTGCACTGCAATCCTGAAGAGGCGCTCTCTGACGGTGAGCAGTCGCTGCGTCCCGACCATTTCGCAAAGCTTATGCAGGAACTGAAGCTGATTGCCCTGGCAGTCGGTCGCGAAATTTAGGGCGCAGGACATCGCAGTGCAGCCAGACGACCGCTCGCTTTTTTTTCCGAAAACCACAGTCTTCGGCATAGGACTGTTGGGAGGTTCGTTTGCCCGGGCGCTTCGACAGCACGGCCTGACCTCAACGATAATCGGATGCGGCCGTACCGAAGCGAACCTGCGCAGGGCGAAGGACCTCGGCATTATTGATTTCTGGACGACCGAACCGTCAGATGCAGTCCTGGATGCCGATCTCGTCCTGCTTGCCACCCCTGTGCCGACGTTTTCGGCGCTCGTTTCAGGGTTCCGTTCGTCACTCAAGCGGGGGTGTCTTGTTACCGACGTGGGGAGTGTAAAGGGATCGCTGGTTGCGGATATTGAAGGACTGATGCCGGAAGGCGCCTGCTATGTCGGAAGCCATCCGATTGCCGGCGGAGAGGCATCAGGATGTGAAGCATCGCGAGCCGATCTTTTCGAAGGGGCTCGCTGCATTCTTACACCGACTGCCGCGACTGATTCCGCAGCCCTTGCCGTCGTTGCCGCCCTTTGGCAGGCTCTCGGCATGGAGACGGTGCAGATGGATCCGGAACGGCATGACGAAATCTATGCTATGGTCAGCCACTTCCCGCATGTTGCCGCTTACGCACTCGTAAATACCGTTGCAGAGACTGATGCCCTAGCGCTTGCTTTTGCCGGAAGCGGGTTCCGCGATGCCACGCGGATTGCCCTGAGTCCTCCGGAACTCTGGCAGGGCATTGTTCTTGCCAACCGGAGCGCAGTGCTGAAAAGCGCGCGCCAGTTCAGACGTGAACTCGACCGTGTTATTGCTGCACTTGAACTGCAGGACGCCACAGCGCTTGAGGTGCTGTTTTCGCGCGCCCAGATGGCGCGCCGGGCGCTGCCGGACAGATCAAGAGACAGGGAATAGCTTGTCATGAACAGGATAATTACCAAGACAGATGCGCTCAGAGGGGAGTTGACGGTCCCTGCTGATAAATCAATCTCGCACCGTGCGATTATGCTTGGCGCCCTTGCGTCCGGCCGCAGTGTTGTCCGGAATTTCCTCCGCGCTGAGGACCCGATCAGCACCATGAACGCCTTCCGGTCGCTCGGCATTGCAATTGCCGACAACGGCACCGAGGTGGTCATTGACGGCAAAGGGATACGCGGACTGCAGGAAGCTGACGAGGTTATCGACTGCGGAAACTCCGGCACGACGATGCGACTTATTGCGGGCGTGCTTGCCGGGAATCCGTTTTTTTCTGTGCTGACCGGAGACGCTTCGCTGCGATCCCGTCCGATGGGACGCATTATTGCTCCGCTGCGCCAGATGGGCGCGGAGATTATGGCTCGCGGTGACGGCAGGTATGCGCCGCTGGCGATACGGGGTGTCGCGCTCAAGCCGATCACCTATACACTTCCGATTGCATCAGCGCAGGTGAAGTCGTGCGTGCTGCTCGCAAGCCTTGCAATCGAAGGATGCACCCGCGTTGTCGAACCCGGACAGAGCCGCGACCATACCGAGCGGATGCTGAAATCCATGGGTGCTGATATTACGGTCGGCACCATGCGGGCATCCCTGACCGGAGGCCGCGAATTACAGCCATTTGAGATGACGGTTCCGTCTGATTTTTCTTCCGCCGCATTCTTTATTGCGGCTGCGCTGGTTGTTCCAAAATCGGAAATCCTTCTGCGCGGCGTCGGCGTCAACCCTTCACGCACCGGCATGCTTGAAATCATCAAGCGCATGGGCGCAACGGTTACGCTCGAGAATATCCGTGAAGTTTCAGGCGAGCCGGTTGCCGATATTGTCTGTGCGGCTCCCGATCTGCTCAAGCCCGTCAGCATCGGCGCGGGCGACGTCTCTCTAGCTATTGACGAGTTCCCGGTGCTCTGCATTCTTGCATCGCAGGCTGATGGCACTACGCTTATACGCGGAGCAAAAGAACTGAGGGTAAAGGAATCAGATCGCATAGCCGCCATGGCACAGGGTCTTCGCCGCATGGGGGTATTGATTGAAGAGTTTGAAGACGGCATTGCCGTCAGCGGCAAGGCGAAACTCAGAGGCGCAGAAATCGAGACGTTTCATGACCACCGCATCGCGATGGCTTTTTCCGTCGCGGGACTGATAGCGGAGGGGCAGACAACGATCCGGAACGCGGAGTGCGTGGACGTTTCGTTTCCCGGATTCTATGAATGCATGGAACGGATTTCACGGTAATATGGGGCGGGTTGTTGCGATAGACGGTCCGGCAGGCGCCGGCAAAAGCACTGTTTCCAGACTCCTAGCCGAGCGGCTCGGATTCCGGCTGCTTGATACCGGCGCCCTCTATCGGGCCGTCGGACTGTTTCTGCGGCGCAAAGGAGTCAGTTGCGAATTGTCCGATGAAGCGCTCGAAAAAGAAATTGCCGGTGCAAGCGTAGGCTTTTCTGGCGGCATGGTCGTGCTGAACGGCGAAGATGTTTCGACCGCTATCCGCACGGTTGAAGCAGGCAACGATGCCTCTGTATTCTCGGCGCGCAGGCCGGTCAGGGCGTTTCTGCTTCAGATGCAGCGCGATGCCGGGGAGCAGGAAAACCTGGTTGCTGAAGGCAGAGACATGACGACCGTCGTCTTTCCGAAGGCCTGGCGCAAGTTCTATCTAGATGCAAGCGAAACCGGTCGAGCAGAGCGCCGGTTTCACCAAATGCAGGAAAAGGGGTCGCCGATATCGATGGAAGAGGCTCTTCGCGACATCCGGGAGCGCGACATCCGGGACAGCAGCCGCGACATCGCGCCACTGAGGCGTGCTGATGATGCCATCTATCTTGATTCCACCTGCCTGTCAATAGAGCAGGTGATTGAAGCAATGGTTGCGGAGATTGGCCAGTAAGGTATTGTTTTTTTTCAAATATTTTAAAATATATGCTATACTTTGTCTCGACAGCGACACTGTCGCAAGACTGTACGAATGGAGCATTACTTGGTGGGTAAGGGAATAAGCGTAATAACCGCAAAAAGGGCAGGTTTCTGCTTCGGGGTTAAACGTGCTGTCGACATGGCCTTTGCCGCCGCCGAAGCCAACAGGAATGTATACACACTCGGTCCGATCATCCATAATCCGCAGGTCATTGGGCGGCTGAAAGAAAAAGGCGTCCGGCCTATCACCAGCATCAATAACCGCAGCATCAAGACACTCCTCATCCGCACGCACGGCATTCCGAGAGATATTTCGGAGCAGCTTGCGAGCAAGCGCTATGCGGTCATCGACACAACATGTCCTTTTGTGAAAAAGGCCCAGCAGTATGCTAAACTGCTCAGGGAACGCGGCTATCAGGTTGTAATTATTGGAGATGCCGGGCATCCCGAGGTGCAGGGACTGATGAGCTATGCCGGTGCGGATGCCCTTGTCCTGAGCAGGGACATGGTCATGCAGGGAAGCGCTGCCTGGCCTGCGCTGAAGCCGAAGGTCGGGGTTGTCGTCCAGACGACGCAGCCGGTGGCAGTGCTCAAGACTTTTGTGCATGATGCCGTAGACCTCGTCAAGGAACTAAAGGTCTTCAACACCATATGCAACTCCACGGCGCTCCGCCTCAAGGAAACGCAGGATATGGCGAAAAAAGTTGATGTGATGATTGTCGTGGGCGGACGGAACAGCGCGAATACGACGCAGCTTGCTGCTTTCTGCCGCTCAATGAGCGTGCCGACGCACCATATAGAGACGGCTGATGAAATCAGATCGGCATGGTTCGAAGGCGTGACGAGCGTAGGCATTACTGCGGGAGCGTCTACTCCTGATTGGATAATTGCCGGTGCCGGGCAGCGTGTCAGAGAAATTGCGAAATCGAGGAGGGGCGGCGAGCATGAACATGCAACCGAACGACGAAACCAGAGAACTTGAACAGATGTACGCCGAGACGCTGCAGCGAGTGCAGCGCGGATCTATCGCCAAAGGGCGGGTCATCGCTGTCAAGCAGGACGGCATTGTGGTCGATATCGGCTACAAGTCCGAAGGTCTGATTTCAATAGATGAGTTTACGAAAGAAGAACTTGCCAGTATTGCCGAAGGCAGCCAGATAGAGGTCTTTGTCGAACGCATTAATGATCAGGAAGGCATTATCACGCTGTCGAAGGACCGCGCTTCCCGCATCCGCGCATGGGATGTTATTGCTGAGCTTCATGAGCAGAATGCCCGCATTGAAGGCAAGGTTGTCGACAAGACAAAGGGCGGTCTGCTCGTCAGCATCAGAGGACTTAAGGCATTTCTTCCTGCCTCGCAGGTCGACATCAAGGCAACGAAAAACCTTGACGCGCTCATCGGCGAGACCATTGCGGTAAAAATCCTGAAGTTCTCTCCGCCGCGTCATCCGAACGGCAGCACAAGCGGCTCAAATCCTGGCGCGACTCTTATTGTTTCCCGCCGCGCCATCCTTGAGGAAGATCGCTGCAAGGCGCGCGATGAAACCCTGAAAGTGCTTCACGAAGGCGTCCTCATGAACGGCGTCGTGAAGAATATCACCGACTATGGTGTCTTTGTCGACCTCGGCGGTATCGACGGTCTTCTTCATATATCCGATATCTCATGGGGGCGCGTCAATCATCCGTCGGAATTCTTCAAGGTCGGCGATGAAAAGGAGTTTCTCGTTCTGAGGCATGATGAGACCAGCCACAAGGTTACCCTCGGCTATAAGCAAAAGAAAACCGACCCATGGCAGACGGTTGATCAGAAATACGCTGCCGGCATGCAGGTCAAGGGCAAGGTCGTCAACATCACGGACTACGGTGTTTTCGTTGAAGTGGAAGACGGCCTCGAAGGACTGGTCCACATTTCCGAACTTGACTGGGCGCCGCGCCCGAAACATCCCTCCAAATATGTTGCACCCGGGGAAGAAGTTGAAGCACGAGTAATCAGTGTCAACAAGGACGAGCGCCGTCTTTCGCTGAGCACCCGCCAGATGAAGTCCAAACCGTGGGATCTGGTCGGTTCAACCTATCAGGTCGGCCAGCAGATTCAGGGAAAAGTAAAGACGATTACCGATTTCGGTGCATTTGTGCGTCTTGCTGAAGGCGTTGACGGGCTTATCCATATTTCCGATCTGTCGTGGACCCGCCACATCAAGCATCCGTCGGAGGTGCTCAAGAAGGGGCAGAAGGTTGACGCGGTAGTCCTGAGCCTTGAGCCCGACAAAGAACGCATGGCGCTCGGCATCAAGCAGCTCACGTCCGATCCGTGGGAGACCGAAATCCCTGCCCGCTTCCGGCTTGGTGATGAGTGCACCGGCACGGTGTTGCGTGTTACCGACTTTGGCGTGTTTGTAGAGCTTGCGGGCGGTGTCGAAGGGCTTGTCTTTTCTTCCGAGGTCGACAGCGCTTATGCTCTGCAAGAAGGCGCAGAGATTCGCGTCCGCATTATCAAGGTCAATGTCGATGAGCGGAAGATCGGGCTCAGCATGAGGAATGTCAAGTCGCATGAGGCTTAGAAAGTCAGTTATTATTATCGGGGCTTTTCTGGTGACGCTCCTTCTGCTGAGCGCATTTCTGACCCTGCTGCAGAAGGACGTTTCCATCAGGGAGCGGATTGCCCTTATTCGGGTGGAAGGTCCGATTATCGAGGCGAAGTCGACGATTGACGAACTAAAGGGATACGTCAAGGACAAATCAATCAAGGCCATCGTCCTCCGGGTAAACAGCCCCGGCGGCGGCGTGGTGCCTGCCCAGGAGATATACGACGAGGTGAAGAAGGCAGCTGAAACAAAGAAGATCATCGTTTCCATGGGGTCAGTCGCTGCGTCGGGAGGCTATTATATTTCTGCCCCGGCTTCGATGGTCATAGCGAACCCCGGCACTATCACCGGGTCCATCGGCGTCATCATGGAGATCCCCAACTTCAAGGGGCTTTTTGACAAGCTCGGCGTGAAGTCCGAAGTAATCAAAAGCGGCAAGCATAAGGACATGGCATCCGTCTTTCGCGGAATCGGCGACGAAGAGCGGAAGATTGTCCAGGGCGTCATGGATGATGTGCATGATCAGTTTATTCAGGCCGTTGCGGATGGCCGCAAGATGCCGGTTGAGCAGGTCCGGAAGATTGCCGACGGCCGCATTTTTTCAGGAAACCAGGCTAAGAAGGCCGGTCTTGTGGACGATATCGGCGACCTCGAATATGCTATCAGTGTCGCGGCAAAGATGGCCGGCATCAAGGGAGAGCCTGAGGTTGTGACGAAGAAGGAAAAAAGCACATGGCTTGAGCTGCTGAAGGGCGAGATTCCGGCGAGCTTCATGAAATATGCTCCCAACCTTGAGCTGAAATATCAGTATATGCCATAAAAAATCGTCGAATCCGCGCGGGCGGACAGAGGCCGGAAAAAAATGCGCTGTTCGTTCTGCCTCCTGCCTCCCGGATTCTGAACATTGTCTATTCGTCAGAGGAGGATTGCATGACACGCTCTGTACTTATTGAGAAGGTGACGGAAAAAGTTGAAGGCCTCACGAAGAAGCAGGTCGAGACCATCATCAATACGGTCTTTGAGGGCATGAAAGAAGCGCTTGCCAAGGGAGAGAAGATCGAGATTCGCGGCTTCGGCAATTTCCGGCTGAAGATTCGGGAGGGCAAAACAGCGAGGAACCCCAAGACCGGCGAAAAGGTCCAGGTTCCGCCGAAGCGCGCTATTCACTTCAAGGTCGGCAAGCCGTTTCATGATGCACTGAACCGGGCCGAAAACTAAAACACCCCGCGGAGCGGCCTGAGCAAGCGTTCAGTCCGCTTTTTCATGGCATGGGTCGCAGAGAATTTCTTAAAAAAGCCATCATCGCCTGTTCGGCACTCTGCATTGCCGCACTCGGCGCAATCGGAGCATTCCTCTATCCGGCAAGAACAGGTCGGCGCAAACAGCAGTTTGTCTATCTGATGGAGGAAGAAGATCTTCCGCGTCGCGGTGTTCGCATGGTAACGTTCAGTATGCGGTCTGAAGAACAGGATGTCGTGAAGGTGAACCGGGTCTTTGTTGTCGGGGGAGAGCGGGGGATTACCGCATTTTCTCCGGTCTGCACGCATCTCGGCTGCTTCGTGAACTGGGATGCGAATAAGAAGACCTTCATCTGCCCGTGCCACGGCGGCAAATTCAACATTAACGGTGAGGTTATCGGTGGCCCGCCGCCCGCGCCGCTCAAGAAGCTTCCGCTGCATATTGAGAATGATAAAGTGTATGTTGGGGGGAAGGTCTGATGGGAAAGCTGTTTGACAGGTTCGATGCGCGGTTCCATGTAAGACGTCCGCACAAGCGCTTTTTGCAGCGTCGCATTCCGGAGGGACTGAACTATACCTACTGTTTCGGCGGACTTGCGCTCACTTTTTTTATCGTCCTGGCGGTAACCGGCCTGATGCTTTCGGTATACTACATTCCGTCTGAAAAAGAGGCCTACCGGAGCATTCTCGTGATCAACGACGAAATCTTTCTCGGCTGGCTGGTGCGCAGTCTGCATAAATGGGCGGCCAGTTTCTTCATCGTGATGATTATCCTGCACACCATCCGCGTATTCGTGACGCGATCCTACCGCCCGCCGCGTGAACTTAACTGGATAGTCGGCTGCTGCACGTTTCTTGTTGCCATGGCATCCGCCTTTACCGGCTATCTCCTGACGTGGGATCAGCGGGCATACTGGGCGACCGAAGTCGGAACCGCGATGATTCAGACGATCCCTCTCATCGGCGATCATCTCATGTATGCAGTGCGGGGAAGTGCGGAAATCAGCGGGAAAACGCTTATACGCTTTTACAGCATTCATGTGCTTTTTCTGCCCCTCTGCATGGGTTTTTTGATGTGGATGCACTTCCACATGGTGAAGCGGCAGGGAATAGCGCGGAGACTGTAATGGCAGATTTACAGACAGACGGGCAGCCAAAGCGCGCAAAGCAGTTCTATCCGGACTATCTTGCGGAAATACTCTTTGCCGCGCTCGTCGCATTTCAGCTGCTGCTTATTGTCGCCATGCTCTGGCCGCCTTCGACCGGCCGGGCGATCGATTTAACGCGGCAGTTTCTGCCGCGGGCGGAGTGGTACTTTTTCTGGCTTTTTGAAGTACTGCTCTACTTCCCCGGCAAAAGCGCCTTTATCGGAGCGGTGGTCTTTCCCCTTGTTTATTTCATGCTGCTGATGTTTATTCCGTTTATTGACCAAGGGAGAAACGGCCGCTTCAAGGCAAAGATTGTTGCGTGGTCGCTGCTGTTTCTCTTTGTATTCTTCACAATCCTGCGAGTGCTTCGCGATACTTGGCCAAATCTGTTTTCCTGACACTGTCATTACGGGAACCCCGCGCATGAAACATGCTTGCAATACTTACTGCAGTGCAGTTTTTGCGTATTGACATGCATCCTGACCGGCGATAGAATTTACTCAAGAGAAGAGCAGAGAGAGAGCAACGCCCTTTCTCCGGTGCAGCCATATGAACAGCAGGGCAATAGGGCGCTGGTGTCAGATGTGGTGAGCATGCCCTTATGCATAAGGGGGAAGCCTGAAGCATCTGCCGGGTGCCGTCAGTGAAAAAAAAGCTATGGCAAGCCGGGAACGGGCGTTGCTTCTTATCGGGGAAGTCCTGTAATCAGTTTATCCAGCAGAGGTGTCGCATCGGAAGGATTTTTAAGGCGGATTACGCCGATGATAGAGCGGCCGGACTGCCGGACTGCCACCCCGCTGTAAAGCGGATCCGTTGCGGTGAGGGCAATGCTTTCAGCAGCTTCGCTCACCAGAGCCTCTTTTCCGGACTCTTTCAGGTACGCACGGTACTGGTCAAAAGCCTTGCGGGCAGCAACAGGCGACTCTTCCGGCACCATGAAAACCTGCGCCTGCGTGCCGTTCACTGTTGCATCAGCCATAAAGCCGCGCTGGAAGAAGGAATAGCCAAGAAGACTCTGGGCGATATAGCGTTCACTTTTCGGTATGAGGGCCGCGTTTCTGAAAACGTCCAACTCTTTCGGTTGCCCGAGATTCTGCGGAAGCTTTTTTGACAAGGCATGGGCGCAGGCAAGAAAGACCTTCTCATCAATGCCCGTCGCTCCGGAGGCTTGAAGCCGAACATAATAACGGTCTTGATACATCAGCATCTGCGAAGGAGAAAGCACGGCATCGGCCCCTGCTTTTGCTGAATCATCATCCGACCTGCGGTAATTTGCATACATGCCGAAGGCATCAGTCAGCGACCCCATTTTATAGACATCCATCACCAGCGAAACTTCGGGATTTTTCGTGCTCATATAGCGTGCTGCAGCGAGCGCCTCAAAACCATACGGAAAGTAAAGTTCAGCTTCGCCGTTGATGTAATCAAACAGATTGTCTTTTGTGTAAACGACGGGCTTGTCTTCCATGACCCAGCCATCGGCACATGCCTGCGCCGGGAGCAGTTGTTCTAGTGCAGGATCAGCGGCGAATGCAGGAAGGGACAGGCAGAGCATGCAGACCAAAGCTGCTGCGGTTGCCGATACCATGCCGGGCTGTCCCTTCCTGATCTTTCTCATATTCGTTACGCCAGAATGATTCTGGCGCGCTCCATCTTTGCTGCAATATCGAGATCGTTTACGCAGTGCGCAGTGCAGGCCGGACAGTTTGCGCATACAGCAGCGGAAGCTGCAATTGGTATCTCGCGATAGGTCGACAGTGCAAGTTCACCGCTCCTGTAGCCTTCGGCATACATGAGCGAGCGGTTGACGTTGCTTATCTCGACACCATAGGGACAGGCACTTTCACACTTGCCGCAGAACGAGCAGTAAAACGGAGCAATTGCTGCATTGTACCGTTTGAGGATATGCTCATCCTGAGCTGTGAACTTCATGCCCATGACCGCAATGTCTTCTTTCAGCTGCGCCATGTCCTTCATGCCGGGAATCGCGTTTGTAATGTATGGGTTCTGCAATGCCCACTTGAGCGCTGCTTGGTGAGGACTGATAGTGCCCAGCGCCGAGGTTGAATAGCCACCCTGCTGTGTTTTCATGGCTATGATACCCACGCCCGCTTTTGCTGCCCGTTCTATGGCAGCGCCGATTTCCTTGCCGCTTTTAAAATTGTAGGCAACCAGCGCCGTATCGAAAAACCGATCCTTATCGTCAACCAGCGCATTCAGTACTATAGCCTCATTCTTGTGCGTGGTCACGCCAAAGAACCGTACTTTGCCCTGTTCTTTCAGTTTCAGCAGGGCTTCTTTCGTCTCGGCTACAAAAATCCGTTCGCTGCTCTCAAGATTGTGGAGCTGAATAACATCGATATAGTCTGTCCCCAGCTTGGAGAGGCTCGTCTCGACATCCTTGATGATCTCGTCTTTCGTGCGCGAGGCAGGCTGGGTTTTCGTCGCAATATAAACCTTCTCGCGCCGTCCCTTGATTGCCTGCCCGACTATCTCCTCATTTCTGCCGCCCATGTAGCGCCGTGCTGTATCGACGTAGTTCACACCGTTGTTGATGGCAAGCCTGATCACCTCCGCCTCCGGCGTAAGCATGGCCCCGAAGCTGATGACCGTAACCTTCAGGCCGGTGCGGCCAAGCGTGCGATAGACCGGCTTCGGGAAGGCAAAAGGTTCAGCTACAAGCCGCTGCACGGTTTCGGCAAGTGCGTCCCCGGCGATTAGGGCTGAAGCTGTTCCTGCGACACCGACCTTCAGAAACTCCCTGCGATTCATTCCCTGTGCTTTCTGCATGGCGTCCTCCCTGCGACGTATGACAACCATCTTTATTTTGGACAGATACAGCTATCTGTCAGGATCGATCGGAGAGTATAGAACTGAAGATCAGTCCTTAGTGGAATTATAGCGGAAAAGGGTGGAAATAGTGCTCAAAAGGTCGATATGCTGATCCTCATGGAGCGTGGCGCGTATGCTAAGCATCCCTGTCGTCGCTCCATGAGGATCAGCCGCATCAGGCATCCGGAATCGTTGATTATTTGTCGTAGTAGGCGCTATTGTATCGGAAACAGCGCTGGAGGACGGAATGAGCGGAGAGAAGGAACTTTGTATTATCTGCGCGTGGCGCGCGACCTGCCAGAAGCAGTTTTCTTTGAAGGCGGGACAACGCTGCCCTGAGTTTTCCCGAGATTTTCTGGTGAAAGATAAAGCGGAAGAGGCGAAGAAAGAGGAGCAGTTCAACTAGCGGCGCTACGCCACGCGGGGTTGCACCGTTGCGAGCACTTTTCTGAATACAGCTTCCGGGTCAAACAATCCTGTTATGTCGATCCATGTTATGTCAGACTCCTGCCGGAACCAGGTGAACTGGCGTTTTGCGTAATTGCGGGAGCGTTGCTTTATGAAAGAAACCGATTCTTCAAGCCTGCACGTGCCGTCAAAAAAGCTGACAAGTTCCTTGTAGCCGATTGCCTGCATGGAAGAAAGCGCGGAATCGCGGAAGTCCGGAAGCGCGGAAGAGCGATGAGCAATGATCAGATCGAGAACCTTTCTCACCTCGGCAGTCAAGCCCTGTTCCAGCATGATGTCCACCCGCCGGTTAATCATGGCATACAGCTCTGCCCGGTCACGCATTAGCCCTATCTTTACGAAATCAGAGGGGAGTTTCTCGGTATGCTCCGCCTGCATGGCCGACATGGAGACCCCCCCGGACATACAGACTTCAAGAGACCTGACTATCCGCCGGAGATCATTGGGCATGATTTTCGACGCCCCCATCGGATCGAGATCCTGCAAGCGCCGATAGAGCGAACCGGGCCGGCTCTGTTCCATATTTCGCAATTCTGCCCTCAGTGCCGGATTTGCTGACGGCCCCTTGAAAATGCCGCGCGTCATGGCTTTCAGGTAGAGGCCGGTGCCGCCGACGATGAGCGGTATCCGATTGTCGTCCTGCAATCGTTGCATGACAGGACTGACCGTCTCGATATAGGCTCCCGCGCTGAAATGTTCCCACGGGTCTACTACGTCAATCATGTGATGACGGACGAGCTGCAATTCAGCCAGGGTCGGCTTTGCGGTGCCGATGTCCATGTGGCGATAGATTTGCATGGAATCCGAGCTGATTATCTCGGTTCTGAAATGCTGAGCGAGGAGCAGAGATGCCGTTGTTTTCCCGACCCCCGTAGGGCCGAGAAGAATAAGAGCTTTTTTCATGGAAATTCCTTGTTTTCTAACGGTATAATACATGTTGATTCGTTGTCTGTGCAAAAGCAATCCCCAGCAGGAGGAGGCATTATCATGAGCAAAGCGTACAAGATTGCAGTAGTCGGAGGCGACGGAACCGGGCCGGAGGTGGTCGCTGAGGGCTTGAAAGTTCTCAATGCCGCACAGCACCGGTTCGGATTCAAGCTCGATCTCAGCCCGTTTGATTTCGGGGGAGAGCGGTACCTGAAGACCGGTGAAGTCCTGCCGGATGGCGCTGTGAATGAACTGCGGCAGTTTGATGCCATATATCTCGGCGCAATCGGACATCCCGATGTGAAACCGGGGGTTCTTGAGAAGGGAATACTGCTGCGCCTTCGGTTCGAACTTGACCAGTATATCAACCTCCGACCGGTGAAGCTCTTTCCGGGAGTTGACTGTCCTTTGAAAGACAAGGGGCCTGAGCATATTGATTTTGTGGTTATCCGTGAGAATACCGAGGGGCTTTATACGGGTGCAGGCGGTTTTCTGAAGAAAGGAACTCCTGACGAGATCGCCACGCAGCTTTCGGTGAACACGCGGAAAGGCGTCGAGCGCTGCATCCGGTATGCGTTTGACTGTGCGAAGAAACGCAACAAGGACAACAAGCTGACGCTGTGCGGCAAGACAAACGTGCTGACCTATGCGTTTGACTTATGGGAGCGGACTTTTTATGATGTGGCGAAGGAATATCCGGGCATCAAGACTGATTATGCGCATGTTGATGCTATTACCATGTGGTTTGTAAAGAATCCCGAGTGGTTCGATGTCATTGTTACCGATAACCTTTTCGGCGATATCATTACCGACCTTGGAGCCATGATTCAGGGCGGTCTCGGCATTGCAGCGGGCGGCAATATCAACCCTGAGGGGGTCTCGATGTTTGAGCCGATGGGCGGGTCTGCGCCAAAATATAAAGGACAGAATGTTATTAATCCGCTCGCCGCTATTTGCGCAGGCGGGATGATGCTTCAGCACCTTGGCGAAGAGAATGCGGGCAAGCTGATAGAAAAAGCGGTCATGGACGTGACCGGGACGAAGATAAAGAGCCTTGCTGCCGGTAAAATGGGTTATTCGACGACTGAAGTCGGCGATATGGTTGCGCAACGTGTAGCTGATATGAAGGAGTAATCGCATGCTGAAAAAGAAAGACAAGTATATCGTGGCTGTTGTTGGTGCAACCGGGGCCGTCGGTACGGAAATGATAGCAACGCTTGAGCAGCGTGATTTCCCCGTTGAAAGACTTCGTCTTTTCGCCTCCGAACGGTCTGTCGGCAAAGAGCTGCCGTACAAAGGGAAAAGTGTTGCTGTTGAAGAGCTGAGCGAGACCTGTTTCAGGGGAATAGATATCGCGCTTTTTTCAGCGGGTGCCGAGCGCTCCAAAATCTGGGCACCGATCGCTGCGAAGTCAGGCTGTGTCGTTGTGGACAATTCGAGCCAGTGGCGAATGGACCCCGAGGTTCCGCTGGTTGTCCCGGAAGTAAACCCGCATGACCTTAGTTGGCATAAAGGGATTATTGCGAACCCGAACTGCTCGACTATCCAGATGGTTGTCGCCCTGAAACCGATTCACGATGCGGCAAAGATTAAGCGCGTTGTTGTTACGACGTTTCAGGCTGTCTCCGGAACCGGCAAGAAGGCGATGGATGAACTGATGCAGCAGGTGACCGATCTGCTGAATTTCCGCCCGGCAGCGCACAGTGTGTATCCGCACCAGATTGCCTTTAATGTGCTGCCGCACATTGACAAGTTTCTTGAGAACGGCTATACAAAAGAAGAAATGAAGATGGTCAACGAGACCAGAAAAATAATGGGTGATGATTCCATTCGCATAACGGCCACGACGGTCCGGGTTCCGGTGTTTCGGGGACATTCCGAATCAGTCAACATTGAAACCGAAAAAGAGCTGACTGCAAATCAGGTGCGCGAACTGCTTGCACAAGCCTCAGGGATAACGGTTTTTGATGCTCCCGATAAGAACGTCTACCCGATGCCGCTCGATTGCGACGGAAAAGATGATGTATATGTCGGTCGCATCCGCGAGGACGAGTCGATTGCCAACGGCATCAATATGTGGGTTGTTTCCGACAACCTGCGCAAAGGGGCTGCGCTGAATGCCGTCCAGATTGCAGAAGTATTGATCCGTTAATTTCTTTTCAAGGAGGGAGCCATGTCGAATGGCAGAGATTTTCTTTTTTCGTCCGAGTCGGTAACCGAAGGGCATCCTGATAAAATTGCCGACCAAGTGTCGGATGCAATTCTTGACGCGATTCTTGCTCAGGACCCGGTCGCCCGAGTAGCTTGTGAAACGCTGGTGACAACCGGCATGGCGTTTATTTCCGGTGAAATAACGACTGATTGTTATGTGCCTATCCCTGATATCGTCCGCCAGACCATTCGAGATATCGGCTATACCCGCGCAAAATACGGCTTTGACTATGAGACCTGTGCTGTCATCACCTCGCTCGATCGCCAGTCCGGCGACATCGCGATGGGAGTTGATGTGGGCGGTGCCGGCGATCAGGGGCTGATGTTCGGCTTTGCGTGCGACGAAACGCCTGAACTGATGCCTTTGCCGATTATGCTGGCTCACAAGATTGCACGCACACTGACCGAGGCGAGAAAGTCGGATGTGCTCAGCTATCTTCGTCCGGACGGAAAGTCGCAGGTTTCGGTGGAGTACAAGGACGGCAGGCCGTACAAGGTGCGTACGGTTGTTCTTTCGACCCAGCATAGCCCGGACATTACGCTGAAGGAGATACGCGAAGACGTCATCGAGAAAGTCATTAAGCCGGTCATCCCGGTTGAACTGCTTGATGAGGAGACTATCGTGTATCACATAAATCCGACCGGCCGTTTCGTAGTAGGCGGTCCTCAGGGCGATACCGGACTGACCGGCCGCAAAATCATTGTGGACAGCTACGGCGGCGTCGGCAGGCATGGCGGCGGTGCATTTTCCGGCAAGGACCCGTCGAAGGTAGACCGTTCCGCATGCTACATGGCCCGCTACGTTGCAAAGAACATCGTTGCGGCAGGGCTTGCAACCCGCTGCGAACTGCAGGTTGCCTATGCAATCGGCGTTCCTGATCCGGTCTCGGTTTTTGTGGACAGCTTCGGAACCGGCAGGGTCGCGGACAAGGAGATTGCAAAGATCGTTCAGAAAGTCTTTGACATGACTCCGGCCAGCATTATCAAGAAGCTTGACCTCCGCAAACCGGTCTATAAGCAGACCGCTGCATATGGCCATTTTGGCAGAAACGAGCCCGGATTCACCTGGGAGGTCACCGACATGGCCGAGGCGCTCAAGAAGGAAGCAGGTATCTAAACAGCAGGATTATGATGAGGGTAGAGACTGGAAAATGATTTCCAGTAGCTGACCGCTGACACCCGCCCCTGACAACTTATTTTGGAGGATAGATGGCAAAGCATGATGTAAAGGATATTTCGCTGGCAAAGAAGGGCGCGCTCCGTATCGAATGGGCGGCGCAGGAGATGCCGGTGCTGAAAATCATCAAGGATCGTTTCACCAGGGAGAAGCCGCTCAAGGGCGTCAATGTCGTCGCATGCCTGCATGTTACGACCGAAACCGCAATGCTGATGGAAACCCTGAAGGCAGGCGGCGCCCAGATTTCGCTCTGCGCTTCCAACCCGCTCAGCACTCAGGATGATGTTGCCGCATCGCTTGTGAAGAACTCCGGCATGTCGGTGTTTGCTATCAAGGGCGAGGACACCAAGACCTACTATCGTCACATGAAAGATGCGCTGCTGGTCAAGCCGCACATTACCATGGATGACGGCGCAGATGTTGTCTCCATGCTGCACACCGAGGCAAAAGATCTGCTCAAGGACGTTATCGGTGGTACCGAAGAGACGACGACCGGAGTCATCCGCCTGAAGGCAATGGCGGCGACCGGCGCGCTTCAGTATCCTATCATAGCTGTCAACGATGCGTACACGAAGCATCTGTTTGATAACCGTTACGGGACCGGTCAGTCCACGCTCGACGGGGTCATCCGAGCTACCAATCGCCTTATTGCCGGGTCAACCGTTGTCGTTGCGGGATATGGCTGGTGTTCCCGCGGCGTTGCAATGCGCGCGAAAGGCCACGGTGCCCGCGTTGTTGTTACCGAAATCGATCCGCTCAAGGCTCTTGAAGCGACGATGGACGGATTTGAGCTGATGCCGATGGTCGAAGCCGCAAAGATCGGCGACATCTTTATCACCGCTACCGGCAATATCAACGTAATCTCCGAAAAGAGCTTCAAAGTGATGAAGGATGGCGCGATTGTATCGAACACCGGCCACTTCAATGTTGAAATTGATCTTCAGGCGCTCAAGAAGCTCTCAAAGGCCCGCAGGGACATCCGCGACTTTGTCGAAGAATACACCCTCAAAAACGGCCGGCGCATCTATGTGCTCGGCGAAGGCCGACTTATCAATCTTGCCGCAGCAGAAGGCCATCCGTCGGCAGTTATGGATATGAGCTTCGCCAATCAAGCGCTTTCAGCCGAATACATGGTGAAAAATGCCAAGAAGCTGGGAAAGATGGTCTACGGTGTTCCTGCCAGAATTGATGCCGAAATTGCGCGACTGAAGCTGAAGGCGATGGGCATTAAGATTGACACGCTTACGCCAGAGCAGAAGAAGTATCTCGCAAGCTGGGAGATGGGAACGGAGTAACGGCACAACGCAGGAGTCAGAGTCCAGAATCCGGGAGAACGGCCACTACTGGTAACGGGGGAGTCCCGATTATGCGGGACTCCCCCGTTTTATCGCAAAATTGTCATTAGCAAACAAGTTCTTGTTTGCACACGACGTGGAGATCAAAGATTACCGGTACGGCTGCTTTGTCACCAGCCTTGAGCTTCCGGCTCATTTTGTTTGGTGCTGACAGTTTCAACATGCAGAGCTTCAGCGCCACTGAGGCCACGATGAACTGTGTCATGCTTGCCTATAATCTGATGAGTCTGTTCCGGCAAGGTGGTGGTATGCAGCAAGGTGCACACAACTCTGAAAACCATGCGCTGCAGGATTTTTGCCACGGGCGGGTATTTGGTCAAAGATGGCAACAGGCGCATTTTTAAACTCTGCCTTGCCATGAAACGCCGTCAGTGTTTTGAAGGTTTATTGGGATAAGTCCAAGTCTTTCAATCTACCCGTTTCTTTCCCGTCGCTTCTCTAATGACAATTCCGGGTTCATAAACTTTCAGCGCGAGCAGTATTTTAGTGAGCTGAAGGCTTGTTGTCTGAATAACCTGCGCCCCTCTATCTTCAGCAGTCTCAGCAACAGTTGTTGTATCTGCAGAGAGGCAAACTCGGTGTTGTGCAGGGCTTCCCAAAGCCGGAGCACCAGCCAGTATGCCGCTAAGTGCAGGAACAACCGGAAACTGATTACTAAAGTCTCTTTACTCAGTCAAGGGCGGTCGTCCGCTTGCCTCACCAGAAGAAGTCCGCTGTCGGACGTTATCTCGCTGCCCCGAAAGTCCACGGTGAGCTTCCTTTTGTTCTGAATCCAAAGGTTAGTTGTGTGTTACGCTCTGTCATAGCCAACTCCTCTCTTTTGGTGTTTTTACGTCTTCGCAAACTCAACAATGTCAAACCTTGGGTCACGTCCAGTCAAGTGGTGTACGAACGATCGTGCAATCTCCTGTTTCTGCTAAGCTGCCACCAGTAGATCTGGTGCAGCTTGGGTTGTTTCCTG
>WSNO01000035.1 GCA_009773415.1 Nitrospirota bacterium | reverse complement strand
ATCAACCACATGAATGCCGCATGCCATGCACGGATCGAACGAATGAATCGTTCTGAGAATCTCAATCGGCTGGTCCGGCTTCGCAATCGGCGTGCCGATGAGCGCTTCTTCGTCCGGACCGCGCAGCCCTTTGGCATCGCGCGGAGATGCGTTGATGCCGCCCGGAACAACACACTGGTAGTTCGCAATCTTCTTGTCCTTGATCACAATCCAGTGGCAGAGGGCGCCGCGCGGCGCTTCATGGTATCCATACCCTTTTGCTTCCGCAGGCCATGTGGAGGGATCCCATTTTTCAGTATTCGCGATGCGGTAGTCACCCTTCTTAATGTTTCCTGCCAGCTCCATGATGAATTCCGGGAGCTTGTCGGCTATCAGCTTTGTCTCAATGCCGCGGGCGGCTGTGCGTCCGAGCGTCGAGAAGAGAGCCTCGGGACCGACACCGAGCTTGCCGAGCACGAAGGTGACCAGCTCTTTTGTCTCTTTGTGCCCAGCAGCAAAGGCAATGACCATACGGGCAAGCGGACCGACTTCAACCGGCAGTCCATCGTAACGGATAGCCTTCTGCCAAGTGTACTTGTTCTTGCCGCTGGTATCGAGCTCTTTATACGTTGACTTCGGCCCGGTATAATTCGGAGTCGTCTCGCCATCCCACGGATGCAGCGGTTTTTCGTCTCCGCCCGCATATTTGTACCAGGCACGGGTGACTTCTTCGGTTACTTTCTTGTGGTCAACCGCTTCAATCTTCGCGAGGTTCTTGGCGCGGATGAAGCCTGCGGGTAACCACACATTCGTCGTGTTCGGCTGATTATCCTTCTGGAACTCTCCATAGGACAGGAAGTTTCCGACGCCGCCGCCAATCGCCGCCCAGTCCTTGTAGAAAGAAGCGATTGCGAGCAGGTCAGGTATATAAACCTTGTCGACAAAGTCCTTTGCGCGCCGCGCGTACTCGAGCAACTGGGCGATTGTTCCGGCATTAATGGCATTCTGGCTGTTCGGATCAATCGGGGTCGACATGCCGCCGACCAGATACGTCTGCGGATGCGGGTTCTTGGCGCCGAGTATTGCCATCGCCTTGATAAAATCACGCTGCCAGTCAAGTGCTTCAAGATAATGAGCAACTGCCATGAGGTTCGCCTCAGGCGGAAGCTTGTAGGCAGGATGTCCCCAATATCCGTTGGCAAAGATGCCGAGCTGACCGCTGTCAACGAACGCTTTCAGCCTGCCGGCAACCGCCTTGAAATAGCTGGCGGATGCGTTGTTCGGCCAGTCGGATATCGACGAAGCCAATGCAGCGGTCTTTGCCGGATCCGCCTTCAGCGCACTGACAACATCAACCCAGTCAAGCGCATGCAGATGATAGAAATGAATGACATGGTCGTGAACGGCCTGAATTGAATTAATGATATTACGAAGAATTCTCGCGTTGTCCGGAATCACGATACCGAGCGCATGTTCAACAGCTCTCACGGAGCTGGTGGAGTGTACGGTCGTTCAGACCCCGCAGATGCGCGACACAAACGTCCATGCGTCGCGCGGGTCGCGGCCTTTCAGAATCGTCTCTATCCCGCGCCACATGGTTCCTGAAGCCCAGGCATCGACAATCTTGCCGCCTTCAACCGTAGCCTGGATTCTCAGATGACCTTCAATCCTGGTAACCGGGTCAACTACAATTTTTGTCATTGTGCAACCTCCGCTCGTTTATCTGTTTTCTTATTTTTATTATTATCGTTGTTGATAACTTAATAGAACGAGGTACTATCCGCTATTGGCTACTCGTGCCCCTCGCCATCATCCTTGGGAACCTTGCGCTGCTTTGCAGCCCGAATCGCTCCGTGTGCAGCGACAGCGGCTGCGGTGCCGACCGCGATGCCGAGGCCGATCTTGTCGGCATTAGCCTGCCATCCGACGCCCGGAAGCCCCTCAAGTCTTTTGTAGAAAGGATACGCATCATCCCAGTTGTTCGGCGTTGCGCAAGCTATGCATGGATGTCCTGCCTGTACCGGCCAGCTTGTGCCTTCGTTCCAGCGGATGGTGGGGCAGTTCTGGAAAGCCATCGGACCCTTGCAGCCCATCTCATACAGACACCATCCGAGACGGTGTCCCATGTCTCCCCACTGACGGACAAACTGACCCTGATCAAAGTGCGGACGGCGTTCACAGTTGTTGTGAATCAGCTTGCCGAACGCAAAGAGCGGGCGACCGAGGCTGTCGAGAGCTGGCAGTGAGCCAAAGGTGAGGAGATGCACAATTACAGCGGTGAAGTTTTCGGGGTTCATGGGGCAGCCCGGAATATTGAGCACTGTGCCGCCGATAATATCCTGAATGCCTTTGCAGCCAGTCGGATTCGGCGATGCTGCCGCTATGCCGCCGAAGCATGCACAGTTGCCGACTGCGATATTTGCCATAGCGCCGGCCGCAACTTGCTTGCAGGAATCAATCGCTGTGTGGCCGCCGATAAAGCAGTATATGCCGCCATCCTTCGTGGGAACGGCGCCTTCGTATACTGCAATATACTTGCCCTTTTTCTTGGTTATTATGTCATGCAGCGACTTCTCCGCAGCATGCCCCGACGGCGCCATGATAGTCTCGTGGTACTCAAGAGAAACAATGTCGAGAATAACCTGGGCGATCGAAGGCTTGCTTGCCCTGAGTACCGATTCCGAGTCACCGGTACACTCTGAATAATGTAGCCATACTACTGAAGGGCGCTCTTTTTTCTCCAATGCCTCCGCAATCCGGGGCACCATAGATGAAGAGAGCCCGAGTGTCGCAGCGGTCGCCGAACAGAACTTCAGGAAGCTCCGTCGGGTAACGCCGTTGCTAAGAAGATGATCATAAATACTTCCCGCCATACGCACCTCCTCGAGAAATTGTACGAATTATCATGAAGTGTAGACGAAATATCGCGACAGGTCAATATAATGACCCATGAAATATTCTCATGATGATATAAGAATTCCTAACGCTCCCTATAATATAGATTTAAATTGAAAGGGTTATTTTTGGAGCATTTCTTGCATGACAGAGAGCTGTCCAAGCGACATGCAGGCGTCATTGCAGGGAAGTTGCTCGTTCAGGGCAACGACAAAGCCTGCATCGGACAGTGCTTTTTCGAGCTGTTCAGACAGATAGGCATTCTGAAAAACTCCTCCGCTCAGAGCGACAATTTTGAGCCCGGTTTCCTGCGAAAGAACGTCGACCGTTCTGAGCACTCCATCAATGACGGCATTGTGGAAAAGAAGAGCAATCTCCGCTGTCGCGACTCCACGCGAAATGTCCTCAACAATAGCCGCAGTAAGCCGGGAAAAATCGAGCCTGCGGGGAAACTCCCCGGTTAAAGCGACCTGATAGTGGGATTTCGCAGAGAACGCGGCTCCCTCCGGAATACAGCTTTCGAGCGCTATTGCTGCCTCCCCTTCAAAGGTATTCACATCACAAACCCCTGCAAGTGCCGAAACAGCGTCAAAGTACCGGCCCGCGCCGCATGAGATGGGAGAAAATTGCTCTGTCCGGGCAATCTTTATTATCTGCTCAAGTTTCTGCTCACCGTATTTTTCGATAAAGCCGATATTCTGCAGTGCGCTCAAGAGCTCCTGGCCATCACCGAAAACTTTCTGCAAAAGACTGACCGCCAGCCGCCAGGGCTGCCGAATCGCCATCTCGCCTCCCGGCAGAGGGAAATAGTCAAAATGGGCGCGCCGCTCAAAACCCCCGGGCCGGCATATCAGGAACTCGCCGCCCCAGATAGTGCCGTCAGGGCCATACCCGGTTCCGTCCAGCGCGACACCGATGATCGGCTCCAGAATCTGATGCTCTGCCATGACTGCTGCAATGTGCGCGTGATGGTGCTGAACGCCGAGACATTTCAGGTTCCGCTCTTCACACTGCCGCTGAGACCACTGCGTTGCCAGATAACCGGGATGCAGATCGTGAGCAACTGCTTCGGGTTCTGCGCGATACACCTGCTTCAGGTTCCTGAGCGTCTCCTCAAAAAAACGCAGGGTTTCGTAGTTTTCCATATCGCCGATATGCTGGCTGACAATAGCGAAGCGCCCCTTAGAAAGAGCAAACGTGTTCTTGACTTCAGCGCCGGTTGCCAGAAGGTCGGGAGCATCCGCACCGAGGTCAATTGCTTCCGGAGCGTAGCCGCGGGCTCTCCGGATAAAGCGCTGTTTTCCGTTGACAACCCGCACGACTGAATCGTCGACCCGCATAAAAATTTCTCGGTTATGAACAAGGAAGGCATCGGCGATGCCGGAAAGCCGTTCTCGCGCCTCGTCATTGCCGATGACAATCGGCTCCTCCGAGAGATTCGCACTCGTCATCACAAGAGCCGGGAATTCGTTGAACGATCCGTCGGATGCGGCAAAAAGCAGGTAGTGAATCGGCGTATAGGGAAGCATGAAGCCGAGGGTCGTATTGTTCGGGGCCAGGGCCGGGGGCAGCGTGCTTTCAGGCAGCTTTTTGAGCAGAACAATAGGCCGTCTGCGATCAGTCAGAAGACTTGCCTCCGCTTCAGACACCCTGCAGTGTTGTCGTATTGCACCAAGGGTTCCCGCCATGAGTCCGAACGGCTTGTTTTTGCGGCGCTTTCTCTGCCGGAGTTCCTCTACTGCCTTCGGGTTCGTCGCATCACAGCACAGGTGAAACCCGCCCAGGCCTTTCACCGCAACGATACCTCCGCTCAGGATGACCGCTTTCACTGAAGCTATCGGACCATTTCCGCATGCCTGGCCAATGCCGGAACTGCCGATCTCAAAGGAAACCTGCGGGCCGCAGGCGGGGCAGGCGTTCGGCTGCGCATGGAAGCGCCGGTTCAATGGATCGTTATATTCGGCAGAGCAGGCCTCGCAGAGCGTGAAATCAGCCATGGTGGTGTTGGGCCTGTCATAGGGAACTTTTTTCGTGATGGTATAGCGCGGGCCGCAATTGGTGCAGTTGATGAAAGGATAGTGATACCTCCGGTCTTCCGGATCGAACATCTCGTGAAGGCAGTCTGCGCAGACCGCGACGTCTGGCGATATATGGGTGAAGCTGCCTTCGTCGATGCTTTTTGTAATAACAAATGCACTTTCCCCAATGACTGACATCTCGTGAACAACCACGCTGTTTATCTTTGCAAGCGGCGGGTACTCCGTCTTGACTGCGGACGCGAACGCATCGGCATCGGCTCCCTCAGCTTCAATGATGACGCCGCGCGACGTGTTTGTTACAAAGCCGGCGATGTCATGGCGCTGCGCGAGCGAATAGACAAAAGGGCGAAACCCGACCCCCTGCACTATGCCGGTTATTTCGATATGAAGTCGCTTCACGGTATTGCCTCCCGCCGCATCGCGCTCACTGCCCGCAGCGTTCCGCATAAAAGTGAACTTTTCACGGATTACGTTTCACTGATCCGTTTGACATAGATTTCACCGGCCAGTTCCGGATCAACTGCAATGGTCGTTTCATCTATCTGAAGTACTACCGAGGGCTTCTTTTGAATCAACCTGATAACAGATCCCGGAATAATACCGATTGAACTCAGTCGTCCGATGCGAGTAACGTCGGAGGGGGTAATAAAAACAATCTTGCACCGCTTGCCGACCTCAAACTCCGTCAGTCTTGTGACGACGGGCTGCACATCGACACGGTATTTCTTGCAGCACTCGCCGCGGGGGATCGGCTTGCTGTGCGGGCAGGTGGTCGGATGACCAAGAAAGGTGCAGATACTGTCGGTAAGCGCTTCGCTCAGGATGTGTTCCGTCTTGCAGGCGCCGCGTTCAACCTCATCCATGGTGAGATCGAACACGTCAAAGAAGAGTCGCTCAGAAAGGCGATGGCGCCGTATCAGACCGCGCGCAAGATCAATGCCGGTCTCTGTCATGCGCACCTGTTCACCATCGATGACTGCATGGCCTTGAGCAACCAGGGTTTGCAGGAGTTCGTCCACATTGTCGTCGTCAGAGCTGAGGCAAAACCGTATCGTATCCTGATGACCTTCTTCATCCAGAACCCAGAGCAGCTCCAGTGCTTCATCTATGCGTTCTCTTTCCATGCAAACGTCTCCTTTCAGGCGGGCAGCGCATCAAAAAGCCTCAGCTCAGATGCGGTTTATTCTTACTGGTCAACGCCTGATTATGCAAACGGCAGCGGAACTGTTTTCACCTTGTCGAAGCTCATCCGGTGAATCGGGCACGGCCCGTACATTTCGATACTTGCTATATGCTCCCGTGTTGCATAGCCCTTGTGGCGGGCAAAACCATATTGCGGATAGTGTCCGTGATAGTGAAGCATGAGCCGGTCGCGGGTTACCTTCGCAAGAATGGATGCCGCTGCGATTGCAGCACTCGTAGCGTCGCCCCTGACGAGAGGTTTCTGCGGGAGCGCAAGATCCGGCAACCTCACGGCATCAAGCAGCACAAGATCAGGATTGCGCCCAAGCTGCAGGATTGCCAGCGTCATGGCTGCACGGGTTGCCCGCAGAATATCGGTTCTGTCTATCTCATCGGCCTCCGCTATTCCGATGCCGTAGGCTTCCGCTCTTTCGGTGATCACAACATATAATCGCTCGCGCTCGCGCTCAGGAACCTTCTTGGAATCACGGACTCCTTCTATCCGCAGCCCGGCAGGCAGAATGACCGCAGCAGCTACAACCGGTCCGGCCAGCGGTCCCCGGCCTGCCTCATCGACCCCGGCAATAAAAAAAAAGCCCTGCGTGCGCAGGGCTTCGTCATAAGCAAAAATATCCATATTCCCTGATTGCGGCTATGCGGTTACCTTCTTGACCTCGCGGGCTTTCTCCTTAACCTTAGCAGCCTTGCCTTTCTTGTCTCTCAGATAATAGAGCTTGGCACGACGAACATCGCCCCGCTTCACAACCTTGATCTGGGCGATAGAGGGTGAATGCACCGGAAAAATTCTCTCTACTCCAATGCCGAAAGAGATCTTTCTGACCGTGAACGTTTCCTTGGAACTGCTTCCCTTGCGGGCAATAACAACCCCTTCGTAAGGCTGGAGGCGCTCTTTGTCACCTTCTATAACCTTTACAAATACGCGAACGGTATCGCCGATGTTAAAATCTACAACCTCTTTCTTCTGACGCTCTTCAATAGCCTTTATAAGACTCATCGGTATCCTCCCCGGATGATTTCGTTCTATCAGAGCAAAGCTCCCGTAAAAAACGCTTATCCTCAACTGTCAAATCTGCTTTTTCAAGCAGGTCGGGCCTTCGCTGCAGTGTCCTGCGGAGCGCTTCGCGCCGCCTCCACTGTGCAATGTCACGATGATTGCCGGACAGAAGCACATCAGGCACCGTACGGCCCAGAAACTCAGGTGGCCGCGTATAATGGGGATAATCAAGAATCCCCCACGTAAACGACTCTTCCCGTGCAGATTCTGCGTCGCCAAGGACTCCGGGCAAGAGCCGGGCAACGCTGTCTATTATAACCAATGAGGCCAGCTCTCCACCAGTCAGAACATAATCACCTATGGAAAGCTCTTCATCAACGAGCAGTTCGCGTGCACGCTCGTCAATTCCTTCATACCTGCCGCAGATAAGTACAATTCTTCGTTCGTCTGCAGCGAAACGCTCCGCTGTCTGCTGAGTGTACGCTCTGCCCTGCGGTGTCAGGAGAACGGTCAATCTCGGAGTCCCATCCTGACGAAGTGCGGACAGCGCCTCATGCAGAGGTTCAACCTTCATAACCATTCCGGATCCGCCGCCATACGGATAGTCGTCAGTGGTCCGGTGGCGGTCTTTGGTAAAATCCCGCAGATTATGAACGCCAACGTCGAGCAACCCGCCCTGTATTGCCCGTTTGATTATGCTCTCTCCGAGGTACGCGCGAACCATCCCGGGGAATATCGTTATTACATCAAACCCGCATGCCATGCAGCGTCTCCAAAAGGAAAGGGCGTCTTCACGCCCTTCCGGTCAAATCTGTCGAACGGTTGCTACTCGAGAATTTCGAGCACGCAGCGCTTGCCGATTTTGGTCCCCGCGGCGCCAAGGATAGTGCGCATTGCCCGGGCTGTTTTTCCCTGTTTGCCGATGACTTTGCCGAGGTCGGTCTGTGCAACCCGAAGCTCGTAGACCGTAGTCTTTTCCCCCTCAATCTCGGACACCCTGACATCTTCAGGTTTATCCACCAGTGCCTTTGCCATTGCCTCAATCAAGGTTTTCATCATTCCACCTCCTCAAGGATTCACATCCCGGAACGCGGCACAACAACAGGGAAAACGAAGCTACATGCCGGCTTTCTGCAGAAGTTTCCTGACCGTGTCGGTCGGCTGCGCGCCGTTCTGAATCCAGTATTTTGCGCGCTCAACGTCAACCTTGATTGCCGACGGCTCGACCTTCGGGTCATACGTGCCGAGGATTTCGATAAAAGGACCGTCTCTGCGTGCCCGCGAATCGGACACAATAATGCGATAGAACGGGCTTTTGTGAGCTCCCAGTCTTGTTAAACGAATCTTGACCAAAAAAACACCTCCAATGCTGTTCTCATAAGTAACAGAAATTGTACTATATTGAAGCAGATTGATGCAATGAATAACCCGGAACGCGCAGGCTGTCCCAAAAAAAGCTCTTCCGCACTTTTGACTTTTGCACTCTGTCCGCTCAGGCGGATTTGATCCGCATTTAGAAGGGCATGGGAAACTTCGGCATCCTGAAGCCCTTCTTGCCGCCCATTCCGCCTTTCATCATTTTCATCATTTTTCGCATCTCCAGGAACTGCTTGACCAGGCGGTTCACATCCGCAACCGTTGTCCCGCTCCCCATGGCAATGCGCTTGCGGCGGCTCCCGTTCAGAAGGTCATGGTCCCGGCGCTCAGCATTGGTCATGGAATTGATGATTGCGTCTATCCTGACGAACTCCTTTTCATCAACTTTGATGTCCTTAATCGCCTTGCCCATGCCAGGAATCATGCCGAGTATATTTTCAAGTGGTCCCATATTTCTCAGCTTTTTCAACTGTTCGCGCAGGTCTTCAAACGTAAAGCTGTCCTCCATGATGCGATTTGCAAGCTTGGCGGCTTCTTTCTGATCATAGGCGTCCTGAGCCTGTTCAATAAAAGTAACCACGTCGCCCATCCCCAGAATCCGCTTTGCTATACGGTCTGGATGGAAAGGCTCCAGCATGTCGATTTTTTCTCCGACGCCCATATATTTGATGGGCCGGCCCGTCACATGCCTGACAGACAGTGCGGCACCGCCGCGGGCATCGCCGTCCATTTTGGTGAGTATGATGCCGTCAATGCCTATCTTTTCGTTAAAAGTCTTTGCGCTGTTGACCGCATCCTGGCCGGTCATAGCGTCGGCAACAAACAGCACCTCTTTGGGTTGAACCGCTTCCTTCACCTTTCGGAGCTGGTCCATCAGCTCATCGTCAACATGCAAACGACCGGCTGTATCGACAAGAACGACATCGCGGCCGTCAAGCCTGGCTTTTTTCAGCGCTTCTCTGCAGACGGCGACCGGGTCTTTTGTTCCTGTGTCGCTGTACACCGGAAGATCAAGTTGTTTGCCGAGAGTTACGAGCTGGTCGATTGCAGCCGGGCGCTGAAGATCGGCCGCAACAAGGAGCGGTCGCCGGCCTTCCTTTCTGAAGACACGTGCCAGCTTGCCGGTCGTGGTCGTCTTGCCCGAACCCTGCAGTCCGACCATCATGATAACGGTCGGCGGATTCGGTGCAAGCTGTATGCGGGAGTTCACCGTACCCAGGAAGTCACAGAGAGCATCGTGGACAATCTTGATGACCTGCTGCCCGGGGGTGAGGCTCTCCAGCACTTCCTTTCCTACAGCGCGCTCGCGAATAAGTGCGATAAAATCCTTGACAACCTTGAAGTTGACGTCAGCTTCCAGAAGCGCCATACGCACTTCTTTCAGCGCCGCATCAACATCGTCCTCCTTGAGCAGCCCTCTTCCTTTCAGCTTCTTGAATACGGCATCGAGCTTGTCGCTCAGGCTTTCAAACATAGCGCCTCCTCCACATATACGTCATTTGAGAAGTTCATCAACTTCGCGGGCAATTCGTTCCTTCAGTTTTTTTTGAGCTCCGGACAATCGGACATGCACAGCACCTTTCCTGTCGATAATCAACGTCGTCGGCACCATATAGACCCCCGTAAATTGGCGAATCTGTCCGGCATCAAGAAATACCGGGAAGGTCACTCCGTGGCGCTGTGCAAATATTTTTACAGCGTCGCGGGATGACTCCGCGTCCAGAGAGACTCCGATGACCGCGACATCCTGCCGGCTCCCGAACTGCCGGTGAACGGCCTGTATGGCCGGCACCGTCTCTTTGCACGGACCGCACCACGAGGCAAAAAATTCGATAACGAGAATCTTTCCCTGATACGACTGAAAAGCAACGGAAGCTCCGGAGAGGTCAGGGAGTGAAAGAGAATAAAATGAGCCCACGCTGCCGCCGCGGACAATCTGTTCTTCACGTTGCGTGCAGGCACTGACCGCCAAATACAGAAAAACCAGCGCAAGGGACAGTGCAACCCTTCGCTGGTTCCTCGTTGCTGTCGTCACATGCTCTCCGGAACCCTGCTGCAACATGCAGCAGGCTTATTATGCAAGCAGTCCGTCTATTTTCGACTTCAACTGCTGCTTGGGAACCGCGCCGACGACCTGATCGACTTTCTGTCCGTCCCTGAAGAAAATAATCGTCGGTATTCCCATAATTTTGTACCGGGCGGCGACCTCGGAGTTTTCGTCGGTATTCAGCTTGCCGATCTTCACTTTGCCGGCGTATTCCTTAGCAAGCTCCTCTATAGTCGGGGCTATTATTCTGCATGGGCCGCACCAGACTGCCCAGAAATCAACAACGACGATGCCTTTGGACTCGCTTACCTCTTTATTCCAATTTGCATTTGAAAGTTCGACAACACCCTCAGCCATTCACAGGTTCCTCCTGAAAAGAAATTGTTATATTGTACTGGTCGTTGTCAGTTTTTGTCAATTAATGAAATACTTATACTTCAACATGTTACAGACATTTTGCTCGCGAAGGCTCTCTCTCTTCCGTACGGATGTCCATCTGAAGTGACAGCACGAGGAGCGATAATACCTGCTTATTTTTTACTGCCGGGTGGGCTACAATACAGCTTATGAAACACATCATTATCGGCAACGGCGTTGCCGGCACTTCAGCAGCCTTGACCATTCGGAAACAGGATGCTGCCGCAGATATCCTCATTCTCTCGGCTGAGCCGACCCCTTTTTACAGCCGCATCCGTCTTATCGACTACCTCTCCGGCGAGGTCTCCGCTCAGGATCTCATTCTGTTCAAGGATTCATGGTACGAGAAAAATGCCGTTGCGCTGCGGCTCAGCACGCCGGCTCTGCGCATCGATCCGAAAACGAAAACTGTTGAGATTGCCGGCGGACAGCCTCTCTGCTATGACCGGCTGCTGCTTGCGACCGGAGGGGTGCCGTCCCTCCCGCCGATACAAGGCATTCACCTTCCCTGTGTATATACGTTAAGAACGTTGGCTGATGCCGAACGGATTCGGGATGCAGCAGAACGGTCACAAAACGTGCTTGTCCTCGGCGGTGGACTCCTCGGCATTGAGACAGCGCATGCTCTCCGGAAAGCAGGCCATCCGGTCACGGTCGTCGAATATTTTCCCCGCCTGCTCCCGCGTCAGATGGACGCGGCAGGAGGAGCGGTGCTCCAGCGTGCCCTTGAAAACAGGGGGCTCCGATTTGTACTCGATGCGAAGACGAGAACCATCGTCGATGATGCCGGCAGACGAGGCATCGAACTGCTGGATGGCCGGTTTGTTGCAGGAGACATGATTATTGTTTCCGCCGGCATAGCGCCGAATCGTGCATTGCTGAATGGTCTTCCGGTCGACCAGAGTCGCGGGGTGCCGGTAAATGACCTGCTCGAGACCGGCCTCCCCGACGTATATGCTGCCGGCGACTTGGTTGAACACAGAGGCGTTATGTACGGCATCTGGCCGGCTGCCGAGCGGCAGGGGAAAATTGCCGGTACGAATATGGCGGGAGGCAGGGAGCTTTATACCGGAACACTTCCTTCCAACGTTCTGAAGGTTGCGGGTATCGATCTCATGTCAGCCGGAAATATTGATGCAGACAGCCGGTATCGTTCAGTTGTCGAGACAGACGCCGACAAGGGCATTTATCGCAAGCTCGTGCTTGATGGAGATACGCTCGTCGGCTGCATTCTGTGCGGCAGCACAGAGGGGAAAAAGAATATCCTGAACGCCATCCAGGAGAAAAAGCCTTTGCAGTCCGTTGCTGACGCCATCGGCCGGAAAGAATAACAAACCGCATGGACGCTGCGCAGAAACTCGCAGAGCAAAGGATTCGCGAGGCAATTGAGAACGGCGAGTTCGACAACCTGAAGAACGCCGGCAAGCCGATAGTGTTTGAAGATGAGACATTTATTCCTGAAGATCTCCGCATCGCGTACCGCATCCTGAAAAACGCCGGCTGCATTCCGCCCGAACTGGAACTCCGCAGTGAAATCATCACTCTGCGCGACATGATCATGGCCATGGATGATGATAAGGAGCGGCTGAAGAGAATCAGGGAATTGAACTTCAAGATCACAAAATTCAATATGATGAGAAACCGGCCGCTTTACCTTGAGGAACTGCCTGAGTACGAAGAGAAATTATTTGGAAAAAGCCTGCCTTAAGGCTGCCCGAGCGTTCCCGCCTGCTGCTTGCTGTAAAGAATCATGTACTCTTTTTCGATGTCTTCATATTGCGCCTTCAGCGCACCGAGTTCGTCCAGCGATATTTTCAGCTTTTTCTCGGCTGCCTGCAATTCTTCGGTAAGGCGGGAAACATCTTCCGGGACATCACCCGATGAAGCAACGATATCAGCTCCGGGGATTTCATCGGCAATCGTGCGGGCTTCTTCCCACAGCACCTTCAGCCGGTCCTCCCATGTCGCCGTTTTCTCTCCAAGCGCGTCACTGTTGCGCTGCAGGACAGACAGAACGTTGCCGAATTCACGATTGCTGCTCCCCAGCATTGCAGAAGCTTCCCCGAACTCTTCAGGCTTGGCGGAAGACTCAACAAATCCGACGATGTGTCCTTCCAGTTCGATGTTCTTCTGACGCAACAGTTCAAGTTGACGGTAAGCGTCATCGAGCAGGTCACGCATACAGAGCAGTTCGAGAATTTTCTGCTTCTGAAAGTCAATAATTTCGAGCAATTTCCGAATATTTGCCGGCACGTCTTCGGCAGGCTCCGCCGGCAAGGGTTCTTCTGCAGCGGGAACCGGTACGGGAGCACTCTCCGGGTGGACATCTTCGACGGTAACGTTCGCAGGCGTGTTGAGCGCCTTCTCATATAGCTTTCTATATTTGCGGCTGCGGAAGAAGAGAATGAGCGCAAGGCCGAAAAAAACGAGTGCCCCTTCAATCAGGATGAGAAAGAGAAGCGGATCTATTTTCATCATTACTCCCCCTTTTCCGAAGGGCTCTGTTTCTTGTCGGCATCTTTTTTTGATGCGCTCCTGCGCTTCGCAAGCACTGAGCCGATTCTCCGAATCAGGAAGACAAGCGTGATAAGACCGATAATCGCGGCATTTATCAGCGCAAAATTGATAAGGATATAGTTCCAGTTTACTTCATCCCGCGCCGCCTCCGGCGAGGGTTTCTGCTCGACAGCCGGCGGAGGGGGCGGCGGCTCAGCCGCAAAAACCGTAAACTCCCGGTTTCTCGTGAAGGTTTTGCCCCCGGAATTGAGCAGCAAGGTGTGTTCGCCCGATTTTCTGAACTGCACCTCGACCGCAAACACGCCCTCTTTTCCGGACGGCTTGAGTTCCATCAACAACCGTGTGCTGTCGGGTTCAACGAGAGTCGCAAAAAAACCTATCTGGCTCAGGACATCCCTGTTCCGGATTATTGAGCCGTCACGCTCCAGCCAGGCATCAAGAACGGCTTTGTCGCCCTTATTTACTTTGTCTCCGGCAAATGCCGTTTTCAGCTTGAGATCAGTCAACACAAAAATCTTGTTCCCCTCGCGGGAGCTGAGCTTTACCCGCCACTTGCCGACCGCCGGCTCCTTGATGGTGATCATATCAAAGATCTTTGACCCGAACCACTCGATATCCCTGCCGATTTTACCCTGCGCTACCTGCTTGCCGGACGGATCGAACAGCACAGTCGCAGTTCCCGGCGACTTATTGATCAGCAGAACGGCCTCTTTCACATCTTTGTCGACAAGGAAGGTGTCTCCCTCAAGCGCAAGCGTATCCGGAGCCTTCATCCGCTCAAAAATGGAGGCAAATACTACATGGATATCACGGTCGGTCCGGGCATAGCGGAAAGCGCCTCCGGTCTTTTCAGAGAGCGCACGAAGCAGGCCGGCATCCGAAAACTCGCTGAATGCGACTGAATAGATACTGATGCCGGCCTTGGCGACATCGGGAAGAAATCCGGCAAGCTCGGCCACAGATGCTTCATCCTTTTCTTTTGAGAGCAGGTCTATCTGCCCGTCGGACATCAGCAGCATTATGCGATTCTGACGCTTCGATTTATTGAGAAGTTCAAATCCAAGTCTGACTGCATCGGTGATATTCGTCGTCATCTCGCGCGAGGTTATCTTGCCGATTGCGCTGAACAGCGCAGAGCGATCTTTTTTCCCCCCGGGGGTCAGGGGCGCAAGCACGGTTGCAGAATCACCAAAGCTGACTATGCTGATGTTATCCCGTTCCTGCATGAGCGATACGAAAAGTTTTGCAGCCTCTTTGCGGTAATCTCTCGGATCGGTTTTCTTCATGCTGCCGGAGCTGTCCATCAGCAACACGATATCGAATCCCTCTTCGGTTTTCGGCGGGGGAGTCGCCTCCGGTTTTGCGGCAGATTGCGGTGCAGGCTGATCCGGTTTCTGTTGAGGCTGAGCCTCAGGCAGCGCAGGCTTTTGTGAGTCCGCACCAATGCCCGCTGCCGGCAGCCCGGCAATCAGGAGACAAAAAAAAGCACCTGCGAGAAAAATCCTGCTGTTGCGGCTGAAGCGTGCTGATTTCTCTTGCAGGTGGCGCTTTTGCATGCTCCTCATTTCATGAATCCTCGTCTTGAAATTAACTATAGCATACCTATCGGCTGGAATCATGCGGAACTTTAATTCCTGTATAATAGAGTCCGTTGCACGAACATTTTTTCAACCGAATAGATTTCCCAAATGAGAGGGGTATTCAATAAGCCCGAACGCATCGAACCCGCGTCGGCTTGCC
>WSNO01000034.1 GCA_009773415.1 Nitrospirota bacterium | reverse complement strand
TCTTTTGGTGTTTTTAAGTACTTGTAAACTCAATAATACCAAAGCTTGAGACTGAGTTGGCTTCTTTCTTTGCAATTATTTATGAATTATCTGGGTTAGGAACATTTATCGACATCCCGGTTTTTTCACTTACAACACCATATACCTGGGCATTCTTAGATTACTCGTATGCCCTGGTTGCATGTGGCATTTCTCATGGGCTTGATGAAGCACCACAAGATGCTTTCTCTGATGTTTTGCAAATACCACAACTAATACCTATCCCGATGTCTGAGTACTATGCTTCCCTTGGTATCGGAACATCCGATTTCCGTGTACCTGATATTAATGCCCTTTACACAAAGTATCTGGCGCTCACTAACGCGAAGAAAACACGGTTCCTTAGATGTTGTGCCTCTATCTATGCCGCGTCTAATCCTGGGATAAAGGAATTCCAAAGACTTGTATCGCTTGTTAGCGCGATTGAGCCTCTCCTCAATCAAGGAAAACGTTGCAAAACATGTCAATCATACACTGGGATTACACAGGAATTCCGCAATTTTCTCGACTCCTACGTCCAACCCACACCAGAGATTAGGCATCTCTATGAAGCAGTGTATTCTTATCGTAGCAAGATCGTACACGGAGGATGGAATCCTGAAGTTGATGAGCCGTTTTTTTCTCTTAAATCCGACTCACACATAACGGGGCTTGCTGCTTGGGCTGCCGCGAAACAAGGTGCAATCAATTGGCTAAATGCACAATAACATGAAACCATAGGAAAATGTGGCCTAACAACGGCTTGCAGCGGACAGCGCTTCGCGCCGCCGAGATTCGGCACAAAAGAGGAAACATGAAAAAAGCATACGTTCACGGTTACGATCATCGAGAAAACATACGTTTACAGGATCAAGCCTCAACCTTGGTCGAGTTGCTGCACTCCGATACTTCCTATCCGGCGGGAACCCGTGTCCTGGAAGCCGGTTGCGGCGTTGGCGCACAGACGGTCACCCTTGCGAGCAACAGCCCGGATGCCTTGATTACTTCTGTCGACATATCCGAGGTCTCTGTCGCTGAAGCCAAGAGAAGAGCGGCAACCGCAGGCGTAAACAATGTGCAATTTGAACAGGCAGATATTTTCAACCTGCCCTTTGGGCCGGACGCCTTCGATCACATTTTCGTCTGTTTCGTCCTGGAACATCTTTCGCGGCCCGTCGAGGCGCTGTCTGTATTGAAAAACCACTTGAGGAAAGACGGCACAATCACGGTCATCGAGGGAGACCATGGCTCTGTCTATTTTTATCCTGACAGCGAAGCGGCACACAAAGCAATTCAATGTCAGGTTGAACTACAACGGCGGGCCGGCGGCAACGCCATGATCGGGAGAGAGCTCTATCCGCTGTTGCGCCAGGCAGGCTTTAACTCCGTCCAGGTATCTCCTCGAATGGTTTATGTTGATGCCAGCAAACCTGACCTGGTCGAAGGATTCACAAAGAAGACGTTTACGGCTATGACAGAGGGTGTCTTTGAACCGGCAATCAAGGCAGGAATAATTGAACAACACGTTTTTGAACAAGGAATTAGGGACTTATATCGAACGACAGAGACGGACGGAGTATTCTGTTATACTTTTTTTAAGGCTATTGGAAACAAATGATTGGCCGAACAACCGGTTGCACCAGCTCAAACGATGTCTGTTCCCAGCGCAGAAAAAACCGTTGAAGCTGAACAAAAACCCTAGCACTGCGCTCAAGCGGGACGCGCCAAAAGCGGCGCGCCCCTTAGCTTGGACGTTAGCGAACATGATTATCACGTTGCGCATCGCCTCATTTTTGGCCGGCTTGGCTCTGGTTGGATCGGTGCCTTTTTTCATTTTTGCTTTCGCCGCGTCTGTCGGTGACCTAGACAATCAACCAATTTCAGCGTTTCTTGAGCCACTCTGGTACACCGTCCCAATGGGTGCAGCAAATCTTCTTATTGGTCTGCCTGCTCTTGTCTCTGGCGCAAGAAAACCTAACTTTCGCGTGCTGGCCGGGATATCGCTCGCCGTGTCTTTCGCTATTACCGCATTCGCTTCTGTTGTTTATTTCCCCTTCCTGTTTTTTCTCGCGTTTCAAGCGGTCTTGTTCGCTGTTTTTGTTTGGCCTGCCCGCCACTTCACGTTCGCTAACACTTCGCTCCAAGGGGCCGCTTACCGCCGGGATTAGGCCACAGAAAGTAGGAATATTCGGTCCTTGACAAAGTGTAGCCATAAGGATACAATTAAGCTATGATCGTGATTCGGGAAACGGAAAGCTTCGCCAAATGGCTTGATGGGTTGGACGATATAAGAGCCCGCGCGCGAGTTCATGCGAGAATTGAGCGATTAGCAACGGGTAATCCAGGAGATGTGGCACCGGTAGGTGAGGGGTTTCGGAATTGAGAATCGATTATGGTGCTGGATATCGGGTCTACTATAAACAATGTGGAGAGCTTCTTGTCGTTCTATTGGCTGGGGGAGATAAAAAGACCCAGGCCAAAGACATCAAAACCGCCTTACGTCTGGCGAGAAACCTGTAGGAGTGCATCATGGTAAAGACTAAGACAACAAAATACGATGTTTCTGAACATCTTCGCACGCCAGAAGAAATGGCGGCCTATCTCGAAGCCTGCATTGAAGAAGCAAATGGTGATGCCGCATTCATTGCCAAAGCTCTCGGTGATATTGCCCGTGCCAAAGGTATGTCTCAAGTGGCACGTGATGCAGGCCTCTCCAGAGAAAGCCTTTACAAGGCGCTCTCTGGAGAGAGAAGTCCCGGTTTCGATACCGTTCTAAAGGTGATAGGGGCACTTGGGATAGGTTTGCGTGCAGAAGTTAATACGAAGGCCCAACAAGTCGTTCCACCGAATCGGCGAGGAAAGGCGCTCGCCTCCCGGTGAACTTCGCGTTCTTCCCCTCGCTACACGGGGCCGCTTACCGCCGAGATTAGCCAAAAAAATATTGACGCAACCATCGCGTGTGACGTACTATATAGCGTACGGTGATAGGAGGTGAAGTCATGACAACAATAACAGCAACCGAAGCGAGAAAAAGATTGTACCGCTTGATAGACGAATTAGAAAAGTCACACGAAACAGTGCATATTACCGGGAAACGCGGTAAGGCAGTAATGCTTTCTGAAAGCGATTGGAGTTCTATTCAGGAAACGCTTTATTTGCTTTCAATTCCAGGCATGGGAGAATCAATACGCAAGGGTTTGAAAACACCAATCGAAAAATGTTCAAAGGGGCTTCGCTGGTGATATGGAAAATTGTATATACCAAACAAGCTCGAAAAGATGCAAAAAAGATTTCTGCTTCGGGATTGCGCTCTCATGCAGAACAGTTAATTAAGATATTGGAAGAAAATCCCTATCAAGCCCCCCCGCCTTTTAAGAAACTAGTCGGTGATTTGGAAGGCGCATATTCCAGACGCATAAATATACAGCATCGACTTGTCTATGAAATTCTTGATGAAATTAAAACGGTTAAAGTAATACGCATGTGGACGCACTACGATTAGAAAAGGGCTAACAAAAAAATCAACCCCACTGGTGATAAGCCTGTTTTGATTTTCAAGGGCAGTTCACCAGCGGGTTATTTAGTCCGTTGACCTTAAATATGTGTCTCCATAATGCACACAATGTGTTAATATAAAAACATGAAAAGCATAAACTGGAACACGGAAAAGAGCATCGCGCTTAAGCCGTTGCGGAGCATCTGTTTTGAGGATGTGGTGTTTTTTATTGAAAGGGGTGACATATTAGATGACTACCTGCATCCCAATCAGAAAGATTATCCAGGACAGCGAATTATGGTTATCAATATTGCCAATTACGCTTATCTCATTCCCTATGTTGAAAATGATGAAGAACTATTTCTGAAAACCATAATTCCAAGTAGGAAAGCAACACAAAGATATCTTGGAGAAAAATCATGAAGACAAAATTAACGAAAGAAGAAAAAGAAATTCTCGATAGTTTCGAGAAAGATGAGTGGGTGCCAGTTACAAACCTCACTAAAAGAAAAAAAGAATTAATGGCCTATGCACGTAATACGTTACGCAAGGATAAGAGGTTAAATATACGGATTTCGGAAAGAGATCTCCTTGAGCTACAAAAAAAGGCAGTCCATGAAGGATTGCCCTACCAGACGTACGTATCCAGCATTCTCCACAAATTCATTAATGGAAATTTGGTTGAGGCGAGAAAATAGACCGGTCAACAATCCGCTGCACTCGATCGCGCGCCCGGCGCGCTCCGGGTTACCGCCGAGATTGTGCGCCATGAACAGATCGTTTGGTTAAGACGGAGGGTAAATATTCGTGCATGAAATCATCTGCCCGCACTGCGGGAAAGCATTCAAGATCGACGAAGCCGGGTACGCAGACATCCTGAAGCAGGTTCGCGACAGCGAGTTCAAACAGCAATTGCACGAGCGGCTTGCGTTGGCCGAGCAGGACAAGCGGAACGCCATCGAACTCGCCCAAACTAAGGCCAATAGTGAATTGCAAAAGGCTGCCGCAACCAAAGATGCCGAGATCCAGGGTCTAAAAGCCAAGCTCGACGCCATCGAGGTTGCGAAGAAACTCGCTATCACCGAGGCAGTCGGAGCGGTCGAGAAGGAGCGCGACGAACTAAAGAGCGGTCTCGAACGAGCGATGCTTGAAAAGCAGCTCGCCGAGAAGTCGCTCAAGGATAAGTACGAGACACAGATTAAGGATCGCGACGACGCGATCGAGCGCCTCCTGGACATGAAAGCTCGCCTGTCGACCAAGATGGTTGGCGAAACCTTAGAACAGCACTGCAATACCGAGTTCAACCGCATTCGAGCGACGGCATTTCCGAAGGCATATTTCGAGAAGGACAACGACGCGCGAACTGGCAGCAAGGGCGACTACATCTTTCGCGACACGGACGAGGCAGGCACCGAGATCGTCTCGATCATGTTTGAAATGAAGAACGAGAGCGATCGCACCGCTACAAAGAACAAGAACGAGGACTTCCTGAAGGAACTCGACAAGGACCGGACTCAAAAGAGCTGTGAATACGCCGTTCTCGTTTCACTTCTCGAGCTTGATAGCGAGCTTTACAACTCCGGCATTGTCGATGTGTCCCACCGTTATCAGAAGATGTATGTCGTCCGCCCGCAATTCTTTATCCCGATCATTACGCTGCTACGAAACGCCGCTCAGAACTCACTGAAGTACAAAACAGAGCTCGCGGCAGTGAAAGCACAGAACATTGATATCACGAACTTCGAGGACGAACTCGAGGCGTTCAAGACAGGCTTCGCCCGGAACTACGAACTGGCGTCCAAGAAATTTAAAACGGCTATTGAGGAGATCGACAAAACCATCGAACATCTTCAGAAGACCAAGGATGCGCTGCTCGCTTCTGAAAACAATCTCCGTCTTGCCAACAACAAAGCCGATGACTTGACCGTCAAGAAACTGACTAAGGGTAACCCGACCATGGCTGCAAAATTCCGTGAACTCAAGAATTGCGATCCTTCCGATACTGGATGAGCCAGGCCAATCATGCCTGAGGCACAGCCTGAACGCACTTCGGCTTAGGGAGGGCTGGCAGTATCCTTTGGCGGGTGGAAAAGTCGTGGCTGCAGGAGTGGCGCCCAACAAGGCGCTCCAGGTAACGGCCCTCGCGCTGTCCGCTTGGCTCGCGCCTGAGCGCCGACATTCTTCCCCTCGCTCCGCTCGGGGACGACTGAAAGGACACACCACATGAAACAATGGTATGAAGAGTTGTTTGAAAACTACGCTATGAAATATGATAACGAAAATTACGTGCAGGGAACCATCGGAGAGTGTGATTTTATTGAAAATGAAATCGGATATAACAAAGCGTCTCGAATTCTGGATATAGGATGCGGCACTGGCAGACATTCCATTGAATTAGCTAAGAGAGGATATACGGTTGTCGGGATTGATTTATCAGAATCTCAGTTAAATCGAGCAAAAGAAAAGGCGTTTGAACAAAACCTGCAAATCGTTTTTCAAAAACATGACGCGAGAAATCTTCCTTTTCTGCATGAATTCAATCTGATCATTATGATATGCGAAGGCGCATTCCCGTTGATGGAAACCGATGAAATGAATTTTCAGATTCTCCGGAATGCTGCCAATGCGTTACTGCCAGAAGGGAAATTGATATTTACCACCTTGAACGGTTTGTTTCCTCTGTTTCATTCCGTCAAAGATTTCCTTGATTCAAAAACAAAGGAAGGCAACGCGAAATGCGACAGTCTTTCATTTGATCTGATGACTTTCCGAGAGCGTAATACTGTATATGTTGAAGATGATCTTGGGAACAAAAAAGAACTGCAATGCAACGAACGGTATTATGCGCCATCCGAAATAACTTGGCTATTAAAGACGCTGGATTTTAAAACTGTCGATATCTACGGAGCGAAGCTTGGCGCTTTCAGTCGAAACGATACGTTATCAACCGAAGACTTTGAAATGCTGATAATAGCGGAAAAACAATGAAATGCTAATCTTGGCGGTAAGCGGCCCCGCATAGCGGGTGGAGCGGACGGCGGGACAAGCCCGCCGCGGCTCAACTGCCTCATTGTGCTTTTTAAGATGAAATGCCGGGCAGCTTGTTCATAGGTAAAATAACAGTTGCTGCTTTTTAGTCTTTGTTGTTATTTTGTTTCATAATTATAATTTGCGGGAAGGAATGAGATGGGAAAAATTATCATTATGCCGTGCCTTGATATGAAAGATGGCCGCGTTGTAAAAGGCGTGAATTTTGTTAATTTGAAGGATGCGGGCGATCCGGTGGAGAACGCCAGGTTTTACCAAAACGAGGGTGCCGACGAACTGGCTATGCTCGATATTGCAGCTACGCTCGAAAACAGAAAAACCCGCTTGGAATGGGTGCAGAATGTTGCAGCTGTTATTTCCATTCCGTTGACGGTCGGGGGCGGCATAGCAAGTCTTGAGGATATACAGTTGACTCTTTCAGCCGGTGCTTCAAAGGTATCCATGAACAGCGCCGCGGTGAAAGACCCCTCTCTTATTAAAAATGCCGCGCGGGAGTTCGGCTCTGAGCGGATAACTGTAGCTGTAGATGCTCGCAGAAACAAGGCAATGCCGTCGGGATTTGAACTGGTGGTATCCGGCGGCACGAAACCTGTAGGCAAGGATGCCATAGCCTGGGCGAGGGAGTGTCAGGAACTGGGCGCGGGCATCATTCTGCCGACCAGCATGGACGGCGACGGCACGCTGGCTGGCTATGACATTGAGTTCACAAAGGCTATCGCAGATGTGGTCACCGTGCCGGTAGTCGCATCCGGCGGCGCCGGAACGCTCGAGCACTTTTACGACGGCGCGGTAAAAGGCGGAGCGCAGATACTGCTGGCGGCGTCGGTATTTCACTTCAGAACCTTTCGCATCAGTGAAGTGAAAGACTATCTTCGAGGCCGGGGGCTGCAGGTCAATCTCCAGTAATGAATAATAACTTCTTAAATAGCTGCTCGGAGCGTGGCGCAAGGAACAGGCTACGCCCATTGACATCTGCGCGGCATAAATGACCGCTGATGGAGTGCGAAAAGCCGTAGGGACAGGCATAATCGGAGCGATTGTTTTTTCTTTATTTTGCTCTCCGGCCATTGCTCAGTCCCCCCGTGATATTGAGCAGAGGGCGGAACAACTCCAACAGCAGATGCAAGGCACAACCGACCTGAACAGTGTCTTGCGAACATACCGCGACGCCATGCAATTAATGATGGAGGCAAACAGACAAGCCGGCGGGGCTGCCGGTATGCAGACTATGCCCATCCAGCCGGCGGAAACGCCGGAGAAGGAGATGGATCGCCGGCGCCAGATAATCAACGGCCAGTTCGACCAGGTAAAAAATATGCTGGGCAGCTTATCGCCAGATGCGGACAATCCTCAACTTCCTGAGGCTTTACCCATTGAAGGGTATATTGTCGTCAACGGAGGAGAAAAAGAACTCTGGTATAACAATCAAGTGAAGACAGATCTTCTCTACACTATTAAAGAGAGCTTTGTCGGCAATCTGATTCTCCTCCATACCTACGATAAAACAAAAGGACGATTTGAGAGGGAAAAGGAGTATGAGATTGACTCGCTTTCAACGGAGATAGAGGTGTCGAGCGTGATGGGCAAGAAATGCGCCCGCTGGAGTTCCGGGTCTCCGGCGGTGTGTACTCGCTGGGCTAACTTTATTCGCTATGAAATCGACCCGGGGGAACGTTACCCCCAATTCAGTTCCGGCGTGGTGGGTGTAAGCACTGCTGTAAATGGCCAGATCGAAATTGGGGCGAGCACACCGAGGGTTGTCTTCGCTGGTGATGATGGCATCACAAATCTACCATCGGGATGCTCCAGTTCCACATGGATATTGACCAAACCAGAATTTGAAACGCTGCTGAAACGCGGTGAGCTTTTGCTGCGCAAAGATATGGGCAGACCCTTGGGGCCTTCACCCGGTTGCCGTCCCGGCTCCATGATGACGCTGTACCTTAAGGTCAAAGAGAGCCCGGCTGAGGAATGCAAGAACATGCAATCTGTGAAACTTGAAATCATAAGCCCCCAAGACAAAAGCAGGCACGTTTTAGCGATGAGTACCTCATGAGCGAATACTCGAACAGACTTGTCCTGGATCTCGAGGCGGCAACAGTGCCGGTTCAGCATGCTGATTCAGTCGAATGGACTGTTCCTGAGATCGAAGGTTCCACTCGCACCATTATTCCTGCTTCGACATCGACGCCACAAGGCCGAAAACTCTCGGTTGTCTATAAAGGACTGCCCGCAAACAACGCCGAATTCGGCACAAAAACCGTGAAGGCGACCCTGAAAACAGGTTCATGCAAAATAGAAAAAACGCGAGAGGTGCAGTTCTTTTATCCCCGGGATGAACTAAACAATCCAGGGAAAACGTATCCTAACTGGTACTACTACTGGAAACAGACGCCTGCGGCACGTCCATTCGGACAGAATGTCCGGATTGAATACCACTGCGCAGGCATTCCGATTGATAAATGCAGTTGCCTTCAGCGTGGTGTTGTCGGACAATACAATCCGTACTATTCCGGGTACAAAACTATTAATGTTTGCAACCTTAAGACGAACACTTGGGATCAAGATACTTTTTTTGTGCAACTACCGGCGGTTAGACGGTCAAAAACGAACACGCTGTCTGAGAGGAAATTCTTGCCATATAAATACATTGATACCTTTGCTATTGCGGTTATGCATGAGTTTACGCACTTCAATAATTTTCACACTTTTTGGCCCGATGGGTGGAAAGCAAGTGAAGATACCGATAAGGACGATATTCCTGACAGGCTTGAGGTTGGAATGGGTTTTATTCCGGGGCTAAAACAGACATACTGGCGGGATGTTGATTTGGGAGGTGACGAGGAGTTTCTGACGCTCGCATCCACCTACGACTACCAGGCGGGGTCATTTGACGAGCATGACTGGGCAAAACCAGGAAAAAACTGGCCGAAGTAACTCAAAGTAAAGGTACAAGGAGGGATTCGACATGAAAGTTCTCATCGTCTATTATTCAATGTATGGACATATCCACAGAATGGCCGAAGCGGTGGCCGAAGGGGTCAGGGATGTTGACGGCGCTGAAGCGGCACTCCGGAGAGTGCCTGAGACATTGCCCGAAACGGTGATTGAGAAGATGGGAGCGCTTCAGGCGCAAAAGACGTTTGAGCATATACCGGTCTGCGCTGTGGAAGAACTGGCTGAGGCTGACGCGATTATTTTCGGCACGCCGACTCGGTTCGGGAACATGTGCGGGCAGATGCGCCAGTTTCTGGATGCAACGGGGCAGCTCTGGGCACGCGGCGCGCTTGTCGGCAAGGTTGGCAGCGTTTTTGCGAGCAGCGCCACCCAGCACGGCGGACAGGAATCCACAATTCTGAGCTTTCATACGACGCTCCTTCATCAGGGGATGGTCATCGTCGGACTTCCGTATACATTTCAGGGGCAGATGAGCATTGACGAAATCACGGGCGGCTCCCCCTATGGGGCATCGACAATCGCGGGAGGCAAAGGCGAACGGCTGCCCAGCGAAAATGAACGTGCTGCTGCACGGTTTCAGGGGAGGCACGTTGCGGCAATCGCAGCCAAACTGTGCGCCTGAGGCTCGCGGGGTCATCCGGCAATAAACCACGCATCAGGCCAGGCTTTCTTTCGACTGCCCTCGGTCTTGTGCCTGATAACAGCATAAAGATCGTTGGCAAAGCAGCTGCTCCTTTCCGAACATGAGAAGCAGGAAATTTCGAATTATCGTTTTTACATTTGGCGCAAAAAAGGCGCCTGATTCCTTTTTACACGCGTCTTGATAAGGATTCAGACAAAATGAAACCACTGACCCATGACATACAAATCAGAAACCTCCGAATTTCCTCGTGGCTGATCAGAACTGAAGCAGAAAAACCGCTTTCCTACCAGCTTCTGATTTCCAATGTCAGGGAACTGGCTCCCGCCGTTGATGCGCTCCATAAGCTTCAGGCCGATGCTGCGGAAACCTCATTTCATAAGCGGTTTGCACAGGCAGTCGACATTGTAAATGCCTGTCATGGAGAAACGTAATGTGAAGAAATATACGAAACCGAACTTCAGATCATCGGCACTGATCACGATTGACACCCAGTGTGACACATTGGACGGACAACCCTGGGAAATTCCCGGCACGTCGGCAGCCGTGCCGGGAATAAAGATGCTGTTGGACGCCTATCGAGAAAAAAGAATGCCTATTGTGCATATCGTCCGAATATATAAAAAGGATGGAAGCAATGCTGACTTGTGCCGGAAAGAAGCTATTGAGAATGGCTCGGGCATGCTGCTGGAAGGCAGCTCCGGCTGTGAATTAGTCCCCGGGATGTTTCAAAACCGCGTCAATCTTGATTTCGAATTGCTCTTATCCGGAGGCACACAGGAAATCAGCAGACATGAGGTTGTAATCTATAAGCCGCGATGGGGAGCTTTTTTCAATACACCGCTTGAATCCTATTTACATAAACTTGCGGTAGACACTCTTGTGTTTGTCGGATGCAATTTTCCCAATTGTCCGAGAACATCGGTGTATGAGGCGAGCGAACGAGACTTCAAAATTGTATTGGTGGAAGATGCTGTCTCCGGCTTATACCCCAAAGGAAAACAGGAAATGACAAACATCGGGGTTGAAGTCATCAATGCAGCTGCCGTTGTAGCTGCTCAATAAGAAAGGCGGCGGCTTTATGAAATGGTTTGGATTTCTTTTGCTGGTGGCGCTGGCAGTGCCGTGCAGCAATGGGCAGGCTCAGGAACCTGCAGCGGACGGAAACATTCAGAGGCCGGCAGAATCGGCGCTGACAACTGAACAGGTGCTGGCTGGTCGTGCGTCTTCCGATTTCGGACTGCGCGGGGGCCAGTATGAATTCGCGATCGGGAACTCGCGCAAATACCTGCTTCACATCCCGGCAAGTTACAATGCATCGCGGCCGACGCCGCTCGTCCTCTTCTTACACGGGGGAGGCGGGCATATGGAGCAGGCTGCGGCAGATTACGGATGGCGGGAGAAGGCGGACCGGGAGGGCTTCGTCGTTGCGTTTCCGAACGGCTCAAGCCGAGTGCCGGGACAGCGCATTGCAACATGGAATGCGGTCGGCTGCTGCGGGTATGCCCGTGACAGGTGATTGCCGATATGAAAAAACGCGTCAACATCAATGCAGGAAAGGTCTTCGCGGCCGGCATGTCCAATGGAGGCATGCTGGTGTACCGGCTTGCCTGCGAGGCGGCTGATACGGTCAGGGCGGTCGCATCCGTCGCGGGAACGGACAGCACTAAGCCCTGCAGCCCGTCTCGTCCCATTTCGGTTATGCATATCCACGCCAGGGACGACACGCATGTGCTTTTTCTGGGAGGCGCAGGCTAAGATGCGTTCAGAGACAGATCAAAGGCCACGGACTTCACCTCGGCAGATGAGACTATCAGCCGGTGGATTGTTCGCAACAAGGCGGAAACAACTCCTCATCGTGTACTTGAAGCCCCGGGAGCGTATCGGTACCTCTATACCTCAAAGCGGAACGCTGCGCAGATAGAACTGGTTATTACGGACACAGGCGGCCACTCCTGGCCGGGCGGTAAATCTGTTCGGGGAAAAAACCATCCCGCCCAATCTCCGCAACTGATGTCATCTGGGATTTTTTCCTGAGGCAGACTCGGTAGTTAAACGGCAGATGGCCTCGTGTCCAGTCCTGTGGTATCATGAAGAGCAATGAAAAAAACCATCATTATCGGCCTCGGCAACCCGTTGAGAGGCGACGACGCTGTGGGCCTTCGCATTGCGCGGCTTCTGAAGGAACGCCTTGCCGACCGAATGGATATTGACGTGGTGGAAGCTTACTGCGGCGGCATCGCTCTTGTCGAGACGGCAATCGGGTACGACCGTGCAATCATCGTTGACGCCATGGCCAAAAAGGCAGGTGAGCCGGGTACCGTTTTTTCATTCACCCCGTCGCCGGATATATGTTCACGCAACTCCGGGTCGTCTCATGACGCCTCCCTTTGCGATGCGCTGTCTGCCTGCTGTGCTTTGGGAGAAGCCGTGCCGAAAGAGGTTTTCTGCTGGGGGATTGTGCCGAAAGACATCGAATCATTCAGCGAATCGCTTACCGGGGAAATCGCGCCCATGGTCACGGTTGTTGCTGACCAGATAATTGCAAAACTGAATGCGGAGGGAGAATGAATGGATAAATTCCTGATTGACAGGAATCACGTTGCGCTTGTAATTGTCGATATCCAAGAAAGGCTCGTTCCCGCCATGAGCGTGAAGGACGGAGTGATAAAAAACTGCCGGCACCTCATAGAGGCGGCCAGGTTGCTGGCCTTTCCGGTTTTGGTCACCGAGCAGTACCCGAAAGGTCTCGGCACGACCATAGCGGAAATCAAGGATGCTTTGCCGGCATACCGGCCAATAGAAAAGACTTCGTTCAGCTGCTGCGGGGAGCCGACATTTATCAAAGCGATCAAAGCCATTGGCAAGCGAAAACTGCTCCTCACCGGCATGGAGACGCATGTCTGCGTGCTCCAGACGGCGCTTGATCTGATGATCGAAGGCTTTGAGGTGCATCTCGTGAAAGACGCTGTCTGCTCTCGCACCAAGGCGAACTGGCTGACGGGTGTGGAGTTTATGCGCGATGCCGGCGCTGTCATTACTTCAACCGAGATAGTGCTCTTTCAGGTGCTGAAGGCAGCAGGCGGCGATGAATTCAAGGCGCTGTCGAAGCTCATTAAATAGTGCCGGGGGGGCAGTGCGACGGCTGCTTGTCTGCTTTATCGTGTTTTCTTTTCTGTTCATCTGCTCAGAGAATGCCTCCGCCGGATCCTCTGCTGTGCCGCCGATGCTGAAGCCATGCCCCTCAACCCCGAATTGTGTTTCGAGCTATGCGCAATCGTCGCGCCACAAGATTCAGCCACTGAAAATGCACCAATCCGCTGAAGAAACCATGCTGACGCTCAAGGCGGTGATTGCCGCATATCCGCGCACCAGAATTATTGCAGAAGCGGGGAACTACATCCACGCAACCTTCAGGGTTAATATCGGGTTCACTGATGACGTTGAGTTTTTGGCCGATGAAGCCGCCGGTGTCGTCCATGTGCGCTCGGCATCACGGATCGGCTACTGGGACTTCGGTGCCAACCGGAAGCGTATCGAGAAAGTACGGAAGAGGTATAAAGAACACATCGGCGCGCAGTGATGTGTTCCCTTCACCTGTCCGCCTGAGAGCAGAAATCCTCCTGTTTGGGAAGCATGCGATGCGAACGACAGACTGCTCCGACTTCCTTGAACGCCCTGAAAAGTCGTGATTCAACGCCTGCAAAAGACAGCTTGCCGGATTACAGTCTGGTTCCGGGCCGCGTTGACTTTCTGAGATACCATGCCCCGACCGTCAGCTCCTTCGACCATTTTTTCGACACCTCGCCAAGCGGGGCGATATGCCACTTCCAGACCTGCTCAGGATTCGGAATAACGAGGTTGCCGATGGTCGAGCCTTCTTCGGCAACCTCTCCGTCCCTGTCGCGCCATGTATATGCGTAGTCAGCAACCAGACAGACATCGCACGACAAGCTCCTGAGGGCTTCGACATGATCCTCGCGGACATTGTCGCACCAGGCATTTAGCCCCTCCCCTTGCAGCTCCGGCATCTCTCTGAGAATGTAATCAGACGGCACTGCGGCGAGTTGCGAGACAAGGTTGAGGGAAATGAGAAGACCCGCTCCGTCTGCTTCGGGAAAAAACGGCGAACCCTGCGGCAGCTCGCGCCTTCCCTGCCGCACATTCTGATAGATCCGCTCCGCAACCCCGGTGACGTCACACTGCGCCAGCCGGACGTTCGGATAGGGCCGGATGGTCTTCTGAACTTCAGGCAGGTGGACGATATCGGCAAGAATAACCTCGTCGAATCGCTCTGCAAGTTCTGCAAGCGGAAAGTCGAGCAGCAGCCCCGAACCGAGCACGACAATGCTGGAATGGTCGGCACAGCGAGCTGCGGAGGCGAGAATGAACTGCTTCGTTTTTTCAAGGTGTGGGTGCCAGCTTTCACGATGGCGCAGATAGCGGCCGCGCATGGCGATAATCTGGTAAAGGTATCGCATCCGTCGTACATACGGCGGGCATGGACTCGTCAGCCAAAGATAGAGTTCATGGAACATAAAGTCTAAATTATAGCAAATGCAGGGACTAACTTCGAATGCCTGCCTTCAGCATCTGCTCGCGCACCGCTTTTATCTTGTCGCGCAGTTCGGCCGCCTTCTCGAACTCGAGCCGCTTCGCGCACTCCTTCATCTCCGCCTCCAACTGTTTGAGTGCATCTTCGTTCAGATCATAGCCCGCGGTCTCTTCCGCAGCCATCGGCACGGTGAAGTAGTCAGCCTCATAGATAGCGCTCAGGATATCCTTGATCTGGCTCTTTACGGTCTCCGGCTCAATGTTCATCTCTTTGTTATATGCCGATTGAATGGCGCGGCGGCGTTCGGTTTCGTTCATTGCGCGCTGCATGGAGCCGGTAATCCTGTCGGCATAATAAATAACCTCACCGTTCACATTTCGAGCAGCACGGCCGGATGTCTGGATGAGCGAACGCTCGGAGCGCAGAAACCCTTCCTTGTCGGCATCGAATATGGCGACAAGCGAGACTTCGGGCAGGTCAAGCCCTTCGCGAAGCAGGTTGACGCCTATCAGCACATCAAATGTGCCCAGCCGGAGATCGCGGAGTATTGCGACACGCTCAAGAGTGTCGATGTCCGAATGCAGATAGCGGGCACGAATGCCGAGCTCTGTGTAGAAATCGGTCACATCTTCCGCCATTTTTTTCGTGAGCGTAGTAACGAGCACCCGCTCACTTCGTGCCGCGCGGGTGCGGATCTCTCCGAGCAGGTCCTCGACCTGGCCGCGGACCGGGCGGATTGAGGTCTTCGGGTCCATAAGCCCGGTCGGGCGTATGACCTGTTCTATGATACGCTTCCCTGCCTTGTTGCGCTCAAAGTCCGCCGGCGTTGCGGAAACATAGATGGCTTGATGCACCCGCTGCTCAAACTCAGGAAAGCGGAGCGGTCGGTTGTCCAGCGCTGACGGAAGGCGAAAGCCGAAATCGATGAGTGTCTGTTTGCGCGAACGGTCGCCCTCGTACATACCGCCAATCTGCGGCACCGTGGCGTGCGACTCATCTATTACAAGGAGGTAGTCGCCCTGCGACGGGCCGCTGATGAGATAGTCGATGAGCGTGTACGGAGGATCTCCCTCGTTGCGACCGCTGAGATGGCGGGAATAATTTTCAATGCCGTGGCAGTAGCCGAATTCGCGGAGCATCTCCATATCAAACCGGGTGCGCTGCTCAAGCCGCTGGGCGTTTACCAGTTCGGCGCGGTTGCGGAAGTACCTGGTGCGATCGTCCAGTTCGGCTTCGATAGTCTTGAATGCACGTTCCAGCCTAGGCTTCGACGTTATCCAGTGGCTGTTCGGATAGAGCACAAGGCGTTGCATGCGGCCCCGCTTTGTTCCCGTCAGAGGATCAAACTCGCTGATAGCGTCGATGTCGTCGCCGAAGAGCTCAATGCGAACAGCCTTGTCCTGTGCAAACGCCGGATAGACTTCTATTATATCGCCGCGAACCCGGAACGCTCCGCGTCTGAATTCAGCATCGGACCGGACGTAGAGCATATCCACAAGACTGTGAAGGAGTTCGCCGCGCTTTATTCGCAGGCCTTCTTCGAGCAAAAGGTGCATGCCGAGATAATCCTCCGGCGCGCCAATGCCGTATATGCACGATACCGATGCGACCACAATAACGTCTTTCCGTTCCAGGATGGACATGGTGGCGGAGTGGCGCAGTCGGTCGATATCGTCGTTAATCATCGAGTCTTTTTCAATATAGGTGTCTGTGGTCGGGAGGTAGGCTTCCGGTTGATAATAGTCGTAGTAACTGACAAAAAATTCGACGGCATTCTCCGGGAACAGCTCCCTGAATTCCCCGTAGAGCTGGGCGGCAAGCGCCTTGTTGTGGGCAATGACGAGCGTCGGCTTCTGCACATTTCGGATAACATTGGCAACCGTAAAGGTCTTGCCTGACCCGGTCACGCCGAGCAGCACCTGATGCGTATCTCCCCTCTGAATGCCTTCGGTGAGGTCGGCGATCGCCTTTGGCTGGTCGCCGCGGGGCGTGTAGTCGGTACGCAGTGCAAACTGGCTCATGCGTTTATGCTACAATAAACGAGGTTGCTTCATCACTGTTTCACTCTATACGAGATGCTCTTTAGCCGGAAAGACAGTGAGATGAAACTCCCTTATCCTGCATGAATCCCCGGAGGATGCAGAATCCCATGAATCCACACGACTGTGAGCGGCGTAGTGTGCCGAACTTCGATATCCATGAAGAGTGCGGCGTCTGCGGTGTCTTTGGCCACCCTGAATCAGCAAATCTTACGTATCTCGGACTCTATGCCCTGCAGCATCGCGGACAGGAAGGAGCCGGCATCTGCTCCTCTGACGGCAAAAATGTTTATCTCGAAAAATCCCTCGGTCTCATTGCAGATATCTTCTCCGAAAAACGGCTAAAGCGGCTGCCCGGCCACATCGCAATTGGCCATAACCGTTACTCCACCGCAGGAGGAAGCGGCCTCAAAAACGTTCAGCCCCTGCTCGCAAATTATGCACTCGGCTCCATCGCTATTGCCCACAACGGCAATCTTGTCGATGCCGATGCTCTCCGTCTGCGGCTTGAGCAAAAAGGGGCCATTTTCCAGTCGAGCTCCGACAGCGAAGTCATCCTGCACTATATTGCACGGGCAAAGGAGCCTAACCCGCATGATCGGATAGCAGGCGCGCTCCGCAAAGTTGCAGGCGCATTCAGCATTCTCTTTATGGCCGAAACCGAACTGATTGCCGCCCGAGACCCCTATGGAGTGCGACCGCTCGCGCTTGGCCGTATTGATGGAGCATACGTTGTTGCTTCTGAAACCTGCGCGTTTGACATTATCGGGGCCGAGTACCTCCGCGACATCGAGCCTGGTGAAATGATTGTCATCAATGAAAATGGAATCGAGTCGCGGAAGATCCTCCAGTCGGAACGGCGGGCCTTCTGTGTTTTTGAATTCATTTATTTTTCGCGACCTGACAGTTACATTTTCGGAC
>WSNO01000033.1 GCA_009773415.1 Nitrospirota bacterium | reverse complement strand
CAGGAAACAACCCAAGCTGCACCAGATCTACTGGTGGCAGCTTAGCAGAAACAGGAGATTGCACGATCGTTCGTACACCACTTGACTGGACGTGACCCACTTCCGGCGTGAGAACAACCAATTTATGAGGTTAAATGCACCTGTCCCCTTTTATTCGGTAGCTGATACTGCTCATCTCTTCCCCTCCAACAGCACAATCTCTTCCAGAGTGAGGCCGTAGAGCTGATAAAGTTGGACTTAACGGGCGCTGACACTGTTTATTCAGCTATTTGGGGATGTGCCCCGGTTTCATTCCTCATATGCGCATAAAATTGGCCTATAAAAATTATTAATGATCATTTCCGGCATAATCTTGCTATACTGAAATCAAGTAGCGAACAGTTCTTTGCTTATAGCTTGGAACCCTCAGAGGTCTCGGTCGCTGAACCAATAATCAGCGGCCACTTTTTTTTCTATCTCCACCTAGGACCATTCCTGATTTTTCGCAGTATATCCGAATCTGCCGGGTATGCCGTAATAAAAAAGGCCCTGTCAATATCTTTAAACTGGATAACGACAATGTAGTTTCTTACAACGATACAGACCCTGCGTTCCGGATCATAAGTCCCAATGTTCTTATTCCATCCACGGAACAATTCCGCAGTTGTGTGCTCCAGCGCCCACTTTATCCAGTCGATTCGCTGCGCCCTTCGCGATGAGAAAACCGACTTATCGCCTTTCTGCCTGTTTGCGCTTTCTCTGAATGCATGTTTGAAATTGCCGGGATAAAAATCCACCCGAATCCCGTCAAATGTCATCACTGTGCCTTTGTTGCAGTAAATATTGCAAAAATGCTGATAATACTCGTCCTCTGTCAGATAATGAACCAACGGAGGTGGAGTCTGACTCACTACCAGGAACCCTCATTCAGTCGGATTCTGAAAATGTTGAATTTCTTTTCGTCACGCATGGTTGCTTCGCATGGCGCATGGCCAAGATATTCCTCAATCATCGCAACGATTTCTTTTTTGGCCGGACTTGCACCATGCCCGTGGCAACAGTACCCAACCGCGCCGACCAGCAGATCGGCGAGTTGAATCAGCACGGCTTCATCGGAAGGCAACGCCTGCACAGCTAAAATTTCGGAAAACAAATTGCTCCTGTTGAGTATTTGATGAAGTTCTTTAAGCCTGTGGCGAACACGGGTCGTTTTGGTATCAGTGAAAATTGAATACCTGTTGCCCTCTTTGATCCAGTGGTGCAATAACTGGTAATAGAACTTATAAAAGCCAAGCTCAGCGTCCCCCTTATGATACGCACCCAGATCAACCTGTTGTTTATCAATAAGAATGCACCTGAAACGCAAATTATCCCCTTCGCTGAAGAACAGTTTGACAATGTCCCGATAGAAATCAAGCTTTGATGGCGCAACCGCATGCCACTTGATTTCACCAAAGGCCGAATGTTTTTGCCTGAGACCCCTGATTTTGTCTTTAATGACGCTACGGCTATCTTTGGGAATCCAGATTGATCCGATAAGCATATATCTGTCTGCAGACGTTGCTTTGGTAGTAAAAAGCTCAGGCCTCGATTCGTCGCAATAGACTTCTATATCCATAATTGTCATTTTCTCCCTTCAATAAGCGTAATCTCTTCCGGCGTGAGGCCATAGAGGGCATAGACCAGCTTGTCGATTTCGGCTTCGAGGCGCGGCACGTCTGGGCTGCCGGGCGCGGCGAGGATGGTCTGGACACGTTCAACAATAGGCGCTCTCTGGGTGTCAGCGGCAGGAAAAACCGGCAACATCTCCATAAAAATGCCTCTGAACTCAATGCGGCCACCTTTGAACGGGTCACCATGGCCGGCAAAGTTCTGTCTAAAATAGTAGTCCATAAGTCGAGAATTCATAACCGCCATCAAATAAAGATCGTTACGCGGAATCATGAAACACTTGTCATTATGAAGATAGCCTTGCTCGTCAAATGAAGCCCGCATATCCTTTGCTACAATCGGATAAATTATCTTCGGCTTTTCAAATTCGTGGTAATAGGCACAAGACCTCAACTCCCACCAGAACTGCCCCTGATCGTCCCGAATGCGCAGCTTTTCTTCATGGACTGAAAGGTGCGCGAATACTGCCGGGTATGTCCCGGCAAATATCTTGCGGGCATCCTTCTCTTTTTTGGCGACTGACCACGGCCACTCTCTGTTGGCGCTACTCGCGATAGCGATTATATACAGCCCCGCCCACTCCGCCTTCCACTTGCGGATGTCGCGGCCACGAAGCCACGGTCTTATAAGTTCCGCACTCTTCGGGTCTTCGTCAATGAGGCGTTGTCGGGTCGCTAAATCAATAACAAACGCCTCATTCAGGCCGGTCTTAATACCGTAGTAAAGCTTGCCCTCCACATACTCTCCAAGCGGTGTGCCTGTCGAGCGCATCTTCTCCATTAACGCCAGCACATCGGCATGTTCAAGCGTCCAACCATCTGCTGAGAGTGCAGAGGCCGGCATCCTAAAACCTCGCAGCGCTACGGTCTCCTGCACACGTTCAATTTCCGCAGCCGTCTTGATAATTGCGGCAGTAAACATCTCGCCAGCCGCTTTTTTCTTTTCAACCAGAATAATCGACGGGTCTGTTCCTGCCTCAAAAACCGGCAATTCGCCGAAATCTATCACCACCTTCGGCGTCGCCTCGCCGGCCAGCAGCCTGCGGGTGTTTTTGCCGTAGCCTGTTCGCATGAACTTGTTGGGCGCTATGAAGCAGAGGTGTCCGGAGGGTTTCAGCATCTCAAGCCCGCGTTTGTAAAAATAGGTGTACAGGTCTGCCGTGCCGCAGTAGAATGCGGCGAACTGCTTTTGCAACTGCGGTTTAGAGTCCTTTATTGCCTCATGCCTTACATACGGCGGATTCCCTATTACCACATCAAACCCATCAGTTATCCCAAACATCCATTTCGGATCAAAAAAAGCCGCCGAGGCATTCTGGTCGTATGGGTTCCATTCAGCAAGCTTACGGGCAACTTCATTATCCCATCCGTCTTCCTTAAGCAATTCCGCTATCGTTGAACGAAGCCGCTTATCTTCATCTCGCCACTTATTCTTTGTTTGCTGAGTTCGCGCAGCAAAATGTCGCTCACGGACCATTTTGAGTTCTTTTTCCGTGCGCTCAATATCCACCAAATTCATCGAGAGATGAAGAACTTTCGGTTTCTCAATGCCGATCAGCGTATTTGCAGCAACAAACTTTGTCTCAAGGTTCGGCAGGGGGCGGACGCCGTGGTTCCCTCTGTCCGGATTGATCTGCTGGTCTACAATCAGAGATATGAAGAACCGCAGCTTGGCTATCTGCACGGCTATCGGCTGTATGTCTACGCCGAAGATGCAGTTTTCGATCAGGTAGAGCTTGCGGCCATAATCGGAGGCGTTGTTCTCGAAGGCATCGTCAATATCGAGCAATCGCTTCTGGCGTTCTTCCTGCTCTCCTATGCGGTATGCTTCCTCGGTTTCCTTTATAGCCTTCTGGCGCTGCTTTTCGCGCCACTTGTCGTTATGCGGGTCGAGCTTGCCGAGTATAAAGGCGAGCTTGTGCAGTATGCCCATCGGGAATGCGCCGGAGCCGCAGGCGGGGTCGAGTATCTTCAGGTCGTCGATAGCATCTATCAGTGCGTCAACCTCGGCATCAGCAAACTGGTGCGGCTCTTCTGTGTATGAAAGCAGGTGGCGTATGCGGGCATCGCCGTCGGCCATGGCAACCTTGCTCGGCAGGCAGGCGATAAGGGACTCGTCAACCATATAGTTGACGATCTCCCTGGGAGTGTAGAACGAGCCGGTCTGCTTGCGGGCCGTTGTCTGTGTCTCGGGGTTATAGCTTGCGAGCAGGTTTTCGAAGACCTTGCCCAATAACTCAGGGTCAAGAGCAATTTCTTCTTCAACAGGGGTGTTTTCATCTATCGTGAATTTATAGCTGTCGAGGATGTCTATAAGTCCCTTGACCTTGTAGGTCTTGTTCTTTGTGCCGTATACCTCATTCAGGTCAACAGGCTGTTCAGCGGCAAAGAAGAGATTATCGGGAACCTTGAGCGCGTTGTCGTGACGTTCGGAAAAGCCGTCTATGCGCACCGCTTTTTCTTTGCCGTTAGTGATAATAATTTTGTCGAGGCATTCAAACAATCCACCGTTCAGAAAGGGGATGTTCTCGAAGTATTCGCTCAACGCGTCATTGGGTTTTAAAAACAGATCCGCATACCGGAAGACGTTGTGAATCATGTAGTGCTGATCTCTGCCCTCCTGCCGCCTGCCCCGGAACTTGCGGCTGCCGGGCTTGTCCTTGTTCATCTCGGTATTGAGCGTTGCGAAGAAGAGGTTTTGCAGGATCGCCTTGTAGTAAGTGCTCTGGCTGCGGTCGCGGTAATTGAGCACCTGCTTCAGTCTTGTCTGGTTGAAGACGTCGTGAGGCACAAGTCCTTTTTCCTTGATGAACCAGATGAAGATAAGCCGCGTGAGCAACCGGATTACACCCGTTGCATTGCGCACATCCCTTTTTTCCTCAACATCGGCAGGAAATTCGACATGCTGCACTGCCCAGAAGTACCAGTTGGCGAGTTCGCGGTAGAAGCGCTTGTTCAGTTCAGACGTGTCGAGCGTCTTTTGCCATGCCTTGTGCAGGGCGACAAAGTTGGCGACCGCATGTTTTTGAAAAACTGTTGCCAGCGCCAGATCGTCAAGAATTTCGATATGAGCCCGGTGGGGGTTTGCGATGTTGATGTCCTTAATAAGGGTGACCTTTTCGAGCACGTCCTTTGCGCTTTCGCGCTTGTGCAGGCGGCGGTCGATGATTGCCACGGTCAGGCAGTCGCCGTATCTGAAGAAGACCATGGCAGGCATAGGCGTAAGCCGGTTGATCTCTCGGGTGATCTTTACAAGGTCGCCGCGCGCATAGCTGCTGCCGGTGAGGGCAACGGCAAAGAAGAGGTACGATTCGATGATGGCGTTATCTACCTTTGTCGCTTCAAAAAGGGAATGGTTCTTTTTTATGTCGTCTTCTGTGAGCTGAAAGATAATATCTACAGACTGCCATTCCTGCACCTTGGCCTTGTCAGGATTGAAGTTGCCTGCCGAAGGCTGAAACAGTTCAGAAAAACCTCTGTAGTTGTTTGGAGAGAGCTGAACCGTCCTGTCGCTTTCATATCTGAGAACATTCAGCAGGGCCTTGGCGTTGTCGCTAAGGTTGCCCGAGGCAAAGGATGCCAGGACATCCTGAATACGTTTTTTCAGTTCGCTCATTTCTTCAGCTTCTCCAGTAGTTGTTTGCCTTTTTCGGTAAGGCGATATTTCTGCAGGCGGCTCTGGGGTTTGCCGGGGACTGTGCGCTCTAATATCCCGGATTCAACAAGCGGTAGAAGATATTTTTTCAGGAAATGCATTCTGTCTTTCAACCCGCTTGCCTGTTGCAATAATGCTGCGGACAATGCCCCTGTAGACGTTGCTATCAATACAGCCTCTACTTGAGGGGTGACTTGAGGGGTGACTTGAGGGGTGACTTGAGGGGTGACTTTCTCTGACTGAGCCCCTGACTTGATGCCGCCTTTGGTATTGGCAAAAGCTACAAGGGTTTCAATAACCTCGCGATCAAAACCGGTCTTGAACTCGACAGTTTCGGACTCGCCTGATTGAATTGCATCAAGATGTTTTTTCATTGGCCTCTTTTATAACCAGCCACGTTATCAGCTCGAAGTCATCCGCATCCCTCACCTGCTCTGTCTGTGCAGGCAACTTGCCGCCTCTGCCGGTAAGCAGGGCGCCCACGGAGCGCTTCCTGAAGGTATGGACAATGGATTCGATGGCGCGGGTAAGAAGGCCGGAATATTTCTCCATGCGACTGCCGTTATCGGTTTCGGCGTCAAACAGCTCGCAAAGAGTTTCGCAGGGTGCCGTCCGGCCTGAACAGAGATGGCGGTATATTTCAAGTATCTGTTTCGGGTGGGCAAAGGTGAAGCGCACGTTGCCGTCGTCCCTGATATAGACCAGAAAATACGGCTGGAGCGGATTCACCGTAGCTGCGCCGTCTGCCTGTCCTGCCTGCGCCGAAGGGCCATGACGCAGACAGAAAATTACGCCTGGCGCGATGATCTTTGACGCAGCATCAAGCGGAACTACTGCGTACAGACCGTCTGGCGCATCCTTGAGAATATCTTCGCTGGCCTTGATGTAGTTGAGCAGATCCTGGCGAAAATCGTCGAGCGTGAATTCAGTCAGAGAAATATCGTCCTCGTTCAGTTCATCCATATCGAGTATTTCTTCCTGAAGCCGCTTCAACTGCCGGTCGCGGTAACGAAGTTGGGCGCTCACCAGCTCTTCGAGCGGGGCATTCTGCAAGAGATTATCGTCAGTGGTTGTGGTAATGTCCACAAGCGCCATGCGCGCCTCCACCCGATGTTTCAGTCTTATGTAGCGGTCGAGGTGCGGCGTGGGCCAGAAATTGACCAGACGCACTTCTGTGTTGGGGCTTTTCAGACGGTCGATTCGCCCGAAGCGCTGGATGATGCGCACCGGGTTCCAGTGGATGTCGTAGTTGATTACCATGTCACAGTCCTGCAGGTTCTGTCCCTCGGAAATACAGTCGGTGGCGATGAGCAGGTCTATCTCTTCGTCCTGCGGCATGGATGCGATCATGGCCCGCTGCTTGGACTCCGGCGAAAAGTTGGTAAGTATCTGGTTGAACTCGGTTGAGCCGAGCGTGGCCTTGTTCTGACCGTTGCCGGTGACAAGGGCGGCATGGATGCCAAAATCCTTCCGCACCAAGCCGGACAGCGCACCGTAGAGATATGCGGCTGTGTCCGCAAAGGCGGTGAAGACAAGCACTTTTCTGTTGGGCTTGCCGTCTTTGCGCTGTGAAGGTTGCTGAACCTTCTGCGCAATACGGGTTTTGAGTTCCCTGAGCTTGGCGTCGCGCTCAACGCCAATGTCTTTGGCGTCCAGATAGATGGTGCGGAGCTGTTTCCGGTCTTCATGAAGAGCCTTGAGCCAATCGTCAAGCCGCAGATGCGCCATTTTGAAGGTGAGTTTCTTGCCGACTTCCAGCGCCTGGCTCATTTCCTCGTCATCCAGATCGTCGGCAGCGATAGTTGCAAGATCGATCTCGGGATTCTCTGCCTGAAAAGCCTTGAACCGCCCGATCCGCTCTTCAAGGCTCCTTATTTTTTCGAGCGTTCTTTCGAGCGTGAGCGTAAAGGAATGGACCGAGCTTTCGATCCGCTTCAGAAAACCGACCTTCATCATGCCGATCAGGAAACCTTCACGCTGGCTCTGGGTGAAGTTTCCGACCTTCTTCTCATATTCAGCCACGAATTCCGGCTTTACATACGCGGACGGGTTGAAGAGTGAAAGCTTATACCGGTTGATCTCGTCATTCAGCAGGTCGTAATCCATAAAAAGGTTCTGGGTATCGAGTTCCGGATAGATTGACTCCGGCTTTGCGCGCTCCGGGAATCCGCCGAGTTCCTGCAAGCCGGCTTTGTAGTAGCGCTCTATATGCCGTCGGGAGCGGGAAATGGTAAGGGCGTCGAGCAGCTTAAAAAAGTCGGAGCCCAGGTGGTCAAGCAGGGTGCCGATGGTGCGGCCCTGCGGCCTCTGTTTGGCCCATGTTGCAAAATGCGTCTGCGCCTGGCGGAGGCTCTCCTTTATGTCTGCTATGCCGACTTTTTCGAGGAATGCGGCGTTGGCATGCTCATCATGTACGACATCTCCGCCCGCAATGATGGATATCTGATTGCGGAGGTCGGTGAGGGTATTGTTGACAGGGGTGGCCGAGAGCAGCAGCACCTTGGTTCTGACCCCGGAACTGATAATGTCGCGCATCATCCGTTCATAGCGGCTCAGCCGCACAATCTCGCCCGATTCATCCCGCCTGCCTTTCGTGTTGTTGCGGAAATTGTGCGATTCGTCAATGACGACAAGGTCATAGGCGCCCCAATTGAATGTGCCGAGATTTATCCCGCACGATTCGCCTTTTTCACGGCTCAGGTCGCTGTGATGGAGCAGAGTGTACCCAAATCGGTCTTCGGGAAACGGATTCAGGAGATTGCTCGTGTGCGCCTGATAGACAGACCAGTTCTCGCGCAGTTTTTTGGGGGACAAAACAAGAACCCGCTCGTTGCGCGTCTCAAAAAATTTAATAACCGCCAGTGCTTCGTAGGTCTTTCCAAGACCGACGCTGTCGGCAAGTATGCAGCCGTTGTGCGTGAGAATCTTGTTGATGACTCCCTTTACGCCGTCTTTCTGAAAGTCGAAGAGTTTCTTCCAGACCTGACTTTCAAAGAGCGACGTCTTGCCGAGCCTGTTTTCGATCTCGGTGCTGTCTTCAAGATACTTCTCAAACAGATGAAAGAGTGTCTTGTAGTAAAGAAACTCTGGGGCGTGGTTCTGATAGAGCTGTTCAAGATACGCAAGAACATCTGCCTTTACGTCGCGGACAAGGGTTTCGTCGTTCCAGAGTTCATCGAACCATGCCTTGAGGTCGCGGCGGTCGCGGTTGCTGTCTACTTCAAGATTCAGCTCGATGTTGCTGCCGTTGGAAGCAAGTCCCAGCCCGCGCACCGTAAAGTTCGAGCTGCCCAGAATGGCCTCTTCAACGCCATGAGTGGCGATGTGATACATTTTGCCGTGGAGAAAGCCTTCGCGGATGACGGTTCTCACGTCAACTTTTGCCCGCATCCAGTCGGCACAGGCGCGGGCAACACGCTTCTGCTCAAGCCTGTTGGCCAGCTCAAGCTGATCGTTTTCTATCTTGAAGGATTTTCGTTGTTTCTTCTGAGGGTCAAGGCTTTGCAGGAAACTGGGCTCGCCAAAGAGAAACCTGAGGCTCTGCGCCTGCTCCAGCTCGTTTTTCAGCGCGTCGTACGCATAAATGGTGAAATAGGCGGAAACAAATGAAAGTGCGCTTTCAGGCTGAATCTTTTCCTGGAGGAATGAGGCAACAGTGCCTCGGGCGGGGCGGTTGTCTCGAATGCCGGATGTGTTGGAACTGCTTGTCATTCAATCCTCTTGATTGCAGTAATATCATCGTTGTAACAGGGCTTCGTTCTTCAATCGTCATTGCCCCCCACCATTATATATCAGACCCCCGCCCGTCTTCATCAACTTCTTGTTTCCGCACAAAAACAGGGCAGAGTAATCTGACACGGAGAATCCTGCCGGAGAATCAAAAAAACCCTATTTCGTGCTTTTGACCTTTGGTTTTGGGATTTGGGCAGCAAGCAGAGGATTGATCCTGCCGGATGCTTCGGAGAAAGACTGGTGATGGGCATGGCACAGCGCAAGGGCGAGCGCATCGGCGCTGTCGGGAGAAAGCACATGACGAATGCCGAGAATCCGGCGCACCATCGCCTCGACAATAACCGGTTCGGGCATACCCTTGTTGTACCGGAGCGCCGCATCTTTCAGGTGATCGGCAAAGATAACATTGCGCTTGTCCGCCCGGCCCGAGCGGTCGTTCAGATCAGCAGAATCCGACGTGGAGCAGTTCAGCACGTCATAGCCGAACTGCTCCTTCAGGAGCTTCAGAATCGCCCGCTCGATTTCGTCTTCTGAGATGAAATTAGGCACTAATCTCCTTCACCAAAGATAGCGCGTTAGTTAAGGATAAACCTCTTGTCATGGGTAAAATAGTCGATTTTCTACCCAAGACAATCCGAACATGTATAAAAAATGCGTTTTCTTACCCATGACTGCTCGAACATGTTAAAGAAAGTTAATAATATTAACATATGCCTGCTTCTACGCCCACCACCAGCTTTCAGCACCAACAATACGTGCCTTAAGCAGGGGTGTCTGAAGGACGGGGTGGTAATTAAAAGAATCTTTCCTTCTTCATTCTCAAACCACCAATGCCTTATCATGTTAAAGAAATTGCAATGTCTTAACACGTAATCCGCTATATGTTAACGAAACCAGGATTTTTCCCTATCCCTTAAGAAACATGTCAAACAAGGGCTTATTTATATAAAAGTTATACCTGCCGATCTTTTCTTTGACTAACAAACCCGAATCTGCCAGCTCATCCAGATATTTTGCGGCAGTTTGCCGGGTTACCCCCAAGTCCCGCTCTATGAATTCGATCTTGGTATAAGGGTGGCTGAAAAGATTGTTCAAAAGATCCTGGGAATAGAACTTGAAATCGGACCTGATGCGGTTCTTATAGTCCTGCATCAGATCCCTGATCGCATTAATGAGCGCGACAGTATTTTTCGACGTATCCTCAATGCCCCGCAGCATATACAATAGCCATTCTTCCCAGGCTCCTTCGTCGCGCACCGTCTGTAAAAGCCTGTAATACTCGCCTTTCGTCTTGATTATGTATCGGCTCAGATAGAGAACAGGGATATCCAGCAGCCCTTTTTGGACCAGGTACAGAATATTGATAATCCTCCCTGCTCTGCCGTTTCCATCATAGAACGGGTGGATGCTTTCAAACTGGTGATGGATAATCGCCATCTTTACGAGCGGATCGAGAGGCGACATTTCGTCATCATTGATGAACCGCTCAAGATTTGCCATCAGCCGTGCAACGTCGTCAGTATTTTGCGGAGGCACATAGACTGTTTCCCCTGTAAGGTCGTTTTTCAACTTCGTGCCGGGCAGTTTCCGAAACCCCGCGCTGTTATTCTCAATCACCTTATGCATGTCCAGGAGCAGATTGTTCGTCAGAAGACCCGAATGCTTTACTGACTCGAAACCATGCCTGAGTGCAACAGAATAATCCCGCACCTCTTTAGCAGCGGCATTCTGAATGAACTCGCCGAAGAGGTCTTCCTTATACAGTTCATCGTGCGTGGTGATAATGTTTTCGATAGCGGAACTGTCCTTTGCTTCCAGAAGAGGCAAAGTATTGATGAGGATGCTTTGATTCGGTATGGTCTTGGAGACGCCCTTCAACTCGGCAAGAAAACGGTGTGCCTGTGCAGCCTGCCGCATTACGGGCTTTGTCTCAAGGTCGACTGTCGGCGGAAGCTCCTGCAAAATGAAATCAGGCATTGGTCGTTACCTCCTCTTGCATGCTTGCCGGGGAATGTATAGCCAGATTCTCAACATCTATTTTACCCGACATGTGGAGCTTCAGAATCGCCCGTTCGATGCCGTCTTCGGTGATGAAGTTAGGCACAGGCCGTTTCCTATGCTTCGCTATTCATCTCTTCCTGCATGCTCGGTGGAAAGTAGATATCAAGGTTTTCAACCGGGAGCTTGCCGGAGATGAGGTTCTGCTCGATCAGCGTCTTTCGAATATCCGCTTCCGAGTGGCGGGCGTCGGAGGCTGAGTTTGCCATAACGAACGCGGCGCGGCCCTTCGGCTTCAGCGAGGTGGCGATGAGGTTGATCCGCAGGCAATTGGCATTGGGAACGGTTTCTTTTCCCTGATCGCTCTTCTTTACCTTGGACTTGTTGCGCGGAAGACCGTAGGTATTAAAGCGCCGGTCCTTCTCGACCGTGCTGAGACTGACATCGTCCACATTGAACGGCGGATTGGCGAAAACATAATCGAAGGCGCCGAAGCTGCCATAGGGGTCTTCATAGTAGGTGTTCGCCTGCCGTATCTCGCCACGCAGGCCATTTACCGCGAGGTTCATCTTTGCAAGCTTGACGGTCGCCAGCGTCTTTTCCTGCCCGTAGACGTAGATATCTCCGTCATCACCCTTTGCCAGTTCATGCCGGTGTCTCTCGATAAACTGGGCCGATTGAACAAACATGCCGCCCGACCCGCATGCCGGGTCATAAACCTTGCCGCGATGCGCTTCGATAATCTCAACCATAAGGCGGACAACGGAACGAGGGGTGAAAAACTCTCCTCCGCCCTGTCCTTCTGCCATGGCAAAGTTGCCGAGGAAATATTCATAAATCTGCCCGAAAACGTCGCCGTTGGCGTCTTCCGGCATGTCCGCAAAGTTTTTCAGCAATTGTTTGGGGATGGACTTGTCCGTGCGGGTAAGGCCGAAGTACTCGTCCTGCGGCAGGACACGCGCAAGTTCGGACTTGTACTTCTCGATGTCCTTCATTGCAGCCTTGATCGCTTTGGCACTATCTTCTTTTTCGGGAAGCTTTAACAGATAATCATAGCGGGCATTGTCCGGCAGATAAAAACCGCTTTTTTCGACCGCAATCTCCGAGATTTTTTTCTCCCTGCGGGCGCCTTTGAGTTTCGTATATTCCGCCAGGATTGCCTTCTCATAGCGGCGGTACCTGTTATCGGCAAACTTGAGGAAAATAAGTCCCAAAACGGGTGTGGAATATTCACTGGCTTTCAGATCGGAATTGGTACGGAGTGTATCCGCGCTCTTCCAGAGATCGTCTTCCAGTTGTTTCAGTTCATCAGAGGTCATTAATAATATCCTTGGCCATTTATGTCGCTATGCTCTGCATAATTAATCCCCCCCCATTATATATCAGACCCCCGCCCGCCTTCATCAACTTCTTGTTTCCGCACAAAAAAAGGGAGCGCAATCTGACACGGGGAATCAAAAAAAACCTATTTCCTGCTTTTAGCCTTTGGTTTTGGGATTTTGGCAGCAAGCAGAGGGTTGATCCTGCCGGATGCTTCGGCGAAAGACTGGTGCTGGGCATGGCACAGCGCAAGGGCGAGCGCATCGGCGCTGTCGGGAGAAAGCACATGACGAATGCCGAGAATCCGGCGCACCATCGCCTCGACCTGGGATTTTTCCGCCCTGCCGTAGCCGACGACCGCTTTCTTGACCTCAAGTGCGCTGTATTCATGGAGCGCCTTACCGCAGAGTGCGGCGGACAGAAGGATAACACCTCTGGCATGGCCGAGCGTCAGGGCTGATTTGGTGCTCTTTGCAAAGAAAACCCGTTCCACCACAACCACGTCGGGTGAGTATTCGGCGATTACCTCCTGAAGCGATGAAAAAAGGTCCTGAAGGCGTTCATGGAGCGGTTTGGATGCGGACATGACGATCCGACCCGATGCGCCGTAAGCGGGCTGTTCGGGGCGATGTGAGCGGACGGTAACCGAGGAGGTCTGACGGGGGTGTTTCGCGACGATCAATCCGTATCCGCAATTGAGGCTACCCGGATCGATGCCGAGAATCTTCATGAGTTACGGGGAGGCTTTTGCTGAACTCGCCTTGCGCGGCGCCTCAAAGAGGATCTCTTCGACCATCTGGCAGATGACATGTGCGAGGGTAATGTGCGTTTCCTGAACGCGCGGGGTGTCTTCGCTCGGAACCACAAAAGCAATATCGCATTTGCCGGCAAACTTGTCGCCCCTGGTGCCGGTGAATCCGATGGTTTTAATGCCCTTCTTTTTTGCGACATCAATCGCCTTGAGGATGTTCTTTGAATTACCGCTGGTTGTGATCGCGATGGCGATGTCGCCCGTGTCGCCGAGTGTTTTCAGCTGGCGGGCAAATATCTCAGCAAAATCATAGTCATTTGCAATCGAGGTAAGTACCGCAACATCAGTATTCAGTGCGATAGCGGGCAACCCGGGACGATCCTTCTTGAAGCGGTTAACGAATTCAGCGGCAATGTGAGAGGCATCACAGGCGCTTCCGCCGTTGCCGAAGAGCAGCAGCTTTTTGCCTTCACCGAACGCATCGGCAATCAGGCGGGATACGTCCGCAATCCTGGTCAGATTCGCATCGCTGAACTCTTTTTTTACGGCAATGCTGTCTTCAAATGCCTTGAGAATTTTCTTTTCCATAAGGTGCATAGTTTACCGAAGGGGGAAAGGAGCGGTCAAGAACTGAAAATCGGGGATAACTTGTCGTACGTAGCCATAATGTGCTCCACAATAATGCGCACTTCACCGACAGAAGCCATGAAGTTTGCGTCGCCGCCCCAGCGCGGAACAATATGCGCGTGCAGGTGTTCTTCAATGCCGGCGCCGGCGGCTTTGCCGATGTTGATACCGACATTGAACCCTTCCGGACGAAAGGCTTTTTTCAGGCAGTCAACGGAGAATCTGGTCAGCACATTCATCTCGGCCAGCACCTCATCGGAAAGTCCGTCAAATGATGATGTGTGAAAATAGGGAACTACCATGAGATGCCCGTTGTTGTAAGGATATTTGTTCATGATGATATAACAGGACTTCCCGCGATGCAGAATGAGATTGTCCCGGTCGCTGCCCTGAGACGGAAGCGTGCAGAATATGCACTCCTTCTCTTTCGGGCCAAGGATGTAGTCGATGCGCCATGGCGCCCAGAGCGCTTTCACCGTGCAATGCCGTCCTTTGTCTTCAACTCATCGAGCCTCGCCAATACCGCCTGCATATCACTCCATGTAAGCCATTTGTCCTTCCTGTTTCTCATAAGATATGCAGGGTGAAACGTCGGCATGACAGGCACGTCCTGATACTGAAACCACTTGCCGCGCTCCCGCATAATCGAAAACTTCGTTATCGGCTGAGCGGGCTTCATGAGATTATAGGTTGCAATCCTTCCGAGCGAGACAATGATACGCGGGGCTATGATGCGTATCTGCTCGTTCAGAAACGGGAAACATGCGACCATCTCATCCGCCTCAGGGTCCCGGTTGTCCGGCGGGCGGCACTTGACGATGTTCGCGATGTATACGCCGGAACGTTTCAGTCCCATTTTCTCGATCATGCTGGAAAGCAGCTGTCCGGCATCGCCTACAAATGGCCTGCCTTGAGCATCCTCTTCCCGCCCCGGCGCTTCCCCGATAAACATGATATCGGCATCCGGAGATCCCTCGCCAAAAACCATGTGCGTCCGCCCCCCCGAAAGCTTGCAAAGTGTGCAGTCGCCTATCTTCCCCCGCAGAGCGAGCAGGGCGGCATCCCTGCCAGTGCAGGCATCGGAATTCCCGGCCGGTGTCGCTTCATCGCAGGGTTCGCGCGGCGACAGGACGGGCACAGCACGCCTTTTCTCCAGTCTGAACGGCAACGCATCAAAGCCGAACTCCCGGTAATAATCCAGAACTGTCGCAAGCTGTTTTTTCATCACAAGCTGCTCGCCTCCTGATCGCTTCTCTCTGAGCCGCTCCCTTACCGCTCGCCCCACTTCAGTTTCGAACGAATCACCTCAAAATAATCGCGGCAAAACGGTATGATAAATTGTGTTTTACACCTGTATTTATGAACACGAACAATATCTCCTCTCTTCAGCGGAAAGCCCTGCTGACCGTCCAGGGTAAGATAAACATGCTCACTTTCCGAACGCAGAACTATTTCGACCGTTGCTTCGTCAGGCAGCACAATCGGACGGGTTGTCAGCGTATGCGAGCAAATCGGGGTGAGCACTATGCAGTGCAATGTCGGATAGATGATCGGCCCTCCTGCCGACAGCGAATATGCCGTTGAACCGGTCGGCGTTGCAACAATGAGACCGTCGGCCTTGAAGTTCGTCAGGTACGAGCCGTCAACCAGTGTTTCCAGATCCATAATCCTTGCAAGAGCGCCCTTGTTGATGACAACATCATTCAACGCGGTGAAGTGCTCAATGCAGGCTCCGTTTCGCATGACGTCAGCTCCGAGCATGATGCGTTCTTCCAGCTCATACCGGCCCGCAAGAACATTCTCGAGCGCATCAAACACCTGTTCTTTGGTCGCTTCAGTGATAAAGCCGAGCCCGCCGAGGTTCACGCCGAGAATTGGGGTCGAGTGCTCTCCCATGAGCCGTGCAACGCCGAGCATCGTACCGTCACCGCCCAGGACAACGACAATGCCGGCACGGGCGGCGATCTCTGCAGGGGTGAATCCCTCAACGCCGAGTGCCTTTGCTATCTCCGGCTCGACACAGACGGAGCAGCCCCGCTCGCGAAGCCAGGGATAGATCCGGCGAATGATTTCGAGCGGCTCCGAACGCCGCGGTTTGCTGATAATTCCTATGGTTTTCATTCAGTTATGAAAATCTCCCTCTCCGTCTCCGATAGTTGCTCAATCCTGACGCCAACGGCCTCATCCGGTAGTTCATTCAGCCGCTCCGCCCACTCTATGACGACAATGGCTTCACCGCCGATATAATCCCAAATGCCAAGCTCCTCAAGATCTGCTGAACGTTCTATGCGATACAGGTCGATATGGACAAACAGCGGGGTTGTATCGTATTCAGCAACCAGAACAAAACTTGCGCTCCCGACATCGCGTGGCGGAATGCCGAACGCCGAAGCGATTCCCTTCACAAAAACGGTCTTTCCTGCCCCAAGGTCTCCCGCAAGGCATACCGTTGCGCCCCTGTGCAACGCCAGAAGTTTGCTCCCAAGTTGCCTGCCGCACTCCTGCGTCTCTTCAGGCGTCGTGGTGACAATCCGCCTTTCAGCCATTGCAAATCTTAATCGTGCTTGAGCATTGCCTTGATCATATCTATCCTGCCGACAACCCCGACGATTTTGCCGCCGGTCAGCACCGGCAAAAGATGAATCTTCCGCTCTGACATGATTGTTGCAATCTCCTCAAGCGAGGTTTCCGGAGCGATGGTAACGACTTCTTTTGTGCAGATATCCGCTACGGTCGTTCCGGTCATTTTTTTCAGCTCCTTCTCGATGTTGTCTGGCTTCCCAAGCATAATATAGGCATCGAAGAGGCGGATAATAGTCGGAATGTGAAGCCGTTTGTTCTGGCTGATGAGATCATTCTCCGTTACGACCCCCTTGATCGCTCCTGCTTCGTCAACAACGGGAGCTCCGCTGATGCGGTGTTCGATAAGAAGCCGGGCAAACTCTTCGACCGTCATGGTCTGTTTTACCGTAATAACGTCCGTTGTCATGATATCTTTTGCTCGCAGCATGGAAGCACCCCTTCGCGAATGTATGAGCTTTAATCGCTCTGTCTCTGTAGAAATATAATACGGCAGGATGGAGCTAATTGCAAAGAAGCGGCCTTCTGTCAAAGCCCGCGTGCAGGCCGCTATGAACCCGGAAGTGGCATTAGAAAACAGGTTGGCATTGCACCTCTTTGTTTTGTGGTCATTCCGGTCTTCGGCGTGAGCTCAGTCGAACGCTTGTCCGGAATCCTTCCGATATTTTTCCCCTGGTCAACAGCGGCGGAAAAGAGTCCGAACCTGTCAGCGTGCGTCCACCCGCTTGCGCGAACACGCAGGCAGGCGGCTGTGACGGAAACAGTGCAAATGCTCATGACACATTTGGGATGAACAGGGGTATAAAGTTCCGTATACAGCCCGACGATTTTCGCGGAAAGATTTTTTTAAAGCACTCCCGCCGCCGGCGTCATTGAGACTGCTGAAGCATGGTTGCCTGCGTAAGAATACAAAATGGATACACAGAGGGATCAAAACATCACTGCCTTTATAGTCCCGACTCAGTGTCATAGTCCCCATAATAGGGAGAAACCTTCCGATAAGGCTTCACCTTGGCCAGACGCTCGATAATCCTTGACATGCCGATGCCGAATCCGACTCCCAGCGCTGTTCCAAGAACAGCACCGCTCAGAGGGCTGCGGCGCGCAACAAGAATACCGGCAAGACCGCATGCGCCAGCCGCGCCCAGCAGTCCCAGCACTTTTGCAGCGTTCAGATCATTACAACAGTTTTTTTTTCGCACTTTCATGCCTGAAAAACTCCCGCGCGTCAGAACTCTCTGAAGCAGCATTTCACTATACCGGAATGCCCGCGGGAATGCAAGGCTCAGGCCGGCAAAGTGTCAAGGCAAAATAGAAATGTCCGGTTTTCGGCAAAGTAGAAATGTCCAGATTATAAGGCAACCGACAAAGCCGGTTTTTTATAGGGACGTTTTTTGCTGAAGAAGGTTCCGATCCACGGATGATCAGCCGCTGGTTTCCGTGCTTTGCTTTTGTAAAACAGTGAAGTCTGGGGCTGCACCTTCTTGGGTCTCTCAGTTATTGCATGGTGCCGTATTGGTTTGTCCTGGTTCATGATCCGCATCATGCCATCTACCCG
>WSNO01000004.1:99199-99706 GCA_009773415.1 Nitrospirota bacterium | reverse complement strand
AATTACAAGTATGGAGGTTTCTATGAGCAAGATTCTTTCCCTGCTGTTTCTCTTTGTTCTTCTCCTTGCCCCCGTTGTCGATTCTGCCGAGGAGTCTGCGGGAAGCCTGAGAATGACAAAAGGAGACGTTTTCATCGAGCGAGGCGGAAAAAGCATAAAGGCTGAGAATGGCTCTGCCGTGTATCAAAATGACACGGTTCAGACAGGCGCGAACGGATCTGTCGGTATTGTTTTCAAGGACAATTCGAGAATCAGCCTTGGACCGAACTCTCGTCTGGATTTGAAGAAGTTTGTCTTTAAGCCGGCAGATAACCAGTTTTCGATGATTAATCAACCCGGAATTGTCATTAGAGAAGCGAAGGGAAAGAAACGGGCAGGTTGAAAGACTTGGACCTGCCCCATAAACCATCAAACCACTGACGGCGTTTCATGGCAAGGCAGAGTTTCAAGATACGCCTGTTGCCGTCTTTGACCAAATACCCACCCGTGGCAAAAATCCTGTAGCGC
>WSNO01000004.1:0-99185 GCA_009773415.1 Nitrospirota bacterium | reverse complement strand
GTGGCACTGAAGCTCTGCATGTTGAAACTGTCGGCGCCAAAGTCGTACTTGAGTTCCTTGATGCGGTTCTCTGCATCTGCCCGCAGCCGATAAAGTTTCCAGACCAGATGAGCCGGAAGCTCAAGGCTGGTGACAAAGCAGCCGTACCGGTAATCTTTGATCTCCACGTCGTGTGCAAACAGCTTCAACGTCTTGCCGGTTGCCTTGGGCCGCCTGATAATCTGCTGCCGCACCATGACCATTCTGCGTTCTTTGTTCCAGCCTCCGGCAGCATAGGGAACTGATGCCACTTCTATACCGTCTTCTACTTGAAACCACTGACGATGTGCTGCAAGCATTCTCTGCACCGGAGCGTGAAATCGCACCGCTATGATATAGGGAATCGGACGAGACCTGTGCTCAAGATGCTCCAAAATGGAGGTTTGATAAAAGCCGCTGTCCGCCCGTAACAGCCCAACCGTTTTCCCTGCAAGGTTGTTCAGGGTGTCGTGCAAAAAACCCTCAAAGTTATTGGCAGTATGGGCGTCGCCGGAGCGCAACCAGCAGTTGGCTACCATCCTGCTATCTGCTACAAAGGCAAGCAGCGGATGATGGGAGTTTCTCCCTGGCTTCTGTGGATTGTAGCCACGCCGTGCCCCCTCCTGCTGCCCATAGCGGCTGATGACGGTTGAATCTAGATCCAGTGTGAAGTTGTCAAAATGCAGCTGTTCATAAAACCACTGATACAGTGCCCGATATACTCGCTGATTGTCCGCCTGCCCAAACTTCCGGAAGTACCGCTGAAATGATTTGTGCCCCGCCATGCGCTTGTAGTCAAATATCTTGCGTATCGCTTCGTCATGTCGTGTTACTTCCATATGCTCAAACCGATTCGCTCCGCACCATACGCTTATCATAAATTGCTCGATCAGTTGCTCAGGCGCATACCCTCGGTTAGACCCCTGTGTCGGGAGCTGTGCCCTCCCCAATGCTTCCCGGAATCCGACCTTCTGAAGTAGCCGCATCATCAATGCCATGCCACCCCACGGCGTTATCTCCTTGTCGCTGAAGCTCAATTCAAGCTCTTTTGCCATGGATGCTTTCCTTACCGGTTTCTTCCTGCAACTGGCGCTCGGCGCTTTGCTCTATTTTAACGCTCTTTCAATGACTTATCTACTGCATTCTCTAATGACGGCCATTAGAACTTGCTCGCTAATGACTATTTTGGGATAAACTTCAGCCGCAAAATAAAGGCCGCCCTGAAACGGGCGGCCTTTATCATTGCACAGCACGGATTACCGCGCACCCATAACGGGTTTCAGAACTGTTCGTTTATGATGATGATCTCGTTGCGCTTCTGGCCGGTCGAAACAATGTCGACCGGAGTATTGAGCAGTTCTTCGATCGTGCGGATATACTTCTGGGCATTCAGGGGGAGCTGATCGAACGAAGTCGCGCCGATCGTGTTTGATTTCCAGCCGGGCATCTCTTCGTACACCGGCTCACATCCTGCAAGGACGTCGATATCTTTGGGGAATTCTTTCAGAAGCTCACCGTTGTATTTATAGGCAACGCAATATTTGATGGTATCAATCGTATCAAGGATATCGAGCTTTGTGAGGCCGATGCCGGTCAGTCCGTTTACCCAGGCGGCATAGCGCAGACCGATGATGTCGAGCCAGCCGCAGCGGCGCGGCCGGCCGGTTGTTGCGCCGAACTCCCCTCCCCGCTTGCGGAGGTCTTCCCCAACGGCATCGTTCAGCTCGGTCGGGAAAGGACCTTCGCCGACGCGAGTGGTGTAAGCCTTCACGATGCCGAGAACCCTGTTGATTCTCGTCGGGCCGATTCCTGCGCCGGTGCATGCCCCGCCCGCGATGGTATTGGACGACGTGACATACGGGTAGGTGCCGTGGTCGATGTCGAGCAGCGTGCCCTGCGCTCCCTCAAGCAGTACGTTTTTCTGTGCGTCGATATCCTGATTCACCATCGTCTGGGTGTCCTTGATGTATGGACGGAGGCGGTCGGCGAACTTCATATAGTCCGCGAAGATGACCGCTTCATCGAGCTTTTGCGCTTTGTAATACTTCTCCATCAGGAAGTTGATCGGCTCAAGATTCTTCCGGAGTTTGTCGCGAAACACCTCCGGTTTCAGAAGGTCGATAGCCCGAATTCCCTGACGCGAGACTTTGTCGGTGTAGCAGGGACCGATCCCGCGGAGCGTGGTGCCTATCTTCTTTGATTTTTCTTGTTCCCGCTCAATCGCAGTGTGATAGGGCATGATGATATGCGCATTCTGCGCGATTGCCAGGCCTTCGGTGCTGATTTTCCTCGCTGCGAGCTTGTCAATCTCGGCCAGCAGAGCCCCGGGGTCGATGACAACACCGTTGCCGATGATGCATGTTTTGCCGCCGTGCAGAATGCCGGACGGAATCAGGTGAAGAACATACTTGTCATTGCCGACAACAACAGTATGGCCGGCGTTGTTGCCACCCTGATACCGCACAATCGTATCAGCCTTTTGCGTCAGGACGTCTACGATCTTTCCTTTGCCTTCATCGCCCCACTGGGCTCCTACAATCACAACAATTGACATTTCATACCTCGTATAAAAGCCGGTGCTCCCGGAAGAACATCGGCATTGCTGCGTATCCGGGCTGAGCCGGACTGCCGGAATCCGGCATCCCTATCCCTATACAGTAATTGCTTTGACAAGAAGAATGTTCGGCAACGTTCTGATTTGCTCCAGCACGGCGTCAGTCGCGGGGGAATCGATGTTCACCACTGAAAGCGCCTTGCCGCCCGCGCTCTCCCTGCCGAAATGCATCCTGGCGATATTGATCCCAGCGTTGCCGAGAGTCGTTCCAATGTTCCCGATGACGCCGGGCATGTCGTTGTTCTGCATGACGAGCATCGGGCCCTCCGGGAGAATTTCCACGGGGTATCTATCAATCCTGACGATGCGCGGATCCTTCTTGCTGAAGAGGGTGCCCTCAACAGACCGTTCTTTCGTCGCGGACTTCACCTTCAGCACAATCAGGGACTGAAAGTCGCCTGAATCCTTGCTCTTCGTTTCCTTCACCTCGATGCCGCGCTCCTTTGCGATGAACGGCGCATTCACGAAGTTGACCGTTTCAAGAAGGATCGGATTCAGCAGGCCCTTGATGGCCGCAATTGTTATGGGCTGGCAGTTCAGAGCGGCGACATCGCCGCGGTACTCGACCGTCAGTTCCGTGATGCCGTCCTCGAACAACTGGCTGGTAAAGCTGCCCATCAAATCCGCAAGGTTGATCCAGGGCTGCAGCGTTGCAACCTGATCCGCCGGAATTGACGGGAAGTTGACCGCATTGCGGATGGTGCCATAGACAAGATAATCAACGATCTGCTCGGCAACCGCAACCGCGACATTTTCCTGCGCTTCTTCGGTGGATGCGCCGAGGTGCGGGGTGCAGACGACGTTTTCATGGCCGACAAGCGGATTGCCAACCGGCGGTTCAACCTCAAAAACATCAAGGGCTGCTGCGCCGACCTGCCCGCTGTTCAGCGCCTCAAGCAGATCTTTTTCATTGATGATGCCGCCGCGTGCACAGTTGATCAGGACAACTCCCTTTTTGCACGTCTTGAGCGACTCTTTGTTGAAGAGCCCCCGTGTTTCAGCAGTGAGCGGTGTGTGGACGGTGATGAAATCCGCACGCTTCATGATTTCTGAAATCGCACCCTTTGCGATGCCCATTTCCGCTGCCCTCTCCTGGCTCAGGAACGGATCGTATGCGATGACGTTCATTCCGAGTCCCTGCGCGCGCTTGGCGACCTCGCCGCCGATTTTCCCCAGGCCGATGATGCCAAGTGTTTTATTGAAAAGCTCGATGCCCATGAATTTTTTCTTTTCCCATTTGCCTGACGACATGGAGGCATTTGCCTGGGCGATTTTGCGGGCAGCGGCGAACATCATGGCTATAGCGTGTTCAGCTGTCGTAACGGTATTGCCGCCCGGCGTATTCATGACAACGATTCCCTTTTTCGACGCAGCAGCCTTGTCTACGTTGTCGAGCCCTGACCCGGCACGACCTATAACCTTGAGGTTTTCTGCGGCATCAATAAGGTCAGCGGTTACCTTGGTGGCGCTGCGAATGACGAGACCGGAATATTCGCCGATAACCGACTTCAGCTCTTCAGGCTTCAGGCCGGTACTGACGTCGACTTCAAGCCCTGCGTTTTTCAGGATCTCGACGCATCGGGACGAGATGTTGTCGCTGATAAGCACTTTCTGCATACACATGTTCTCCTTCAAGGGAAACCCGCCGCAGTACCATCATGGATAGATCGGTCCCCTGCGGTCGGCGTGGCGGACACTATAATTCATAAACAGTTCCTGCTTGATCGCCTCTGCGATCTGCTCCGGCCCGATCAAACAGTGCCGTTCGAGCATACTCTCTCCAGCAACGAGGCCGGACGTTTCAGGAATTGTTGATCGCGGTTGTCTGATTGAAGAGCCGCGTCGGCAGACAGCCGGCATCAATCGGCAATCACAATGCATAGGCTATGGATAAATAGCTAACCAAGAAGCCTTTTTTACGACTATGTATCATAATACAAAACGGATGCCTTTGAAAAGTCTCGGATAACCGGGTACAATAGCGCAAAAGACAACGGCGCGCTGATTAGCAAAACAGCGCTGGACTGTATTTTTAAGATATGCCGGTGAAGTCTTTTTCTATGGGAAATTGATTTTTCCATAGTTTGATTTTTGCGGCATCATTTTTGAAATGTTTAAGGAGCGTGTCCATGGAACATCAGAAGCTGCTGACAGCATTACCGTCTGTTGATGAAATTCTGAAGTCCGCTGAAGGAGCTTGCTGGCTTGACCGTTACCCGCGCAGGTATGTTCTGCAGGGCATTCGCGATATGCTCCAGCGGGAGCGCGACCGCATCCGGACCGGGGGTCGTTTTTCTTCCGACCTGCAGGCGCTGCTTGCCGAAATGGATGCCCGGATTCAAAAGCTCTGCTCATACAGCCTTCAGCCGGCTATCAATGCAACGGGGGTTGTGGTTCATACGAATCTTGGGCGCTCTGTTCTTTCGGACGCTGTTTTGCGGCATGTAACAGAGATTGCAGCGGGCTATTCCAATCTTGAGTACGACCTTGAGCACGGCAGGCGGGGCAAGAGGTACAGCCATGTGCAGCGACTGATAAACGATATAACGGGCGCTGAGGCGAGTCTTATTGTGAACAACAATGCTGCCGCGGTGTTCGTTTGTCTTGTGGCGCTGGCAAAAGGCAGGGAGGTTATTGTCTCCCGTGGCGAACTGGTCGAGATTGGCGGCTCGTTCCGTGTTCCTGATGTAATGAGCAACAGCGGCGCAATTCTGCGCGAGGTCGGCACGACGAACAAGACGCATGCATATGATTATGAAAACGCGATCAATGAAAACACCGCGCTTCTGATGAAGGTGCATCAGTCAAATTTCCGGATGGTCGGGTTTACGGAGACTCCTTCTGTTGAGCGACTGGCCGCTCTCGGGAAAAAGCATACCGTTCCAGTCATGTTTGACTTGGGCAGCGGGAGTCTGATCGATATGAAACCCTATGGCATTTATATCGAACCGACGGTTCAGGAGGTTCTCAGCGCCGGTGCCGACCTCGTCACATTCAGCGGCGACAAACTGCTGGGCGGGCCGCAGGGCGGCGTTATTGTAGGAAAGAAAGAACTCATTGATATTATTGCAAAAAACCAGCTTATGCGCGCGGTGCGCGTCGACAAGATGACACTTGCTGCCTTTGAAGCGACACTTCATCTCTATCTCGATGAAGAGCGTGCAAAAAAAGAGATTCCGACGCTTCGCATGCTCTTCATGAAGCCTGAGGAGATCAAAAAGCGGGCGCAGAAGATTGCCGCGCGCATGAAGAAGGCCGTCGCCGCAGGGGCCGCTGACATCAGGATTGTTCAGGATGCTTCGCAGTCGGGCGGCGGCGCTCTTTCTGAAGTACTGCTGGAGACCTTCGCGGTCGCCGTCCGTCCTTCCGGCATGACCGTCAATGCGCTGGAGGCTAAGCTGCGGAAACAGAAACCGCCGATTATCGCCCGCATCAAGGATGATGCCGTTGTGCTTGATGCGCGGACTGTGCTTGATGAAGACATTGCGCCGCTGGCGGCAGGGGTCTCTGCTGCGATTTCAGAATGATGACGGGGATTGTATGAACGGATTATTAACTCCGCAATTGTCATTAGAACACATGTTAGCATCGCAACTCTTTGTTTTGCCGATTTTTTTGTCATTCCGGCTTGTTTGCAATCCTTCCGGTACGAGACATGCGGAAAGACTCCCGATAGCCTTTACAGGACAAGCGCGGAGTGACGGAATTACTACAAATCCTCATGTCAATTCCGGGTTGAAGCATCAATCACGCAGCATCGGGCAACAATCGGCATGAGCATTCGTGAGCAGACAGAGGATATCGAGCGGCAGTTTCTGCATGCGAATGCCTGCCTCAGCAGCCGCAGTCGCGGCAGGGCGCGCCCCGAAAAAGAGGACGATATCAGAACCTGCTTTCAGCGCGACCGCGACCGCATAATCCACTGCAAAGCCTTTCGTCGCCTGAAGCAGAAAACTCAGGTCTTTCTCGCGCCCAAGGGAGACCACTACCGCACCCGATTGACCCATGTCCTTGAAGTTGCTCAGATTGCAAGAACCATAGCCCGCGCATTGCGTCTAAATGAGGACCTGACAGAAGCAATTGCACTAGGGCATGATCTTGGCCATACACCGTTCGGCCATGCCGGCGAAGAGGTGCTTGACGAACTGCATCCCGGGGGCTTTGATCATTACAAGCAAAGCCTGCGGGTTGTGGATGTGCTCGAAAAGGACGGCAGGGGATTGAACCTTACGCATGAAGTGCGAGACGGCATTCTCAAGCACTCAAAGGGCAGGGGCATGATTATGCCGGAGTCCGAAAAGGATCGCCCGGCGACGCTCGAAGGCCAAATCGTCCGCATCGCCGATATTGTTGCCTATCTGAATCACGACCTTGACGATGCGGTTCGTGCCGGGGTGGTAAAGCGTGCCGATGTGCCGGGCGAGATAACACGGGTGATTGGCGAAGCGTATGCAAAGCGCATAGATTCCATGGTGCGCGATGTGGTGGCAGCTTCCCTCGCCCGCAACCTGTCGGCGGTCGTGCTGAGCGAAGAGGTCGGCAGGGCCGTATACGCGCTGCGCGAGCTCATGTTTCGCTCGGTGTATGAAAATCCGGTTGTCCGCGCTGAACTCGACAAGGCAAAAGGAATACTTCGTTCACTGTATGCCTTTTACAGTGAACACCCGGAAGGGGCGTTCAAGGATGTCCCAATTCCGCGCGACAGCGAAAAGCATCGCCTCGTCTGTGATTTCATCGCCGGCATGACGGACCCGTTTGCCCTGATGACCTATGAAAAGCTCTTTTTCCCGCAACAGTGGAAAGTGATGTAGCGCCGCTTCGCAGACCGCCCCTTCAGCAAGCACGAAAGAGCAGGATCCTGAACTGTACAATCTGCCGACTGCGCCGCACGGCGCGGGGTCGGCAGATTGTCAAATCATGCTGAGCAACGGGCACTATCAGGGCGCCAGGGAACGAATAAGTGTATTATTGTTTTCATTGCTCTCCTGAAGCTGGCCCATTTCGTCTATGATCGCGGTGATCTCGACCTGATTCCTGACCACAAGGTCGGTTGTGTAAACGACGCTTGAGCCTTTTTGGCGGAGATCTCGGCGCGGATCGAGCATATTGAGCGGAACATACGCCCACGATCGACCGTTCATCAACAGGCGCAGCTGGATGTTCGGCTCGCCGGTCCAGGCGCCTTCGGGCAGGCTGCCGCCATTATTGGCCACACGGATTGCAACGCGTTTCCGCGTATCGGCAAAAATATCGGTCACGGCGAGGTCGGGCAGTTCCGCAGGGACCTGTCCGACCCCTCCTGTGGAAGACGGCTGCCCTTCCGGTTGCCGTTTGTGCCGCCGCCCGTCATTGAGCTCAAGGGATTCGGTGCGTCTGTTGTTCCTGTCGTTGTCTTCCGCCACGACAAGGTTGGAGTCTATAACAGCGGTGACCCGCGCAGGCTGCGTCAGGACAAGACCGGTGTTATACGTTATGCTGCTTTTCCCCGATGACAGCTGTTTTTGCGGGTCCATCTCCGCAAGGGTTGCTCCTCCCCATTTATTACCATCGAGCTGCAGCTGCAGATATATCGCCCGGTCCCCCTGCTGGTTCCAGCGAACCTTATGAAGCCCCCACCCGTGATTGGCCAGAGTAACCACAACCTGGTTGTTTCCATCCAGCCTTATGTTATCAACAGCCAAATCCGGCTTGTGCGGATACGTCTTTTCGAGCTCCGGGGCCACATTCCAGTCATCACCGGGATATGTTATTATCACGTTTCCGTTGTATTGCCGCGCGGAAGGGTTCCGCAGCCACACAAGGTAGCGTCCACCGGTTTTCCGCAGCTCATCATCGTCCACGTCATATACCAGCGGGATGGTTTTGGAAAGGTCTTGCCGACCATGAAGCCACTTCGGCGGCTTATCCTCTTTACCCAGGATGTCGTTTAGAGTATTCCGAATATATTTGACGGCGCCGCGGATTTCATCGCCCGCAACCCACTCGGCGGGGTTATACTTGTTGATTTTTAAGATCCATTTTTTCCAGGTTGCCAAATCCAGCCCGTCGAACATGCGCGCGTCCACCAGTATAACGCGACCAGGGGCTCCCGTGCCCGGAACAAGACCGGTCTGCTCGATGTACACCCGAATTCTTCCCGCACGGGTCACTTCAAACGGGAAATACAGTGAATAGGGATCGTCGTCCGCCACCTTCGGCAACAGCTGAAACGGTTGATGAAACTGGGCGTGGGAGCGCAGCCCATCGGCGTGCGAAAGACCCGGCTGGACTGCGAGAAAGAGCATGCAGGCGATGAGAAAGAGCGCGGGCGAAATCTGTTTCATGTTCATCCTTTCCTAATGACAGATTTTTAATGGCGCAACGTGTTTTAAATACTATTTTAATCGGGGATTGATGTCAATAAAAAAGTGTTCAGGCAACTGAGAAAAGTCCTATTTGGCAACTTTTGAGATGTACGGCTCCAAGCAACAGTCGAAGGCGGAGCAGGACAAAAGCACCGCGTCGGGATCATTTTTGCGGATGATCAGCAGACAGCGTCAGCGGCGTGCTTTTGCTCCCCGGCAGATCTGACCGCATGAAACAAGCCGGAAGTTGGCTTCGCTGAGCTTAAGGTGTGCGCGGTTTTTCTATGTTCCACGTGGAACAATTCGTCAGGAAGCCTTGTTCTTCAATAAAAACCGCTCATTTGCCTTGATGAGGTTCGTGACGGTTTCGTTCACCGGGGCGAGCATGCCCTTCTCTTTGCCAAGTCGGACGATGGTGCCGGTCAGGGCATCAATTTCGCGGTTCTTTCCTGCCTTCAGGTCATGATACGTTGAGGGGAAGTGCTGCCGCGTCGGCGGGATGGGTTGTGCGTAGAAATAATGGAGGTAATCATCGGCGCTTCTCCAGCGCAGGGCAATGTCATGAGCTTTGGCAACATCGAAAAATTCCTGAATAATCGCATCCATGACCTGCCGGACGCCGTCGTCATCGGCAAGGCTGCCGTAGTTGCACTCCAGCAGGGTGCCAAGAGGGTTGAGATCGCAAGTATAGAGGATTTGTCCCAGAGGAAGGATTGCCGTTAGACGTCAGGCGCGTGGGCTGCCGGAATCCCTGCCGCATTAACTGCCTCGGCGATCTTTTTACAAACGCCTTCCGGCACAGCACCGTCCGGCTGCCCCAGGCGAACGGCGTCCGCAATGCCGGAAACTTCTGAGCAGCCGGGGCTGACAACCTTTGCGCCGAAAATGATGCGTGCCAGCAGGGTTTGCTCTTTGCCGACCACGCTGGCAACCGTTTCATAGTTGCCGTAGCCGTTCTGTGCCGCCATGACGAGCGTCTTTTCACCCACCAAAGGGGCTATCTCTTTTGCCGCATCTTCCATGTCAAATGATTTGACCGTCAGGATTATCAGGTCAGGCTTGCTGTGCATCAATGGCTGAATATCTGAATACACGCCATCGAGCACGGCTCCGTGCTCACCCCAGGTGCCCGAAAGCCGGACCTTTTTATCGGCAAAGGACGAAAGGTACTTTGCTTTGGTGAGGCCACAGATCTGGTGCCCGGATTTCTTCAGCAGCGTTGCAAAGGCGATTCCAAGGGCTCCAAGCCCGACGACCAGGATGTTCATCGCGTGAAAGCCTCTTTCAGGCAATCTTGCTGAGGATTCGTTGTTTTAGAGTCTCTTTCGGCATCCCGCCGACGATGCGATCAACTTCCTTTCCGTCTTTGTAGATGACGATTGTGGGCGTCCCCGTCACATTGCACTGAACCGCGGTCGGCGTGTGCTCATCGCTGTTCAGCTTCGCAGCCCGAACATGAGCAGCCAAATCTGCTGCCAGGTCCTCGTAGACGGGAGCAAATGCTTTGCAATGGCCGCACCACGGAGCCCAGAAATAGACCAATATCGCACCTTTTGCATCTGTGACTTCGGCTGAAAAAGAAGTGCTCGTCAGTTCGAGAACAACAGCGGCCATAGTACCTCCTTGTAATGGTGCTTATTCTTTTCTTTGAGGCTACCATAATGAATACATCAAGGCAAATCCATAGTTTTTGTGATGCATCAAGAGATGCTGCACACAATGACAAGGCAAGGATGTTCATGATGAATTTCTTGGCTTCTTTGCCGTGTTGGGAGTAAAATATAAGAAAACGGCCAGGTCTGTCCCTGTCTTGCCCGCTTCGTCTGAGCCGGACCGGGCCGGCGTATCTATATGGGGGAATGAATGAGCAGTGAATTTCTTTCACGGGAAAATATCGTTCAATTGCTGATAGAGAAAGTTCCGGAGTTTCTGAGGCGGTTTGGCGGCACCGTCAACCTGACTGACGACCCGCGATATATCATTCTGCGGAAGGCTGCCAAGCGTTTTCTGCAATTGCAGCGCAGTGAACTTGGGGATGACCTTATGCCTGAAACAGCACAGGAACTCGAAAACTATTACTCTTTTCTGAACGCTGCGCTCGACATGTCGAAGTGCACGCACGTTGACGAAATTCTTGCACTCGCATTTTTTGAGAATATTCCGGATGATCCTTTTCTGGTCAAGGCCGTTCAAGATCGCCTGAATGCCCGCGCCCGGCGTCTCTGCGCAGAAGTTATGGCCCTCCGCGAGGAGGAGGCAGAAGAGCTTCCGGTGCGATAAGCACCTTTTACCCGTATTTTTTATCACGATCCCCGCCTGTCAAGGCAAAATGGAAAGATCCTCTTTTCGGCAAATGAGAGAAGACCGGTTTAATGGAGCCGCCAAGGGCGTAGCGTGCTATAATGATAAAAAACTTGGAGGATCCTCATGAAGCTGCCGGAATATGTAACAAAAGCAGAAGTGCAGCGCGTCTGCGCGGAGCTGGGCATTTCAGACTGGACGAAGAAAAGGAAGGCAGACGTTTCGCCCGAGGAGGCAAAGATAATTTTCGGACATATGCCGAAAAAAGGGCTTGATGTCGCGCTTGAGGATTTCTGTGCCGGGCTTGCGGTGGAGCTTGAGCACGGAATCGCGTTCAAGAATTACAATGTAACCAACAACCACCCGATTCTGACCGGCAAGATAGTCATGGCTCATTTTATGGAGTCGCTGGATTATTACAAGCTCTTGGAGGTTGCCGAGCTTGAGGGCGACCTTGTCAAAGCCATTGCTGCCGGAGACGTGACAAAGACCAAGTCTAAATATGCGAAGCTGACGCATGCGCGTGTTGAATTAAACGAAGCTGAAGCGAAGCGCATCAGCTGACGCCGGCCCGCACCTTTTCCCCTCATTGGAGGAGATCCGTTGATGCCGGCTCCCCTCTGATAACTCAGTCAGTGCGATTCGCGCCCTCAGTTTATGATTAACAGAGGATATGCGTTCCGGTTAAAAAGCACTATACTTTAGGTAAAATGCTTCTCTAGGGGGGTGCATTATGCGGACAATGGTTTTTGTTGTTGACCTCGGGCATTTCAAGGCGTACCGGCTCTTAAAAACTGAACAGTCAACCCCGCGTCTCGAGCTGGTCGACAGTTTCGACCTTGTGACTGCCCATGGCAAGATGTCGGATAAAGTGACAGACGGTCCCGGCAAGTTCGGAGGGCAGAGCGGCGGCGGCTGGTCTGCCAAGGGGTACGGCGAACCTCATAAGTTTGCAAATGAGGAGCAAAAACGCCAGATCAAGGCGCTCGGGCAGGCCATAACGGCAGCATTGCGGCAGGAGAAGGCTGACAGCTGGCATCTTGCAGCCGAGAGGTCAATCCTCAAGCAGCTTGTTGATGTTCTTGAGCAGGACGTTATCACAAAACTGGTGAAGCAGACAGCTGCCAATTTGACCAAGGCCGACAAGGACGAAATTATCAAACGATTTGTTTGACTCTGGAATTGTCGTGAAGAGCCAGGTAGCCTGTTCTGCAAGAGAAACGGCGGGAAGCCGCCTGCGACGGACGGAGCGGTAAACCCCACAGCTGCCCAAAGAGCGGCTTCCTTTGCAACGCAATGCATGGCCTCGACGCCTGCCGAGAGCGGTAGGGCTCCGCTTGCGATACGCTCTGTTATGCTCGTGGTTTCAGATGTTGTTTACAAAGTCACGTCCTCGGCAAGCCCGCTTTTTTCTCTCAGCAGGCGTTCAATTTTCTGCCAGTCAACCCGTTCCGCAACGCCGGCTTCCTGAAGCTTTTTGACGGTTTCGGTGCGGATGTTTTTCATTTTTCCGTAAGCATCGGCGTTAATTTCGACAAAAACCCGGTTATTGTCGGCAAGAAAAATTTTTACCGGCATATAGATGATTTCACCGGGAGTATTTCTCTGAACCCTAGGGAAAAGTTTCTCCATATGAACCGGATGCACCCGGATACAGCCGTGGCTTTCAAAACGGCTGATAGATGACGGCTTGTTGGTTTCGTGAAGCAGTATGCCGGGAAGCGAGGTTTTTAACGCATATCTACCAAGAGGATTATCGGACCCCGGCGGAACGGTCACGAGCACTTCCTTGCCTTCCCTTGCCATTTTTTCCTGGATTGAAGGCGGAACATACCACGTTGGATCCTTCTCCTTGGCAGTAATGACAAACTTACCGGTCGGTGTGCGCCAATCAAATCCGTTTGTTTTTCTTGACAGGCCAAGAGCTACGGGGAATGTCTCAGCAAGACGATTCTCCCTAAAAAAATAAAGGCGGCGCTCCGGGATGTTGATTACGATGCCTTCGTCCATTGTAAACGGAACAATCTTGCGGTCGAACACCTTTAATTTCTGGCCGACGGAAAGATGTTTTTTCGGATCAAGTCCGTTCGCATTCAAAATGCGCGCTGCGGGAACCCCGAGCTTTGCTGCAATGCGATCAATCGTGTCACCTTTTTCGACGGAGTATTCGAGCTCACCGCCAATGACAGCTGCTTTGCCGATGGCCGGGAATATGACTGCGAGGAAAAAAGAAAGCAGAACCGGAAACCACATGCTTATTAATGTATCGTGAAGGGATGTTTGTGCGCAAGTCGCGCTGCCGACTTCCGCCTCAGCATTTGCGCTGATACAGGTATAATAAAAGCTGATTATGAATTTGCACGCCATAGATACAGCGATTTTCTTTTTTATCAATCAGGGTATTTCGAACTCTTTATTCGACGCGATTGTGCCCTTCATCACGACGCGCGGATATCTTTTTTTTGCACCCTATGCCGTCTATGTTCTGCTGAAAGCGTTCAGCGACGATCGAAAAAAACTTCCCCTGGCGCTAACGGCATTTGCCGTTGCCGTTGCAGCGGTGCTGCTCGGCGACTGGCTTGGTGCCGAAATCAAAAAGCTGATAGCGCGGGAGCGCCCCTGCAATGTGCTTGAAGGGGTCCATCTGCTGGTCGGCTGCACCAAATCCGCGTCGATGCCGTCCAATCATGCCGTCAATGGATTTTCCGCCGCCGTTGCCCTTTTTTTCTTTACGAGAGATTTCATCAGCGGCCCGGTTCGATGGTATCCGCTCGCGATAGCTGCGGTTATTGCTTTTTCGCGGCCATATGTCGGCGTTCACTATCCATCTGATGTCATTGCAGGAGCACTTTTCGGGTCCGGCATCGGGTATGCGCTATTTTTAGCTTACGGGGAATGCCGTCGGTGGTATCGGACTCATCCGCATGCAACTGTGCTCGGCAGCGCGCTCGTCTCACTTACGCTTATTCGCATCTTTTATATCCTGAACGGTCCGCTCGACCTGAGCCCTGACGAGGCGCACTATTGGGAATGGGCGCGGCGGCTCGACCTTAGCTATTACTCAAAGGGCCCGGTTATTGCATATCTGATAGCCGCTGGAACGTGGCTTTTCGGCGATACTGCGTGGGGAGTCCGCTGCTTTGCGCCGCTCTTCTCCGTGCTCAGCAGCATCGTGCTATATGATTTGGTCTGCAGGATGTATTCGCCTCGCGACGCGCACGAGGGGCACGCTGCAGTGCACGCACGCGACATAGCGCTCGGCTCGGCTCTTTTGTTGCAGATGCTTCCGATGTTCGCGCCCTTCGGCGTTCTTTTGACAATCGATTCGCCGTTCCTCTTTCTCTGGATTCTCGCGCTTGCCTGTTTCTGGCGGGCGGTGGAGAAGCCGACCGGTTCGAAGCCTCTTGTCTCATGGCTTCTTGTCGGCATCGTTGTCGGCCTAGGTCTTCTGACTAAGTATACGATGGCTTTTTTCATTGCGAGCGGCTTTCTCTTTCTGGTCTTTACGAAGAAACGCACACTGCTGCTTACGCCCTACCCGTATATGGCTCTGCTGGCAGGCCTGATCGTCTTCAGCCCGGTAATCCTGTGGAATATGCAGAATGACTGGGTAACGTTGCGCCATACGGCCGGGCAGGCGCATGTAGCGGCAGGCCTGCAGGTGTCTCTGAAAACCTTTGGCGAGTTTCTCGGTTCGCAGGCGGGCATTGTGACGCCGATGCTCTTCGTCCTCATGGTGCCGGCCCTTTTCAACAGACACAGGCTTGTGGCAGATTCCCGCCACCAGTTTCTTTTCTGGTTTGCCGTACCGATCATTGTTTTTTTCGTGCTGAAAAGCGTGCAGGGCAAGGTCCAGCCGAACTGGGCCATGACCGGATATGTCACAGCGCTGGTTGCGGTCTGCAGCAGTTTCTGGTTCTGGCTCGGCCGGGCGGATGAAATAAGCCTCAGGAAGCGGCGCATTTTTGTAACGGGCGCGCTGCTCGCCCTTGTTGTTACGACATTCGCCCATATCGTTCCGGCAACCACGTGGCTGCCGGTGAAGATGGATCCCTCACAGAGACTGCGCGGCTGGAAACAGATGGGCGTCGAGGTCGGACGGCTCCATGCAGAACTCGCTTCGCAGGGCAGCGTACTCATTTTCTCCGACAGCTATCAGGTTGCCGGCGAGCTGGCTTTTTATCTGCCTGGACAGCCGGTCACATACTGCATCAACAACGGCCGGCGCATGAACCAGTATGACCTCTGGCCCGGCATGAATGAGGCGGCAGAGCAGGCGAAAGCGTCCGGCGCGGTAAACGGCATATATGTCCGCATAGGGGCAGGAGAGCCGCCGGAGCAGGTTCTGAAAGCATTTCATCGCGTTGAGAAAAAAGTCATTACGGTATATGATAGAAAACGGACACTCCGGGAATACGGGGTCTTTCTCTGTTACGGCTTCCGGGGCCTTGCGCAGGAACCGCCGAAAACTTATTAATAAGCACGAGGAGATGCATGACGGTAACGGTTGTCATCCCGCTGTTGAATGAAGAAGACAATGTGATCATTCTTTACGAGCGCCTTCATGCGTCCCTCGTAAAACTCGGCATGCAATACGAGATTATTTTCGTTGATGATGGCAGCACGGATCAAACACTGCCCCTGCTCGAAGATATCCAGAAGAAAGATTGCACAGTTGTCGTCCTGAGTCTGCGCCGCAATTTCGGGCAGACCGCTGCATTTGCCGCCGGCTTTGACTTTGCGCGGGGCGATGTGGTCATTACCATGGACGGCGACCTGCAGAACGATCCGGACGATATCGGCAAGATGGTTGAGGCAATACAAGACGTCGATCTCGTCAGCGGCTGGCGAAAGAATCGCCAGGATGCCTTTCTTTCGCGCAAACTTCCCTCGAAGATTGCGAACTGGCTGATCAGCCGCGTTACCGGTGTGCGGCTCCATGATTACGGCTGTTCGCTGAAGGCGTATCGGCGTGATGTGGTGAAGAACTTGCGTTTATATGGCGAGATGCACCGGTTCATTCCTGCTGTTGCAAGCTGGTATGGCGTCAGAATCAAGGAAATCGAGACGGTCCACCACCCGCGCCTCCACGGGAAGTCAAAGTACGGCATCGGCCGCACCGTCAAAGTGCTGCTCGATCTTATTACGGTCAAATTTCTCCAGAGCTTCTCGACCAAGCCGATACAGTTTTTTGGCCCTATCGGGGTGTTGTTGGGCGTTCTCGGGACAGTTATCTGCGCATATCTGGCGATTGAGAAGCTGTTTTTCGGAGTATCAATCGGCGGTCGTCCGCTCCTCATGCTCGGCGGCCTGCTCATCATCGTGGGCGTGCAGTTCATTGGCCTCGGCCTCCTCGGTGAGATGATAGTCCGCGTCTATCACGAAAGCCAGAAGAAGCCTATCTATACCCTCAAGAAAATCCTCGGCCCGGGTGCATAGCGTCTTCAAAAAAATCCTGCTGGTTGCCGTCAAGCTGTGCGTCAGCGCCTTTTTGATGGCGCTTCTGCTCAGCCGGACAAGCGGTGAAGCCCTGCTTGATACGCTCAGACAGGTGCCCCCTGTCGCTTTCGCCGGGGCGGTCGCATGTTATCTGGCCGCGGTTGTTCTCTCATGCCTGCGCTGGCAAATGCTCATCCCCCAGACAGTCGGACTGAGGCGGCTGTTCAGCCTCTATATGGTCGGATCGTTCTTTAATACCTGCCTTCCGGGTCTGGTCGGCGGCGATGCGGTGAAGGCATACTATCTTGCCGCTGATCTCAGAAGCGCGGACTCCCCGCCGAAGGGCAACCGGGTCGGCGACGCCCTTCAGCACGGCAACGCGCCGTATAGTGTCGCCTTTGCATCCGTTTTCATGGATCGTTATATTGGGCTCGCCGGCCTGCTCGCACTCGGGCTGTTCGCGTATCCGTTCGGACGGGAGTATCTGGCATCACTCGCGATTGGCTGGGCGTTTCCTGCCGTGCTTGCCGGCTTTCTGGCGGTTTCCCTGTCGCTGATGTTTCTCCGCCTGCCCGGAAAGGTTCGTTTCCTCGCAACGCTGTCCGACTATTTCCATCTCTATCGTTCGGACCGGGCGCTCCTCGCAAAAACCTTCGTCTATTCGCTTGGCATTCAGCTGCTCGGCTTTATTGCGGTGTTCTGGCTTGCGCAGGGACTGGGCTTGGGGATCACGCTCCTGCAGATTGCGGTATTTCTTCCGCTCATTATTCTGCTTGCCCTCCTTCCCGTTTCTATTTCTGGACTCGGCGTTCGCGAAGGCGCGTTCGTCTTCTTTTTTGGGGCGATCGGGATCGCTTCAGACAAAGCGATGGCGCTCTCGCTGCTCTGGTTTCTGTCGGTTGTTGCTGCAGGATTGTGGGGGTTGGTCGAATATCTACGCGTACGCGCGGCTTTTCGCGCCGAGAAAAAAGAGCAGCCGTTTTAAGTCCCGCAGGTTTTCCGGAAATTCCTCCTGTTCGAAATACTCATACAGACCGAGGAGCATCGCTTCGTCGTGCAAGCGGAGGTCGTATTTGTCGATGATGCCCTCCGCAATGAACGGAATGTCTTCCCGTCTTTCCCTGAGCGGAGGAATGCGGATCGGATGCGGAGCGAGCTGCAGTGCCAGTGCGGATGAAAAATTGCCCGCCGCCGCTTCCGCAAGAATATTGGAGCGGGTTGAAAGAAGCAGTTTTACATCAAAAGCAATAGAAGTTGTTGATCCGATAGGGAAAAAAGAACGCTGCCTGAGCGTTTCGGCCAGCTTTTCCTGAATCGCGACCGGCACGCGGTCAACATCCTTGAGCAGGAGGGTGCCTTCATTGGCAAGTGCCAGCAAGCCTTTCTGCTTGTCGAGCCCCATGAAGCCGCCCTTTGCGCCAAAGAGTTCAAGCTCGAGCGTATCGGCGTCCACGGAGCCGCAATGGAGCGAGAGAAAAGGCCGGTCTTTTCGTGGATTGTCGGGGTGCTCATTCAGCGCTGCGGCAAGAAGGCGCTTCCCGACGTTCGGCTCGCCGTACAGGAGAATGCAGCGGTCTGCGGCGTTTGCCGCATACGCGGCCTGAAGCTCTGCGTCAAACGCCTTGTTGTTTGTTGCGAACAGATATGCAGGATACTGGTACGACTCCGCTTCGGCAAGATAATTCAGCGCCACATCATCGACTTTGAATTCGGTGCAGAGCGCTTCAACCTTGGCGACCGCGTCGGCAAGCAGTTCTTCGCCTTCGCTCTCGGAAATCTTGAAATGGCGCTTGCTCAGCTCCTGAAAGCGCTCGCGCGCCTCTACAACGAGAGGAAACAGCAGCGACTGAGCGCCGGCTTCGGCAATATCCCGCAACTGGAAGAACTGTAACGTTTTGTATCCGATTGACAGCCTGCCTGCCTGGTCGAAGCGCTCGCGACGTCCTTCCGGACCGAACATGACGCCCATGAGGGTCACAACATCGCGATAGAGTTTGGGCGCGACGACCTGCATTTTCAACTGGTCAAGATGGTCGGTTCCGAAGATGCGCTGCTCGATGTAAACGCGATCCTCCATCGGAATGCGCAGCAGAAAGTTGAGGATCTTCTGATACCGCGGATCCCTGCCGAGCATCATCAGCATGCCGAGCACCGGCAGGGAGCTTGAGAAATACGCTTCTTCTTCATCGCCGATATGTGCGAGGTCGTTGATGTGTGCCGCGATCTCTCCGGAGAGCACCGTATAGACCCAGAGCAGCAAGTTTTTCTGGTCGAGGTAGTGGTCGTGCGAGAGGATTGTGCGCTCAAGCACGTCGGTTCCGATCATGGAAATGGCCTGCGTAAGTGTGGTGACCTCCCCGCTTCTTCCGGAAAGGTTGAGCGCAGAGAGGGTGGAGAAATAGAGACCGGGATCGTACCGGATCAGCTCTGAGATTCTCTGAATCGGCACGTTTTCGCTTTCGACAAAAGCACGGAGAAGCGCAATGGTGTGCTGAAAAACCGGCTGTACCATTAGTGCTATAATAATCAATTCATGTTTAAAGAGCAAGACTTTGATATTATTGTAATTGGAGCCGGCCATGCCGGTTGCGAGGCTGCCCTGGCGGCATCGCGCATGGGGTTTGAGACCTGCCTTTTTACCATTAATCTCGATACCACCGCTCAGCTTTCCTGTAATCCTGCCATCGGCGGACTCGCCAAGGGACATCTTGTGCGAGAGATAGATGCGCTTGGCGGCGAAATGGCAAAGATAACCGACCGCTCCGGCATACAGTTCCGCATGCTGAACCTCTCAAAAGGACCTGCAGTCTGGTCCCTGCGCGCGCAGGCAGACCGGTCGCTCTATCGCGCCTTCATGAAGCAGGTGCTTGAAGAGCAGCCGCGCTTGCATATCAAGCAGGCGATGGTCGAACGCATTGAGGCAAAAGACGGCCGCGTGCACGGCATTGTTACATCGCTCGGCGTGCTGTATGGAGCGCGGGCGGTTATCGTAACGACCGGCACGTTTTTGAAGGGACTCATGCACATCGGCATGGAGAGCTTTCCGGCGGGCCGCGCAGGAGAGTTCCCTTCCATCACGCTCTCCGACAGCCTTCGCGACCTCGGCTTTCAGCTCGGCAGGCTCAAGACCGGCACCCCGCCGCGTATTGATGCAAAGAGCATTGATTTCGATCTCCTTGCGCCGCAATACGGCGATGACCCTCCGGTGCCGTTTTCATACAGCACCGGACGCATCACCAATCCGCAGCTCCCCTGCTATATCACATACACCAACCAGAAGACACACGATATCATCCGCGGCAGCCTCGACCGCTCACCGCTCTACGGCGGCAGGATCAGCGGCGTCGGCCCGCGCTATTGCCCCTCCATCGAAGACAAGGTCGTCCGCTTTGCAGAAAAGGACCGCCACCAGATATTCCTCGAGCCGGAAGGTCTCCAGACGAGCGAATATTACGCAAACGGCATCTCGACAAGCCTGCCGTACGACGTCCAGATAGCTCTAGTCCGGAGCATCGAAGGACTGGAACATGCTGAACTGATGAGACCTGCGTATGCCATTGAATACGATTATGTGCCGCCCACCCAGATCCGCCACAGCCTCGAGGCGAAAGCAATAGCAGGGCTCTACTTTGCCGGGCAGATTAACGGAACCTCAGGCTATGAGGAGGCGGGCGCGCAGGGGCTGATGGCCGGCATCAACGCCGCCCTTCACTTGCGGGGAAAAGAGCCTCTAATTTTGCGGCGCGACGAGGCATATATCGGCGTGCTGATTGACGATCTTGTGACTAAAGGCACCAATGAGCCGTATCGCATGTTCACCTCGCGTGCCGAGTATCGGCTGCTGCTCAGGCATGACAATGCGGACTTCCGTCTTATGGACAAAGGCCATGACATCGGACTTCTGTCAGGCGAAGCATTCGAAGCATTCTGCCTCCGAAGGAGCCGCCTGGAGCGCGAACGAACGCGGCTGGCGAACGAACGCATCAAGCCGGGAGATGCTCTGAATAAGCGTCTGGCAGAGCTTGGGACAACCCCGATGCCGGAAGATTGTGTGCTCGAAAAGCTGCTGAAGCGACCGCAGGTCGGGTACGACCTTATCATGGAGTTTGCGCCCGCCCCGGAAGAAATCCCCGGCGATGTTCAGTCGCTTGTCGAAATCCAGGTCAAGTATGACGGATACATCAAGCGACAGGTCGAGCTTGCCGATCGCCTCGCGCGGTATGAAGAAAAACGCATACCGGACGGATTTGACTTTAGCGGACTGCCGGGCCTCTCGCGCGAAGTTGTGCAGAAGCTGCGGGAAGTGCAGCCGCGCACTATCGGGCAGGCCGGCAGAATTCCGGGCGTAACCCCTGCAGCGGTCTCTATCCTTCTCATTGCGGCAGAAAAGCAGTGGCGGCAGTCAAAGACCTCCTGACGGGCGGGCTCAGCGAGCTCGGCATTGCTGCTGACGAGAAGATCGTTGATGCGTTGCTGTTTTATCTGTCGGAGCTGAAGAGGTGGAACAAGGCATATAATCTTACGGCGATAACTGACGATAAAGAAATCGTCGCCAAGCATTTCCTCGACTCGCTGCTGTATCTGAAGGCGCTTCCTGAGACAGCAAGAAATCTGTGCGATGTCGGCAGCGGCGCAGGCTTTCCGGGCCTGCCGATGGCGCTTGTCCGTCTTGACCTTCCGGTCACTCTTATAGAGCCGTCGCGCAAGCGGTGCGCATTTCTCCGCAATCTCTCAAAACGTCTCGCTCTGCAGAATGTCGACGTCATTGAGGCGGCGGCGGAAGAGGTCGGCGAACTGCGGTTTGATGCTGTTCTGACCCGTGCGACATTTTCGGTAGCCGAACTGATAAGAAAGGCAGGTCACCTGCTTGCTGCAAGGGGAGTCTTTATCCTGAGCAAAGGGGAAAAAGCAAAGGAAGAGCTGCTGCAGGTTCCCGATGGCTTTCAGGTAAAAACCCTTTCTCTCATGCTTCCCGGCACAGACATTGTGCGAACTCTGATAATCGTAACCAGAAACTGACCAGAGAGAAGAATGGACTTGCAAAATGATCGTCATGCATCATGCGGCGCTGAAGAAATACACGCCTAAGCACGGAATGATTGTTCTTTATGAGCTGCAACCAAAACGCTGGTGACGCCAGATTTTTCTGTACTCTTTTCCGGCAAACAGTTCAGTCTTTTTTACACTTCTTGTTTCTGAAAAATCAGCGAAAATTGACAGCAAGCGGAATTATTTAGTAATATTTCAGTTCACGGGGCGTAGCGCAGCTTGGCTAGCGCACCTGCCTTGGGCGCAGGGGGTCGGAGGTTCGAATCCTCTCGCCCCGATTTCTTCATTTTTTGTCGTTCTTTGTATTTGTTGCGCCTGTAGCTCAGTTGGATAGAGCAACTGCCTTCTAAGCAGTGGGCCAGGGGTTCGAATCCCTTCAGGCGCGCCAATAAAGCCGGTGGGTGTAGCTCAATGGCAGAGCACTGGACTGTGGCTCCAGTCGTTGCGGGTTCGATCCCCGTCATCCACCCCATCACCCCTTTTCATACCCGTCTTCATTAAGAGTTCGTTCCTGTTGCGCAGCAATCTGCTATTATTTAATTGAGATGTTCCAGCACATCAGTGCGAAAAAGACCTGTTCAGATCCGTACAGCCAGCTTCTTTGTAAGGAGGGCGCAATGTCACGGCACACAACTCTGGTGCGAATAATCTTTTATACTGCTCTGGTTCTCTGGACAGCGACTATCCCGGTCGCTGAAGCGCTTTCACCGCAATTGGAGCTTGCAGAGGCAAAGGAAGTTTCCGGGCTGTTTTCAGTCGTGCTGTTTGACAGCGGGCTGGGAAACGGCATTCAGCGCATTGCTGTTCTCGACAGAGAGAACGACGGGTTCCGGTTTGAACCCTATGCGCCGGAATTTGAGTATAAGATTATCCGGGGGCTTTCGGGGCAGGACGCGCTCAGGCGGGCGCAGGAATTCCTTGCCGTTACGCCGGAGTACCGGAAGCCGCAGCTCAGCAGAATCACCGGTCCGTCGGGGGCGATTATCGGCTACGAAGTGCGGCCCCTGTATGAGCGACCTTCATTCGGGACGGATGATGTTCTGGAAATCTCGTATCGCGTTCAGGGCGAGGCCGTTTTCATCCATATGCGGCTGATAGAGCCGGTTGAACGGATCTTCCGGAGCAGCGGCGGAGAGCACGAGTAAGGGGCAAGCGGGGGGCAAGGAGCTTACTATTGCAGGCTCGGAACCCTTTGTTGTGGGGGCAAGCACGTCGCGAATCTTCCGGGAGATCTCAAGAATAGTGTACGGCTTCTGAATGTACCCGCAGCCCCCGCGATGCAGGAGTTCCCCTGCTTTGCCGTTATTGCCGTAGCCGCCGGCGACAAGCACGCGGGCGTCGATACGAATAGTCCGGATGCGATCAAAAATCTCGGCACCGGTCATCCCCGGCAGGACGTAGTCCAGTACAACCAAAGCCATACGGTCCTTGTTCTGTTCACAAACAGCGACAGCCTCATGGCCGCTGTTTGCGGTCAGCACCGTAGAGCCGGGCATGCTCAGCATGTCCTTGCAGACATCCAGTACGAGATCCTGATCGTCAACCAGTAAAATTATACGGTGCCGGGTATTTTTGCGCAGGTTTTTTCGGCTGGCAGCAGAAAGAACGGCCTGCCTGCCGGAGTCGTCTGAACAGCGGGCTAAAAAAGCTTGTAATTCAATTTGTTTTAATCATTTTTCTTCTGACGTTTCAAGCGGTAAATATGTTAAAATATCCCGATTTCTCAGAGAAGAGAGGTAGAGATTTAATGTCCACGGCTGAACTTCCCAAGGCTACAATCAGCATAGAAGAAGAAATGCAGGTGAGTTATCTTGATTACGCAATGAGCGTAATTATCGGTCGTGCGCTCCCTGAGGTACGCGACGGACTGAAGCCGGTTCAGCGCAGGATTTTGTATGCTATGTTCCGCGAAGGACTGCTTCCCAACAAAAAGTACTCCAAAAGCGCCGGTGTGGTCGGCGAAGTGCTCAAGAAATACCACCCGCACGGCGACTCCGCCGTCTATGATGCCATGGTCCGCCTTGCGCAGGACTTCAACATGCGGTATCCGCTTGTCGACGGGCAGGGGAACTTCGGCTCGATCGACGGCGATCCTGCGGCAGCGTATCGTTACACCGAAGCACGTCTTGCAAAGGTTGCCGAGGAGCTGCTCGCCGACATCGACAAGGAGACGGTCAACTTTACGCAGAACTTCGACGAGACGACCGAAGAGCCGACGGTCCTGCCGACCCGTATTCCGAATCTGCTGATCAACGGCTCTTCCGGCATCGCGGTCGGCATGGCGACCAACATCCCGCCGCACAATCTGGGTGAAATCGTTGACGGACTGATCATACTGCTGGAAAACCCTGATGTTGAGATCGACGACCTCTGCACAGTTGTCAAAGGGCCAGACTTTCCGACCGGCGCCAGCATTCATGGCGTCAGCGGCATTCTGGATGCGTACCGGACCGGCAAGGGATTGATCAAGGTCCGTGCAAAGGCCCGCATCGAGCGTGAACCGCGCGGCGGCGACAGCATTATCGTAAATGAAGTCCCGTATCAGGTGAACAAGTCCCGGCTTATCGAGAAAATTGCCGAACTGGTCAGGGAAAAGAAGCTTGAGGGCATCTCCGACCTTCGGGACGAGTCGGACCGCGACGGCATCCGCATCGTGCTTGAACTGAAGCGCGCAGAGGTTCCCCAGATCATCCTGAACAACCTTTACAAGCATACGCAGATGGAGACAACCTTCGGCATTAACATGCTTGCGCTGGTCGGCGGCCAGCCGCACATCCTGAACCTGAAGAAGATGCTCTGGTACTTCCTCCAGCACCGGCGCGACGTCATCGTCCGCAGAACTCGATTCGACCTGCGCAAGGCTGAAGAGAGGGCGCACATGCTGGAAGGCCTCAAGATTGCGCTTGACCACCTTGACGAGGTTATCGCGCTTATCCGGAAATCAAAAAACGGCGAAGAGGCAAAGCTCGGCCTCATCACCCATTATCCGCTCTCGCTGATTCAGGCGCAGGCGATTCTCGACATGAGGCTGCAGCGCCTTACCGGCCTTGAGCGCGACAAGATTGTGAGCGACTATAACGAAACGTTGAAAGATATTGAACGACTGAAGGCTATTCTCGCCAGTGAGGCGCTCGTCAACCAGATCATCAGGGACGAGCTGCTTGAAGTGAAGGCGAAGTATGCCGATGCGCGCAAGACCGAAATCATCCATGATACAACCGAACTGAAGATGGAAGACCTCGTCACCAGCGAGGACATGGTCATCACCATCTCGCATACCGGCTATATCAAGCGCAATCCACTCTCGACCTATCGCAGCCAGCACCGTGGCGGCAAGGGGCTGACCGGCATGGAGACGAAGGAAGAAGACTGGGTTGAACAGCTTTTCATCTGCTCAAACCACGACTATATGCTCTTCTTCAGCAACTTCGGGCGCCTCTACTGGAAGAAGATCTATGAAATTCCGGAAGCCGGACGCACGGCAAAGGGCAAGGCAATGGTAAATTTGTTGCCGCTTGCCGAGGGCGAGCGGATTTCGACCGCGCTGAACGTCAAGGACTTTATCGAAGGCTATCTCGTGATGTTCACGCGCCACGGCATCGTCAAAAAGACCGAGCTTAAAAATTACGGAAACCCCCGCTCCAAGGGCATCATCGCGGTGAATCTCGATGAGGGAGATGAACTGATTGCGGTCAAGCGGACCACCGGCAAAAACGATGTCATCATCGGCACGGCCAGAGGCCTTGCCGCCCGGTTCCCGGAAGATGACGTCCGTTCTGTCGGCCGCTCTGCGCGCGGGGTTATCGGTATTCGCCTGACAAAGGGAGATTTGGTTGTCTCTGCCAATGTGGCCGAAGATCGCACCTGCCTGCTTACTGTTACTGAACGCGGGTACGGCAAGCGCTCGAAGGTCGAGGAGTATCCGGTCCACAAGCGCGGGGCAAAAGGCGTTATCTCGATTAAAACGAGCAAGCGAAACGGACAGGCGGTCGATCATCTGCAGGTGAGAGATGAAGACGAAGTCGTCATAATCACCAACGGCGGCAAGCTCATCAGGACCAAAGCGTCAAGCATTTCGGTGCTCAGCAGAAACACCCAGGGCGTCAAACTTATGGATATTGATGATGAAGACCGCATTGTCAGCATTGGACGCGCTGCTGACACCCATGAGTGACAATATAAGGCGAGCGGGAAGATAGAAAGCACTGCTTTAACAGAGGAGGTGCCTCTGCGGCAGCCTCATCTGAACCATATGCGCTTTTGGGCTTTTTTCATTTTGGTGTTTTATTACTGAAGGAGGTTTTATGTCGATCCGGAATCTTGATGCTGTCTTTCGCCCGAAACGTATCGCTGTCTTTGGCGCCAACGATGAACCGGGCTCGCTCGGGGGTACGGTCTTCCGCAATCTGGTCGGAGCCGGATTCAAGGGAGCTGCCTATCCTATCAATCCGCATGTCGAGGCTGTTCACGGCGTAGAGGCATTTGCGAGCGTAGCGGACATTCCTCATGACATAGACCTCGCCATCTTTTCGACCACATGTGCGCATATCATTCCGCAGCTGGATGCCTGCGGCGAAAAGCATGTGAAAGGCGTTGTTCTTCTCTGTCCCGACTTTCACTACCGCACCAAAAATCCGAAGCAGTTTGAGCAGTATGTGCATGAGCGGTCGCTCAAATACGGGTTCCGCGTGCTCGGACCGAATTCGCTCGGCTTCATCCGTCCAAGCATCGGCCTGAATGCCAGCCTTTTCCCGCATATGCCGATGAAGGGGAACATTGCCTTTGTTTCGGAGAGCTCGACGTTCTCGGTGGCACTGCTGGAGCGCGCGGTTCACAAGCAGGTCGGCATCAGCTTTTTCGGAGCTATTGGCAGCCGCTTCGATATCTGTTTTTCCGACATGATCGACTACCTCGGCATGGATACCGAGACGCGCGCAATTGTTCTCTACATAGAATCAATCGAAAGCGGACGGCGGTTCATGACGGCGGTCAGGTCGTTTGCCTGCAGCAAGCCTATCGTGGTGGTCAAATCCGGCAAGTATCCCGTATCCGCTCAGCTCGCTCAGATAGCGCAGGTAGCCCAGATAGCCCAGACGCATGCCGGCATGCTGGCGGGAGAAGATCGCATTTACGACGCCGCATTCAAACGGGCTGGCGCTGTGCGCGTCGATGACGTGCTCGACCTTTTTTATCTTGCGGAGACGCTCGAGAAACAGAAGCGGCCAAGAGGCAACAAGCTTGCTATTATCTCCAATTCAGGCGGGCTTGCGCTCATGGCAGTCGACGTGCTGGTGCGGCAGGGAGGCGAGCTTGCCGTCCTGAGCGATGAAAGCGCGAAATCAATCCGCGAGAAGGTTGCGCTTGCCGGGATCAACAACCCGATTGATCTTCTTTCCGACGCTTCGCCGCAGATGTTTGATGCTGCGGTGCGCGCCTGTCTGAAAGACAAGGGCGTTGACGGGGTTCTTGTTATCCAGACGCCGACCCCGGGCTCAAATCTTGAGGAAACGGCAGAGGCTGTTGCCGCCGCTGCCCGTGACTATGCACACAAGCCGGTACTGACCTCGTGGATGGGAGCCGGTTCGGTAGAAGCGGCCCGCGACATTCTCGCAACGCGGGGGATACCGACCTTCGTTACGTCGGAACAGGCTGTGCGGGCATTTGTTTACATGTACCGGTACGATGACAATCTGCGCCTGCTGCTCGAGACGCCGGAGGCGATTCTCAGGGATTTCAAACCGAACAAAAAGCATGTGGAAGAAATGATCCGCTCCGCATCTGAAGGAAAGCGCCTGCTGCTCACCTTTTTTGAGGTGAAAGAGATTCTTTCGGCGTATGGCATTCCGGTGATAGAAACACAGGTTGCGCAGAATGAAGAAGAAGCGGTACGCATAGCGGCGGCAATCGGATATCCGGTCGTGCTGAAGGTCGATACCCCGACCATTTTCCACAAGCTCCAGAAGGGCGGCGTCATCCTCAATGTGCGGGACAAGGGCGCAGTCGTTGAGGCATACCGTTCGCTCAGGGCTATTGCGGATTTGAGCGGCGATGCGGACGCGAAGGTCATTCTCCAGCCCATGATAGTGCGGCATGGCTACGAACTCGTTATCGGCGCGAAGAAAGACCGAACCTTCGGCTCGGCCCTGATCTTCGGCACCGGCGGCGAGTTGGTCGAGGCGCTGCAGGATTACGCGGTCGGCCTGCCTCCGATGAACCAGGCGCTGGCCCGCCGCATGATGAGCGACACCCGCATCTACCGTTATCTGCTGAACCAGCAGAGCTTCGCGCATACGCTCAAACACCTGGAGGAAATACTCGTCCGCTTTTCGCAGCTTATCGTCGATTTCCCGCAGATCCGTGAAATCGATATCAACCCGTTCTTCGTCAGCGATACCGACCGGGAAGGGTTTGCCTTTGATGCCGGCATTCTGCTCGAAGATAATGTTCTGGAGGCCGATCTTTCGTTTGAGTGCGAGTTCTGCCCGCCGCACCTCGCCATTACGCCGTACCCGGCTCGCTATATTAAAGAGGTCACACTGAGCGACGGGACGGCGGCTGTCTTCAGACCGATCAAGCCTGAAGATGAACCGCTTATTTCTGAACTCTTCAAAACATTTTCAGAGAAAACGATCAGCCTCCGCTTCTTTCAGCGCGTTATTGATCTGCGCCATGAGCAGCTGGTTCGCATCTGCCAGCTCGACTATGAGCGCGAGCTCGCTTTTGTCTGCGTTGTGAAAGACGGCTCCCGCGAGCGGATTATCGGTGATGCGCGTGTCATAAAACTGCCCGACATGGAGAATGCCGAAATGGCGGTCATGGTGGGCGACCCGTGGCAGGGCAAGGGGGTCGGGAAAAAACTCTGCGACTACTGCATTGAAGTGGCTCGGGAGGTGGGCATCAAGCGCATATGGATGGAGATACTCCGGATGAACACATATATGATCCAGTTGTCGGAGCGTCTTTCCTTCAAGAAAATGGAAGGCGATGAAGACAGCATCCGCGTCGTGCTCGATCTTGAAGAAAAAGAAAAGGCCAATGCGTAAAATGAGCCTATGAGAAAGACCATTCTCAATACTGTTTACGCTGTGTCTTGTGCTGTCTGAGCCATGGCCGAACACCTGCTCATAGTCGAAGACGAAGATGAACTGAGAGACAGGCTCCAGCGAATCTTTACCGATGAGGGGTATTCTGTCGATGTGGTCGGTGACGGAGAGTCTGCAATCAAGCTATATGATGAAGGGCTCTATGATGCGGTTATCACCGACATCATACTGCCGGGCATCGACGGCATCGAACTGCTCCGCCGCATCAAGGAGCGGAGCCAGGACCAGTGTGTTATCATCATGACAGCCTATGCATCGCTCGACACCGCCGTCAAGGCGCTGAAGGCAGGCGCCTATGACTATCTCATTAAGCCGCTCATGTACGAAGAGATCAAACAAAGCGTCCGCAATGCACTTCGCGAAAAGTCGCTTTGTGTCGAAAACGTAATCCTGAAAAAAGAGATAGAGCGGCGGTACGATTTCGGCAAAGTAATCGGCGAGAGTCCCGAGATACAGGCGATCATCGACGATGTCCGAAAAATTTCTGATTCCCGCAGCAATGTACTGCTTCTGGGCGAAACCGGCACCGGCAAGGAGCTCTTTGCCCGTGCCATCCACTACAACAGTTCCCGCAAGGACAAGCCGTTCATTCCTATCAACTGCAGCGCAATCCCCGAAAATCTGCTCGAATCGGAGCTCTTTGGCTATGCAAAGGGGGCCTTTACCGGCGCAACCAGCGCCAAGCGAGGCCTGCTTGAAGCAGCCGATCACGGTACGGTCTTTCTGGATGAAATCGGAGATCTGCCGGTTTCGCTTCAGTCGAAGCTGCTCCGCGTGCTTGATGATCACGAAATCAGGCCGCTCGGAAGCATACATGGCCGCAAGGTCGATCTGCGCATTGTCGCGGCCACCAACCGCGACCTCGGCAACGAGATCAAACACAACCGCTTCAGGGAAGATCTCTACTATCGCATTGCCGTTGTGACGCTGCGCCTTCCGGCGTTGCGGGAGCGAACCGGCGATGTGCAAACGCTCGCGCTCCACTTTGTAAAGAAGTATTCCGCCGAAGTCGGCAAGCAGGTCGCTTCCATAGACGATGCGGCAATGCGCCTGCTCATGAGCTATGCCTGGCCGGGCAATATCCGCGAACTCCAGAATATCATAGAGCGCGGCGTGCTGCTCTCCGGCGACCGGATCATCTCTCCCGCGCACCTGCCGGAGGAGTTGCGCTCGGCAGAGAAGCATGAGTACTTCGACGGCGCCCGCCTGCTGTCGATTGAGGAGTACACGAAGGACTTTATCCTTCGCCACCAGCCCCGCCACAATGAGCAGCAGATTGCCGACATGCTCGGCATTACGCGCAAGGCTTTGTGGGAGAAGCGTAAAAAATGGGGCTTGAAGCGCGATTAGCCCTCCGGCTCGATTTATTGCGCGTCTTTACGAGCAGCAGGCCTCTCCCGCCGCAGATTTTTTTCCGACAAGCCCGCTGACGCTGAAAAACGAACCTCTGCATTGATAAAACGTTACTTTCCGTAATTATCCGCCGGGAGTGCGTCACTTTTATTCACGCCGATTCATACTGCATAAAACGCAAAGAGCAGGGCGAATCCTCATGTAAGTAGTTGATTAGCTGCATTTTATTTGCGTCTGTTATAAAAAATAAAAATATTGGCATAAGCATTGCTTATTTTCTGAGTATGGTTATCGGAGAATGCATTGTATTTCCTGGAGTGGATGAGCGGGTGCGACATGCGCGACTTCCGGCCTTGCTCACGTCCTCAAATGGGTAATATGCTGACGACATGGCTCGACATCTTTCGTCCTTCCAAAAAGGATCGTCCACCGCTTGATGCCGCGTGTCCGATAGCAGAGTGTTCATTTGTCGTTGTCGACACGGAGCTGACCGGCCTGAATCAGCGTCGCGACTCTCTCATCTCAATCGGAGCCTTTCGGATGCGCGGAAAAGCGATCGAACTGGGCACCTACTTTTACCGCATGGTGAATCCGGAGCGGGTGATGGATCCACGAAGCGTTGTCGTTCACGGCGTCATGCCGAGCGAGGTGGAGAGCGAGGCGAGCATCAAGCCGATTTTGGGGGAGTTTCTCTCATACCTCGGCGATGCCGTCATCGTCGGCCACTGCATCGAAGTGGACCTCTTCTATTTGAACAAGGAGGCAGGCGCCCACTACGGCCGCGAGATACTGAACCATCAGATCGATACGCATGCGCTTTATGAACGCCTTGTCGAGGAGCGTCTCGTCTCGCGGAAGCGCGCAACGGGCGGGGCCTCGACAGCCCTTTTCGCGATCGCCGAAGACCTCGGCATCGGGGTCGGACAGTCACACCATGCCCTCGGCGATGCATATATAACCGCGCAGGTTTTTCAGCGATTTCTTGTTTATTTAAGTCGCATCGGGGTGACGACGCTCGGCGAGCTGCTCAGTTTTGGCGACCCGGCGGGTATCCGACCGCGAGACTCTGCAGCATGGGGATGAGGGTGATGACGAGCACGGATGCATCATAAAAAAGAGTGATCGGTAAGGCCCCCGAAATGCGGCGCGTGCACCGTCGTGACGGGGAGATCCTTATAAACAATGAAACCCGCCGGACAGCGCGTAGCGGGTTTGCCGGGAGAAGGGGGAAAACATGGCAGGCAAGGAACAGTTGGATCAGTATTGGCAGAGAAACAAAAAGATTATGGTCGCGGTGCTCGCGATATGGGCAATCGTCTCCTACGGTGCGGCGCTTGTGGCCGGCTGGCTGAATACTGTCACGATCTTCGGGTTTCCGCTCGGTTACTACATGGGCGCCCAGGGAGCGCTCGTCGTCTTCGTTGTCCTGAATTATTACTATGCCAGAAAGATGAACAAGCTCGATAAACACTACGGCGTGGCGGAGGATTAAACAATGGCAAAAGATGCATTTACCCAACGGTTATGGAAGATTTACGGTATTTACACCGGCGTCTTTGCCGCGCTCGTGATTGGTCTCGCAATTGCCGAGCGCAATGGCCTCGACCCGAAATATATAGGCTATATCTTCATGTTCGGGACCATCGTCGTTTATGCAGTGATAGGAATTATATCGAGAACCAGCGATGCCACTGAATATTATGTTGCGGGTCGGCGGGTGCCGGCGGTCTTTAACGGCATGGCGACCGCCGCCGACTGGATGTCGGCGGCTTCATTCATTGGCATGGCAGGCGCGCTGTACAATCTTGGTTACAACGGACTCGCCTTCATCATGGGCTGGACCGGCGGCTACGTCCTTCTGGCGGTTCTTATCGCTCCGTATATCCGGAAGTTCGGTCAGTACACAATTCCTGACTTTCTGGCAGCCCGGTATGAGGGATCGGCCCCGCGGCTGGTCGGAGTGCTGGCAACACTGCTCGTTTCATTTACCTATCTTGTCGCGCAGGTGGCCGGCGTGGGCATTATTACAAGCCGGTTCATCGGCATCTCGTTTGATCTCGGCGTCTTTATCGGTCTGTCCGGAATCCTCGTCTGCTCGTTTCTGGGCGGGATGCGCGCGGTAACATGGACGCAGGTTGCTCAGTATATCATCCTCATTGTTGCATATCTCATTCCGGTGACCGTGCTTTCCTATAAACACACGGATGTTCCGATTCCGCAGGTTATGTACGGACAGGCGCTTCAGGCGATTGAAACGCGCCAGGCCGAACTGAAAAACGATCCGAAGGAGATCGAAGTGCGGAATATCCACAAAACCCGCGCTGAAGATCTCAAGCAGAAGATAGCAGGCCTGCCCGGAAGCTGGGATTCTGGCAAAAAAGACCTCGAAGCAAGGCTTGCGGCCATTCCGGCTGGCGACCCAAAGCGTGCTGATGCGGAAAAGGCGATCAAGGACTATCCAAAGTCGCAGGACGATGCGCGCGAAAAATGGACTGCCGCGATGAAGGGAGCAGATGCTTCCTCAAAGCCGCCGAAGTCGTATGTGGCGCCTCCGAGCACCACGGTCGACAAGCTGAACTTTCTCGCGCTGATCCTCTGTTTGATGGCGGGCACCGCGGGTCTGCCGCATGTCATTTCGCGTTTTTATACAACGCCGACGGTGCGTGAGGCGCGGAGTTCAGCCGCATGGGCGCTGCTCTTTATCTGTGCGCTCTATTTTACCGCTCCGGCGTATGCCGCCTTCGCACGGATGGAGGTTCTGCAGAATATTGTCGGGTCGTCATTCGCAGCCATACCGCCATGGGTCGCGAAGTGGGCTTCGGTGGGGCTTGTTTCGCTGAAGGACTTAAACGGCGATGGAATAATCCAGTTTGCCGAGCTCACGCTCATGGCGGATGCCATCGTGCTTGCCACCCCTGAGATTGCGGGGCTGCCGTATGTGATAGCCGGACTTATCGCGGCGGGCGGTCTCGCGGCGGCGCTCTCGACGGCCGACGGATTGCTGGTCACGATTTCCAACGCGATTTCTCATGACGTCTATTATAAAGTCATTAATCCGAGCCTCTCTCCGTCGGCCCGCGTGAAGCTCGGTAAAGCGCTCCTCCTCGTTGTAGCGGCGCTCGGCGCATGGGTGGCCAGTTATAAGCTTGCGATTATCGTGGAGCTTGTCGCATGGGCATTCTCGCTTGCGGCTGCTTCCCTGTTTCCGGCAATCGTCCTCGGGGTGTGGGACAAACGGATGAACCGCGCCGGGGCGATAGCGGGCATGATTGCCGGACTCGGCATAACGATTTTCTACCTTGTCGGCTCCCGTTTTTACGGGCTGGACTGGTTCGGAATCAAAACAATTGCGTCGGGGATATTCGGCCTGCCGCTGAGCTTTGTCGTTGCTTTTATCATCTCGCGCCTCACCGCTGAACCGTCGAAAGAGATCCGGGAGTTTGTGGACAGTGTGCGCTACCCGAAGGGGGCGGTCGGATCCGGAGCCAAAGAGTGACGGCAGCTGATTTTATCAACTATACGCTTGCTTTTTTGATGTGGCTCGTCTTCGGACGAGCCGTCCTTTCTCTCTGGACTACGAACATGGAAAATCCGATTTATGCGCTTTTTTATCGGGCGACCGAGCCGCTCTATCGAGTGGCCCGGAGGGTCGTCCCGCGTGGCACGACGTTCGCCATAATAATAGTGCTTATCATTTTGCGCATTCTTGTTATAAAATCAGGGTCACACCATGAATGAACTGATTGCATTTCTGCGCAGAAACCCGCCGTTCGACATGCTGCCTCCCGAGGTGGACTCTCTGCTCGCTCAGCAGGCATCGAGAAGCCGATACTCCCTGGGAGAGGTGGTATTTCGCGAAGGAGAATCGGTGCTCGACCGCCTCTACGTGATCGAATCGGGCGCAGTTGTTCTGACCCGCGGCAGGCGGGAGCTCATGAGGCTTCGTTCAGGAGATGCATTCGGATATGTCTCGCTCGTGAGCGATCTGGCGGCCTCAGCAACAGCTGTCGTGATCGACGACGTGACGCTTATTGAATTGCCGAAGCCGGTTTTTTTAGAGCTGTTCGAGCGGCATGAGCAATTCGCCCGTTTTTTTACCCGCGGCATCGCGCATCGCGTTCATCTCAGAAGCACATCGCCCTCGACCGGTGATGAGGGAGTCGGAATGGTTTCGCTGCGCGAAGTGCCCGGCAAAAAGCCTATCATTGTATCTGCCGGGGAGACGATCGTTTCGGCCAGCCGGCGCATGGCGGAGCGCAACGCTACGTTTGTTTTGGTTGAGATTGACGGCACATACGGCATCGTGACCGAACGCGACATTATTAAAAAAGTGATTGCCGAAGAGCGCAATCCTGCCGAAGTCACGGCGCTTGATATCGCGACAAGACCGCTCGTGACGATCGACGAAAACGCCCTTTTCTTTGACGCGGTTCTCACGATGGCCAGCCACGCTATCCGGAAATTGCCGGTCAGCCGGGGCGGAACGGTTGTGTCGGTTCTTGAAGAAAGCGACATAATCGCCTATGAGAGCAAGAACGCCATTTTTCTGCTGAAGGAGGTTGACAGGGCGAAAACGATCGAGGATCTTGCCGGTCTGTTCGGTCGACTGAAGGAGGGAGTCGTCGACCTTGTCGCCCGCGGCGCCCATGCGGAACAGATCGGCCGGTACATCGCCGAACTGAATGACCGGTTCGTGAGCCGGACGGCCGATATTACAAAGTCAGACCTGCCGGACCGCCCGATCGGTCCGTTTGTCCTGCTCGCACTCGGTTCCGAAGGGCGGAGGGAGCAGAGTCTCACTACCGATCAGGACATTGCGCTCATTGTACGGAAAAGCGATGAGACGGATCAAATCGAGCGATTTTCGCGCAGTTTCACCGAGAATCTCCTGCGGATCGGTTATCCTCCGTGCCCCGGAGATGTCATGATCTCCAACGCATTCTGGCGGCGCGACCTTGCTTCGTGGGTCTCCCAGGCAACATCCTGGATAGAGACGCCGAAGCCGCAAAATGTCCTGAATATCGCAATATTTTTCGATTTTCGCCCGGTGTATGGTGATGCCTCCCTTGCTGACGAACTCTGGGAAGTGATCGTCAAAACCATCCGGCGGAGCAAGCTCTTTCTCCCGTATCTCGCTCTTGAGGCGGTGCGGTTCAAGCCGCCGGTCGGTTTTTTCAAAAACATAATCGTCGAAAAGGGAGGAGCTCAGGAAGGGAAGTTCGACATCAAGAAGGGCGGCATCTATCCTATCGTACAGGGGATCCGTGTCCTCGCGCTCGACCGGGGGCTCAGGGATTCGAGCACCTTTGTCCGCATCCGGGAGCTCGCGCGGATTGGAGCTCTTGCGCGGAGCAGCGCTGTCAATCTGGAGGAGTCCTACGCCTTCCTGATGGACTTAAGATTCAGAAATCAGGCTGAGCAGATCCGCAAAGGGGTTCCGGCCGACAATTACATCAATCCGAACATGCTGGGCAAGGTCGAGCGCCATACTCTCATGGAGGTCTTCTCGGTGATTAAGGAACTTCAGGAGGCCCTGTTCGAAAAATATTCCCTCAAGGCTTTTTCCTGACCAGCTCACTGCCCGGAGAAAAACAGTTTCCGTCCGCGCGGCTTGCCGGAAACGCGATCTCCATGCCATTGGCGGGAGCGCCGGGAGCCGGCGACCTGAAAACCCTATCGTTCCGCTCTGTGGCGAGCCTCAGCAGTTACGATTTTTTGCTCGTTTTTGCGAAAACCCCTGAAAACTTCCGCTGAATGTTATCGCTTCCGCACAGAGGACACCTGATTGCCGGGTTTGCCTGGTACTCACCGATTGAGTAAAACGCCGTAAATTCCTTCTTGCAGTCCTTGCAGATGAAATCATAAGCAGGCATAACGCACCTCCTTGTTCATTGAGCTGCCGGTTAATATGTGCATGTGACTAATTGTAGCAGGTTTCATTGCAGAGTCATAGGAGAGACGCGTTGCATACAAGTGACGTGTGAATGGTGTTACTTTCCGTAACATGTCGAGCGTCTGCGTCACCTTTCTTCGCATGGTTATGCAAGTCACATATAGCATGGCAATAAGAAATCTCTTTATTAACATCTTGAATTTTCATTGATAGTCATATTTTTCGTGCAATCCCGCAATCTGATGGCATAATCATTGCTTACTACCATGAACATGATAATCGGAGAAATAGTAGAGTTTCTCGGAAAGGTTCCGCCGTTTCAGCTCCTCGACGAACCGCAACTTACCGCTGTGGCGCACGGCGTCTCTCTGGAGTTTTATCCGAAGGGCACGCTCATTCTCAAGCAGGGCGGCAAGGCGAGCGAGTATCTGTATGTCATTAAAAAGGGCGGCATCCGGGTATCCCGCTCCACGGCGGATGAAGGGGACGTCACCATTGATTATCGCAGCGAGGGCGACCTGTTCGGTTATCTGTCGCTTTTCGGGGGCGACAAGTCCCGGGCGAATGTCGTTACGGCTGAAGACACCATCTGTTATCAAATCGATCGGGCGACCGTCCGCAAACTGCTCGACACGAATGAGGGCGTCCGCGAATTCTTTCTGAAATCCTTTCTGAACATCTACATAGATAAAACCTTCAAGGAGATGCACGACAAAAGCATGTCCACATCGTCTGCGGACCGCATCATGTTCACGGCCACTGTCGGAGAGATCGCATCAAAGAACGTGATTACCGCGCCGGACAGCATTTCAATCAGGGAGGCCGCAGGCATCATGTGCCAGAACAAAATCAGCGCGGTTGTGCTGACGGATGCCAATGGCCTTCCGTCAGGAATCGTGACTGACCGCGACCTGCGCGGCAAAGTGGTTGCGCGGGGCCGCGACGTGAACGAACCGGTCCGATACGTCATGAGCGCCCCGTTGATCCGTTCGGATGCGCGGGATCTTTGCTTCGAAGCGGTATTGAAGATGATCCGGTACAACATACATCATCTGCTTGTGGTGAAGGACGGCGCGATGTGCGGCATGCTGACCAACCACGACCTCATGCTGCTGCACGGCAACTCACCTCTTTCGATAGCCAGAGACATCGAGGAACAGCAGAGCGTTGAGGGACTTGCCGGTGTTTCGCGGCAGGTGACCGGCATCGTCGGCATGCTCATGAAAGAAGGGGCGCGCGCCAGCAGCATTGTGCGTGTCATTACGGAAATCAATGACCGGCTCGTGCGCAAACTGCTCGAAATCGCCGAGCGCAAGTATGGCCAGCCACCGCTCCGTTATTGCTGGATAGCGTTCGGCAGCGAAGGCCGGAAAGAACAGACGTTCAGGACCGACCAGGATAACGCGATAATCCACGCCGACCCGGCGACTCCGCACGAAGCCGACAGCGCCGAGCGCTATTTTTCGGGATTCGCTTCGTTTGTGCGTGAAAGCCTGGTCCAGTGCGGAGTTCCGCTCTGCCCCGCCGGCTTTATGGCGAGCAATCCGAAGTGGTGCCAGCCGCTGAAGAACTGGAAAAAATATTTCTCTCAATGGATAGCCGAGCCTACAGCCTCCGCAGTGCTCAATTCGGTCACCTTCTTTGATTTCCGGTCAGTCCACGGTGAACGGATGCTTGCCGAGGAGCTGCGTGATTTTCTCTGTTCACAGTTAAAGGATCGCAAGGTGTTTCTTGGCTACATCGCCAACATGGCGATCAAGAACCGCCCGCCGATAGGCTTTTTAAAAACGTTTGTGGTTGAAAAGAGCGGCGAGCATAAGGACATGCTGAACATGAAGATAAAAGGGCTCGCGCCCATTGTCGATCTGGTGCGGCTCTTCGCGCTCGAAAAGCAGGCGCGCGAGACCTCCACGCTCGAACGGATTCGCGCCCTGAAGGGAAAGCATTCGATTGTCACCGAATATGGCGAAGAGCTGGCGCAGGCGTTTGAGTTTATCATGCTGCTCAGAATGCAGCACCAGTTTGACCAAGTTACAAAAGGGAACATGCCGGACAACTTCATCAATCCGGAAACATTAACTCCACTCGAAAAGAAAACCGCCAAAGAAGCGTTCCACCTTATCAGCCGGGTGCAGGACATGGTCATTGAACGATACAAGCACATGATATGGTAAAAGGACTCTTCGACATTTTCCGCTCTGCAGAGCTGCTGACCGTAACAATCGACCCGGATGCCCCGATAAGCGAAAGCAGGTTTGTGGTGCTTGATACGGAGCTGACGGGACTGGACCAGCGGCGCGACTCCCTTATATCCATCGGCGCCCTCCGCATGGCCGGCAGCAAGATTGAGCTCGGCACATACTTCGACCGGATGATAAATCCGGAGCGGGTAATGAATCCGAAGAGCGTTGTCATCCATGGTGTCATGCCGAGCGAAGTAGAGCTTGAACCGCCGCTGAAGCCGATACTCGGCGAATTTCTCTCGTATTGCAAGGACTCCGTTCTGGTCGGCCATTGTATCGACGTTGATCTTTTTTATCTGAACAAGGAGCTTCGGGCTCTTCTGGGCAGGGAGTTGGGCTATCCGGTCGTCGATACATATTCGCTCTACGAATGGCTGACCGGCAGGGGAGTCCTGCGGCCCCAAAAGGCTTCCGGCGGCGCGAGCACAGCCCTTTTCGCCATCGCCGATGATCTCGGCATTCCGGCGGCATCGGCGCATACCGCGCTCGGCGACGCCTACACAACCGCTCAGGTCTTTCAGAGGTTTCTGTCGATGCTCCGCCGCGAAGAAATAACGACTATCGGCGGTTTATTACGGATAGGGAATCCGGCAGGAGGCGGAACGCGCGCGCTTCCGGCCGGACAGATGAGTAACTTTTAACGGGGGAGGTCACGATGCAGACAGACAGGAATGTAACAAAGATGCTTGAGGACCCTGAGTTCAGGAAGCTGACGCGACAGAAAAACAGAGTCTCGCTGATTCTCACGATTGTCGAAATGATTGTTTTCTTCGGCTTTATTACGCTTCTTGCCTTTTATAAGCCTTTTCTCGGGACAAAAATTTCCGGCGCCATTACCGTAGGGATTCCGATTGCCGTCGGCGCAATCATTCTTTCATGGGTCCTCACCGGCGTATACGTCTTCTGGGCAAACACGAAATATGACGCGATGGTGCGGAGCGTTCGCGACCGCATAGGAGGATAGCATGGAACAGACAGCAATAGGACAGGCGAACATCACCTCAATTCTTTTTTTTCTGGGGTTTGTGGTGAGCACGCTCGGTATTACCTACTGGGCAGCAAAGCGCACGCGCAGCACATCTGAGTTCTATGCTGCCGGCAGGAGCATCACCGGCTTCCAGAACGGTCTGGCCCTGTCCGGCGACTACATGAGCGCCGCTTCATTTCTCGGAATCGCGGGACTTGTTTCTACCCGCGGCTACGACGGACTGATATATTCGGTCGGCTGGCTTGTCGGCTGGCCGATTCTTACATTTCTTATTGCGGAGCCGCTCCGGAACCTCGGCAAATATACCTTTGCTGACGTTCTCGCTTACCGGCTCAGCCACCGGCCCATCCGCACCGCGGCGGCGACCGGTTCGCTGGTAACCGTCCTTTTTTATCTGATAGCGCAGATGGTCGGCGCCGGAACGCTCATCAAGCTTATGTTCGGGCTATCGTATGAACTAGCCATTGTTCTGGTCGGCGGGTTGATGATTGCCTACGTTTTATTCGGCGGCATGCTCGCAACGACGTGGGTTCAGATCATCAAGGCCGTGCTTTTGCTGGGGGGCGCCACCATCCTGGTTGTTCTGACGCTCGCGAAGTTCGGCTTCAGCTATCCCGAGCTGTTTCAGGCAGTTGCGACCCAGTATGGCGACAGGTATCTTCAGCCGGGCGGCCTGATAACAAATCCGCTCGATGCGTTCTCACTGGGCATTGCGCTCATGTTCGGCTGCGCAGGACTTCCGCACATCCTCATGCGCTTCTATACCGTCCCTGACGCGAAGGAGGCCCGGAAGTCCGTCTTTTATGCGACCGGCTTTATCGGCTACTTCTATATACTGACAGTTACGATTGGATTCGGCGCAGCAGTGCTGGTCGGATCCGATATCATAATGAGCATCGACAAGGGCGGCAACATGGCCGCTCCGCTTCTTGCCGAGGCGCTCGGCGGCAACCTGTTTCTCGGGTTTCTTGCCGCAGTCGCATTCGCAACGATTCTTGCCGTTGTGGCAGGCCTGACCCTTGCGGGAGCCTCCGCGCTTTCGCATGACCTGTATGTCGGCGTTATCCGCAAAGGCATGGCAAATGAAAAAGAAGAGGTAAGGGTTGCGCGCATGGCAACCGTCGGCCTCGGCGTTGCCGCGATATTGCTCGGCATGTTGTTCAAGGGCCAGAACGTGGCTTTCATGGTGGGACTCGCCTTTGCGGTTGCGGCGAGCGCGAATTTCCCGGCGCTTGCGATGTCGATTTACTGGAAAGGCCTTTCGACAAAGGGAGCCGTAGCGAGCATCTATACCGGATTGTTCCTTGCCGTCGGACTGATTGTAATAAGCCCGACTATCTGGGTGGACATTCTCAAGAATCCCGTGGCGCTCTTTCCGATGAAGAACCCGGGCATTTTCTCGATGGGCGCGGCAATCATTGTAGCCATAGTCGTTTCCTTCCTGACGAAAGATCCGGGCGCTGAAGAAAAGTTCGCTGAAGAAAAACTCCGCAGCTACGTGGGCATAGGAGCGGAATAGAAAAAGCCCGGAAGTGTTGAAGAGAAAGCATTCCGCGCATTTGGATATGGTAGAATTATGGGCGATTCGGTAATTGCCTGATAGTCTTTTTTAACATGATAACTAAAGGAGGACGAAAAGATGGCAGAAGAACGGCTTGAGGTGTTGATGAGCGAGGATCGGACATTTCCGCCCTCGGACGACTTCAGGAGCAAGGCGCATATCAAAAGCATGGAAGAGTATGAAGCTTTGTATAAGCGTGCCGAGGAGGATCCCGAGGGGTACTGGGCAGAGAAGGCTGAAAGCCAGCTCACCTGGTTCAAAAAGTGGGACAAGGTGCTGGAGTGGGACTTCACAAAACCGGATATAAAATGGTTTATCGGCGGAAAAATCAACGCCAGCTATAACTGCCTCGATCGCTTTGTGACTACCGCCACGCGGAACAAGGCGGCAATCATATGGGAGTCGGACAGCGGCGATTACAAGACCTACACGTATCAGCAACTTTACCGCGAAGTGAACCGTTTTGCCAACGTCCTGAAGAAATTCAACGTCGGCAAGGGAGACCGTGTCGCTATTTATTTGCCGATGATCCCGGAGCTGGCTATTGCAATGCTCGCCTGTGCCCGCATCGGCGCAATCCATTGCATCGTTTTCGGCGGGTTCAGCGCTCAGGCGCTGCGCGACCGCATCAACGACTGCAAGGCAATGCTTGTTGTCACTGCAGACCACGGCGTCCGCGGCGGACGATCTGTCCGGCTCAAGGCCAACGTAGACGCCGCGCTCGAAGAGTGCCCGTCCGTCGAGAACATGATTGTCGTCAAGCGCAGCGGCGAAGTCGATATGGAACCGAAGCGCGACTTCTGGTGGCATGATCTCATGCATGATGGCGAGATTGCCAACTACTGCGCGCCGGAAGAGATGGACGCCGAGGATCCGCTCTTTATCCTGTATACCTCCGGCTCGACCGGCAAGCCGAAAGGTGTGCTGCACACCACCGGCGGCTATATGCTTTACACCAACCTTACGTTCAAATGGATATTCGATACCAAGCCGGAAGACGTTCATTTCTGCACCGCCGACATCGGCTGGGTCACCGGCCACAGTTACATCGTCTACGGCCCGCTCAGCAACGGCGCAACCACTCTCATGTTTGAGGGAGTGCCGACCTACCCGAATCCGGGCAGGTTCTGGGAGATTATCGACAAATTCGGCGTGAGCACCTTCTACACCGCACCGACCGCCATCCGCTCGCTGATGCGCGAGGGCGAGCAGTGGGTCGAAAAATACAACCTCTCTACACTGCGGGTTTTGGGAAGCGTTGGCGAGCCGATCAACCCCGAGGCATGGATGTGGTATCACCGGAACATCGGTCGCGGGAAGCTGCCGATTGTGGACACGTGGTGGCAGACCGAAACCGGCGGCATCATGATTACCCCTCTGCCGGGCGCGATGACGACCAAACCCGGCTCTGCCTGCAGGCCGTTCCCCGGTATTGTCCCCCGCGTCATCAAGGAAGACGGCACACCCGCCGGTTCAAATGAAGGCGGGTACCTGATTATCGAAAAGCCTTGGCCGGGAATGCTGCGCGGCACATATGGCGATCCCGAAAACAAACGCATCAAAGAAGTTTACTTCTCGCGCTTCCCAGGCAAGTATTTCACCGGCGACGGCGCACGCGTTGATGCCGACGGCGACTTCTGGCTCATGGGCCGTATTGATGATGTCATCAACATTTCCGGGCACCGTCTCGGCACTGCAGAGGTGGAATCGGCGCTTGTCAGCCATACCTCAGTAGCTGAGGCAGCGGTGGTCGGCTACCCGCATGATATCAAGGGCGAAGGCATCTACGTCTTTGTCACGCTGAAAGAAGGCTTTGATCCGACGCCTGAGTTGCTGAAAATCCTTGTCAAACACGTCCGCGAGGTTATCGGCCCGATCGCCTCGCCGGACAAAATCCAGTTTGCTCCAGGACTGCCGAAGACCCGAAGCGGCAAGATTATGCGCAGAATTCTCCGGAAAATTGCCCACGGCGACGTCAGCAACCTTGGCGACACCAGTACACTCGCCGATCCTGCTGTTGTCGGAGAACTGGTGAAAAACCGGAAATAACCCTTATCGCTGTAGGAAGGATAAGAACGGCCGCCTGTAATGGGCGGCCATTCTTATTAAACCCGGAATCGTCATTGGCGTTTGCATTGTGAACACTGCCTCCTTTCGGCAATTCCGGGGTTCGGCGCAGGCGAGTTGCAGAAAAGATAAACAAATACTCAGAAGCCCGTCCGCCGCATTAGTCATGGAATGCTGTCGAAGCGGAAGAAGCAAGAGGGGAGATCATGAAGCTGATAGATTTGTCGCATGTTTTTGATAACGCCATGCCGGTCTATCCGGGGGACCCTCCGCCTGAATTGCAGCAGGCAGCGGAGATTGGCTCAACAGGCTACGCAATCGGCTCTGTGCATGCCGTACTGCACGCCGGAACTCATATAGACGGCCCCCGTCATGTTTTTGAAGAGGGCGTTTTTTTGTCGGATGTGCCTGTTGAAAGATTTGTGGGCAGGGGCGTTCTGATTGATGCGCGCGGGAGTACTCTTGTCGATGATGCTGCGCTTGCAGGCGCAGAACTTCGGCATGGCGATATTGTGCTGGTCATGTCCGGGCGCTCCGCAGTCTACCGCTCACCGGAGTATTTTCGGGAATCGCCGGTAGTGACGCTGGCCTTTGCGCAGGCGCTGGCGGATGCCGGTGTCAGTATGCTGGGCATTGACTTCGCAAGCCCTGACCGCCCGCCATTTTCCGTCCATCGCCTTCTGCTTTCTCAGGGGATACTTATTATCGAAAACCTGACGAATCTTGAGGAACTCGTCGGCGTCCGGAGTTTCGAGGTCTTTGCGCTGCCGGTGCGCTTCCGGGCGGAAGCAGGACTGGCAAGAGTCGTTGCGCGAATTCACTGACTGCTTTTGAATGGCCGGGACTGAGTGTGGTAATGTTGAGCCATGCTGTCGATTTCGCCCGAAGCGCTTGCACTGATAAAAAAAGAGAACAAGCCGATTTTTCTCGACATGCCGCGCCATATCAAGGGCGGGTGTTGCGTTAATCTGCAGGAGTGCCCTACAGTGCGTTTTGGCGTGCCCCATGACCCTGAAAGCTATGTTGAGAAAGAGATTCAGGGCGTGCCGGTGCTGTTGCCGCGGCGCTTCCCGATGGACCGTGAGCTGATGATTACTGTCAGCTCTTTTCTCGGCATCAGGAGGATTGTCCTTGAGGGCTGGGAATACTGCTGAAAGTGCGTCCTTGTTGTTCCGGGGAATCAAAGAGACAGGCGTCTGCGGGACTTCGTTCTTCTGTGCAATAAATACCCTGAAGGCAGATGCCTTTTTGGTGTATATTAAATGACGGCCTTGATTAATCTTCTCCTCCGGTTTCGCTTGACAGGTCAGGAGAAAAGCTTTATAAGTAATTGTATGGACAGTAATAATCATCCTAAAAAATTAAAGAAACAGGTGTGCAGATATGACAAATCCAAATGATACTCCGCAGGACGAATCGCCTCTGGCGATGGCATTCAAGAAGGCTCAAGCCGACAAGGAAGCACCGAAAGAAGACAGCTCTGAAGAGTTTCCGTATATCGAGGCATCCGTTATTTTGCGGGTGAATCCGATAGCGGCGCAGGATCTTGCCAAGTATGTCACGGTCTATCTTCAGGACGCCATCAAGAAAAACCCGTATTTGAAGATTAACAGCATAGAGGTCGACGAAATTTAGCCGGACAGTGCAGGACGATTACACAGAACGGCGCGGCCATAACCGGCGCGCCGCTTTTTTTGCCCGAAATGAGTGCTTTTGTTTGCAGTTTTGCGTATCCGGAGGTATCGAGGGAACCCCCGGGCGGGGAAGAATCGCGCATGTGGAGGTTTCGAAATGAAGCGTTTTGCTCTTGTGCTCGTTGCAGCATTCCTGCTCTGTTCAGTATCATGCCGGCAGCAGCCTTCACCTGCTTCGGATACGCCGAAAGTGAAAGTTGTGACAACGCTTTTCCCGCTGTATGACTTTGCCCGCGGCATCGGGGGGGATAAGGCCGAGATACTTCTTTTGCTGCCTCCCGGAGCCGAAGCGCACAGCTTTGAGCCGAAACCGTCGGACGTGGTGCATCTGTCCAAAGCGGATATTTTTGTGTACACGAACAAATACATGGAACCATGGGCCGAGAAGATGGTGAAGGGAGCCGGCAGCAGCACGCTTGTGATCGTTGATGCGAGCGTCGGCATACGGCTTTTGGAGAGTGATGATGTGCATGAGCACCGGCATGAACGAGGAGTAAAGGGCCAGAAAGACAGCCATGCCGAAGAGCATGGGCATGGCAAGGTCGACCCGCACATCTGGCTTGACTTCAGGAATGCGGTGATGATGATCGATGCCATCCGAGACGGCTTTGTGCAGAAAGATGCAGCACATAGGGAGTATTATATGCGCAGGGCGGATGACCTGAAAGCGCGTCTCCGGACGCTTGATGCTGAATATGCCGCGATGCTGGCAACGTGCAAAAAGAAAACGCTTATCAGCGGAGGGCATTTTGCCTTCGGGTATCTGGCGAATCGGCATGGTTTGAGATACACGTCTGCCTATGGCTTTTCTCCTTCGGCAGAGCCGTCGCCCCGCGACCTGATCAGGCTGAGCAGGCTGATAAACAAGCAGGGAGTGCGGTATCTTTTTCACGAAGAACTTGTCGAGCCGCGCATTGCGGAAACTATCGCCAGGGAGACCGGAGCCGAACTGCTCTTGCTGCATGGCGCGCACAATATTTCGCGCACTGATTTTGATCGCGGAGTGACGTTTCTTCAGTTGATGGAGAAGAACTTCGCATCTCTCAGAAAAGGGCTGGAATGCCGATAAAAAAGCAGCCCTGAACAAGCAGCCACAAAACAGAAAGAATCAGGCGCGGCATTCATCTGTGAAGACGACAGCAAAAGAACAGTTGGTTATGCGGTTTCCGGAGACGGAGCATGCGGTCAGTCAGTCGCTCCGGCGGCTGAGCGGCTTGCCGTTGCAAGTCGTGTTTACCGAGAACACTTCGAGCATGCTCTCGTATCGAAAAACTGCAGCGTGCCTTGCTGTTCGCATGCACCGGATGTTTCTCTCGGCAGATGAGGCGGTTCTGGCTGAAATCGCCGCATTCATTAGGAACCGCCGGGCTGCGACGCCGCTCATGCGCGTCTTTATCCAGGCGCATGGTCATTTAATCGGACAGGCCCGGCAGCACAGGACGATCGTCATCACGGAGGGCCGGGTGCATGATCTGGCAGCACTCTTCGCGGAAATCAACCGGCGCTATTTCCATGAAAGCATTACAGCCGCGATAACCTGGAGCAGTCGCCCCCCCCGCTCCGGCGTTCAAAAGCGAAATCTGGGCAGCTATGACCGCAGGCGGGATTTGATTCGCATCAGCCGCTATCTCGACAGAAAAGCGGTCCCTCACTACTACGTTGCATATGTTGTTTACCATGAAATGCTGCATGCCGCAGTCGGCACGCAGCAGAAAAACGGCCGCACAGTCATGCATTCTGCGGAATTCAGGAGACGGGAGAAGCTTTTTCACGACTATGAACGGGCAATGGCGTGGGAAAAAGGCTGTTGCTGAGTCCGCAGCTAAGGATAAAGTCGTTGCGGCGTTCCTCCGTGCGGTCTTCTCCCTGTCCGAAGCCGGCATATTCCTGTTGCGTTGACTAAGCCGGAACGCGGCAGGTAAAATGCCTGAATGCAGCACGCCGACTTTGTTCCCCTCCACGTACATACCGAATACAGTCTGCTCGACGGCGCCATCAAAATTGATGAGCTTGTTCAGCAGGCGGTTCAGTATAAATTGCCTGCCGTGGCTATTACTGACCATGGCGGACTGTTCGGCGCGGTTGAATTTTACAAGAAAGCCACCAAAGCCGGCGTAAAGCCGATTATCGGCTGCGAGGTCTATATTGCGCCCGGCAGCCGCTTGGAACGCCAAAAGGCAAATATCGACGGACTTTCCGATGAAGCGGCGTTTCACCTTATCCTTCTTGCCCGCAACCGTGACGGCTACCGGAACCTCTGCAGGCTGGTAACGAAAGCCTATCTGGAAGGTTTCTACTACAAACCGCGCATCGACAAGGATTTGCTGGAGCAGTTCAGCGGCGGGCTCATCGGTCTTTCCTCCTGCCTGAAGGGGGAAGTTCCGTTCTATCTGGCGCATGACCGATGGGAACTTGCCCGAGAACGGGCGCTCTGGTACAAGCGGGTTCTGGGACCGGACAACTTCTATTTGGAAATCCAGAGCAACGGGCTTGAGGAGCAGATTGACGTCAACCGGAAGCTTACTCAGCTGTCGCAGGAACTGCATATTCCGCTCGTCGCTACGAACGATTGCCACTATCTGCGCCAGGAAGACACCCGGGCGCATGACATTCTGCTCTGCATAGGCACCGGCAAGACGGTCAACGATGAAAAACGGATGTCGTTCGGCACCGATCAATGCTACTTCAAGTCTCCGCAGGAAATGAAAGCTGCGTTTGCTGACGTGCCGGACGCAATCCAGAACACAGTGAAAATAGCCGAACGCTGCAATTTTGACTTTGAGCTCGGCAAGACTCTTCTGCCGAAATACGAAGTGCCTGAAGGGTACACCCCTGGAACGTATCTCGAAGAACTGGCCCTCAAGGGCTTACTGAAGAAACTTCGCACCGCACTGCCGCAGAACTATCAGGATCGGCTTGATTTTGAGCTGAAAGTGATCCGAAAGATGGGTTTTGCCTCGTACTTTCTTATTGTCTGGGATTTTATTACATATGCGAAGACCAACGGCATCCCGGTCGGGCCCGGGAGAGGCTCGGTCGCAGGAAGCCTTGTCGCTTACGGGCTTGGCATTACTGAGATCGACCCGATTCGCTATAACTTGCTCTTTGAGCGCTTTCTGAACCCTGAACGCATCAGCATGCCGGATATCGACGTCGATTTCTGCAAGGACCGGCGGCAGGAGGTCATCACCTACGTTCAGGGCAAGTACGGCAAGGAGTCTGTCGCGCAGATAATCACCTTCGGGACGCTCGCGTCCAAGGCCGCGGTGCGCGATGTTGGTCGCGTGCTGCATATTCCCTATGCCGACGTTGACAGGATCGCCAAACTTATTCCGACCGGCCCCGACGTCAAGTCGCTCGACCTTGCGCTGAAGCTCGAGCCGCAATTGAAGGAGGTTTACGAAAATGACCCGCAGGTGCGGGAGATGATTGATATCGCCATGCGTCTGGAGGGACTCTCCCGCCACGCATCAACACATGCAGCCGGTGTGGTCATTGCCCCCGAACCGCTGACGAACTATACTGCCTTATATAAGCAGCCTTCGGAAGATGTTATCACAACCCAGTTCGACATGGGCTCTGTCGAAGCGGTGGGCCTGCTGAAATTCGATTTCCTCGGACTCAAGACGCTGACGATTATCGATAAAACCCTGCGGTTCCTGAAGCAGCAGGGACGTGAACTGGACATTTCCGATATTCCGCTGGATGACGAGAAAACATTTTCGCTGCTCAGCTCAGGCGAAAGCACCGGTATATTCCAGCTTGAAAGTGCGGGCATGCGTGACATTCTCGTGAAAATGCATCCGAATGTCATCGAAGACCTTATCGCGCTTGTTGCATTGTACCGCCCCGGACCGATCGGTAGCGGGATGATTGACGAGTTCATCAAGCGTAAAAAGGGTGAAGTTCCGATCGAATATGATCTACCGGAGCTTTCCGATGTTCTTGCGGAGACTTACGGTATTATCCTGTATCAGGAACAGGTCATGATGATCGCGAACAAGATCGCCGGATTCAGCATGGCGCAGGCTGATGTGCTCCGGAAAATCATGGGGAAGAAGAAGCCGGATGAAATGGCGAAGCAGAAAGAGGGTTTCGTGGAAGGCGCTGTCGCCAAAGGCATTCCCGAGCGGAAGGCTGTTGCACTATTTGAGCTGATTGCCAAGTTTGCAGAATACGGATTTAATAAATCACACTCTGCCGCATACGGGTATGTCGCCTATCAGACCGCCTACCTGAAGGCGCATTATCCGGTTGAGTTTATGACGGCGAATCTGAGTGCCGACATGGGCGACACCGACCGTATTGTTACGCTTATTGAAGAATGCCGCAAAGCGGGTATCGAGGTGATGCCTCCGGACATGAATGAGAGTGATCGCGAATTCAAGATTGTCGGCAGCTCCATCCGGTTCGGGCTCGAAGCGGTCAAGGGAGTCGGGAGTTCTGCGATCGAGATCATGATTTCTGAGAGGAGCAAGGCTCCTTTTGCAACCTTTGAGGAATTTATCAGCCGCGTTGACGGCAAGAAGGTAAACAAGAAGGTGATCGAAAGCCTAATCAAATCGGGCGCATTCGATTCTCTCTATGCTGCAAGGGGCCTGAACAGGTTTATCGCCCGTGCGACGGCCGCCGAAACCGTGCTGAACCCGGCAAAGTCCCAGAACGGGGGGATGAGCCTGTTCGGTGAGCCGGAGTCGTCAGCCGCGTCTCAGCCGATCTGGGACGAAGCGATGCTGCTCGGCTATGAAAAAGATGCGCTCGGTTTTTTTGTCTCAGGCCATCCGCTGGTGAAATACCGGAAGACGCTGTCCGGCATGAATATTTCGCGCATTTCCGACCTGCTGAAGCGGATTGAACAGGTCGGAAATGGTGAGGATGAGGAGCGCATTGAGACGAGCATTGCGGGAGTCATTACCGAAGTAAAGACAAAGGCACGGGAGAAGGGTGTCACCGTGTTTGTCACGATAGAGGATGAAACCGGTCGTATCGAGGCTCTTGTATTTGGCAAAACATATCAGGAAAATGCCGAGTTGCTCAAAAAGAATATGCTGGTGGTTCTGAGAGGAAATGTTATGCGTGCTGAAAAGGGTGCTCGAATCATGGCGCGCGATGTGCGAAATCTGGTTGAAATCGAAGTGAGGGAGAAGTTCGAGGTTACCATCGATTGCTCCGATGAAGAAGCGGCAAAAGCGAAAATCGCTCAGGTGAAAAAACTGCTGACCGAAGACGCTGTCCCCGGATGCGGGAGCAGCGGTTCGGTCAGCATCCGCTGCCTTTTGCCCGACTGCTGTGTTATGATAGCCACTCAGATGTATCCGTGCCAGAACTTTGCCGCCGAGGCCGAACGGACAGCAGCCTGTACGGTGCGATGCCGGCAGTGAGGCCGAAGCGGTGATTTTGTCTTTGATGAAAGGATGACATGGCCTATTATCTGGAGTTTGAAAAGCCGCTTGAGGACCTCGAAAACAAGATTGATGCGCTGAAACGTCTGTCGGACGGAAGCGATATCGACATTGCCTCAGAGATCAAGAATCTCGAAAAGAAGGCAGCGGATCTCCGCAGGGAAATTTACTCTTCGGTGAATCCCTGGCAGAAGACGCTTATTGCCCGCCACCCGGAACGCCCTTATACCCTTGATTACATCGGACTCATTGCCGAAGATTTTATTGAGTTGCACGGGGACCGCCGTTTTGCGGACGATGCCGCGATTGTCGGCGGCATCGGGAAAATAGGAGGCATTCCCCTGATGATAATCGGCCATCAGAAAGGGCGCGGGACGAAGGATCGCATTCAGCGAAACTTCGGTCAGCCGAATCCGGAGGGGTATCGCAAGGCCCTGCGGCTTATGAAGCTCGCCGAGCGTTTTAAACGACCCGTTGTCACCCTGATTGACACCCCCGGCGCATATCCCGGCATCGGCGCTGAGGAGCGCGGACAGGCTGAGGCTATCGCTACGAATCTGCTCGAAATGTCGCGCCTGAAGGTGCCTGTTCTCTCAATAGTAATTGGCGAAGGCGGCAGCGGAGGAGCGCTGGGGTTGAGTGTCGGCGACCGGCTCGCCATGCTTGAGCATGCCGTCTATTCCGTCATTTCACCGGAGGGGTGTGCTGCGATTCTCTGGAAGAAGGGATCCGGAGAACTCGGGCAGGGAGATTTTGCACGCGCAGCGACCGCATTGAAACTGACCGCCCAGGACCTGAAGGCACACAAGATTATTGACGACATACTTCCCGAGCCGCTCGGAGGCGCTCACCGCAATCCCGAATGCGTTGGCAGGAAGATTGCTGAGTATATTCTCAAGTCGCTCGAAAGCCTTCAGGGCAAATCAATGTCAAAGCTGGTTGATGAACGGTACAAGAAGCTCAGAAAAATCGGCGGTTTGACGCAGATCCAGAATCTGCAGTAGTCGACGAGCTTATTTCGTGCAGCCTGTGAAGAGGCAGTCGGTCAGATTACTTTTCGAATAATGCTTTTACAAAATCATTCGCGCTGAAATCCCGCAGGTCGTCGGCTTTTTCCCCGATGCCGATCAACTTGATCGGGATGCCGAGCTCCTTGTAGATCGCAAAGACAATGCCGCCCTTGGCAGTGCCGTCCAGTTTGGTCAGTACAATACCGGTCAGGCCGACGACTTCATTGAAAACCTGCGCCTGGCGCAACGCGTTCTGACCGGTCGTGCCGTCAACAACAAGCAGGATGTCATGGGGAGCATCGGGGATCGACTTCTTAATGACGCGATTGATCTTTTTCAGCTCATCCATCAGTTGCGTTTTGTTGTGGAGCCGTCCGGCTGTGTCGATAATGACCAGATCGGCATTGCGAGATTTAGCAGCCTCAACCGCATCGAATGCAACCGCGGCAGGATCCGAGCCAGCCTGATGCCTGATGATTGCGGCTCCGGTCCGCTGAGCCCAAATCTCTAGCTGTTCAACAGCTGCCGCACGGAATGTATCGCCTGCAGCGAGCACGACGGACTTCCCCTCGTCAACATAGCGCTGGGCAAGTTTGCCGATGGTTGTTGTCTTTCCTACGCCGTTCACTCCTGCCATGAGGATGACATACGGCTTGATGCCCTCTATAACAAGCGGCTGCGGATGACCGAGGAGCTTTGCCATTTCACCCTGGATGCAAGCGGTAACATCTGCCGAGCCGGCGATGGCGCCGGAGCGAATTTTCTCCTTCAATATTTGAATAATGTCTTCAGTTGCACCCGCGCCGACGTCCGATGTGATGAGAATCTCTTCGATGTCATCAAGCACAGATTCATCGATCGTGCGATTGAGGAGGACGGATTCGACGCGTGCGACAAAGTTATGGCGTGTTTTTGCGAGTCCTGCTTTGAGACGATCAAAAAAACCCATGGTCAAAAAATACGGTCAGCCGACCACCAGGGAATAATCCGGCAGCCGCTGACCGATTCCTTTCAGATTACTTCAGCTGAAGAATCAGTCCCGACGTTTCTTTCTGGACCTGAACCTTCGCTGCTTTCAAGAGTTCAAGTTTCAGGACAATGCCGCCTTTTCCGTCCTCATCGGCAACCACGTCACCGATGAAGGCCGAATTGAGGCGGAGAGGAGACGACAATGCGCTTGCAGCCGGAGAAAGCTTTACGACAACCCATTTCTTCCCTTCGCGGGAAACGACTGAGACAGAATATTTCACTGTTTTGGTCGAACTCATCGCAAGCGTTACGCGCCTTGTTGCATCGTTTGCCATGACGGCGTTTAATTCGGTTTTTGCGTTCCCTTTGGTTTTCTTTGCCTTGGCTGTTTTTGGTTTCGCTGTCTTTGGCGTTTCCGCCTTTGCTGCCGACAACTGCTGCTCAGATTTTGCAAGGCGCTTTTTCACGGCCGGCGGGAGCTGAGCTTTGGCAAAGGAATCGGCGGATGCGGTTATGCTGAATGCTTCAGATTTGTTGTATTGAACGTCCACAACAGCCGTTCCGTTCATAAACTCGTTTGCAGGGACGCGGTTCGGCGTCAATTTGCCGGTGCCGGTTGTGCTCAGGAGCACGTCAGGCCCGATAGAGCTGTAGTTTTTGATGACGGCATTGTTCTGGTTGAACGCGGTCACTTTTACCTTGAAGCGCTGGCCGGCAATCGCGGATTCTGGCGTCGTCACTTCATAGCGGCTGGGAACGGGCTTGATGATGCGGATCATTTCGCTCCTGCTGCTGATCTTCCTGCTGATTTCGGTTGCAACGATGTGCATCTCTTCAGGGACGTCATAGCGCAGCTGGACACGCACCTGACCGTTCTGAAACTCGTATGCAAGTACTGTGGACGGGTGGGGGGTGCGGCTTCCTGTGGTGCTCAGCGCCACGCCGCTGCCGCTTGCCGCGTAATTTCTGACGAGATTGTTGTTGGCGTCGAGCGCCACAATTGCCACTTCAAACGGCTCGCCTGCAATCGATTCGCGCGGGGCAACAACACGAAAAGCATGGAGAGCGCCGTTTGTAACTTCAATGCGTTCGCTTGCGCCGCTGACCCCGGACACGAGGTCTTTAATCTCTATCGCGACCGAGCCGATTTTTTCGGCTACGAGCGTAATAACGCATACGCCGTTGCTGAAGTCCGGCATTATCTGATTTACAATGCGAGGCTCGGTGTCGCCCCTGAAAAGCACGTTCAGGTTCTTCCCCTGCATCGGCGCGACCGCCACATTGCCATGCGCGTCGATCGCCGTGATACGGACATCAAACTTTTCTCCCGCGCCCGTGATGCGAGGGGTGCTGATTCGGAATGCCGCCGGCCGTGCAGGCATCACGCGGACTTCTTTGGTGAGGATCGCGATTGGGCTTGCGCTTTCAAAGACGGAAAGGCTTACGGTTTCGGCTATATTGTCCCGTAGAATGAATTGAAAAATACCGTTTTTAAAGGCTGATGCGCGAAACGCAAGCGGGCTAATGTTTGCCGATCCGGTTGCTGCAAGGCGGTATTCAATAGTGAATTCGTTAAAATTTTGGATGATATTGCCGTAGGCATCGACTGCCTGTAACTGGAGTGAAGCACTTTCTCCGGCCACGATGCTTTCCGGAGCGATGAGATTAAAATGGCTGAACTTGCCGGGCTTGATGCTGATTTCCGCGGCACCTGCACTCACCGGCAGCAACGCCGCGATAATAATCAGCGCAATGAAATGCGTGAGCCGCATCACTCCGTTAAATATCATACCGTACCCCCCTGGAAGGTGCGTATCAGAAATAATTCATTTCGATTCCCATCATGGGAGCCGCTTTCCTCATGGGTGCTTTTTCTGAACCGCACTAAATGTGAATATCCCGTTTATAGTAGCATAGACAATCGACATTTACCACCTGCAATCAAGAGTTTAAGGAGACTATTCGGCATATTTTTTCTGAATAAACCGGGATATATCATTCATAAATTGACAGGACCGGGATAAAAGCACTTTGGAGATGTCAGGCTGAATATCCCTTTTGCCGGACGCCGCAACGTGCACAATTCCGCTGTTCTTGCCGGGGATTGATGCGGTGAAAAACAGCAACTGCTTGATAAAATAATGCTTTTTCTGGTATCATTCCCGATGCCTGAGAGGAGAAACGGAAGGCTGGCGTTCTGCTGCGAGTGATTGGGAAATCGATTGATCTGCTCATATTCCTCGCCTCGCTGAAGGCGATGCCTCAGGTGGGTGCATGGTCGGGCTGATATATACTTATCAGCGATGCTCTGCTCGGCAGTCGCAGTGTGGGCAAGAAAGTTCTTGACCTGCGCGTTATCCGCAATAAGTCCGGACAGGCTTGCGGATTTCGGGAATCGGTGCTTCGCAACGCCCCTGTAGCCTGCACATGCGGGCTGTATCTCATGCCGTTTTTCGGCTGGCTGCTTGCCCTCACAGTATGCTGATTTGAGTTTCTGCTCATGCTTGGAAACCGCACCGGCCTGCGACTCGGCGATGAACTCGCAGGCGCGATTGTCATTGAGGACCGAGTCGTGAGCGCGGCACCGGCATCGCCGGGTCAGCAAGGCAACAACTGAAGTTCAGGAGGCGTCACGTGTTTTTTCAGAACCTGTTAGGACTGTTTTCCAATGATTTGGCGATAGATCTCGGCACGGCGAATACGCTGGTGTATATCAAGGGAAAAGGCATTATCTGCAGCGAACCTTCGGTGGTTGTCCTGCGGCGCGACAACCGGAAGCCGGTCGCGGTCGGCAGTGAGGCGAAAGAGATGCTCGGCAGGACGCCGGGCAATATTATGGTGGTCCGTCCGATGAAGGACGGCGTCATTGCAGACTTTGATGCAACCGAGGAAATGCTCAAATATTTTATTGCAAAGGCGCACAATCGTAAAAGCTTCATTTCCCCGCGCGTAATTATCGGCGTGCCGTCCGCGATTACGCAGGTCGAGCAGCGTGCGGTCAAAGACGCTGCTCATGCATCGGGGGCTCGCGAGGTCTATCTTATCGAAGAGCCGATGGCTGCTGCGGTAGGTGTCGGGCTGCCGGTCGGCGAGCCGATCGGCAATATGATTGTCGATATCGGCGGCGGGACAACCGACGTTGCGGTTATTTCGCTTGACGGCATTGTTTACAGCAAGGCTGTGCGCGTAGGCGGCGACAAGATGGACGATGCCATTATGGCTTATGTCAAGCGCAAGTACAATCTCATGGTTGGCGAACGTACAGCCGAGCTGATCAAAAACCATCTCGGATCGGCATATCCGACCGGACGCACGGAGCCGATGGAGATTAAGGGGCGCGATCTGATTTCTGGCATTCCGAAGGCCATCAATATCACGGAAGAAGAAGTGCGCGAATCGCTCATGGAGAGCGTCAGCATCATTCTCGACACCATCAAGGTAACGCTTGAGAATACTCCGCCGGAACTTGCGGCTGATATTGTCGACAAAGGCATTGTGCTCGCCGGCGGGGGTGCGCTGCTGAAGGGTCTCGACATCCTGATTCGTGAGCATACCGGGGTGCCGGTTGTTGTGCCCGATGACCCGCTCACGGCGGTTGTTCGCGGGTGCGGCATGATGCTCGACAAGCTCGAACTGCTTCGCAAAATCTCGCTCAGCACGAGCTAGGCTTCCATGGGGAAAGCCAGGAAGCGGCTCCTCATTGCCATTGTGCTTGTGCTGATTCCGCTGCTGCTGCTCACATATCAGCATGGCCGTGCCGGATTGGGTTCGCGCTCGATTCTGACGCTGCCGTTTGACGCGCTGAATACGCTTCTTGCACAGACCGGACGCACCATGCAGGAATGGCGCACCGCGCTTGAGGAAAACAGAAAACTGAAGAGCGACGTCGTTCGCCTGCTTATTGAGCAGCAACAGCATCAGGAAGTGCTGAACGAAAACCGACGGCTCAGGGAACTGCTCAGCCTCAAGCAGTCGACACGAGATCGACTGCTCTTCGCCAATGTGATCGGCCGCGGCTACGACCGGATGGTCACTTCTATTGTGATCGACAAGGGAGAAAGAGACGGCGTCGGAAAAGATATGGCGCTGGTAACACCGCGCGGGCTTGTCGGGAAAGTAACCGCTGTGCGAGCATCCTTTTCGGATGTTCTTCTTCTCCGTGACCCTTCTTTTTCAGCAGCGGTTCGTCTTCAGCAGAGCCGGCAGGAGGGGGTCATTTCCGGGACCGGCAGCAGGCTGCTGACGCTTAAGTACATTCCCCCCGAAGAACCGGTGCCGGTGGGTGAAGTTGTACTGACCTCCGGCCTTGACGGGATCTTTCCGGAAGGAATTCCGGTCGGAACCATTGCAACTGTCAGTCGTGACGGCGGAGGGTTTTTTCAGGCGATTGAAATTCTGCCGTTCCAGGATGATGCGAAGGTGGAAGAAGCAGCGCTCATGAGCAGGCGATAGCATGAACCCTCTGTTCTGGGCATTGTTGACTGGCCTTGCGTTTGTTGTGCAGACGGTGGTCAGTACTGTGCTCATCCCGCTGAACCTTACGGTTGTTCTTGTAGCGCTTTTTGGACGCGCCTCCGCCCACCACTATACCGAGCAGCACGGGTTTTCCGGTGTTCGGGCAGAGTACGCCGCCGCAGGGTTCGGCCTGTTTGTCGGCCTTTTTGAAGACCTGATTTCCGGGGCGCTCGTCGGCTCCGGAATGCTCAGCAAGGGACTGACAGGCTTTCTGTCTGCCATGATATTCAGCGACGTGCTGTTCCGGTGGACCCCTGTTTTCGGGGCTGCTGCAATGATTGCCCTTACCGGACTTGACTGGCTTTGTCTGCTTGGAGTGCGGGCTTTTTTTGCACCGTCCCCTCTTATGTCGGGCGCAACGATGCAAGCAGTTGTGTTGCAAGTTGTGCTGAGCGGCATTCTAGGCATGGCGCTCCGTCCCGGGCGACTCAGGATTGCGTAGGGGGCAATGTGAATCTGCGAGTCGTTCAGGTGAGTGCCCTGCTTATAGGACTCGTTTTTTCGGTCCTTCTCTTCCGGATGTTTCAGCTTCAGGTCTTCGACAGCGATCGTTACAAGAGGCTCGCCGAGGAGAACCGCTTTCGCATCGTCAAGATCCCCGCACCGCGCGGAATTATTTATGACAGGAACGGCATCCCTCTTGTCGAGAATATTCCGAACTTCAGCATATCGATTGTGCCGGAGAATGTGAACTCGCTCGATGTGGACGCGCTTGCAGAGCTTCTCGGCATGCAGGCGCAGGAACTGCAGGAAAAGCTGCTCAGGAAAGACAGAAGTCCCTTTGTTCCTGTCAAGCTGAAGCAGGGACTGGAATTCGGGGAAGTTGCTCGCATTGAGGCGCGCAAGTCGGACTTTCCGGGGCTTTTTATCGAAACCGAAATCGGCCGGGAGTATCCGCTCGGCAAGGTTGCTGCTCATCTGATTGGCTATCTCGGGCGCATCCCGCAAGGGCAGGCAAACAACCCCGACTTCAAAAATCTGCCTCCTGATGCGATGATAGGACAGTGGGGGGTCGAGAAACTTTACGATGCAGACCTTCGCGGCACAGCCGGGGAGCGTGTGATAGAAGTGAATGCGCTTGGTCGTGAGCTGAGGCTTATTCGACAGCGCGCACCGATTGTCGGCAAGGATGTGCATTTGAGTATCGATATCGGAATCCAGATGGCGATTGAACATTCTTTCGGTGAGAAAGCGGGAGCGCTTATCGCCATGAATCCGGAGTCCGGCGAGGTTCTTGCTCTTGAGAGTTTCCCGTCGTTTGATCCGAATGTGTTTGCCCGGGGGATAAGCGGTTCCGAATGGAAGTCGCTGATGGAGAGCAAAAAAAAGCCGATGCTTAATCGCGTTCTGCAAAGCCAGTATCCTCCGGGATCGACCTTCAAGATAGTAACCGCAATTGCGGCTCTCGAAGAAGGAGTGGTTGATCCGGCAATGCGGGTGACGTGCACCGGCGGCTTGTCTCATGGCGGCCGCACCTTCGGCTGCTGGAAAAAGGGAGGACACGGGGCAATGGATATGCACTCCGCGCTTGTGCATTCGTGCGATGTGTATTTTTATGAGATTGGAAAGCGGCTCGGCATCGACAAGATTCATAAGTATGCGGTTGCTTTCGGCATTGGGAAAGAAACCGGACTGGGGCTCGTCAAAGAAAGACCGGGCCTGATGCCGAACACAGAGTGGAAACGGGAGAAACGGAAAAGCCCCTGGTATCTGGGCGATACCTTTATTTCATCCATCGGGCAGGGAGCGGTCACCACCACGCCGATACAGATGGCGCAGGTCATGGCGGCTGTCGCCAACGAAGGGAAAATATATCAACCCACGCTCATCAAGGGTGACTATTCCCCGATCGCAACGGTTGAGCTGAAGCCCGATACCGTCCGGCGCATTCGTGCCGCGCTGCATGATGTTGTGGCCGGCGGCACCGGCAAAAACGCGATGTCTTCGCTGGTGCCTGTCGGGGGCAAGACCGGCACTGTTCAGGTCGTGGGCAAGAGCAGCGGATTGACCGGCGAAAAGTATATGGACCATGCGTGGTTTGTCGCATTTGCACCGACAGACAGACCGGAAATTGCCCTTGCAGTATTTGTGGAGCACGGCGGCGGCGGCGGAGCTGTAGCCGCTCCCATAGCAAAGGCCGCCATTGACGCCTATTTCGGACCTCGCAAGCGCTCTGCCGATCCGGGAATTCTCCATAAGCCAGTGCAGCAAAAGCAGCAGGAGTCAACCGGTGATTAAATTTGATCGTCGATTGATAAAGAGCTTTGACTGGATGACGTTCGGAATCATTGTGACCCTAACGCTCATAGGGATAATGACCATAGCAAGCGCAACGCGTCCGGCAATCGAGGGTGCGGACCGGCCGGACTTCTATCTGAAGCAAATTGTCTGGCTCTGTGTGAGCCTTTGCGCGCTCTTTATCATCGTTGCCTTCGACTATGTGTGGCTGCAGCGCTTTGCCTATGTGTTTTATGGTATTGGGCTTGTCCTGCTCCTCGTTGTTCTGGTTGCCGGAAAAACGAGTCTCGGTGCGCAGCGCTGGATCAGCATCGGTCCACTCACCTTTCAGCCGTCGGAGTTCTTCCGGCTGGCTTTTATCGCCGGGTTCTCCGCATATCTCACAAGCGGCGTTGCCGGCGGACTCGGCAGGCTTACATGGCCTGGAGTCTTCTTTTTCGCGGTGCTGCCGATGGCGCTTATTGTGAAGCAGCCTGACCTAGGCACCGCAATTCTGCTGTTCTCTCTTTTTGTAGTCCTCTGTCTTGTGAAAGGGCTGAGCCGAAAGCTCATCGCAGGTGTTCTGGTGCTCGGCATGATTGCATTGCCGTTCTTCGGACATATTTTCTGGGAGGGGCTGAAAGAGTATCAGAAAAACAGGCTGGTCGCATTTCTCGACCCCGAGGTGGACCCTTCCGGCATCGGTTATCAGATTAACCAGTCAAAGATTACCATCGGTTCGGGCGGATTAGTCGGCAAGGGATACATGCAGGGAACCCAGGGACCGCTTCGGTTTTTACCCGAAAAACATACTGATTTTATTTTTGCGGTTTTTGCCGAGGAGTGGGGATTTCTCGGCAGTCTCGTGCTGATGGCGCTCTATCTCATGCTGTTTATGCGGGGACTCGACACGGCGTTGAAGGCAAAGGATGATTATGGGCGGCTTGTTGCTGCGGGCATAACGGCAATGTTTTTTGTGTATTTTACGGTGAACATCAGCATGACGCTCGGCATGATGCCGGTCGTCGGAGTTCCGCTTCCGTTTGTCAGTTACGGGGGCACGGCACTGCTCAGCAATTTTATCGCTGCCGGCATTCTCATCTGTATCAGAACGCGGCGTTTCGAGCTGTTTTATCCCCATATATGGTAAATTACTAATCAGCATTCAGTGGTGAGGATTCAGCTGATGTATATGATGCCTCTTTATTATTGGCGTCGGAGCGCAGATTTCTGAAACGCACGAACGTGGGGAGTTGTCTGCCATTGACTACTGAACGGTGAATATTGAATCCTGTTTTTTGGAGGGCATTATGAAAATTATAGAAGGGGATCTGCAGGCGAAAGGACTGAAATTCGGCATCGTCGTCAGCCGGTTCAACGACTTTATTACCGCAAAACTCCTTGACGGCGCACTGGACGCATTAATCCGCCATGGCGCAAGTGAAGACGATATCGAACTGGTAAGGGTTCCGGGGGCGTTCGAAATACCGCTTGTCGCAAAGAAACTAGCAATGAAGGGCACATTTAACGCAGTTATCTGTCTCGGCACGGTAATCCGCGGAGCAACACCTCATTTCGACTTCGTTGCGGGCGAAGTCTCAAAGGGGATTGCCGTGGCATCTCTTGAGAGCGGCGTGCCGATAGCGTTCGGTGTTGTAACGACCGACACTATTGAACAGGCGGTAGAGCGTGCCGGATCGAAATCCGGCAATAAGGGCTGGGATGCTGCAATTACGGCAATCGAGATGGCGCAAGTCATCAATCGCCTTTAGTCCTGCATGAAGCGCAGAAGTTCGCGCGAATATGCGCTGCAGTTTCTCTATCGAATCGATTTTCTGGATGTCGGGTCCTCCAGGGATGCCCTGAAGAATGCAACCCGTGCTTTCTGGGATGAGGCCAGGGAAGATGATGAAGATGTGCGTGCTTTTGCCCAGCATATCATCGAAGGCACGCTCAACAAACTCGGTCCGATAGATGAAGAGATTGCCCGTATTGCCGACAAGTGGGATCTTGGCCGAATGGCGAGCATTGACCGGAACATCCTGCGTATGGGGGCGTATGAGCTTCTGTATTGCGAGGATATCCCGGCTGCAGTTTCGATGAATGAAGCGATAGAGATTGCCAAGAAATATTCGACCGCCGACTCCGCCTCGTTTATTAACGGCATCCTCGACCGTATTGCGCGCGAAGCCGGAACTGATGGAAGCCGGACCAAAAAACCGTTGCAAACCCCATCTGAATCGTAGTATAGTTTTTTCACGCGCTTGACGTGCCGGAACAGGGGGACTCATGCTGGATAGCGGCAATGCCATTATCAAGAATAAAATTAAGCAGTTCAGCAATCTGCCGACGTTGTCCGTCATTCAGGCGAAGCTTGTCAAAACTATCAGCCAGCAGAATGCATCGGTTGAGGAAATCGTCGAAATTATCCGCCACGATCCCGCATTGTCGACCAAGGTTGTTGCTGTAGCAAACTCCCCGTTTTTCGGCATCCCCGGCAGGGTCGAAAGCCTTGAAAAGGCGGTCATGATGGTGGGTTTTGACTTTCTGAAGGGCATCACGCTCGGCATCTGCATTTTCGGTTTCTTCCCGCAGACAAAGGCCTTGCGCGGCATGTGGGCACATTCCTACACGGTTGCCACGCTGGCCGGCATTCTTGCCCAGCGGCTGGGGCGTGTTGACTCCAACAGCGCATTTCTTGCGGGATTGCTGCACGATGTCGGACGCTCTGTTTTTATGAAGATTTATGCTGAAGAACCGGCAATGCAGCGGTCAGCAGAAATTTTTGAACTCAAGGGGGAAGAACTTCTGCAGGCTGAGATCGAAAGCCTGTTCTGCGACCATTCCCAGGCTGGCCGGTGGTTTCTTGAGAGCCTTGCGTTTGCCAAGGATGTGATAGAGCCGGTCGGCATGCATCACGGACCTGGAGAGAGCATCGGCAGCAGCGGGCTCGTTCCGGTTGTCTACCTTGCTGAAGGCATGATGGGACTGTTCAGTCCGGATCTTGCCGGAGACGGCGAGTGGACCGGGCAGCATCAAAGAGTCTTTGCCGAATGCGGACTGAAGGACGACGACAAGGAGAGCATCGCCAATCATATCAAGGACGAAGAAGCGTCAATACGCCGCTTTTTTGATTTATAGAGGTTCGGGGTCCATGGATTTGCCGGATTTCAAGGTTTTCTGCTGTAAGCCTGTTTATCCTTTTCACCGCTCTCTATCCTTTGCCCGAAACAACCTACTCCTCCATTGATTGCGTGTAGGACAAAACCCTACATGCAAAATCAGACAGACGCCGACATATCTCGTCTTTACGAAATGGCACAATTAAAGCTGGGGATTTATTCAATCCGGTATTTTTTCGATGGCATGTCTTGACCGTATACGAAGATAGCAAGGGCAGGGTGCAGACAGGGTTCAGCGCTACAAAGGAGGATGAGGGAAATGGCACAGGGTATTTATGTTGCGAGTGCAGAGCCGCAGACCGACAAGGCGATCGTCGTTCTCGGCATGATGGAGCTCCTCTGGCATCAGACCCAGAAGGTCGGTTTCTTTAAACCCATCATTAAGGATGATGTGGATCGTGATCCGATGATCCACCTGGTGAAGAGCCGCTACAACCTGAAGTTGTCATATGATGAAATGTGCGGATATACGCACGACATCGCGGCAGACATGATTGCCGCCGACCGGTATGATGAATTCCAGAAGCTCATCATTGAAAAGTATAAGCGGCTTGAAGCGCAGTGCAATGTGGTCCTTGTCGCCGGAACTGACTTCAGCGGCGTAACGACGCCGCTTGAATTCGATTTCAATGTCGATATTGCGAACAACCTGAACTGCGTTATGCTCCCGGTCGCACGCGGCTTCGGCAGGAATCTGGTCGAAATCAGCGAAGGCGTCACCGCACTCGTTGAGTCCCTTGAGAAGCGCAAATGCGACATCCTCGCCATTATTGTGAACCGGGTCGCATCGGATCTCGTGATCGATGCCCCGATTCGACTGAAAAGCGCTGTTCCTGCCGGCGTTCCGATCTATGCTATCGCAGAGAATGCAATGCTCTGGAAGCCCTCGATCTGTGAAATTGCCAAGGCGATTGACGCGAAGTTTCTGAGCGGGGAGGCGTCGTGTCTTAACCGTGAAGTGTCTGACTACAAGGTTGCGGCTATGCATCTCGCAAACTTTCTCGACCACGTCAAGGAAGGCACCGTCGTCATCACTCCGGGAGATCGCGACGACATTACTATCGGCAGCGTTCTCGCCGACCTTTCTACAACCTATCCCCGCATCGGAGGGCTTATCCTCTCCGGCGGCTTCAGACCGTCGCCCCAGATTCAAAAGCTCATAGACGGCTTTGCAAAGGACGTCGTTCCGATTCTGAGCGTTGAGGGCGACACCTTCAGCACGGCAGTCCGAGTCAGCCAGGTTGCCGGAACGCTGCAGCCTGAAAACCCGCGCAAAATTGAGACCGCTCTCGGTCTCTTTGAGTCCGGAGTTGATGTGCAGGAGCTGAAAGACTGCCTGTCGGTAACCAAATCGACCCGCATGACTCCGCTCATGTTCGAGTACTCCCTTGTGCAGCGCGCAAAGACCGACAAACAGCATATCGTGCTGCCCGAAGGCGACGAGCCGCGCATCCTTCGCGCTGCTGAGCTGCTGATGCTGCGGCAGGTCTGCGACATTACGCTTCTCGGCAACCCCGAGAAGATAAAGGCGAAGATTGCAGAGCTCGGCCTGAAGCTTGAGAAGATCAATATTATTGACCCGTCGACTTCCGAGCTTCGGAAGGACTTTGCAGAAACCTATTTCGAGCTGAGAAAGCATAAAGGCGTTACGCCTGAGATGGCCTTCGACACGATGGCGGACGCGAGCTATTTCGGCACCATGATGGTCTTCAAGGGGCAGGCCGACGGCATGGTCTCCGGCTCGGTCAATACCACGCAGCATACCATCCGTCCGTCGCTTGAGTTCGTCAAGACCAAACCTGGCGTAAAGATCGTCTCCAGCGTGTTCCTCATGTGCATGTCCGACCGCGTACTTGTTTTCGGTGATTGCGCCGTCAACCCGAATCCCGACGCGCAGCAGCTTGCCGACATTGCCATCAGCTCTGCCGACACAGCCGCAGCCTTCGGCGTGGAGCCTCGCATTGCAATGCTCTCTTACTCGACCGGTGAGTCCGGCAAGGGGAAGGATGTCGATAAAGTGAAAGAGGCGACCCAACTGGCGAAAGCGGCACGACCTGACCTCAAGATTGAGGGACCGCTGCAGTTCGATACGGCAATTGATGCGGAGGTTGCTAAGGTTAAGATGCCGAACAGCGAAGTTGCCGGTAAAACAACAGTCTTTATCTTCCCCGACCTCAACACCGGCAACAACACGTACAAGGCTGTCCAGCGCTCCGCAAATGCAGTCGCGATCGGCCCGGTTCTTCAGGGGCTGAACAAGCCGGTCAACGACCTCAGCAGGGGCTGCACCGTTGCCGATATTCTGAATACCGTAGCAATCACTGCCGTTCAGGCGCAGTTTGACAAGAAATAAGAGAGGGTGCGCTGAAATGAAAGTACTGGTTTTAAATGCAGGCAGCTCTTCAATCAAGTATCAGATTTTCAACATGGAAGACAGCCTTGTTCTCACCTCTGGACTGCTTGAGCAGATCGGCGAGGTGAGCAGCCGGCTGAAATACAAATGGCTCGACGCCGACGGCGAGCAGCAGGAAGCTGTTCAGGAAGGGCATGTGGCAGACCACAACGAAGGCCTCAAGCTCATTCTTGATCTTACGTTGAAACTGGGAGTTATCAAGGATCTGAGCGAACTTTCCGGCATCGGCCATCGCGTTGTTCACGGCGGAGAAGCGTTCTGGAAGCCGACCCTGATAAATGACAAGGTTGTCGATGCAATCCGCGAAATGATCGCACTTGCCCCGCTGCACAACCCGGCAAACCTTATGGGCATTGAAGTCTCCCGTGCGCTCTGCCCGGGCGTTCCGCAGGTCGCCGTATTCGACACGGCATTTCACCAGACCATGCCGCCGGTTGCCTACCACTATGCCATTCCCTACAGCTATTATAAAGACCTCAAGGTCCGCCGCTACGGCTTTCACGGCACGTCCCACCGCTATGTTGCGAAACAGTGCGCACAGCATCTCAGGAAGCCCCTGAGCGAATGCAATCTTATCACAATTCATATCGGCAACGGCGGCAGCATGACCGCGATCAAGGGTGGCAGGAGCGTCGACACCAGCATGGGCATGACGCCGCTTGAAGGGCTTGTGATGGGAACGCGCTCGGGCGATATTGATCCGGCAATTGCCTTCTACCTTGCCCGGGCAATGAACAAGCCGTTTGACGAAATCGAGAATATCCTGAACAAGCACAGCGGGCTGAAGGGCATCTGCGGCGTCAACGACATGCGCGAAATTGAGCGCCTTGCAGCGGGCGGAAACCTGAACGCCAAGCTTGCAATCGACATGTTCTGCTACCGCATCAAGAAGTACATCGGCGCGTACTACGCAGTCCTTGGCGCCGTCGATGCGGTCATTTTCACCGGCGGTATCGGTGAAAACGGCGTGGATGAACGTGCGCAGATTTGCGCCGGACTTGAAGGTCTCGGCATTTCTATGGACAACGAGAAGAACGCCGCCAGATCCCGCGAGATGCGCGAGATTTCGACTGAAGGCTCCAGAGTCAAGATCATGGTTATTCCTACCAACGAAGAGCTCGAAATCGCGCAGCAGACGGTCGAGAGCATAAGGAGCGCATAAGCTTCACAGCATTGTTGTGCTGAAATAGTACGACAGGGGGCTGCGGAAAAAATTTGCAGCCCCTCTGCCGTATACATAAAAATAGCCCCCCGGTTCTTACTTTACTTCGATCCTGACTTCCTTTGGCCGGGCGTCTTCCCTTTTCGGCAGCACAACCTCAAGAAGACCGTTTTTCAGGATTGCATCGGCCTTGTCTTCGTCAATCTCAAAGGGCAGCTGAACCGTGCGGGAAAAGGTTCCGTATGCCCGCTCTGCAATGAAGGAGTCTTCCGGCTTTGTCGTCTCGTCCCGCCTGAACTCGCCTTTTAGGGTTACAGCCTCTCTGGTGATTGTGATGTCAATGTCTTCCTTTGCGATGCCGGGCAGTTCCGCCCTGAGGATAAGTTCTGTCTGGCGGTCAAACAGTTCAACGCCCGGAACAACCACGCTGCCTTCCTGTCTATTACAGCGGGGGCGGCGGCCCGCAAAAAAATCATCGAACAGCCGATCCATATCGCGCTTCATTTCTTCGAGCTCCTTGAGCGGACTCCATTTTCCGAGCGGCATGCGTCACCTCCAAATAAGTATTAAAAAGGCAGAGCAGGGCGGAAGCAAAGAAAACAGGGCAGCCCTGTTCAGCAGTTTCTCAAGCCGGCCCAGACTAAGACACTAGCTCTCCGCGTGCAGCGGTTGCAAAAGCAAGCGACCCGTCACGCAACTCTACCTCAACAACATCGCCTTCCTTGACCGACCCGTCAAGCAGCTTCATGGCGAGCGGATTCAGGATCTCTCTCTGAATTGCCCTCTTGAGCGGGCGTGCGCCGAAGACCGGATCATACCCGATTTCAGCCACATGCTGCTTTGCTGCATCACTGAGCGCGATGTCTATCTTCTTGTCCTGCAGATACTTTTTCATCCGGCTCACCTGAATATCTACAATGTTTTTCAACATTTCGCAGGTAAGCGGATCGAAGACGACAATCTCGTCTACCCGGTTCAGGAATTCAGGCCGGAAAAATCCCTTCAGATCTCCCATGATCTTCGCTTTAATGCCCGCGTTCTCTTCTCCGCTCCAGTGCTCATCGCAGCGTTTTTTCTCCTCAAGGAGTTCAACCAGATGCGCACTGCCGATGTTCGACGTCATGATGACTACGGTGTTTCGGAAATCAACCGTCCGGCCATGTCCGTCGGTCAGTCTGCCGTCATCAAGAAGCTGCAGCAGAAGGTTGAAGACCTCCGGATGCGCTTTCTCAACCTCGTCAAACAGGATGACAGAATAGGGGCGGCGGCGCACGGCTTCAGTCAGCTGACCGCCTTCCTCGTAACCGACATAGCCGGGAGGCGCTCCGACAAGCCGTGAGACGGTATGACGCTCCTGGTATTCAGACATGTCGATGCGAACCATGGCGGCTTCGTCATCAAACATGAACTCGGCAAGAGCTTTTGCAAGCTCGGTTTTGCCGACACCGGTGGGTCCGAGGAATATGAATGAGCCTATGGGCCGATTCGGATCCTGCAAACCGGCTCTTCCGCGGCGAACGGCATTTGCGACGGCAGTGATGGCCTCATTCTGTCCGACAACCCGCAGATGGAGGCGTTCTTCCATCTTGATAAGTTTCTGGACTTCTCCCTCAAGCATGCGGGAAACCGGGACACCGCTCCACTTTGAGACGACTTGTGCTATATCTTCTTCATCGACCTCTTCCCGCAGCATTTTGCGCTTTTCCTGTGTCAGTTTTAGCGCGCCGTTTTCAACATCGAGCCGGCGCTGAAGTTCGAGCAGTCTGCCGTATTTCAGCTCAGCCGCCTTCGCAAGATCTCCTTCCCGCTCTGCGCGCTCTGACTCAATCTTGGCCGCTTCAATCTGCTCTTTTATCGTACGAATGCGCTGGATGACCTCCTTTTCTCCCATCCACTGCGCCTTTAAGCTGTCGCGTTTTGCCTGAAGTTCGGCATGTTCCCGCGCAATTTTGCCAAGCTTTTCCCGTGCATCGTCCGAATTGTCTTTCAGCAGCGCCTGCTTCTCTATTTCGAGCTGCCGCAGCTTGCGCTCAATTTCGTCCAGATCGACCGGCATGCTGTCAATTTCCATCCGGATGCGGGCGGCGGCTTCGTCGATAAGGTCGATAGCCTTGTCCGGCAGAAAACGGTCGGTGATGTAACGATTCGAGAGTACGGTAGCGGCAATAAGCGCCGAGTCCTTAATCTTGACACCATGATGCACCTCATACCGCTCTTTGAGGCCGCGGAGGATTGAAATGGTGTCCTCAATTGACGGCTCTTTCACAGCGACCGGCTGGAAGCGCCGCTCCAGCGCCGGGTCTTTTTCGATATATTTGCGGTACTCATTCACGGTCGTCGCGCCGATGCAGCGCAGTTCACCGCGGGCAAGGGCCGGCTTCAGCATGTTGGAAGCATCAATTGCTCCCTCTGCCGCTCCGGCGCCGACCAGTGTATGCATCTCGTCGATGAAGGTAATGACTCTGCCTTCTGACTGCTCGATTTCCTTGAGAACCGCCTTCAGCCTTTCTTCAAATTCTCCGCGATACTTGGCGCCGGCCAGAATGCTCCCGATGTCAATGGATACCAGGCGCTTGTCGCGAAGTGTCTCCGGCACGTCGCCGGCAATAATGCGCAGCGCGAGGCCTTCGACAATCGCAGTCTTTCCGACACCCGGGTCCCCAATGAGTACCGGATTGTTCTTCGTTCTCCGGGAGAGGACCTGTACAACGCGCCGAATTTCTTCATCGCGTCCGATAACGGGATCGAGTTTCCCGCGTTTTGCAAGATCAGTCAGGTCTTTGCCGTACTTTGTGAGCGCCTGGTACTTCTCCTCCGGGTTCGGATCGGTGACGCGCTGGGAGCCGCGGATTTCCTTCATGGCGTTCAGGACCGTATCCCTTGTCGCTCCATGCCGCTGCAGCAGTCCGGCAGCCGGGCCGCTGTCGCTGAACATAGCGAGCAACAAATGCTCGGTGCTGATATAATCATCTCCGAAGTTCGTCGTTTCCTCATATGCTTTTTCGAGGATGCTTCGCAGGCGGGCAGACATATACAACTGCCCCATCGGCGCTGACCCGGAAATCTTCGGAAATTTTTCAAGTTCTTTTTCGAGGTCGCTCTGCAATGCCGCAACAGCAACTCCGCTTTGCTTCAGTATCTGCCGGGGAGTTCCCTCCTCCTCCTGCAACAGCGACACAAGCAGATGCTCCGCATTCACTTCCTGATTGCCCTTGCGCTGAGATAGCGCCTGGGCTTCCTGTATGGCTTCCTGGCTTTTTACGGTCAATTTATCCAGTCTCATTGATCCTCCATCAAAACAGTAATGCGCATACGGCACGTGTGCATTTGATTACATAGATATCGAGCCGATATGATTTCACTTTTCCTCAAAAATGCTGCGAAGTCTGCCCTCAAACTCTTCACGGATATCATCATCGAGATAGCGCAGCATATCGCCCATCTGCTCCTGCATTGCCGCAAGCTGGGTGCGCATCCGCAGAATGATGTCAACCCCCGCCCTGTTGACCCCGAGTTCCTTGGTTAGCCTGATGACCAGATTCAGCCGGTCCAGGTCTTCGTCGGAATAGAGCCGCTGGCGGTTTACGCGGTGCGGACAGATGAATCCCTCGCGCTCATACATGCGGAGCGTCTGCGGATGCACTTCAAGCATCCGCGACACCACGCTAATCATATATAACGGACTCTGCCGATCCTGTCGTTTCCGGGCCATTATGCGCCTCCCAAGTGCTTGCGCGGATTGTCGCTGTACAATGCTTCAATGGTCTGAATCGCCTCCAGAGCCCTGTCGGGTATATTCTTCGGCACCGCGATCCTGATTACGACGAACTGATCTCCCCGCTCTCTTGTCTTTGGATTGATAAAACCCTTTCCGCTCAATTTGAACCGCTGCCCGCCTTGCGTGCCGGCCGGAAGCTTCATGGAGGCAAAGCCGTCAATGGTGGGCACCTCTATTCTCGCGCCGAGCGCAGCCTCGCCGAACGTGACCGGCACATGAACCGTCAGGTCGTCGCCCTTGCGCTTAAAGTGCGGGTGCGGACGAACCGTTATTTTTATGAGCAAATCTCCCGCCTGCCCTCCGCCGACGCCGTCATTGCCTTTGCCTTTCAGCTTTACCACCGAGCCGTTATCAACTCCCGCAGGTATTTTTGCCTTGACCGTGTCGGTCGTGCGGACAGCCCCGTGGCCGCCGCACCGCATGCAGACAGATTTGGTTTTTTTGCCCGTTCCTCCGCACTGACGGCACCCCTGAACCGATGTGAAAGCACCCCGTGAGGCCTGCGCCCGTCCGCTGCCTTTGCATGCAGGGCAGGCTTCAAACGACTCTGCGCCGCTACCACCGCATCCATCGCACGCTCCGGTGCGGTTAATAGTCAGTTCACGCGTAGCCCCGGAAAAAGCGTCCTCCAGCGAAAGCTCCATCTGCATTATCAGGTCGTCTCCGCGCTCATAATGCTGCTGACGCCCTCCGGCGCGGCTGCCGAAAATATCGCCGAAGATGTCGCTAAAATCGAACCCGCCTCCGCCGCCCTGCTGAAATCCCTGAAATCCGTCGAAGCCTTCAAATTTAAATGAGGAGCCGCCTTCATCGTACTCTTTGCGCTTTTTCTCATCACTGAGCACGGCGTAGGCCTCGTTTGCCTCCTTGAATTTATCTTCAGCCGCCTTGTTCCCCGGGTTCAGGTCCGGATGATGTTTGCGCGCAAGCTTGCGGAACGCCTTTTTGAGGTCGTCCTGCGATGCATCTTTGCTGACACCAAGAATCTTGTAATAGTCTTTTGGGGCCATTTCTGTCACCTCTATATTCTTTATCATAGTACATGATTCGAATCATGTCAAGATACATAGCAAAAACGAACTCATTTCTATGGGTGATTATGTTGTTCTAATGACGTGAAACCACTTTCTTGCGGTGCTACAGGTTATATGGTTACCACGCTGCGCGGTGACCGGGGCCCGCGTTGAGTGCTGTGCGTCTCAGTCCTGTTGATGAGCTTGTCAGGAAGCGGCGCAAAGACCCGTTGTCGCCTGAGAGTCTACTGTTATTAGGGAGGAGAGCATATCATGGCTGATGATGGAAATGTGAAGAGTTCAGTACGTTATGCCTGAAAGCTGGCCTGTGACTGTTCCAACTTTTATCTTTGTCTTGATCTGCACGGGAATGCGGCGGTCGTCATCCGTCAGCCAGAGAAAAAACTCGCCTCTGCGGCTGAAAAACCCTTCGGATTGCAATACGGGCTGAATGGCGATTGTCTTAAACCGGCCGGCCGGAGTATCCACCTCTTCACGCCGAAGGACGCGCACCTCCATCCGATACGAGCGCTTGCTGTCGAATATTGTGACATGAAGAGACTTGCCGACTTCGAGCGGGAGGGCGCGGACATGATAAATACTGGAAAGCGGATCGAGCGTCGGCAGTGCGAGCGGGAACTCAATCCTCTCCTTCTCAAGATGATTGATATAGAGGATCTTTTTTTCAGCGTAGTCGAACCGGTACTCCTTGTCGCGCCGATGGCGGCCCTCGTGGAGCCTGATGCGGTATGCAGAGGGCAACCCGATGCCGTCACTCTGTGGCCTCTTTTTCAGTGTGCTGACCACAAGATCATCCACTGTATACACAAATCCGGCGAGCGGAGTTGATGTAACCGTCGAAATGAGCTGCACCGTATCGCCGGATTCTCTTTTTTCGAGCGATGCTTTGCCCGCCTTGATGCCGTTCCAGTAAAGACTGTACTCAAGCCGCTCAGCAGCGTAAAGCGGTTCTGCGGATGCGGGAAGCAGGGCTATGCACAGAAGGATGAATACAAGAGTCTTCACCAGCACTCCTTGTCTTTTTTCAGCGGTACCGTCGCGCAGAGAGGCGACCGGTAACGCTGTGGGAGAACAAACGGCCTTTCTGGTATGATAGACCCATGCTTGTTATTCCTGCAATAGATCTGAAAGATGGCCAGTGCGTCCGGCTGTTACAGGGCAGAAAAGACGATTCCACGGTCTACTCTGACAATCCTGCCGCAACGGCTCGAAAATGGCAGTCCTGCGGCGCGAAGCTGCTCCACGTTGTGGATCTTGACGGCGCCTTTACCGGCGAACAGAAGAATCTCGCGAGCATTCTTTCTATCCGCAATGCGGTGACCATGGATATCGAAGTCGGCGGGGGCATCCGCGATCTCGTGCGGATAGACCAGCTGATCGGGCTTGGCATCGACCGCGTTATTCTCGGTACGGTTGCCATTGAAAAGCCGGAGCTGGTGAAAGAGGCGTGCGCCAAATATCCCGGCCGCGTGCTGGTCGGCATTGATGCAAAAAACGGTTTTGTGGCGGTTAAGGGCTGGGTTGAGGTCACACAAGTACTGGCAACCGATCTTGCGCGTCACATGCAGGACTCCGGCGCGGCAGGCGTCATCTATACCGATATTGCGAAGGACGGCATGCTTGCCGGGCCGAATATTGAAGCAACCGCAAGCCTGGTCAGGCAGCTGAACATTCCGGTTATTGCATCAGGCGGGGTTTCGTCGCTTGACGATATCCGGAGGCTTGCAGCCATCCCAAAACTCTTCGGTGCCATTACCGGGAAAGCGCTGTACGCTGGTGCCTTTGATCTCCGGGAAGCCGTTGCAATTGCGGAGTCGGCCTGAATGCTGGCCAAACGCATAATCCCCTGCCTTGATGTCAAAAACGGTCGCGTTGTGAAGGGGGTAAGCTTCGAGAATCTGCGCGATGCGGGCGACCCGGTCGAAAACGCCGTTTTTTATGATCAGCAGGGCGCCGATGAACTCGTATTTCTTGACATCACCGCCTCGCACGAAAAAAGAAAAGTCATTCTTGATGTTGTGCAGAAGACGGCTGAAGATGTTTTCATGCCGCTTACCGTCGGCGGCGGCATCAAGTCGCTCGACGACATACGCGACCTGCTGAACGCAGGCTGCGACAAGGTTTCCATCAATACCACCGCAGTGAAAGACCCGCATTTCATCAGCAAGGCAGCCGAACGCTTCGGCAGTCAGTGCATCGTCGTGGCGATCGACGCCAAGCGCGTTGCCGATAACATGGACGACGCGACCGGCGAGCTTTGGAGCTCAGATGCAGCCATGGCAGACGTGGTTCTTTCGCTTCCCGTTTCCGGGCAGATATGGGCCATCTCCACGCACGGCGGCAGAAGAATGAAGCGTATCAATGCAATCGCCTGGGCGCGAAAGATGGAAGCGCTGGGCGCGGGCGAAATCCTGCTGACGAGCATGGACAAGGACGGTACAAAAGACGGTTACGATATAGCTCTGACCCGCGCAGTCTCCGAAGCGGTGACCATCCCCGTTATTGCATCAGGCGGCGCCGGTACGCTGGAGCACCTGTACGAAGGACTGACCGCGGGCAAAGCCGATGCCGCGCTGGCTGCCTCTATTTTCCACTATCGCGAGTTCACTGTTCGAGAGTCAAAGGAATATCTGCGCGCCAGAGGCGTGCCGGTGCGTCTTTAGAACAGCGGTTCGTTCATTTCGATGCCGACGCTCTTGAGCCGTTCATAATCAACCTTGAGCCGCTGATTGCTTATGTTGGTGTCGACTTTCATCTGATTGGCGCTTTCCTCAGTCGAACTTACCATATACACTTTTGATACCGTGCGGTCTTCATCGCCAATCCTGAATGTAAACACAGCAGTATAGAGAAACATATTGACTTCCGACTTCATTTCCTCATGACTGCCCGGATGCACTTTGTTGCTGACGAGCTGACGGGAAAGTGCGACGGTTGCCTTAATTTTTGCTCCGGTCTTCGCGAAGGCGATAAAGTCCTGCAGACGGCCATACTCCTTGTAATCTGTAGCAGCGCTCATGTAACTCCTCCGTTGTTTATTTCAGCTGCTCCTCACCCTCCGGGTTAGTTCCAGCTCACCGGTGATTTCCCTTTCTGGTGCAGGTGTGGATCAATCGTAACAGGGTGAGCTGTGTGTGTCAATAAGGCAGAATTATACGGAACGGTTTTCATATATTTTGTCCGGCCTGTTTATCAGTTGCAGAATGCGGTGCCGTCCGCGTGCAAGCTGCTGCTCATGGCGTTGCAATCCCGCTTCCCGGCAGCGCGCGCAGGCTCCGAGCGGAATCTCGATGCAGAGCGCAGGCGGATTGATGGACGAATCACTCTCGATAATCAGCACGCCGGCGCACTCACTGCAGCGCATGACCGACTCGACTTGTTCGTCGGCAATCATATCGGTATCGTAAAAAATACGCTTGCGCCGCGAAATGAACGTTCCCGGATCAGGGAAGTCCTTTCGTTTCGGACGGAAGTAGTTTTCCAGCACAGCATCAGTCATGAGGCGAATCTGCCGGGTCACCCGCGGATCCTGCCTGAGCCGCTGCGCGTCATGATCAGGCTCACGCAGAAAACTGTAATCGAGTCCGGCCATGGCGAGCACGATACCGCAATTCACATACGGGAGGGCGCCCTGAATCGAATAGCCGCCTTCGAGCACAGCAATGTCGGGGCTGAGCTTCTCATTGAGCAGAGCGTATCCGCGGGCGGTAAACAGCATGTTGGTAATCGGGTCGGAATAATGGTTGTCCTGCCCGGCGGAGTTGATGACAAGGTCGGGCCTGAAGTCGTTCAGTATCGGGATCACGATATTGTCGATAACATGCAGGAAGCCCTCGTCTCCGGTCATCGGCGGCAGAGGGATGTTTATCGTCTTTGCGAATGCGTTCGGACCGCCGAGCTCTTCCAGGTGTCCGGAGCCGGGATACAGGGTTCTGCCGTCCTGATGCAGCGAGATGAAAAGGGTGTTCGGGTCGTGCCAGTAGATATCCTGTGTGCCGTCACCGTGGTGGCAGTCCGTGTCGACAATTGCAATTCTCTTCTGCCCGTAGTGTTCACGAATCCACTCGATCATCACTGCTTCAATATTGACGTTGCAGAACCCCCGATTGCCGTGAACTACCTTCATGGCATGATGTCCCGGCGGGCGCACAAGGGCAAATGCCTTATCAGCCTGCCCTTCCATAATAAGTCGCGCGGCCCTGACGGCACCCCCGGCGGAGATGAGGTGGGACTCGGTCGTCACGCTTGCCACGTCAGGAATGCAAAAATGCACACGTGCTACATCTTCCACTGAGGCGATTTCGGGCTTGTATTCAGTAATGCCGGGGATGTCGAAAATGCCCTCTTCCCGCAGCTGATCCTGTGTATAGAGCAGGCGCTCCTGACGCTCAGGGTGTGTCGGACTGATTGCCCAGTCAAACGCCGGAAAAACGATGACGCCGAGCCGGTTCCCCGCTCTCATGATTCCCTCCGGAAGGCGGGAAGATACGACTCCTCGATGCCCGGTCTGATCTGGCACTGCACGCGAATGGTTTTGCCGGCAAGACGGCCGCCCTGTATCATGTTGAACGAAGATGCTTCGACAAGCTCTATATCAGTCGGCGATTCGGCTGCAACGAGCGAAAGCAGTCCCCGCCGCGCATCTTCTTTGGCGTGCTCTAAGGCATAGGATCGGTCAACCTTTGCGGAAAGCGAAAGGTGCGGAATAAGTTTCACCCCGCGTTCGGTGTCGGCATACAGCTCGAGGCCGCACGTGGGGCGTGCAATGGCAGCGCCAATCGCGTTGGCGACGGCATGCTGTCGTGGAACAACAACATTCGGGCCAAAAGCCGACGACAGCGCGTCCGACAAGGCGTGAGCAGGACCGCCCACCGCATAAATCTTTTTGGGCGCAATGCGCTCCGGATGCAGCATTTCGCGAACCGTATACACCGGTTTTTCGTTCACGGCAACGACAAGGGCATCGACTGCCGATTTGATGGCGGCGACAGCGCGGGAGACAGCCTCCCGGGCTACGTCGGCGACATCTCTGTGCGACAGCCGGGCAAGGGCTTCCATGCCGCTGCGCGAAGCCTCAAGCGAGCCGACATGCGACAGCCCGCAATAATTGCAGGCATCCATAAGCGTCGGGACGCTCCCTCCGAGCGCCATGCACGGCCCGCACCGATCAGGGCCGACTGAAACGCCGCCTGCTGAAGCGCGGAGCACAGAATCACCGCCGACAGCCAGTGAGGACGAAACCATAGCCCTGACGAGGGTCTGTCTGCCGTTAAATCCTATGCCGCCGGGAGCAAGAAGGGGAGTCCCGCCTGCAACGACCGCGATATCGGTTGAGGTGCCGCCGATGTCGAGCAGAACTGCATCGCCCTGCACGTCGCATAGTGCGGTTATGCCCATAATGCTTGCCGCCGGACCCGACAAGATCGACTGAACCGGAAGCGAACGCGAGGCCGCGAGCGGCATGGTTCCGCCATCCGCTTTGAGTATCGCAAGGTCTGGCTGTATGCCCAGTTTCCGGAGCCCTTCTTCAACGGCGTCCGCAAACGAGTTATAGGTCCGCCAGACGGCTGCATTGAAATAGGCGGTCGTGATGCGGCGGGGAAAGTTCAGGCGTCCGCCGAGCATATGTCCGGAGGTGACGAAGTCGGCCTGTCCGGCAAGAGCGGCTGCCATGAGCTTTTCGTGCATAGTATTGCGCGGGGAGAATTTGCCGACGACCGCGAACGAGCGAATCCCGCGCTCTTTGCACGCGTTTGCCGCATGTCCGAGCTGCGCCGCATCCAGCGGCAGAACCTCGGCTCCGCGATGATCCATCGCGCCGTCAACAACAAAGAAGGCATCGCCGATGCGGTGGTGAAGCGGATGAATTCCGGGCCCCGATGAGACGAGTACTCCCACGGGCTCGGTCTTTCCCTCAAGAAGGGCATTCGTGGTCAGCGTCGTGCTGAGGTGAACGGCGGAAACCGGCGTCGGCGCAGCGTCCAGAACGCTGTTCAAGGCAGACATGACTGATGAGAGAAGATTGCCGTGGTCCGTCGGAACCTTTACGGAACAGACGATTCCGCTGGTGTCTATGATGACTGCATCGGTGTGGGTGCCGCCGACATCAAGGCCTAAGCGCATTGTGCCCCCCGAATCGGATGGACATATTGTAGCAGATTCCGGGGGAACCGCCTGCTTGCAGCAGTTTTGCCGGCTCAAGTTACTCTCCAAATCTCCGAACATAAGAATACATTGTAGGGTATCGGACAGGAGGAAGCGTGATGAAACGGGCAAGTGCAATACTAATGTTCTGCATATTCTGCGCCGGCACACTTATGGTTGCCGGTTGCTCATCGAAAAAGGCTCAGCCGGTTGCTGCCTTGCCGGTGCCGGTTCAGCAGGTGCTTGTCTGTTCGGAAGCGCGCGAGCCGCTGCAGAAGTACGACACAACAAGGCAGAGACAAAACGATGTTCCGGTCACCTATCGGTCGAAGATCTGCACGGACGGGCAGGCCGTTGCTGTTCAGGAAGTGAGCAGCCCGCATGATGTCCTGATAATCAGGAAGACCGCACAATAACGGGAGGAGACGATGAGAAAATTGCTGATAATGCTTATTATGGTGTTTCTGGTCGCCGCCGGCGCAGTCTCCGCCCAGGAGGAGCAGCCGGCACAAAACCCGAAACCGATCTACACTATGCTTCTGAAGCCGCAGGGGAGCGCAACGCCGGCAGGCAATCTGAACGCACTCGTCACTTTTCTTGCTGACCAGTTGGAGCGCAACGTTGACAAGAAGGCGCAGCACCAGCCGATCGTGATCACCACCTTCGTCAATCTCGACAATCTCAGGGAGACCTCCCGCCTCGGGCGCCTGCTCTCGGAAAACCTGATGCACGAAATGCATGTGCGGAGATGGTCGATCGTAGATTTCCGGCTTGTGAGCAATCTTCTCATCACCGAGTCCGGCGAGTTCTCGCTGGCGCGCGATATGAAGAAAATAAAAGAAACATATCGCGTCGGCGGCATCGTAACCGGCACATATCTTATTACAAACGACACCGTCATGGTTAACGCCCGGTTTATGGACACCGACACCGGCATGGTTCTGTCGACCGGACAGGTTGCAATTCCCACGGAAGGCAACGAGCTGCTGCTGTACAACGCTCCGCACCGCGGCATGAGCATAAAAGGCGCATCCGAGCTTTCGGCCGGCGACGACATGCGCAAGTTGATTGATGACGATGTCCGCAAACGCGTTCAGGAAGAGATAAAACGTGTCCATGACGATCTCAAGATGCGCCTGACCACCGAAATGAGGCTTCTTGTTGAAGACGAGGTTGAAAAGTCGAAGCAGAGTGCGAAGGCAGTCCCCAAGGGTCAGGCGAAAAAGAAGGTTCCTGAAAAATAATCTCACTGTTGCACAAAGAGAGGGTATTGTATACACTGATGAAGATGCCTTTTCTGCAGATATGTTCAGTCAGCGTTCTCCGGCGCAGCCTCGCGGTGCTGCTCCTCGGGCTGTTGTTTGTCCTGAGCGGATGCTTCGCGCGCTATATGGGCAGCGCTGACTGCACGACCAGCCTCGAGGAAATTCTCTCCCGCGTCGACATGAAGCCGGTATTTCAGGGCATGGCTGCCGATCTGTGCGGCGAGCCGTGCAACCCGACCGGCAACCCGAACGTTACCGCCTGCCCTTCGCCGACATTTCTCGTTACTGATTTTGTCGACATCCATTCGCTCCAGCCGAAAAAGCACGGCATCGTCATGGGTGAGCTGATGCGGAGCAGCCTCAACCGCACATGCAGGGCAAAGATCGTTCAGGCTGAGTTCTCGGAAAGCTTCACGCTCTCGGACAAGGGGCTTGTCGCGATGAGCCGCGACCCGAAGCGCGTCCGCCATCCCGAGTATCCATATTCCGAATATATTGTCGGCACATTCAGCTATTCCGGCAACAAGCTCTTCCTCTTCGCCCGCAAAGTCGACGTTGCGACCGGTCGCGTAACGAAGATGGCGAGCCGGGAAATCACCGCCGGGTGCGGAGGACTGTTCAATGCTGTCTCGGTTGAGTAAGACCGCGCTTTTCCGGATATGCGTCATGTGCCTTGCCGTTACGCTGCTGCCCGGCTGCGCCATTGTCCGCAGCCCGCAGGACGCGGCAGACACTGTCTCGCGCGGCACCCGCGATATCGCCTATAAAGCGACCGGCAGCGACTGGCTGATTTACCATCGGGATTCCTATTTCGTTTACTCCTTCAACCCGCAGAGCATCCAGCACCCGACCTCGCAGTACACCCGCGTCTGGACGAAAAAGGCTCTGCGCAGCGAAGAGGGGCGGGAGCAGTGGATTGCCGATCAGAAGAAGGCCGGAACTTTTGGTCCCGGCTTCGAAGACTATAAATATACCTATAAATATACGCTTGCACACTACGAGGTCGACTGCCCGAACCGCATCATCCGCGTAATGTCGTCAGCTGACTACGGCAGCACCGGAGAGTTGCGCGCCGAATCGAATGCCCGTACCCGCTGGCACACCATTGTTGCCGGGACGCGCGAACACCGTCTTCACGACGCGCTCTGTCCGTAGCGGACGGTCGCAGGCATCGCCGGCTGCCCTGCGCCTTCCCCTGCCTTCGCGTGAAACACTGCTGATCTGATCGGCGCGCTTGCCGCTGAAAACTACCGCGGGAACTCCCCGGTGCCTTTTGCCTGCGACCAGTGCGGCGCGACGGTGCAGAGGTCGATTCTGGAGATCAGGCCGTTGAACTCATGAACAACGACAACAGCCAGCTTCTTGTCCGGCGAGCCCTGCGCCATAATCAGGCATGGCTGCCCGTCCTGCGCGAATGCCACTGGAATCATCGAATCAGAGAGGTTTTCGAGAAAGGCGAGCTCAACATAGAGCATGGCGTCAGGTGTGCTGCTGATGGTCTCAAACTTTTTCTGAAGATACTCGACAACGCCCGGCTTGCCCCTCAGGGGAACCAGCACCTGCTGGCTCTCATACACGACGTCATCGGCAAGTTTATCTTCAATAAAAGAGACATCAAGGTTGTTATATGCCTTGGCAACATCGGTCGTCAATAATAAAAGCGAAAGCTCTTTTTCGAGCGGCAGCTTGTTCCACATAGCCTGATATCCTCAGTAAACGGAATTCACGTGTTGATACCCGATGCCCGCGCAGCATCCATTCATCAAAAAATCCTGACGAAGCGCTCCCGGTCTTTACTTCTTTTCCAAATAATAGCAGAATTGAAGGCAGATCGTTTAATGATGCAGCCCCGCAGGGGTAGAATGGCGTTGAGAGGCAAGGGAGGCCGGCATGAGCATTCCGCAGAAGATATCGCCGCATGAGGCACATATCAAGGTCGAGGGCGACGCCGCGATTCTTGTCTGCGCGTATGATGACGACGAGAAGTGTCGCGGCATGCTGCTGGAAGGCGCAATCCTGCTTTCGACACTGAAGTCCCGGGAGGAAAAGCTCCCGCAAGACACGGAGATTATTTTCTACTGCGCCTGATTTGCGGATGCCGGCGCCGCCAGGGTGGCGGCTGAATATCGCGAAAAGGGTTTCGCGCATGCAAAGGTTCTGGACGGCGGCGTGAAGGCGTGGAAAGAGGCGGACTATCCGCTTGCCTAAAGTCCGCTGTGACACGCATAATAACCGAATCTTGATTGACCACACTCCCCCCCTGAAAGGCTTTGCATGGGCAGAATAATGCCGTTAATCGACATGAATACTCCGGCAGAATGCGTCGGCCGCAACCGGACATTTCCCGGAAAGTCCTGACCAGTCCCCCATGATTGATGCAGTGAAAAGCGCGTTCTCGCGCGCACTTCCTCCTACACTCAAGGTGTCGAAGATGATGCTCAAGGTGTTCATCCCGCTTTCGGTGCTGACGGTCATCCTGCGGGAGCTCGGGCTGCTGGCGGTCATCGCGCCGTTTTTTGCGCCGCTGATGGGATTGATGGGGCTGCCGGGCGAAGCCGCCATAACACTGCTCGCAGGTTTTACCAATACCATCTATGCGGCACTGGCGACCACGGCGGCGCTCGACCTTACTCCCCGCCAGGTTACAATTCTCGGTGTTGTGCTCGGCATTGCACATAGTCTCTTTATCGAGACCGGCATCCTCACGAATCTGGGCATAGCAACTGTCCGCATTGCACTGTTTCGCGTTGTGGTCGGCCTGGTCAGCGGCATCATCATGCACGCGCTCATGCCGGCCGAAGTCAGCGGCATCGTGCTGCAGCCGGCCGTTCAGGGCGGACTATTCAGCTGGGGCGGCGCATTGCTCCAGATAGGGACAACATCGGTGCAGATTGTCATAATTATTTTCCTGATAACATTCTCCTATGAACTTCTGGCCGGGTGGAAGCATGCGGATCGTGTCAAAAAAAGGTTCACGGGCCTGACAACCGCCATCGGCATGAGCGACCGTGCACTGGCCCCCTGGCTGGTCGGAGTATTTGTCGGCATCACATACGGAGCGGCAATGCTCTATCAATTCGTCGAGAAAAAACAACTGAACCACAAGGACGCCTGCCTCGTAACGGTTTTTCTCTGTCTCGCGCACGCCATCATTGAGGACACAATGCTGTTTGTGGTCGTGGGCGGCAACTTCTGGTGGATTTTGCTTACGCGTGTCATCATGGCGGTTGTTGTTGTCCGCCTGCTCGCGATGAACGACCTCTATAAGCGGCTGCTCTGGATAGGCCTGCCGAAGGAAACGCCCCGCGCTCCTTCGTGATTGAGCCTTGAGCATTCAAAAACACAAAGGCTCAAATTCCATTTCAGGATTTGAGCCTTTGTGGTGGCGGCGCAGGGATTTGAACCCCGGACACTGCGGATATGAGCCGCATGCTCTGACCGACTGAGCTACGCCGCCGTCACGAATGATTAGTATATCAAACAGGGCATATTGGAGGCAATATAGCGAACCGAAGAAAATAATTTTGCATTTTCAGCATGTTTCGGGCGCGCACTGCGTCTGGTTGCGGGACAGGGCGCCGAAATTGTTGACAACCCATTGAGGAATTGGCGATACTACAAATCTAACAGTTGCTTCCCGGGTAGCTCAGCTGGCAGAGCAGGTGGCTGTTAACCACCCTGTCGGGGGTTCGAGTCCCTCCCCGGGAGCCAAAAATCAATCCGCTGTTTTCAGCGGTTCTTGTTGAACGCACGACCCCGCAGGCTGATCCCCTCGGGGTCTTGTCGTTTCTGGCGTGTCCACGCCGACTTACGCCCGCCCGTACATTTACACCGATTCTCCGTCTCTTTTTCGGACGATCCCACCACCACCGCAGTCTCCGGCAAAGGAAGTCCGTCTGAAAGGTCAGGAAAACACGCCTGAGGGAGCGCCGATGACGCAATCCACGAACACCCGCGAAACCGTGATATATGGAAGTCAGGGAGCGGTCAGCGTCTGCCAGATGTCGTCCACGCCGAGCGGATTGAGAATACGCGCGCCCCGGACGTTGAACGGCTGCTCGCCGCCGTAGAGGACCGCGCCCGGCAGGACGCGCTTGACGTCCAGCGTTTGGAACCATTCGAGTCGTTTGACGAAATCCGTGGAAAAGGTCGCGGCGGACTTGATCTCGACCGGTGTGACATTCCCTTTTTCCCTGACGAGCAGATCGATCTCGTTTCCGTGGGAGTCCCGGAAAAAATAGACTTCCGGCCGGATCCCGCGGTTCAGGGCGCTTTTCACGATGTCGGCGATGACGAAGTTCTCGTAAAGGCTTCCCCGCAGCGGGTCGCGGGAAGCCTGCTCCGCCGTGTGGATGCCGAGCAGAAAGGCGGCGAGACCCACGTCGGTGAAGTAGATCTTCGGCGACTTGATCACCCGCTTCTGCACGTTCTCGAAAAACGGGGGCAGCTCGAACACCACATAGGAAGCCTTCAAAACGGAGAGCCAGTTTCTGATCGTCGTGGCGGAAGCGCCCACGTCGTTGCCCAGCGAGGCGAGGTTGACGACCTGTCCAACCCGGCCTGCCAGCAGGGTCAGGAATTTCTGAAACAACGACAGATCGCGCACCTGAATTAAGGCGCGGACATCCCGCTCGACATAGGTCTGCAGGTAGCCGTTGAAAAACCGGCGGGGTTCCAAGCACTCTTCATGGAGCCTGGGAAAAAAACCGCGGCAGATCAAATCGAAGGGGTCTCGGACCGAATCGTAACGGCGGACTTCACGCAGGGAAAACGGCCACAGTGCCAGCATCGCCGTCCGGCCCGCCAGCGACTGGCTGATCGCCTCGTGGAGCTGCGGCTGATGGCTGCCGGTCAGGATAAACCGTCCTCGTTTCGCGGTCGTATCGACCATGCCCTGGATATAGGAAAGCAGAACGGGAAGCCGTTGAATCTCGTCCAGGATGCCGCCGCCTTCCATCTGCGCAAGGAAGCCTCGCGGATCGGCCTCGGCCGCCATGCGGACGTCCGGGTCTTCCAGGGAAAAATACGGCATTTCCGGAAACGTCATCCGGGTCAGAGTCGTCTTGCCCGACTGCCGCGGTCCGAGGATGGTCACCACGGGATACTCGGCGGCGGATCTCATCAGTCCCTGGGCGATGTCTCGGGCGATCATGATGTGATGATACAGCATGTTTGTGCAAAACGCAAGTTAAGATTTCGATTTGCACAAACGATAACTTGCTTGGTGTTTGGGTTAGTATTTCTCGTTAAGGAGGTGCTCAATGCTTTCCTCCTGTTCAGCAGACATCTTTTCGCCTAGAACCCTTTTTGTAAATAAGTAAAGCTCCGAGGAAATAATAAAGTGAGGGGTTCCACCCTCTGTCTCTACCGCTGCGTTATGGTGCCGTTCCGAATGAACGGAGTGGAGCTTTTGATCTGGCTCTCTGTAGTTTGGGATCGTTAGACCGGGGGCATCAAAAAGCTGTCCGGCGGAATCTGGCGCTGAAAGCCGTAAGTCATTTCCGATCCAAAAAACGCGGGCGGAAATCGAGCTTGACATCGCCTTCTTTTATTGTATGATAAGTCATCTGTTGGGGCGCATGACATGATCGTTGTTTCTATCAGGACCCTTTCGGAGCTAAAAGGAGATTGACCTTGAATGCACACGCTGAATTGCCCCGATTAGTCCGTGAGCTTCGTGAACTTACAGGGCTTACCCAGGAAAAATTCGCGGCCAAGCTCGGCGTGACCTACCCAACCATCAACCGCTGGGAGAACGGCCGCGCCAGGCCATCGCCGCTGGCTCTAAAGCAAATAGAAGATTTGCTCATTTCCCTGGGAGATCGCGGACAGGATTTACTCGAAGAATTCTTTATGAAGGAGAGCTGACATGGCCAAAGACAATAACAACAGTGCGAATCTCGGCTTCGAAAGCGAGCTCTGGCGTGCCGCCGACGCCCTCCGCTCGAACATGGATGCCGCTGAATACAAGCATGTCGTCCTCGGCCTCATCTTTCTGAAGTACATATCCGACGCCTTCGAAGAACAGCACGCCGCATTGGAATCTGAACGCGCCCAGGGAGCCGACCCGGAAGACCCGGACGAGTACCGGGCCGTCAACATCTTCTGGGTGCCCAAAGAGGCGCGTTGGTCCAAGCTCAAATCCGAGGCCAAGCAGCCGACCATCGGCAAGACCATTGACGACGCCATGCTCGCCATCGAACGCGACAATCCCTCGCTCAAGGCCGTGCTACCCAAGGACTACGCCCATCCGCGGCTCGATAAGCAGCGGCTTGGCCAGCTAATCGACATGATCGGCAATATTGGATTGGGTGACAAGGAAAACCGCTCTAAAGACATTCTCGGCAGGGTTTACGAATACTTCCTCTCCCAGTTTGCCAGCGCCGAGGGCAAGAAGGGCGGCCAGTTTTACACGCCCCGCTGCGTGGTCGGTGTGCTGGTAGAGATGCTGGCCCCTTACAAGGGCCGGGTTTATGACCCCTGCTGCGGCTCCGGCGGCATGTTTGTCCAGTCGGTGGAATTCGTGAAGGCTCACACCAGCGGCAACGGTAATGGAGGAAAAGCGAAGGCCGATGTCAGCATATTCGGCCAGGAATCCAACCACACCACCTGGCGGCTGGCCAAGATGAATCTCGCCATCCGGCAGATCGAGAACAACCTCGGCAAGGAACACGCCGACACCTTCCACCGCGACCTGCACCCCGACCTCAAGGCCGACTTTTGTATTGCCAATCCGCCCTTTAACGATTCCGACTGGGGCGGCGAGCGCCTCAGGGACGACAAACGCTGGAAATACGGCATCCCGCCCGCAGGGAACGCCAACTTCGCCTGGGTTCAGCACTTTATCCATCACCTGGCCCCGTCCGGCCTGGCGGGCTTTGTCCTTGCCAACGGCTCCATGTCCTCGAACCAATCGGGCGAGGGCGAAATCCGCAAGAACATCATCGAGGCCGACCTGGTGGACTGCATGGTGGCGATGCCGGGCCAGCTTTTCTATTCCACCCAGATTCCGGTCTGCCTGTGGTTCATCGCCCGCGAAAAAAAGAACGGGCGCTTCCGCGACCGCCGCGGGCAGACGCTCTTCATCGACGCCCGCAAACTGGGCACCATGATTGACCGCGTCCACCGCGAGCTGACCGACGAGGATATCCGCAAGATCGCCGACACCTACCATGCCTGGCGCGGCGACAAGGACAGGGGTGCGGTTATGGATAGGGGCACGGCATTGCCGTGCCCCTACGAGGATGTGCCAGGTTTCTGCAAATCCGCGACCATAGAAGACATCCGCGCCCACAACCACATCCTCACGCCGGGCCGCTATGTCGGAGCGGCCGAGGTGGAAGACGACGGTGAGCCGTTCGAGGAAAAGATGGCCCGCCTGACTGCCGAACTCCGCAAGCAGACCGCCCAGGCCGAGAAGCTCGACAAACTTATCTGGGCCAACCTGGAGGACATCGGCTATGGCGGGTGATTGGCGCGAAAGCGTGTGGGGCGAGGAAGTCTCGCTCGAATACGGCAAGGCACTGCGCGGCTATAGCACCGAACAAGGCACATACCGCGTGTTCGGCAGCAATGGGCCGATTGGGTGGACGTCAGAACCGCTTGCGCCAGGTCCCGGAGTTATCCTCGGGCGTAAAGGCGCGTACCGAGGTGTCGAGTTCTCGCGAAACCCTTTCTGGGTAATTGACACGGCTTATTATGTTGTTCCAAAGACCAAACTTGACCTGCGCTGGGTTTACTACGCTATCAAACACCACAAACTGGGCGAAATTGACGATGGTTCGCCCATTCCATCAACCACGCGCGCTGCAGTCTATGTCAAGGAGGTGCAAGTTCCCCCACTCAAGGAACAGCAAGCCATCGCGTGCATCCTGGGGGCCCTGGACGACAAGATCGAATTGAACCGGCGGATGAACAAGACGCTGGAGGAGATGGCGCGGGCGATCTTCAAGAGCTGGTTTGTGGATTTTGACCCTGTGCGTGCCAAGGCCGCCATCCGCCGCGAGCATCCAGACAGGAGCAACGAACAGGTCAGCCGCGCCGCCTGCCCTAACCTCAAGCCCGAAATCGCCGCCCTTTTCCCGGACTCCTTCGAGGACTCCGAACTGGGCGAAATTCCGAAGGGGTGGTGCGCATCCAAAGTCCGCCAACACTTCCGGCTCACTATGGGGCAGTCGCCGCCAGGCAGCACATACAACGAGATCGGAGAAGGGGTGCCGTTCTACCAAGGGCGGACTGATTTTGGATTCCGTTTCCCGACACGACGAGTGTTTTGTACCGCACCAACGCGTTTCGCCGAGACCGGAGATACGCTTGTCAGCGTTCGAGCGCCAGTTGGCGACGTGAACATAGCGAACGAACGGTGCGCTGTGGGGCGAGGTGTCGCCGCAGTTCGGCATCGAAGCGGTAGTCGTTCTTTCACTTACTACTCTATGAACCATCTTGGGAAACACTTCGGTCAGTTTGAGGCCGAAGGGACAGTCTTTGGATGTATCAATAAAGCCGATTTCGAGCGCCTTCCCTTCGTTGTTCCGGTGGCAGATATCCTTGCGGTATTTGACCGAATCGTGTCACCGCTTGATGATCGGTTTGAAACCAATGAGCGTCAGTCGCTAATTTTGGCAAGCATCCGGGATGCTCTTCTTCCCAAGCTCATCTCCGGCGAGTTGCGCATTGCGGATGCCGAGCGAATTGTGGGGAGGTGCGTCTGATGGTGCAGGACAGCGCGCGTCATCATCGCCTTTCCATTCGCCTGCGGGGATACGATTATTCCCAAGCCGGGGCGTATTTTATTACGATTTGCACCCAAAACCGGGGGTGTTTGTTCGGGGATGTCGCGGGTGGCGAAATGCGGTTGAACGACGCGGGGCGGAGCGTCGAACAATGCTGGAACGAAATACCGGCGCATTTTCCGAATGTGGAATTGGATGCGTTTGTTATAATGCCGAATCATATCCACGGCGTATTGTGGATCACGAAAACCGTAGGGGCACGGCATGCCGTGCCCCTACAACATGCCGTGCCCCTACAACATGCCGTGCCCCAACATAATGACACGCCGGGCATGGAACAATTTGGCAGACCCGTGGCCGGGTCTATCCCCACCATCATGCGATCATTCAAATCGGCCGTCACCAAACGCATCAATGAAATGCGCCGCACACCCGGCGTTCCGGTATGGCAACGCAATTATTACGAACATATCATCCGTAACGACGAATCCCTGAATCTCATACGGGAATATATAGTCAATAACCCGTTGCAATGGTCAATGGACCGGGAAAACCCGGAAATTACCGTAGGGGCACGGCATGCCGTGCCCCTACATAATGCCGTGCCCCTACAAAAGGACGAACCATGGCGCATCTGACCGAATCGGAAGTCGAATCCGCCGCCGATCGGATCGTGGGGAGGGCGTTATGAACGAAAACCAGCAATTCCTGCTCTACACCGCTCCGGATGGCTCTGTGAAGGTGGATGTCTACTTCAAGGACGAGACGGTCTGGCTGACGCAGAAAGCGTTGGCTGAGCTATTCGGGGTCAAGGTGCCCGCGGTCAACAAGCATCTCAAAAACATTTTCGATTCCGGAGAGTTGAGTCGGGAGGCAACCATTTCCAAAATGGAAATGGTTCGATCGGAAGGCGGGCGTGAAGTCATCCGGGACATCGAATTCTATAATCTCGATGCTATCATCGCCGTGGGTTACCGGGTGAACAGTTATCAGGCCACAAAATTCCGCATCTGGGCCACCAAGACGCTGCGGGAGTTCATCGTCAAGGGATTCGTGCTGGATGATGAGCGGCTTAAACAGGGCAAGCGGGTTTTCGGCAAGGATTATTTCGATGAATTGCTGGAACGGATTCGGGAAATCCGGGCCAGCGAACGGCGCTTTTATCAGAAGATCACCGATATCTACGCTCTGTCGGCGGATTACGATCCTCAGGCGCCGATCACAAAGGATTTTTTCGCTACCGTTCAAAACAAGCTGCACTGGGCCATCACCGGACAGACGGCGGCGGAGCTGATCTATTCCTCCGCCGATGCCGCCAAGGTCAACATGGGACTGGCGACATGGAAACACGCGCCCAACGGAAAAATTTTGAAGTCGGACGTGGCCGTGGCAAAGAACTACCTCAACGAGGCGCACATCAAGGAACTGAATCGCAGCGTCTCCGCCTATCTCGATCTGGCCGAAAACCGGGCGGAGCGAGGCATTATCACGCGAATGGCCGAATGGGTGGAATTCCTGAATCGTTTTCTGGAGCTTTCCAACTATCCGATCCTCAAAGACAAAGGCAAGGTTGGCGCTTTGGAGGCAAAACTAAAGGCGGAGGCCGAATACGAGGTGTTCCGGCAACATCAGGATCGCGAATATATTTCGGACTTCGATCGGGAAATCAAACGATTGGAGGGTAAAAAGTGAGCCCCGTATTCAGTGAATCTGTCATCGAGCAGGCCGCGTTGGCGTGGCTGGAGAGCATGGGCTATCTGATCCTGTCGGGGCTGGAGATTGCCCCGGGCGAGGCAATGGCTGAGCGTGAGAACTACGGCCAGGTCGTGCTTGAACGACGGCTGCGCCAGGCGCTCCAGCGACTCAACCAGCAGGTACCATCTGATGCAATAGATGAAGCATTCCTCAAGCTGACGCGGCCGGACTCGCCGTCATTGGTTGCGAACAACCACATCATCCACAGATACCTAGTTGAAGGCGTGCCGGTCGAGTACCAGCGGGCCGATGGATCCATCGGCGGCGATCTGGTCCGCGTGTTCGATTACGACGAGCCGGAGAACAATGAATTCCTCGCGGTGAATCAGTTTACCGTGGTCGAGAACCAGCACGAACGCCGGCCTGACGTGGTGCTGTTCATCAACGGCCTGCCAATAGCGGTGATGGAACTGAAGAATGCCGCCACCGAAAACGTCACAGTCTGGTCAGCCTTCAACCAGCTTCAGACCTACAAAATGCAGATTCCGTCGCTGTTCTCGTTCAACGAGGCGATGGTGATCTCTGACGGCGTGCAAGCGCGAATCGGCACTCTGACGGCTGACCGCGAGTGGTTCATGCCCTGGCGGACCATCGAGGGCGAGGATTTGGCCGATACAAAGCTGCCGCAGCTTCAGGTTGTGCTGGAGGGCGTGTTCGAGAAGAAGCGGTTTCTGGACCTGATCCGGCACTTTATTGTGTTCGAGGATGTGGGCGGTGGTGTTCTGGTTAAGAAGATGGCCGGGTATCACCAATACCACGCCGTGAATGTGGCGGTGCAGGAGACGATTCGCGCCTGTGTGCCTCCCGCTTCCCCTTGGCAGGTGCGAGAGGACGAGGGGACCTATTTTGCCAAGAGCCAGAAAGACGCCCAGCCCGGTGACCGCCGGGTCGGCGTGGTATGGCACACGCAGGGGTCGGGCAAGAGCCTGACAATGGCGTTCTACGCCGGGAGAGTCGTGCTGCATCCGGCGATGGAGAACCCGACACTGGTCGTGATCACCGACCGCAATGACCTGGACGACCAGCTTTACGGCACATTCGCGCGCTGTCACGAATTGCTTCGCCAGCAGCCCATGCAGGCGCAGAGCAGGGTGAACCTGCGGGAGTTGCTGACGACCGCCTCCGGTGGAGTTGTTTTTACGACGGTCCACAAGTTTTTTCCGACCGACGGCGAGGATCAACATCCGCTGCTGTCGGACCGCCGCAACATCGTCGTGATCGCCGACGAAGCGCATCGCAGCCAATACGACTTCATCGACGGCTTTGCCCGGCACATGCGCGAGGCGTTGCCGAATGCTTCGTTTATCGGTTTCACCGGCACGCCCATCGAACTGACCGACAAAAACACCCGCGCGGTCTTCGGTGACTACGTCAGCATCTACGACATCGAGCGGGCAGTGAAGGACGGAGCGACCGTCCCGATTTACTACGAAAGTCGCCTGGCGAAGCTGGAATTGAATGAGACCGCCAGACCCCTGCTGGACGAGGAGTTCGAGGAGGCCACCGAGGGCGAAGAGGTCGAACATAAGGAGCGGCTCAAGACCAAGTGGGCGCAACTCGAAGCCCTGGTCGGCACAGAGACACGGCTGAAGCTGATCGCCGGGGATTTGGTGAGGCACTTCGAGAGCCGATTAGAGGCGATGGACGGCAAGGCAATGATCGTCTGCATGAGCCGCCGCATCAGCGTCGAACTCTACAAAGCCATTACGGAGATCCGTCCGGACTGGCATCACGAAAAGGACGCTGCAGGAATCCTCAAGATCGTGATGACAGGTTCGGCCTCGGATCCGATCGATTGGCAGCCCCACATCCGCAACAAGCCTCGCCGCGAGGAGCTGGCAAAGCGTTTCAAGGACCCGAAAGACCCGTTCAAAGTGGTAATCGTCCGCGATATGTGGTTGACTGGGTTTGACGCGCCGTGTCTGCACACGATGTACGTGGACAAGCCGATGCGGGGCCATGGGTTGATGCAGGCCATCGCCCGGGTGAACCGAGTGTTCAAGGACAAGCCCGGCGGCCTCGTGGTGGACTATTTGGGGCTGGCCGACCAGCTTAAAAACGCCCTGGCCAACTATACCGAGAGCGGCGGCAAGGGCCAGGCGGCCATCAATCAGGAAGAAGCCGTGGCGGTCATGCTGGAGCGTTACGAGGTATGTTGCGCCATCTTTTATGGCTTCGACTGGTCGCCTTGGAACACGGGCAGGCCGAAGGCACGGCTGTCGGTGCTTCCCGCGGCGCAGGAGCATGTCCTGGCCCAGGAGGATGGCAAGAACCGCCTGGTGAGGGCCGTCACCGACCTGTCAAAAGCCTTTGCTCTGGCCGTTCCCCACGAGAAAGCGCTGAAAATACATGACGACGTTGCTTTCTTCCAGGCGGTCAGGTCCGTGCTGACGAAGAGCGTGAGCGACGGCCGACGCAGCCCTGAGGAAATTGAGCACGCCATCCGGCAGATTGTGTCGAAGGCTGTGTCCTCCGATGAGGTCATCGACATCTTTGCGGCTGCCGGTCTGAGAAAACCGGACATTTCGATCCTGTCGGATGAATTCCTTTCGGAAGTGCGGGGCATGCCGCAGCGGAACCTGGCAGTGGAACTGCTTAAGAAGCTGCTGGAAGGCGAGATCAATGCGCGGGGCCGAAAGAACATCGTCCTGGCCCGTTCATTTGCAGAACTGCTGGAACAGGCCATCAGAAAATACCAGAACCGGGCCATCGAAACGGCACAGCTCATTGAGGAACTCATCGCGTTAGCAAAAGACATGCGCGAGGCGAACCGGCGAGGCGAGGCACTGGGTTTGACGGAAGACGAGGTGGCCTTCTATGACGCATTGGAGGTGAACGACAGCGCAGTGGCCGTGCTTGGCGACGAAACGCTGCGAACCATTGCCCAGGAACTGATGCAGGCTGTAAGGAACAGCATCACCATCGACTGGACCGTCCGGGAAAACGTCCGCGCCCAGATGCGGGTGATCATCAAGCGCATTCTTCGGAAATACGGCTACCCGCCGGACAAGCAAGCTCATGCAACCGAGCTTGTTTTGGAGCAGGCGGAAGTCATTTGTAAGGATTGGTCGGGGGAAGAATGGCCAACGAAGAAATAGCCAGACTCTTCAACACCGCGCGCCCTTTACCCAGGGCAACCCGGACCTGCGCGATCCCCAGGTCGAGGGGAGGTTTCCCTGATTCGATGCCCAGGAGTTCCCGGATATCAGCAGCTTGGCCCGGTCTCCTGGGAAGAGCGTAAACGCGTGCAGAAGGCATTAGCCAAGGATGTGGACGGAGGGGCATTCCCTGCCGCTCAGGCTCGACCGGAACGCGCCGAACATGGGCCGCTACTCCGCCTGCCGCCGCGTGGCGCGTACCATCTGCGTCGGATCCAGCCCGATGTTTTTAATCACACATGTGACCTGCCCCGAATCATTAGTACCACGCACAGAGTCGTGCTTAACGGGATCGCGACTGGCAGCTTAATCACTGGTACCGGCGGTCAGTAACCCAGTGCACTGTGCGGCCTGATATGGTATGAATTGATAACGTCTCTTGAGATAAGGCATAAGGCTTTCTCAATCTTATCGGGAAGCGGGTATTAAAGAATAAAAAAGAATAGTGTAGAAACCATCAGTGACTGAACGAAACGTTCGGTCATTTGGAAAATGTGAAAAGGTAAGGCAATGAACACCTCAACGGGCGGACGCGAACACTGGGCAAGCCGAGCCGGTTTTATTCTGGCCGCATCGGGTTCTGCGATCGGTTTGGGGAATATCTGGAGATTTCCTTACATGACCGGGGAACACGGGGGAGCGGCTTTCATAGTTATCTACCTGTTGGCTGTTGTTCTGCTCGGGTATCCTCTGATGGTCAATGAAACCATTCTGGGCCGATCATCCCAGCGCAATCCCGTCGGCGCGTTCAGAGCGCTCGCCCCGGGCAGCCCCTGGTGGCTGGTCGGCGCGCTGGGCGTGTTCACAGGTTTTGTCATCCTTTCCTATTATGTCATCGTAGCGGGCTGGTCTTTGGCGTATATCTACAAAGTGATTGTTTCCCTCTCCACGCCAGGGGTCGATCACGAGCAGGTTTTTAAAAGCCACATCACCAGCCTCTGGGAGCCCGTTATCTGGTCGGCCGTCTTTATGATTTTCACCGTCGGCATCATCGCGTCAGGCGTGGTCAAGGGCATTCAGCGCTGGTCTCTCATTCTCATGCCCGTTCTGTTTCTCATCATGATCGTTTTGATCGTCCGCTCTGTCACACTTCCGGGCGCATCGGAAGGGCTCATATATTACCTCAAGCCGGATTTCAGTCATGTTTCAGGGCGCACCCTGTTGGCCGCCCTTTCCCAGGCTTTCTTTTCGTTGAGTCTGGGAATGGGGGTTTTCATCACGTACGGCAGTTATCTAAAAAAACACGATGACATTCCGGGCAGCCTCGCCTGGGTCGCAGGCCTCGATACTCTGATTGCGCTGATGGCCGGTTTCGCCATTTTCCCCGCGATATTTGCTCTGGGGTTCAACCCCGGCGCCGGACCCGGACTTGTTTTCATCACTCTGCCCGCGGTTTTCGCACACATGCCTTTCGGGGTGGTCTTCGGCGTCTTGTTTTTCGTTTTGCTGGCTATCGCCGCTTTGACTTCCGCTATTTCCCTTCTGGAAGTCGTCACGGCCTGGCTGATCGACGAAAAAGGCTGGGCGCGCAAAAACGCGGCCGTGTTCATGGGGATAATCATTTTCGTTGTGGGCCTCCCGGCCGCTTTGGGGTACAGCCTGTTTAGCGGCGTTTCGTTTCCGGGCCTCAAGACTGACATTCTGGACACATACGACTGGTTCGCGAATTGCATTTTCCTGCCCGCCGGCGGTCTGCTGGCAGCTGTCTTCACCTTTTCCGTCTGGGGAACAAAAAATGCCGTGGCCCAGGCCAACAAGGGGGCCAAAGGGCTGACTATCGGGAAGTGGTGGAGTTTTCTGATACGTTTCGCTGCCCCCGTGTTGATCGCCGTCGTCATGATCATGGGGATCTACGATTCATTTGTAAAATGACCGCTGTTTGCAGCCGGAGAACCTGTCCGCTTTTTTTGCCGGGTTTCTCATGTCTGAAACCCAACAACAAGAACCCGAAATTCCGGAAGTAATTGAGGGGGAATCCCATGGAATATGTATTGTTTAACCATACGATTGTCATGAAAGAACAGGCCGGCATGCAAATCTCTATTTTGCTTTTATCATGCCGGCTTTGGGTGTGAGATCAGTCGAATATTTGCCTGCCTGTGCGTTGCACGCAGACAGGTCCGGAATCCTTCCGCCGGCACGAAATCCGAGAAAAGGCTCCCGACATCCTTCACAGGACAAGCGCGTGAGTGACAGAAACACTACAAATGCTGTCAATTATGGCATGAAGATTCCGCCCGCCGCTTGACGAGCGTCAGTAATCAGGAGTAAATTAGCCTTATTTTTTACAAAGGGTGTATTCATTGAAGACTGAAGAAAGCAAGCAACCCCTGCGCCAAAACGCATCGGATCCCGACACCTGTCAAGATGAATCCAGTCTTGCCATACAGACGCGGTTTTTCATACCGCCCCATGTTCAGATACTCCTGCCGGGTCTGATACTGACCAGCATCATATCCGCGCTTGCTCTTCACACCGGAGACAAGATTACCTATGTCACGCCGCTCATTGCCGCAATGGGGATGGGCATATTGCTGAGAAACGCGTTCATTATTCCTGATGCCTATAAGGCAGGCATTTTTTTCTCCATGCGGCAGATACTGCGGGTTGCTGTAGCATTGCTCGGCGTCAGAATAACGTTTGACAAGATAATCGGCCTCGGCTGGGAGGGGCTTGTTATTTCGCTCGTTCCGCTTGTTCTGACACTGTTCGGCGCAGTCGGCATCGGGCGCGTGCTGAATGTTGCGCCGATGTCGGCGCTGCTGATTGGAACGGGGACATCGATCTGCGGTGCAGCAGCCGTTCTCACAACGGGAGCGGTCGCCCGGGCAAAGGACGAAGATGTCATTGTCGCAATCAGTTCGATAACGGTCTTCGGAACCATTTCCATGCTGGCGTATCCACTGATATTTCAATTCGGGCTGCTCCCGCTGTCCCCGGAACAATACGGTTACTGGGCAGGCGCCTCAATTCACGAGGTAGCTCAGGTTATTACCGCGGCGTTCAGCGGAGGAGATGAAAGCGGAGAAATAGGCATTATCATCAAGCTGACACGTGTTGCCGCGCTCATTCCTGTCGCTCTTGTCATATCCATGCTGGTTGCAAGGGGAGCAGTTCAGCCGGGCGGCGGCGCAGAAAAAACCGGCGTTGCCTTTCCCTTTTTCCTGCTCGGGTTCCTTGGCATGGTAGCACTAAATTCCGTTGATTTTTTTACGCCGAAAGCGGTCCGCTGGATCGAGCTGTTTGATATGTTTCTGCTCACGATGGCTATGGCCGGCATGGGTCTGGAGACCGACTTCCGGCAATTGCTTCGCGTCGGATTCCGGCCGTTTTTTCTGAGCGTGTTTGTTACCGTGCTCATATCGACAGCAAGCCTCCTCCTTGTCCTCTGGCTTGCCTGACAACATTCCGCATTGCAGCAGGAGTTTGTTCAACGGCGACTGCCACGCTTGAATGGCGCACTTTTTTGAGCGGATATGCTGCACGCGGAATTTGCTATACTTACCCTAAGAGGTGATGTATGAGCATCGCAGAGCGTATTTTAAACCGTGTGGGGCAGAAGAAGCAGGATTTCATCGAGTACGGTTTTTCATCGGTGGAGAATGCCGCCATCATCGCGTTTTTCGATCTCTCCCAGGAATTCGACACTCTGGAGGATTTCTATGCTCTCTGTGTCAGCATCCCGAAAGTTTTTTTCGGCCACGATGCCCGCCTTTTCATGGTCAGTGAAAAAGAGTCGCGCCTCTTGCTTGTGGCACAGAGCCGGATGTTTATCCCAGCGAAGACCCTTACATGACTGAAAACAAAAGGCTGGTCGTCACCGTTAAGGGGCGCGATGTTCTTATGGACCAGCTTCCGTTCCGGACGCACGACGGCGTTATCGGCTTGCTGGAATTGTTTCCGTTCATCCAGAGAACTCCTCACCGGACGTTCTTTTATGGAAAGTATGCCAACCGCATCGGCTATAACCTGCACAATAAGTTTCTTGCGCTGAAGAATGAACAGCACATCAGATTCATTCGCACGCTGGTCGCCGATATAGAGCATAACGTCATCGTTCCGAACATGATTTTCCGACTCTATCTGCGACAGCTGAAGGGTCGTCTGCAGCAGGCCCAGATGGTTGAAAATGAGCTGTCACAGCATGCCCGTGAGGACGACGGTCGCATGGTGAATATGCCGCGTCTTCTTGAGGAGATTGCCGATGCAAATCGGGGGCTCAAGACGGAGTATGAAAATATCGAGCGCCATTACAACAACATGAGTCTGTTTCTGGAGACGCTGTTCAGACGGAGCCATTTTGACCAGGGACGCCTGATTCTTCGCACCAAACTCTGCAATTTGAAAAAAGAGATCGTCGAACCCCAGTTAGATCGCTACCGGGAGCAGTTTGCGGCCAGAGGAATTGCGATTGACGACCGCTTCAGCGGGCTGCCGGATGAAGAGATGATAGGCGTTGTTGACGTCGGGCTCATAGCGCAGGTGTATGCAAATTTCTTTTCCAACGCGCTGAAGTACACTGAAAGCATTATTGCCGATGATGGCGGCAAGATGAAGTATATTTCGTACGGGCGGGAAGTTGTTCACAACTGTTTTGGTGAGGGAAGAGACGGTATCAAGTACAATGTTTTTTCTACGGGCAGCCACATCAGCGTCAACGACCGCGAGCGCATTTTTCAGGAAGGCGGGCGGGCCGATAATGCTGCATCGCGTCCCGGCAGTGGGCATGGACTCTTTTTTGTCAGGAATGCCGTCGAAATCCACGGCGGAAGGGTCGGCTACGAGCCGACTCAGTATGGAAACAATTTCTTCTTCATTCTGCCGAGCGATCCGTTATGAACATGAATGTTGCGATGAGCGGAGCAAGTGGTTTTGTCGGCACGCACCTGAAACAGGTATTTGCTGCTCAGGGATGGACCGTCACCGCACTTGGCAGGGACGCGTTCCGTTCAGCTGAAACGTTATACGGGAAGGTGCAGAATACGGATGTTGTTGTCAATCTTGCCGGTGCGCCGATCGCGGCCCGCTGGTCGGATGCGTATAAAAAAGAGCTCTATGCGAGCAGGATTGATACTACCCGGGCGATGGTTTCCGCATTGGCTGAGCTTGAGAAGAGGCCGCGGCTTTTTGTGTCGACCTCGGCCGTAGGGATTTATCCGCCGGATATGCCGTGCGATGAATCATCGTCAGTCCTTGCTCAAGACTTTCTCGGACGGCTTGCGCAGGACTGGGAGCGCGAAGCATCGCGCGCGTCAGTGCTCGGCGTCCGAACGGTCATTTTCAGGTTTGGTGTCGTGCTGGGCAGCGGCGGCGGAGCGCTGGCGAAGATGCTCACGCCGTTTAAGCTCGGACTGGGCGGAATTATCGGCGACGGCACGCAGCCGTTTTCATGGATTCATATGGATGACCTTGCGGAAGCTTTTCTCTTCGTGATCAGGCAGGAACAGTGCAGCGGCGTATATAACCTGACGGCGCCGGTCCCGGTATCGAATGCTGTTTTCACCAAGACGCTTGCCGCAACGCTTCGCCGGCCCGCCGTGCTTCCGGTTCCGACATTCGCGCTGCGCCTGCGGTTCGGCGAAGGCGCGGATGTTTTGATCAAAGGCCAGCATGTTCTGCCGCGCCGCCTGCAGGAGAGCGGCTTTAAATTTCGCTATCCCTGCATTGAGGAGGCGCTGAAGAATCTTCTCGCAGAGCGGCAAGCCTGACGTTTGGCGCTGTGAATGGCGAGGCTTCGGCAACGCCTATAAAAGACAAAGGCTTCAAGGAAGGGTTCCTTGAAGCCTCGGTTTTTTCGATGGTGAGCCATGGAGGATTCGAACCTCCGACCCGCTGATTAAGAGTGGCATTTTGACAAAATATCAGGGCGCTGCAAACACACTACTACGGCTATTTTAACCAATCTTATCAACTAGTTCTATAATTTTGCCTTTTCACTCGGCATCATCTGAAATCACCCGAAATCATCCGACAACTTGCACACAACTTACACAGTTTTTCAGGCGCTTCCGGCCCGCAACTTACACACAACTTGCACACCGCCTGCCATGCCTTTATCCCGGTCCATGTTCAGGGGGCGGGGCTACCTATGCTAGTCCTAGTCTTGTCATGAGGACTTTTGTTGTTCTTCCGCCACTGTTTTTACTTTTAGCCCGTCTTTTTTAGACGAGACTGTAGGCTGTGTTAAAAACGCCACACTTTTGAGCCCAGTACTGTACCTGCCAAACGGGATAGAGTCCTGCCAGCTCAATTTTGTCAACAAGTCAGCTTGTCAGCAGCAGCATTATAGCAAGTAATTTCAACGACTTAAGCTATTTGACCTGTCCTAAATAAACCCGCCTGTGCTGGCATCCCCCTGCCTGTCCGGCACGAAAATGACCCCGATGCCTTGTATGTCTATGTGGATTTGTTTGCGTTTGCTATTGATATGGATAAGCGGCATTCCAAATCCAAAAAAGTAGGACCCCCGACATTGCACAATGCCGGGGGCCGAAGGGATAGCCGCACCGAGGTAGAGGCTCGATGCAGCAGCAAGACTCATATACAATAATAGCACAGACATCGCCGGATTATACAGAGCTGCCCGACTGGGCTCCTGAAGAGGACGACGAGTTCCTATATTTTCACGGCCCGGACGAGCCGGAAGAGGAGCCGCAGCCGGTAAGGTGGACCCCGGAATTATCCCGTGATGGCAAATATTGGGTTGCCGTCGACACGACGACGTGGAATTGGTCCGACCCGTTTGCCCCTGGCAATCTGGTGGTCGTGCAGACATTCCCCGAGCCCACGCCAGCCCCTGCTACACAGGCACAGGCCACCGCTCCTGTCACTCCGTCACCGGCCCCCGAACTGCCGAGCAACCAGCCCGAGTGCATACAGTGGACCCCGACGCCTGAGGCCCCCAAAAAGGCAAAACAGGTTCCAGAGGAAATCACCCCCGAGATGCAGGCTATCGCGGATGCCCTCCAGATGGGCAGGTCGGTATATAGCCTGACCATCTCGATGGACTGCCAGGGCGTCTCGGATGCCGGCCTCTCCGACCAGTTGGCCATACATAGGCCAATACGCAATTTGATAAAGCGATTTTTTGGAAAAAATGCTGACGTTGTGTGGGTAAGGAGCAGGCATATGGTATGGTCCCCCCGCCTCAATCGCTGGACAATGAGCTGTTATCACTCACATTTTGCGATTATCGGTGACAGAAAGCCCGACATGCAACTGCTTAGGGCCCACCTTACAGGCCTGACCGGCGGCGGCTTCAGGCTCCACCGCCACAATAATCTAGCTATCTTGTTGATTTATATGTATAAACACAAGCCAACAGCTAAGGATAGGCAGCGCTATGGGCGGTGGATTTGGCAGGGCCATTGGGGGCCAAATAATTATAATAATTTATACAAATCATATTTTGTTGACAAAAAAACATTTGTCACCAGAAGTGCCGAAAATTCCGACACCGAAAAAACCGGCGAGGCCAATACCAGCGCTGGCGGAGAGACCATCGCCGAGGACCGGAAAGACTGCAGAATATTATGCATATCCGTGTGCGTGGAGTCCGTCCCCCGCCGTCTCCCCTTGTGGCCGCCAGTTTGGCCACGCGGTCCCACCTGCCGACGGCAGCATGAAGCCGGAATTTTCCACTTTTGGCCGGAGCTGTTGGCGGCGTTGGGAAAGCACCGAATATGGCGGCACCGGAGGACTGTTTCAGCGCATAATGACGCAGGAGTGCGTCGAGCGCCTGCCGTCAGGGCGAGCTGTCTGAATGATTTACGGATTAGTTTT
>WSNO01000051.1 GCA_009773415.1 Nitrospirota bacterium | reverse complement strand
CCTCGCAAAATTTCGGATTCACATACTCGATTGTGCCGTTGGTGTCGGTAATGACAATGGACGCAGGGTTCTGCTCCACGGCGCGAAACAGCTTGCGCAATTCGCCTTCAATGTTTTTTCTGTAGGTGATGTCGTAGCAGAAGCCGATGAACCCGGCAAACGACCCGTCAACATCGTTGAACGCCCTGCCTGCCGTGACTATCCAGCGATATTCCCCGTCTTTGCGGCGAAGCCGGAACTCCGCCTCAAACGGCATGCGTGACTGAAAAGCACCGCGATAAGAGCCCAGAAACGCCTCGCGGTCATCCGGGTGAATCTGCTCTGTCCATCCATAGCCCGCTTCCTGTTCAAACGACCTGCCGGTGAAGTCAAGCCAGGTCCTGTTGAAAAAATTGAAGAGGCTGTCCGCACCCGATTGCCAGATGAGGGCCGGGAACCCCTCAAGCAGGGTAAGGTAAAAATCGCGGGATCTCTGCAACGCTTCCTCGTTCCTTTTTCTCCGGGTAATATCCCTGATGTTCCCTGTAACGAGAACGGGCGTGCCTTTTTCATCGAGAACGACTTCAGCCTCATTTCTGACAAAGAGAACCGCGCCGTCCGGACGGCAGATGCGATGCTCGATATCGTATCCTGTTTTTTTCCCGAGCGCTCCATCCAGGGAATTCCTGAATGCTGCCCGGTCTTCCGGATGGATACAACGCACGAACGCGTCGAGCGTAGCGTCAAACTCGTGCGACTGCAGCCCCAAAATACGATACATCCCGGACGACCATGACATCGTGCCGGCGGCAACCGCAAGCTGCCAGTTCCCGATACGGGCAATGTCCTCAGCCTTCTCGTAACGGGATTCGCTCTGCCTCAATGCCTCCGTTTTGCCGACCATCTCTGTTACCATCGCGTTAAAAGCATCGGACAGGGTTTCTATTTCATCGCCTGTTTTGCCATGAAAGAGCATCTCGCTGCTTTTTTTCTCCGGCAAACGCCGCACATGTTCTGCAAATGCGTCCAGCGGCTGCGTGAGCCGCCGCATCAAATACCATACAATCGTCATTGTGATGACGACCACTGCCACGATAAGGAAATAGAAGACATTCCGCGCTTCGTGCAACGGCGCGTACGCTGATTCTACCGGATAATTGGAAGCGACAATCCAGTCGACATTTTTCAGGCGCTTGAAGCTTGCAAGCACATGCAGCCCTTTTGAAGTGACGGTTTCCCCGGTCCCCTCAAAGCCCGCCAGTGCCGCATCAAACAGCTTGTTTGCGCCGACCGGCACATCTCTTGTCCCCATTCTCTTTTCGTCCGGATGAACCACCATAGTCCGATCCTTGTCATAAACGTACGTATACCCGGTTCCCCCGACCCTGACCCCGCGCAACTTGACGAAATATGAATGATTGAGCAGCGAAACACTCCCGCACAGGAGAGCGGCTATCTCTCCCTTTTTCCCGAAGACAGGCACCGCAAACATGATTGCCGGGGAATGCTCTTCTTTGGATGGGAAGTAAGGTGAAGAGATATACGGCATACCGGTTTCTATTGTTTTCCGAAAATAGCCGTGAGAGGAAAAATCCGTTCCCCGACTGTCCGGCACATACGGATGTTCGGCGATCAACCGTCCGGATGATGAAAGAACGGTTATCGCATTGTCAAAAACAAAAGAAGCATCCACCCTGCCATCGAGATACCGTTGCGTCATTTCCGGATCCTGCAGCACATCTGTCGGGAAGGTCATCGCCATTCCGATGAGATGTTTTTGGAAGTCGTTTATTTTTTCGTCGAGTTCATCGGCAAGGCGGGAGACAAAGGTGGACTGTGTTTCGAAAATCGACTGCCGTATCCTGCTTTCAAAAAAATTGAGCGCAAAAAAGGCGGAGCCGGTCATGAGGCATGCAATAATGAAACAGACTGCGACCGTCATCTTTGTTTTGAGGCTGGCTCTCAGCACTATGATCTCCCGCCCGGCTTTGCCGGCTACCGGACAACCGGTATGGTTACTGTAAATGTCGTGCCTTTGTCCGGTTCGCTCTCCACGGTCAGCTCTCCGTCATGCTTCTTCACAATGTCATACGCTATGCTCAACCCGAGGCCGGTCCCCTTGCCCACGTCCTTGGTCGTATAAAACGGCTCGAATACCTTCTGCAGCTTGTCGGCAGGAATGCCGGCGCCGGTATCGCTGATGGCGATGAAAATGCTCCCCTCTGCCGCCCATGTCCGTATCCGTATCTCTCCCCGCTCCGGTATCGCCTGCGCCGCGTTGATCAGCATGTTCATGAAGACCTGGTTCAACTGCCCCGGATTGC
>WSNO01000032.1 GCA_009773415.1 Nitrospirota bacterium | reverse complement strand
ACAGGAAACAACCCAAGCTGCACCAGATCTACTGGTGGCAGCTTAGCAGAAACAGGAGATTGCACGATCGTTCGTACACCACTTGACTGGACGTGACCGGCTAAGCGTCAGGCGATTAAAATAAACTATAGAAAACAAATAGTTAATTTATACATTGCGTTTCATAATCATAATTGTTCCCCATTTTTCATTGTTGTGTCATCTCATCGTAATATTTTTGTAACATCCCGCAGGTATCATTTTAGATGAAACGGTTGGATGAGATGATGAAAAGAGCATACAATGCAGATGAGAAGGTCGCAAGCGTGCAATTATTGCATGCCAATTATAGTAAACTCGCAAAACATGGAGGACGAAGAATGATTAAGCAGTTAGTTGCAGCAGGCATGGCATTAGCCATGGCATGTATGGTCGCACCTGCTCCGGCAGCGGCAGCTGACAAGATTATCAAGATCGATGGATCCAGTACGGTCTATCCGATAACGGAGGCGGTTGCTGAGGAGTTTCAGAAGGCGAAGAAGGGTGTGGTAAGGGTCACGGTCGGCATAGCGGGCACCGGGGGTGGGTTCAAGAAGTTCTGCCGCGGCGAAACAGATATCTCCAATGCTTCCCGACCAATTGCCAAGAAGGAAACTGATGAATGCGCAATAACAGGCATTGAGTTTATCGAACTGCCGATTGCATATGATGCAATTTCTGTCGTCGTCAACCAGAAAAACGACTGGATAAAGTTCCTGACGGTTGCGGATCTTAAGAAGATGTGGGAGCCTGCTGCGCAGGGCAAGGTGAAAACATGGAGGGATGTCCGACCGGAATGGCCTGATGTGAAGCTGAAGCTGTATGGACCGGGTGCTGATTCCGGCACGTTCGACTACTTCACTGAGGCGGTCAACGGGAAGTCAAAGTCGTCGCGCAGCGACTTTACCGCGAGTGAAGATGACAATGTCCTGGTCAACGGAGTAGCCGGAGATAAGGGGGGACTTGGTTACTTTGGACTTGCTTATTATGAAACAAACAAGAAAAAGCTGAAGCTGGTCGGAATTGATGGCGGCAAGGGAGTCGTGAGTCCGTCATCCAAGACTGTAATGGACGGCACCTATTCCCCGCTGTCGCGCCCCATCTTCATTTATGTAAGCAAGAAGGCCGCTGATGCCAAGCCTGAAGTGAGGGAATTCGTTGAGTACTATTTGAAAAATGGCGGCATGTTGGCCAGGCAGGTTAAATATGTGGAGCTTCCCGCCAATGGTTACAAGCTTGCTCAGGAGCGCTTTGCAAAGAAAAAGACCGGCTCGATGTTTGTCGGTCGGCAGGCGCGGAAGGCAACAAACTACCTTCCGCGCCTTTTTCCGTCACATTACTGTCACCGCGTTGTAATATTCCTGTAACAATGATGCTGGTAAAGTAGCAAAAACAATGATGACATTATGGGAGCATGCATGGCACGAGCAGCACAGAAAATAAAAGAGCGCATCATCGAATCATTTCTGTTTCTCAGCGCTCTGGCTTCCGTACTGATAACGATGAGCATCGTAGGCATCCTTCTTTATGAGTCATACGGCTTTTTCCAGGAGATTCCGATTCTCGATTTTCTGACCGGGACAGAATGGACACCTCTTTTTGCAGAGCCGAAATACGGGATTCTGCCACTTGTGGCCGGAACACTTCTTACGACATTTATTGCGCTTTCTGTTGCGCTGCCGTTGGGACTTATCGTTGCCATCTACCTGAGCGAATATGCGCCGCACCGCCTCCGGGAGATAATCAAGCCTATTCTTGAATTGCTGGCAGCAGTGCCGACCGTAGTCTATGGTTATTTTGCGCTCCTTTTTCTGACACCCCTTCTGCAGGAAATCTATGCCGACCTGTCGGGCTTCAATGCGCTGAGTCCGGGCATTATCATTGGTATCATGATTATTCCCTATGTCAGCTCGGTCAGCGAAGATGCCATGCGGGCCGTCCCAATGCATATTCGGGAGGGTTCATACGCAACAGGTGCTACGAAGTTGCAGACTTCGTTGAAAGTCGTGATTCCGGCTTCTTTTTCCGGAATTGCGGCTGCGTTCATCATGGGAATATCCCGTGCTATCGGCGAAACCATGGTGGTTGCCGTTGCCGCCGGCATGATGCCGAATCTGACCGCCAACCCGACCGAATCTGTTCAAACCCTTACCGCTTACATTGTTCAGGTCAGTCAGGGCGACCTGCCGCACGGCACGCTTGAGTACTCAACTATCTTTGCGGCCGGTCTGACGCTGTTTTTCATGACCCTTTTCTTTAATGTTGTCGGATTCTGGCTCAGAAAAAAAATCAGGGAGGCATATTAGCCATGAACGGCGGCATAAAAAAACGAATACGCTTCATGAAGGCGATGAATTACGGCTTCGCCGTCCTGGGGCTGGTATCAACCTTTGTAGGCTTGATATTGCTCGGAACCCTCCTGCTGGACCTATTCATGGACGGGCGTGAGCGCCTGACATACTCATTCCTGACCTCATTCCCATCACGCTTTGCGGAAGAAGCCGGCATTCTCTCGGCATTGGTCGGTTCGTTCCTTATCTTGGTCGTTACAGCCGCTGCTGCCATCCCATTGGGCATTGCCGCCGGCATTTATCTTGAAGAATATGCACCGAAAAACTGGTTTACCGATATTGTCGAAATAAATATAGCAAATCTTGCCGGCGTTCCGTCGATAGTGTACGGGTTGCTGGCGCTCGGTCTGTTTGTCTATGCGCTCAAGCTCGGACAGAGCATTCTGACGGGAGGACTTACGCTTGCCCTGCTTATCCTTCCCATGGTCATTATGGCAACGCGTGAGGCTATCCGGGCGATTCCGACTGCCATCCGGGAGGGATCCTATGCCGTCGGCGCCACGAAATGGCAGACGGTTCAGTATCATATTTTGCCATACTCAACCGGGGGCATATTGACCGGCATCATCATTGGACTTTCCCGCGCTATCGGAGAAACAGCTCCGCTTATTACCATCGGCTCGCTCACATTTATAGCGTTTCTGCCGGAATCGCCGATTTCCGGAGAGTTTCCCTTTATTTCTCTCAAGTGGCTGAGCGCGCCGTTTACGGTTCTTCCGATACAGATGTTCAACTGGGTATCCCGACCCCAGCCGGAGTTTCAGATAAACGCAGCCGCGGCAGGTGTTATTCTCATGCTTATGACCCTTCTGATGAACGGGCTGGCAATCTACATCAGATACCAATTCAGGAAGAAAATCAAATGGTAAACGAACCGGCATTACAGACACCAAAGGCAGAGGCAAAAAATCTGAATTTTTTCTATTCAGCCGTTCACGCGCTCAAGAACATCGACCTGCCGATTATGCGGCGCAAGGTTACGGCGCTTATCGGGCCGTCCGGATGTGGAAAGACGACGTTTCTCCGCTGCTTTAACCGGATGCATGATCTCTATCCCGGCAATCGGTACGCCGGGGAGATACTGCTCTATCCGGAAGGCAGGAATATCGTCTCACCGGAAGCTGACCCCATTGAAATCCGCATGTCGATCAGCATGGTCTTCCAGAAGCCGAATCCGTTTCCGAAGTCGATCTACGAGAATGTCGCCTATGGCCTCAGGATTCGCGGCATCAGCAAAAAAGCGGTCCTCGATGAGAAAGTCGAAAAATCATTGCGTGGTGCTGCGCTGTGGGAAGAGGCGAAGGACCGGCTGCAGAAATCCGCCTTCGATCTCTCAGGAGGTCAGCAGCAGCGCCTCTGCATTGCGCGTGCACTGGCAACGGATCCCCGCATTCTGCTCTTCGATGAGCCTACGTCTGCACTGGATCCTACTGCAACAACGAAGATAGAAGAACTGATCATTGAACTGAAGAAAGAGGTAACTATTCTTATCGTTACCCACAATATGCAGCAGGCGGCCCGGGTATCTGATTCGACGGCATTCATGTATCTTGGCGAGATTGTAGAGTATGATAAGACAGACAAGATATTTACTGCACCGTCTCAGAGGTTGACAGAGGAGTATATTACCGGGAGGTTCGGATGATACGTCCATTTGATGATGAGCTTCAGGCGCTGAACGAAAAGGTCCTGCGCATGGGTGCGATGGTTGAAGCATCCATTCGTGATTCTGTTCACGCATTGGTCGACCGCAATGATGCGGATGCGCGCGCAGTTATCAAGAATGACCGTAAGGTGAACGCGCTTGACGTGGAAATTGATGAAGATTCCATTCGTCTGATTGCGCTGCGTCAGCCGAGAGCCGTTGATCTTCGGTTCATTACCACTGCGATGAAGATTACGGCAGATCTGGAGCGCATGGGGGATTTGTCGGTCAATATTGCCCAGCGGGCGCTTGAACTGAACAAGGAACCGCTTATCAAGCAGTATATAGATATTCCGCGCATGCGGGATCTTGCGCAGGGTATGTCCGAAGCTGGCGCGCGATGTAATAATGCGCGATGACGAGATAGACGAGCTGAAGCGTATGGTTATCAGCGAACTCATGATCTTCATGACTGAAGACCCCGCTCTGGTCTGCCGTGCAATGAGGATAATATTCATTGCAACCTACCTTGAGAGGATTGCAGACCATGCTACCAATATTGCCGAGATGGCCATCTATCTCGCCGAGGGTAAAATCATTCGTCACGGGAAAGATGATCGTCATGATGAGGGATATGAAAAAGTCAGAGGCTGCGAAAGCAGACGGTAAACAGCAGCATCTGATAGCCGCTTCCCGCCTTTGTCCTTCGTTTTTTTCGGGGAGGGGCGATGCAGCGCATTCTTGTTGTCGATGATGAGTCTGACATTCTTGATCTCATCTCCTATAACCTCAGGAAAGAAGGCTTTGAGGTCGATACAGCCGCCGACGGAACCGCAGCACTTGAAAAGGTCCGAGCGGGAGGATATGCCCTCATTGTGCTCGACCTGATGCTGCCCGGCATTCACGGCATTGAGTTTTGCCGCATTGTCCGGAGCGATCGGTCAATAGCTGCCCTTCCGATCATCATGCTGACGGCTAAAGGAGAAGAGGTGGACAAGATCGTCGGGTTGGAGGTTGGCGCGGACGATTATATGACTAAACCATTTAGTCCACGGGAACTTTCCGCGAGGGTAAAGGCCATTCTGCGCCGTAGCGGCTCAATTTCCCCTGCGCCAAAGAATGAGACGGAATACGGAGGGGTGCTGACTGTCGGGGATCTGGTCATTGATAGAGGCGAGTATTCTCTCGTCGTTGCCGGCAAGTCAGTGCGTCTGAGTGCCACTGAATTCAAGCTCCTGCTCTATCTCGCCGAACGACCGAAGAAAATATTCAGCCGCGAGCATCTGCTCGACGCGGTCTGGGGAACTGATGTGTATGTCGAGCCTCGCACGGTCGATGTGCATATCCGCCGTTTGCGGGCAAAAGTTGAGGACGACCCAAACAATCCTGTCCATATCAAAACCATGCGCGGGGTCGGGTATTTTTTTGACGCGTAGCCTATGAAAACCACCATCTTTCGCAGTATCCTTTTTCTGTATATCGCTGTCATCATTTTCACTGCTGCAATTTCTGAGTTCCTGATTCTCTCTGCAGTGCGCAGTCATTTTGAGTCGAAACTTGCATCGGGACTCCTCGGGCAGATCCTCCTTGTATCAGATTCTGTCCCGTTTGACCGGGGAAATCAGGATGCTCTCTGCCGATCAATCAAGGAAAAAAGCGGAGTCAGTGTCACGATTGTTGCTCCTGACGGGCTGGTAATCGGCGATTCGGATCATGATTCACTGTCGATAAAAAATTACGGGGATCTTCCCGAAATCCAGCAGGCGCTTTTTTCTGGCTTCGGCATGATGGTGCGCACGAGCGATACGCTCGACTACGAGATGGCGCATGTTGCCAAGCGGATTGATCGCAACGGAAGGGTCGCCGGTGTTATCCGGATGGCGTTGCCTCTGACCGGAGCTGATGCAATGGTTAGCTCTCTTCGCATTCAGATATTTGCGCTTCTTGGCGGTGTGCTGCTTGTCACCTCACTTTTCTCGCTCCTTCAGGCAAACCGGCTGCGCCATCTCCTCGGTCAGCTGACCGAATTTTCGACCTCTCTGGTGCGGGGCGCCTTCGGCAGGAAAATGTTGATGGACAGGACAGCGACCGGAGAGTTTGCCGGTATTGCCGAGAACCTCAATGCCATGTCTGACGAACTGCAGCGCTCAACTGCAAGAAGCATTGAAGAAAACGAGCGGCTAAGCGTTATCTTCCGCAGCAATCCCGATCCGCTGATACTTATTGATGCAAAAGGCATGATTCAGATGGTGAGCTCTTCTGCAAAGACACTGTTTGGAGAACAGATTATTGGCAAGTCATATTTTGAAGTTGTCAGAAGCAGCGAACTTGCGTCTTTGATAAAGCAGGTAGGCGAAACACGCATTACAGGCGAATCTGAGTTTGCTGTGCAATCTCCGGTGGAAGGCGTCTTTTCGGTTCTGGTGTCGTCTTTGTGCTATAAGGACCGCGAACTTGCCGGTTTTGTCGTCGCATTCCACGATATGACCAAGATACGCAAGCTGGAGCAGATGAAAACAGACTTTGTGGCGAATGTCTCGCACGAATTGCGCACCCCGTTGACTGCAATCAGGGGATTTTCCGAAACACTGCTTGACGGGGCGCTTGACGATCGCGACCATGCACTTCGTTTTTTGACTGCGATCAAGAACCATGCGGAGCGTCTAGACAACATTGTTGACGACCTGATGACGCTCTCCCGTATTGAATTCGGCGACATCTCGGTCGTAAAGAATGAGGTGTCGCCTGCCGATGCGATTGATGCGGCGATTATGGCACTGAAGGACAGGGCGCGGCAGAAGGGGCTTTTGCTGAGGAGTGATGTCGCCGAGGCCGATACCATGATTTCGGCGGACAAGAACAGGCTTATTCAGATACTCCTGAACCTGACGGACAATGCCATAAAGTTTACCGAGAAGGGCGGTGTCATCGTCCGTTTCAGGATTGTGAACGACACTCCGGAATTTTCCGTGCAGGATACCGGCGTGGGCATTGCGAAAGAGCATATTGATCGTCTCGGCGAGCGTTTTTACCGCGTAGATGCTGCGCGTTCCCGCGAACTCGGCAGCACAGGTCTCGGTCTTGCCATAGTGAAGCACCTCGTGAGGGCACATGGCTGGGAAATGTCCATCCAGAGCGAACCTGCAAAGGGCACGACAGTATCGATTCTCGTGCAGTAGTATTTTTAAGGGGAAGTGCCTTGGGACCGACGGCTTTGATATTTTGGCAAAAAAAACGATTTCGGTGGTATCATCAGTCATGCGCCGAGGTTCAGCCAGACCGAAACTTGCCATGTATTGGGCCGCATCCTGCGGCGGCTGCGAAATGGCCATCCTCTCTCTCGATGAACGTCTCTTTGCGCTGAACGACTCTTTTGAAGTCGCTTTCTGCCCCTGCCTTGTCGATGCCAAAATAGCCGACCTCGAAGCGTTGCCGGACGGGGACATCGCCGTCGCACTCTTTAACGGAGGCATCCGAACGAACGACGACAGAGCAATGGCGTCTCTGCTGCGGCAAAAGTCGCGTACGCTAATAGCATTCGGCTCCTGCGCCCACGAAGGCTGCATTCCGGGCCTGGCAAATCTCCGGTCTCCGCAAGAACATATCCGGAGCAGTTTTCTCGAAAACAGTACCACCGCAAATGCGCGTCGCATCACTCCAAAATCGTCGACACAGGTCAAAGAAGGAACTCTGCACCTGCCTCTTTGGAATGATCGTCTGACAACGCTCGCGCAGAACGTGCCGGTAGAGTACTTTCTTCCCGGCTGCCCTCCTGAGCCGCACCGCGTCGCTGAACTCTTTCGGATGATTTCGGGAGAGGATGAAATGCCGCCGGCCGGCAGCGTTATTGGTGCGGGCTCGTCAACGGTCTGCGCTGAGTGTCCGCGGGAGCGCGGCAGAAAAAACGCAAGCAGGTTTTACCGCATCCATGAAAAAACGACTGACCCCTCACTTTGCCTCATTGAGCAGGGCATCCTCTGCATGGGGATTGCGACACGGGACGGCTGCGGTTGTCGCTGCCCGGCGGCGAATATTCCGTGTTCAGGCTGTTACGGCAGACCTGAAGGGGTATCAGACCAGGGGGCGGCCATGATTTCGGCTCTTGCTTCAGTGATCGATATCGGGCATGCCGAGGGCTTATCTTCAAGGGAAATATACGACCGAATCGATGCTGTAATCAATACGCTGCCTGATTATGTCGGAACCTTCTGGAAATACAGCCTCGCCGACTCCCTGCTTGCCGGTCTGCTTGTGAGACAGCGGTGAAGCGTATATCGATTGATCCCATCACGCGGCTGGAAGGGCACGGCCGCATCGAGATCTTCCTGGATGACAGCGGAGATGTTGCAAACGCGTATTTTCAGGTGCCCGAATTCCGAGGGTTTGAACGCTTTTGCGTCGGTCGTCTTGCAGAGGAAATGCCGATTCTCACGAGCAGGATCTGCGGCATCTGTCCGGAGGCGCATCATCTTGCCTCCGTCAAGGCGCTCGATGTCATTTTCGGCGTGATGCCGACAGAGACCGCGCAAAAAATCCGGGAACTTGTCTATACGGCATTTTTTGTGAACGATCATGCTACCCATTTCTTTGCCCTTGGCGGTCCTGATTTGATTGTCGGCGCGGACGCATCGCCGGAAGAGCGGAATCTGTTCGGCGTGATGGCGAAACTTGGCCGCAAGGCCGTCATGCGGTTCATTGCGTGCAGAAAGCGCAATCACCAGGTACTCGAACGTCTGGGCGGACGCGGGATTCATCTCGTCGCCGGATTGCCGGGCGGATGGAGCCGGCAGGTAACGAAGGAGGATGCTGAACTCGTTCGCGATACTGCACTGCAGAATGTTGAGTTTGCCCGCTTTGCGCTCGACCTTTTTGAACGGCTGGTGCTGCGGGACAGCCGCTTCTCGGAGATGCTGCATGATGAATGCTTCATTCATCGAACCTATTCGATGGGAACGGTTGATGCGCGCAATACGGTGAGCCTGTATGACGGGACGTTGCGAATCGTCGACCCTGACGGTGCGGAATTTGCGCGCTATCAGCCGAAGGATTACGTTGACCACATCGCCGAACACGCCGAGCCGTGGACGTATCTCAAGTTTCCGTACCTTCGTGCTGTCGGCTGGAAAGGACTGATAGACGGCGCTGCAAGCGGCGTCTATTGCGCGACGCCTCTTGCCCGCCTGAATGTCGCGGACGGCATGGCTACGCCGCGTGCCCAGGAGCAGTACGAAAGCCTCCATGCGTATTTCGGTTCACGGCGGCGCGGCGGACGATATCAGCCCGTTCACCACCGGCTTGCAACACATTGGGCCCGTCTGATAGAGCTTCTGTATGCCGCGGAGCGCATGCATGAACTTGCGTCTGACGATGACATCATGTCGTCCGATATCAGAAACATTCCCCGAAAAAAACTGCTTCAGGCAGGCGTCGGCTGTGTGGAAGCCCCGCGCGGGACACTGATCCATGATTATTCGGTTGATGAAAAGGGCGTGATAACACGGGTAAATATTATCTCAGGCACAACAAACAATCACGCACCTATCGCCATGTCCGTCAAACGCGCGGCTCAGCGCTACATAAGGCGCGGCGTGATAGTAGAGGAAGGGCTTCTGAACAGGATTGAGATGGCATTCCGGCTGTACGATCCCTGTCTTGCATGTGCCACGCATGCCGACGGCAGCATGGTCAGTGTGGTTATCAGGGCAGGAGACGGCAGGGCGATCCGGGAGATCCGGCGATGAAAACCGGGGTTTACCTCTGCTCCTGTAACGATCTTTTGTCGGCCAGGCTGAACTTTGCCGGCATCAGCAGAGCGCTCGACGGGGCGCCCGACGTTGCCTATGTGAAGACGTTTCCGATGAGTTGCAGCGAAGAAGGCGTTGCCATGATTGCTCAGGATCTCATGCACGAGCACCCGGAACGCATTGTTTTTGCGGGGTGTTCTCCTCGTGACCACGAACAGGTATTTCAAAAAGCGCTTCTGGCAGCAGGCATAAACCCCTACCTTATGCACATCGCGAACATACGGGAGCAGGTTGCGTGGGTGACGTCTGAGCGAACGGCTGCAACACGGAAGGCTCTGGCACTTATTCGGGCGGCGCATCACCAGCCGATGGAGAGAATGACGGTTCCTGTCTGCGCCGATGTCATGGTTGTCGGAGCAGGGCCTGCCGGCCTGAGCGCCGCATTTACGCTTGCTCAGGCAGGTCGGAACGTTGTTCTTGTGGAGAAATCAGCGTCGCCCGGCGGCAAGCCGATGATGTTCGATGAAATCTTTCCGGACAGATCCTGCGGACCCTGCCTGATGCAGCCGTTTCTTGATGCAATTCTTTTCGGCGAACTGCCGGGCACGGTCGAACTGCTCACCATGGCTGAGGTCCGTTCGGTGCGGGGTTCGTTCGGGAACTACGAGATAACTGTGGAGCAGTCGCCGCGATTTGTCGACAGTTCTCGCTGCATCGGCTGCGGTGAATGCGTGAACGCCTGCCCTGCGTCTGCCCCGTCAGTATTCAATTGCGGCCTCGGCAGACGAAAGGCTATTGATTTCGCATCTCCCGGAGCGCTGCCGCACGTCCCTCATATTGAAGAAAAAGCCTGCCTGCGCGGGAAAGGCAGATCATGCAGTGCATGTCGCGATGTCTGTCCTGCGGACGGCGCCATACTATTCGATGACTCTGCCAAGATGCATCAGCGAAAAGCCGGAGCTGTCATTCTTGCGACCGGGGCATCGGTGCTGGATCATTCTTCTCTGCCGGGACTTGGGCAGGGAAAGCTGCCGGACGTGCTGACGAGTCAGGCATTTGAACGGATGCTGGCGAGTGATGGACCGCTGAAAGGCAAAATCCGGACAACGTCACGCAGGATTCCCGCACGTATTGCAATCGTTCATTGCGTCGGCAGCCTTGATGAAATGCACAAGCCTTATTGCTCAACGATCTGCTGCCGGTATGCGCTGAAATACCGGGCGATGATTCGTGACCGCCTGCCGGAGGTGAAAATCATCCACCTTGTGAAAGAGTGGTGCCTGCCCGGACAGTCAGCGCAGCGCCTCTATCAGCAGGCCGTTCATGATCGGAACGCCAAATCATACAGATATCGCTCACTGTCGTCACTGAAAATCGTTTCGTCGGGCACTGTCAAAAAGCTTTCTTTTGAGGACGCCGCCGGCACGGTTCGCCGGATGCCGGTTGATATGGTGGTTCTCTGCCCGGCTATTGTTCCCGGGGATGACGCGATGGCGCTCGCAGAAGCGTTCAGTGTCGGAACCGACGAATTCGGGTTTTTTCGCGACGGGGGAATGGACGCCTGCGGCAATGAGCCTGCCGGTCGCGGCATTGCGACTGCCGGCGCCTGCCGCGCTCCCGTCGATATCGCAACAGCGATAGAACAGGGACGGGCGGCCGCAGGCCGCTTGCTTGCAGACCTTCGCGAAGGCGCTGCTCTTGACGTCCTGCCTGCGGGAGTGCGGATTGATCCGGTGCGATGCTCCGGCTGCATGCTCTGCGTCCGGCTCTGTCCGGCGCAGGCGATAGAGCCAAGCGTAAATGGAAAGAAAACAGTGCTTCGTGAACTGCTCTGCACCGGATGCGGCATCTGCGTGGCCGCATGTCCGGCGGGTGCTGTGCATGGAGGAATTTTTTCTTCCGAGGCGTTGAAGGCCGAAATGAAAGGGGCGCTTGAGAGCCTTGAAGAGTAAGCCGAAAGCGTTTGAGCCTTTGGTTGTGGCATTCCTGTGTCAATGGTGTTCATACGCAGGCGCTGATCATGCCGGCTTGGAGCGTGAGGAATATCCGTCAGGCATTTTGATTGTAAAGGTTATGTGCAGCGGCCGCGTTGATCCGGCCCTCGTTCTCGACGCGTATAAAAAAGGCGCCGATGGCGTTATAATACTTGCGTGTCATCCCGGTGACTGCCACTACCGGAGCGGAAACCTGATTGCGATGAAGCGCCATCGCATACTGCTCTCGAGTCTGAAGCAGCTTGGCATACCGGAAGAGAGATGCCGATTCGATTTCGTGTCCGCGACTGAAGGCAAGCGCTTTGCCGGGCTTGTTAAAGAGATGGTTGTGCGGTTGAAGCGGCTTGGGCCGCTCTCGCAGAAGTGAAACCTAAGGAGGAAGAGGCTCATGGCGGTTGTCCTGATAGATGCAAAAGGGCTGAAATGCCCCCAGCCGACGATACAGATGACGATAAAGGCTCTCAAGATGAAGAAGGGTGATATCCTTGAGGTTGTGGCTGACTGCATGACGTTTGAAAATGACGTGAAAAACTGGTGCCGCCGGAACAACCGGCCGTTGCTCTGGCTTAATGACGAAGGCAACGGGGTGAAGCGTTGCCAGGTGCAGTTCTAAAATAGTTCGCTTTTAACCGCATACGCGAGGGGTGGTTTAAGCCATGACGATGCTCCGGACTGTCGCAATTGCCTTGCTGCTGTTTTTTCACACCTGTATTCTGTCTGCATCCGCTTCCGAGACGATTGATATCGGCATGTCCGCGGCATTCAAGGGGCCGACAGGCGGTATCGGCAGTGAACTCTATCGCGGGTCAATGGCATATATCAAAAAAATCAATGAAGCGGGGGGGATCAACGGCAGGCAGATTCGCATTATCGCCTATGATGATGGGTATAATCCGATCCCTGCTATTAACAACACCATTCAGCTCATCGAAAAGGACAAGGTTTTTCTGCTCTTCAATTATGTGGGAACTCCTACGGTTGCCCGCGTGCTGCCCCTTCTCAAAATCAACAGTGACAAGAACATCTTTCTTTTCTTCCCCTTTACCGGCGCGGAGCCGCATCGCCTCCCCCCGTATGAGGAGTATGTCTTCAACCTTCGCGCGTCATATCATCAGGAAACGAGCGGACTCGTCGAAAACTTCCTGAAAGTCGGCCGCAAGAAGATTGCGGTCTTTTATCAGGCGGACGCGTACGGACGAAGCGGATGGAACGGCGTGCGGACAACGCTCGCAAAATACCGACTGAAGGCGGTCGCAGAGGCGACCTATCGCCGGGGAACAAATTTCAGCGACAGTCTCGCTCAGCAGGTTGCCCTGCTCAAGAACTCCGGAGCTGATGCGGTCGTCTCGATTGGCGCGTATGCCGCGTGTGCCGCTTTTATCAGAGACGCGCGCGATGCCGGTTGGGACGTTCCGATCGCAAACGTATCGTTTGTGGGCAGCGAATTCATGATCAATCTGCTTCTTGAAGCAGGACAGGCAAAAGGGCGCGATTACACGACCAATCTTATTAATTCGCAGGTTGTTCCGAGCTATGAGGACACGTCGCTGGTTGCCGTGCGTCAGTACCGCGAATATATGGATTCTTACAGCCAGTTGCCTCCTGCGCATCTCGTTGAGCCGAACTACACACCGCTCCGGTACAGTTTTGTGAGTTTTGAGGGCTTTCTGAATGCCAAGCTTCTGGTCGAGGTGCTCAAAAAAGCGGGGCCCCGCTTTGAAAAAGAACGCATCAGGCCGGTTGTGGAAAGCTTTCGCAATCTGGACATCGGCATCGATACCAGGGTTTCGTTCAGCCCGACACGGCATCAGGGACTTGATCGCGTCTACTATACAACATACAGCGAAGGGCGCTTTGTCCCGATCAAAGACTGGAGCAGGTGGCAGCAATGATTGTGTCGAAGCTCTTCAAAAAGACGCTTCTTATCATCATCGTTCTCTTCGCTGTCATTGCCCTGACAACGCTTTTTTCGTCCGGATGGAACCTCTACCAGGACCTGACACAAGAGTATAAAAGCAAGGGAACCGCCATAGCGCGGAGCATTGCGGGCTCAAGCGTTGATACGCTCCTGAACCGCGATGTGTCTACTGTTCAGGCCATGATCGATCAGTTTACCGAGATTATAGGCGTCTCCTATGTTTTTGTCGTTGACGCGCAGGGCGAGCTGATTTCTCACACCTTCATTCCGAATGTTCCGGCGGAAATCCTGAACCTGCAGACGTCCAGGAATGTCGAGCCGACGGACATTTTCATCAAGGGGCGCGGCGATTTCATTGACATTTCTGCTCCGATCGTCGAAGGCGCGGTCGGATACGTTCATGTAGGGATGGACAAAGGCATTATCATGGCTCAGCTCAAGGCTGCCATGATTCGCCAGATGTATCTGCTGTCCCTGATTTTTATTGCAAGCGTTGCCGCTGCGTATGTTTTGGTCAACCGCGTCTCTCAGCCGCTGAACAATCTGACGGAATATTCCCGGAAGCTTGCGCAGCATGAATTTACGGCGCAGGTCGAAATCCACTCCAAGGACGAAGTCGGCCTGCTGGCGCATACCATGCAATCAATGGCAATTGAGCTTTCGGAGGTTTTTGAGCGCTATGAACTGGCGCTCAAAGATGCAATTATCGAGCTGCAGAACACGCTTGCTTATCTGACGACTGTCATCGATCATATGGCGGACGGCCTGCTGGTTCTCGACATCGACGGCATCATCACTCATGTGAATCCCGCGCTGTCCGCAATGTTCGGCATGCGGGAAAGCGACCTCATGGGCAAAAGCTGCCGTGATATATTCGGTGACGACCTTGCCGAGATTGTGTTTCGGAGCAGGCACGACCCCAAGGCGGTCTTTACGACCGAAATCGCCCTTGCCGAAAGCAGAACTGGCAAGGCGGTAGCGACCGGCATCCAGCAGGAATATTTCCCGCTTGAAGGCACCGAAAAGGGCATCGGGTCGGTTGTGATTATCCGTGATATTACCTCGGAGAAGGAAGTCGATCGCATGAAGACCGACTTTATTTCTACTGTATCGCACGAGCTGAGAACGCCTCTTACCGCAGTCAAGGGTTTTACCGAAATCATCAAAATGAAGCTTGAGGAAGACATTCTGAAGCTGGTGCAGATACACGACAGAAAATCCGAAAAGGCGATTATGCGCGTGCGCGACAACATTACTATCATCCTGTCGGAGAGTGAACGGCTGACGAAGCTCATCGATGACCTGCTTGATATTGCCAAGCTCGAATCCGGCAAAGTGGAGTGGAAAACGGAGCCTGTCTCCATGGCGGAGGTTATCAGCCGTGCTCAGGATGCCACTTCAGCGCTGTTTGAGAAAAAGGGGCTTGTGTTTACGAAGACCATAGATGACTCGTTGCCTGAACTTTCCGGAGACTCTGACAAACTGATGCAGGTCGTCATCAATCTGCTCTCCAACGCCGTGAAGTTTACACCGGCAGGCTTCGTAACATGCGCTGCCAGGCGCTCCAACGGAGAGGTTGTCGTAAGCGTCATTGATTCAGGCATCGGCATTTCCGAGGGAAACCAGGCAAGCATATTCGAGAAGTTCAAGCAGGCGGGAGATACGCTGACCGACAAACCGCGGGGCACCGGCCTCGGACTACCTATATGCAGGCAGATAATAGAGCATCATGGAGGAAGAATCTGGGTAGAAAGCCGGCCCGGAAAAGGAAGCGTTTTTTCCTTCGCCCTGCCGTTGTCAAAAGTTGAGCATGCTGAGCTGTCAGCAAGTAAGCCGTAAGGAGATAAAACTGTTATGCCGAAAGTGCTGATCGTGGAAGATGAACCGCTTATTCGTCTGCTTCTTGAGCAGACACTGGAGGGGCTTGAATCATGCGGTGTCGAGGTGTGTGCTGCCGACAACGGCATTGATGCGGTTGAGAAGATCAAGGCTGAACGGCCGGAACTGGTTCTTCTTGACGTCATGATGCCGAAAATGAACGGCTTTGAAGTCTGCAGTATCGTCAAACAGCAGCTTCAACTGAAAGAAGTCTATATCATCATGCTGACGGCAAAGGGGCAGGAGCAGGACAGGCTGAAGGCGATAGAAGCAGGTACTGATGAGTTCATCACCAAGCCGTTCAGTATCGTGGAGGTTGCCGACCGGGTCAAGGCAGTGCTGAAGATACGGATGTAGCAGTTGATCCGGATAAAAGCGTCGCGCATCCGGTCTTTCCAGCCACGAGAGATCCATGGCAAAAGAGAGTTCTTTTTTCGGACGGCATAACATACAATAGGACTATATGAAGCTGAGTATGCTTGCACAGACAATCTTTGACGCTGCCGACACCCCGGCTGCTGTCATACGTAAGGACGGCATGCTCCTCCTGGTAAACGATGCATTTGCCGGCATCTCGGGCTGGCGGAAGTCGCTCCTCGAAGAAAAGAGAAAGCTGGCATCGTTTGTTTCACCCGGAGAGGTTGAGACCATCCTTGCCATGAAAACTTCACTCTCTGCGAAATCCGGAAAAAGAAAGCAAGCCGGAGCCGACATCACCTTTTGCGATCGCTCTGGCTGTGCTTCATGCTTTGAGACCACGGCATACGCTCTTCCCGCCACAACGGCTCGGCTGCTCATCCTGCGCCTGAAGCCTCCGGAAACTGCCGAAGCATCCGATGCGAACCGGCAGCAGTTCAGGCAATTTATTGATAAGAACGATGCCGCAATTCTGCTGTTCGATCCGGCGAACTGCCGGGTTGTCGATGCAAATCTTGCCGCATCCCGGCTTTTCGGGCATAGCCGTGAGACACTGATTGAGCGTGGGCTCGGGCTGTTTTCGGAACCGAATGAATTCGACAATCTGAAGCAGCTCATCTGCACGGTTCCTCCTTCCGAGCGATCCTATGTTATGACCTATTACAGAGCCGACGGCTCGAAAAGCATTCTCAGATTTCATGCACATGGAATTACGATGAATGACGGCAACCTCATTTATTGCTCGTTCAGGGATATCGGCGATGAGATACGCCTGAAAGAAGAGATGCGCTTTCGTCAGGCGCAGCTTATTCATGCCAATAAAATGGGCGCTCTTGGCATGCTCGTGTCGAGTGTTGCCCATGAAATCAGCAACCCCAATAATTTCATCATGCATAACATACAGATTCTCACCGGAGCCTGGAAGGATGCGTTGCCGATCATGCGAGAGTATTATCAGGAACACGGTGATTATTATCTTGGAGGCATTCCGCTGTCGGAATTCGAAGAGGTCATACCGAGGCTCGCATACGGCATTCATGACGGCTCGGAGCGTATCCGCCTTATTGTCGAAAATCTCAGGGAATTTGTCAGAAGCGATCGATCCCGGTTTGACGACAGTATCGACCTTCCCGCGGTTGTCGCAAGCGCCGTTGCACTGATGCAGTCTGAAATTGCCCGGCACACCAGCGCATTTGAGGTTGCCTGTGCGGAGAACACGCCGTTCGTCAGGGGAAGCGCACAGAAGCTTGAACAGGTCGTCATCAATCTCGTCATGAATTCGCTCCAGTCTTTGTCGCATCGCGGGCAGCGAGTCTGCATCGCGGTTTTCTGTGATGCAGACCGTGAGCAGGTCGTCCTCAGCGTCAGCGATGAGGGTACCGGCATGACTGAGCAGGTAAAGACGCATATTCTGGAACCCTTTTACTCCACCAAACTGGAACGGGGGGGCACCGGGCTCGGACTGTACATTACCCATGCGATTATTCGCGAGCACAAAGGCTCCGTTGTATTCACTTCAGAGCCCGGCGTCGGCACTACGGTTACGGTGAGGCTCCCGGCGGCCCGCAGGAAAGCCGATTATGATGACGACGGAGAACCGCTTGCTGCCGATATTGCTGGTTGATGACGAAGAGCAGATACTGCTCAGCGCTCAGACGTTGCTTCGCGCTGCGGGGTTCAGCACTGTTCTCACGCTGAGCGACAGCCGGGCAGTTTTGCCGATGCTGGCTGAACAGGAAATAGGCGCGGTGGTGCTCGATATCGGAATGCCGGGGTTATCCGGCTGTGACCTGCTGGTTGACATGACGAAAGATTATCCGCATGTTCCGGTTATTTTCATGACCGCGATGAACGACCTCGATACCGCAGTCTCCTGCATGCGCGGCGGCGCGTTCGACTATCTGCTGAAACCGGTCGAAAAAAGCAGATTTGTCACCGCAGTCCGGCGGGCGCTTGAGGTGCGTCTGTTGCAGTCAGAACTGCTCTCGCTGAAAAACCGGCTCCTGAGTAGCGATGAACTCGATAACTCTTCCGCTTTTGAGGGCATTATCACACGGAACAAAAAAATGCGCGCCATTTTCCAGTATGTGGAAGTCATTGCCGGCTCGCACCGGCCTGTTCTCATAACGGGAGAAACCGGCGTCGGCAAGGAGCTTATCGCACGGTCCATTCATGCTGCCAGCGGATTGCAGGGTTCATTCATACCGGTCAACAGCGCCGGACTTGATGACACTATGTTTTCCGATGCGCTCTTCGGACATAAGAAAGGGGCATTCACCGGCGCTGAAGCGGCGCGGGACGGAATGATTGCCCAGGCAGCGGGGGGCACTCTTTTTCTGGACGAAATAGGCGACATGTGCGAGTCATCCCAGGTGAAAATTCTTCGTCTCATGCAGGAGCGCACCTATCATCCTCTCGGATCGGATATTCCGCGCCAGAGTGATGCGCGCGTCCTTGTTGCCACGAATCGCGACATTCAGGCGCTCATCGCATCCGGGCAGTTCAGAAAAGACCTCTACTATCGTCTCCGCGCCCATCACATACATGTGCCTCCGCTCAGAGAAAGGGCTGACGACATTCCGCTTCTGCTGCAGCATTTTCTTGATACATCCGCGAAGCTTTTGCAAAAGAAACCGCCGCGTTTTCCTCCCGAGCTTATCTCGCTGCTGCAGAGTTACCGCTTCCCCGGAAACGTGCGGGAGCTGCAGCTCATGGTATTCGACGCCGTAGTTCAAAGCAAGGGCGGCATGGTTTCCCAGAAAAGCTTCCGGGACGTAATCGGAGAGCATCAGGTCGTTTGCCGGAAGTCGTCTGGTGGATACGGATGGAAGCCGGATTTGCTGAACGAGGAGTCTGCCGGATTGCCCACCCTGAAAGAAGCTGAAGAATATCTCATGCAAGAAACGCTCAGAAGGGCAAACGGTAATCAGGGCGTTGCAGCATCGATGCTCGGAATTTCCCGGCAGGCATTGAACAAGCGGCTATCGCGCCGGCAAAAACCGTAACCGTATCACCCCCCCCCTGCGACATTCATTGCATGCGACATTTATTGCAGATCAAAAAATACAATAAACAATTCAGTATGATAGCTTTATATCTTCTTTTCAGTGTCAATGAACGTCAGCCATGATTTCTCCCGAAGGAACAGATGAGTATGTTCATAGCGCATTGAATTATCAGGCTTTTAGTCCAATGTTTCTGCTGGTATCATTCATGCAGTACTACGCCTCCAGTAATGTGAATACCTATCACGCAAGGAGGCAAGCATGGATGTATCGAGACGAGACTTCCTGAAATTCACGGGAGGCACCCTCGCACTGAGTTCTGTGGCAGGCGGCGTAAAATCGGCGGATGCCGATGCCAAAGCCACCGAACTGAGAATCAAAAACGCCAAGGTTACGACGACCGTCTGCCCCTATTGTTCTGTAGGTTGCGGTATCCTCGTCTACACCAAGGACGGCAAGGTCATTAACGTAGAAGGAGATGCGGAGCACCCCATCAATGAAGGAGCTCTTTGTCCCAAAGGGGCGTCTCTCTTTCAGATGGCGAACAATCCGGCCAGACTTACCAAGCCGAAGTACCGGGCAGCGGGTGCGTCTGAGTGGAAAGAGGTCGAATGGGACTGGGCATTTGATCAGATCGCCCGCAAGGTGAAGGACTCCCGTGATCGGTCATTCAAGACCGTCTCAAAATCGAAGATCAAGGAAAAACAGCCTGACGGCAGCGAAACAGAAATCCTGAAGGAATTTACCGTCAACCGGTGCGACGGCATTGCCCACATCGGCAGCGCTGCCATGGACAATGAGGAATGCTACCTCACGCAGAAGCTGATGCGTTCGTGGGGGCTGACCTGGATAGAACATCAGGCCCGAATATGACACAGCGCTACTGTAGCGGCTCTGGCAGAGTCGTACGGACGCGGCGCAATGACGAATCACTGGATCGACCTGAAGAATTCTGACGTTATCCTCTGCATGGGAGGAAACCCCGCAGCAAATCACCCACTGTCGATGAAATGGATCATGAGAGCGAAAGAGCAGCGCGGAGCAAAGCTGGTTGTCGTTGATCCCCGTTATACACAAACAGCAGCAAAAGCCGACATCTATGCTCCGCTCCGCTCCGGCACCGACATCGCCTTTCTGGGCGGCATGATCAAGTATATTTATGACAACAATCTGTATTTCCGCGAGTATGTAGTCACCTATACGAACGCATCGTTTCTCGTCAATCCTGAATTTAAAATGCCCGGACAGCTTGAAGGCGTATTTTCGGGCTACGATGCAAAGACCCGCAAGTATGACAAAAAGACCTGGACGTTCCAGATGGACGAGCAGGGCGTTCCGAAGAGGGATCTTACGCTGAAGGATCCGAACTGCGTATTTCAGCTCATGCGCAAGCATTTCAATCGCTATACTGTCGATAAGGTTTCAGCTATCACCGGAACGCCGAAAGAGAGTCTGCTTGAGGTATACAAGGCTATCGGCTCCACCGGAAAGCCGAACAAAGTTGCGACCGTATGTTATGCAATGGGCTGGACCCAGCATACCGTCGGCGTTCAGAACGTCCGCGCATTCTCCATGATTCAGCTTATGCTCGGCAATGTCGGCATGGCCGGAGGAGGCGTCAATGCACTCCGCGGTGAATCCAATGTTCAGGGCTCCACCGACGCCGGACTGCTTTTCCACATTATTCCCGGCTATATGCCGGTTCCGACCGCTTCTCTCGTCGATCTCGCAGCGTATATCGACAAGATGACTCCGAAGACCAAGGAACCGAGAAGTGTGAACTGGTGGGGCAACCGGCCGAAGTATCTCGTCAGTCATCTCAAGGCACGATACGGTGATGCAGCACACAAAGAGAACGATTTTGCCTATGCATGGATGCCGAAACTCGACGAGGGCATGAACTGTTCATGGCTGAATATGTTCGATGAAATGTACAAGGGCAAGTTCGAAGGCTTTTTTGCGTGGGGACAGAACCCGGCATGTTCGGGGGCGAACTCCAACAAGACGCGCACAGCGCTCAGCAAACTAAAGTGGATGGTGAACGTCAACCTGTACGACAATGAAACCGGATCGTTCTGGAAAGGCCCCGGCATGAAGCCGGCTGACATTCAGACCGAGGTCTTCCTGCTGCCGTGCTGTTCATCGGTCGAAAAAGAGGGAAGTGTTTCAAACTCAGGACGCCTCGTCCAGTGGCGCTACAAGGCGATAGAACCGGTTGGACAATCCTTGGCGGATATGGAAATCCTCAACGAGCTATACTTCCGGGTCAAAAGACTCTATCAGAAAGAGGGCGGTAAATTCCCGGCGCCGATAGTCAACCTTACCTGGAACTATGGAGAAAAGGACAAGGACGGCAAGATCAAGCATGTGAATCCGCACCTTGTTGCCCGCGAAATTAACGGCTATTATCTTGCCGACGTGTACGACAAAACGCAGACTCCTCCGAAACTAATCGGCAAGAAGGGTGAGTTGTGCGTGAACTTCGTCAGCCTGCAGGCTGACGGAACAACATCCTGCGGCAACTGGATCTATTCCGGAAGCTATACGCAGAAAGACGGCAAGATCATCAACATGATGGCGCGGCGCGGCAAAGATGACCCGACCGGTCTCGGCCTGTATGCAAACTGGGCCTGGACCTGGCCGTTAAACCGCCGCATCGTCTACAACCGCGCATCCGTAAATCCGCAGGGTCAGCCGTGGGATCCGAAGCGGGCGCTCATCAAGTGGAATCCGACCAAACTGAATCCCGCGACAAACAAGCCCGGCGTCTGGGAAGGCGATGTGCCTGACGGACCGGCACCTCCGCTCGCTGATGAAAAAGCGGGCAAACTGCCGTTTATCATGAGACCTGACGGTGTAGGTGCTCTGTTCGGACCGGGTCTGGCCGACGGGCCGTTCCCCGAGCACTATGAACCGCTGGAATGTCCCCTTCAGGAAAACCCGATGCAGGCAAAGCACCGGATTAATCCGACGATCAAGCTCTTTTACGGTAAAGAGGGAAGCCTCGAAGAGGATGTATTCAAGTCGTGCGACACCCGCTTCCCGTATGTCTGCTCGACATATCGCGTGACCGAGCACTGGCAGACGGGCGTCATGACGCGCCACAAGTCGTGGCTTCTGGAAACGCAGCCGCAGATGTTTGTGGAGTTGAGCAAGGAACTTGCGAAGGAAAAAGGCATCGGCAACGGCGAAAAGGTGACTGTATCGTCGGCGCGGGGCAGCCTCTGGGCGGTCGCCGTTGTCACCGATCGATACAAACCGTTTAAAGTCATGAACACCACTATTCATCAGGTCGGCATCCCGTGGCACTTCGGCTGGCAATACCCGGCCGACGGCAGCGGCGGCGAGAGCGCAAATCTGCTTACGCCGACCATTGGAGATCCGAACGTCATGATTCCGGAGTCCAAGGCGTTTATGGTCAATATCGAAAAGGCGAGGGGGTAAGACCATGGCACGAATGGGATTATTGGTATCTCCTGAATTATGTATCGGATGCCGGGCCTGCCAGGTGGCATGCAAGTCATGGAACCAGCTTCCCGGCGAAAAGACGAAAAACCGGGGCGGCTATGAAAATCCGGGCGACCTGACACCGAGTCTGTACAACCGGATTCGCTTTGTCGAAGCGCCCTCAGACAAGGAACCGTTGCGGTGGCTGTTTGTGAATCAGCGCTGCATGCACTGCGAAGAGGCTGGCTGCATGCAGATATGCCCGTCCCCCGGAGCGCTCTACCGGACACCGGAAGGCGCCGTGGCGTCCAATAAGGACAAGTGCATCGGCTGCAAGCTCTGCCTTGCGGCTTGTCCGTTCAATGTGCCGCGCTATGACGACAAGGGCAAATGTTCAAAATGTAATCTCTGCGTTGACCGTATCGCCAATAAAATGGCCCCTGCTTGTGCAAAAACATGCCCTACCGGTGCGATTTCGTACGGCGACAGGACCGAGATGATCGCGAAGGCGCAGAAGGCCGGTTATCAAAAGGTTTACGGGCAGGCGGACCTCGGCGGTCTCGGCGCTCTCTATGCCTTCAAGGACGGGCCGAAGCTTTATGGCTACGATGAGAAGCCGCAGATCAGCGAAATGCTGGTCTTCTGGCACAAGGTGCTGAAGCCGCTGTCGTATATCGGTATCGGCGGCGTTGCCGCTGCAGCCGTTGTTCATTATGTCGCTGTGGGGCCGCACAAAGTGAAGGAGGACGACGACCATGAATAAAAACGACATGATTACCATGGCCACCGGTTTTGAGCGCCTCTGTCACTGGTCGCTCGCCATAAGCTGTATTCTGCTGATCATCTCCGGCTTCGGATTTCTCTTCAAGATAGAGGCGATCGGCGCAGCCTTTGGCGGCTTCAACAGCATGAAAACCATTCATAACTGGCTCGGAGTAGTTTTTATTGCTGCGCTTTTCCTGAGCGCCGCGCATTGGCTGAAACATGCACTGCGGTTTGACGGAGATGACGTTCGCTGGCTCAGTGTCGGCGGCGGATACCTAAGTCATAAAGTGAAAGTGCCGCCGATGGGCAAGCTGAATACCGGCCAGAAGTTCGCGTACCTGATGGTTCTTACGGCAGGAATCGCCATTTCTGTCACAGGATTCGTGATGTGGCTTATCCCTGAAAACAAGCAATGGGTTCTCCTGTCGTTTTTCATCCATAACGTGAGCTTTATCATGATCGGGATATTCATTCCGCTTCACCTCTATCTCGGCACGATAGCAAATCCAGGAACTCTTCAGATCATGATCGGCGGGAAGGTTCCGTACTGGATGGCAAAAAAGAAACATCCGAAGTGGATTGCCGAACTTGAATCAGGCAAAGGTGGACATTCAGCTTAAAATTCATTGAATGCGCACCTCCTCGGGGGGCATCGAGCTTCAGGAGGCTCGATGCCCCGTCTTTTATCACTATGGTTGCCAAGTGGTCTCCATTCCACTCGGCAGGAAAGGACAAGGCTGCCAATGAGACACGTATCCTGCATTCTCTGCCTGCTGTTTCTCTTTGTCGGGGGAGCATTTGCCGAAGTGAAACGATTCGCAATTCCTCTTGAGAATTCTCCGTCCGTCGGTCCTGAGAAAGCCCCTGTCACAATTGTAGAGTTTATCGACTATCAATGACCGCATTGCGTGGCGGCCAGTCCGGCTGTCGAGCGCATCATGAAAGAGTATAGGGGGAAAGTTCGCCTTGTCGTTAAATTTCTTCCCTACAAATATCGGGATTTTGCATTTGTCTCCGCGGAAGCGGCGCTGGCGGCTCATGAGCAGGGCAAGTTTTATGAAATGCATCATCTTCTGCTGAAGCGCTCGCCGCAGCTTGACCGGCCCAGTCTCCTCCGCTATGCGCAGGAGCTCGGGCTTGACGCCGGGAAATTTCAGCAGGCACTCGAGACGAAGAAGCATGCCGTTCATATCAATCGCGACCTGAAGCTCGGAACGGATCTCGATCTCTACAATACGCCGAGCTTTTTCATCAACGGCCGCAGGGTAGTCGGTAATGTGCCGTATGAGTATTTGAAGAAAATCGTGACCGATGAGTTGAAAAGATAGAATTCAAGGGCAGAGGGACGTCAGGAGATCGGAGGGGTTGTCATGAGAAAAATCGTTTTCTTGCTATTGACCGCTGTGTTGGGGACATGTGTCGCTCTATCGGCTTTTGCCGGTTCTCTGGAGCCGTTCAGGGGTATTCCGGTTCCGCAGTCCAATCCGCAGACGCCGGAAAAGATAGAACTCGGCAAACAGCTCTTCTTCGACCGGCGGCTTTCGGGAGACGGCACCATGAGCTGCGCGACCTGTCATATCCCCGACATGGCATTTACCGACGGTCAGGAGATATCCCTGAGCTACCCCACGACGCGCAACTGGCGGAACGCGCCGACCCTTGTGAATATCGGGCTCTTTAAAAACCTCTTCTATGACGGCAGGTCGGCAAGCCTGGAAGATCAGGCGCTCTTTCCGGTGATGTCTGCATTTGAGATGAACCTGAACCTCGATTATCTGGAAGAAAAGATCCGGGTTGTTCCTCAGTACTCACAGGCATTTCAGAACATCTTCGGCGGAGACGTCAGCCGTGAGCGCATCGCGATGGCGCTTGCGTCATACCAGCGCACACTTGTTTCAATCAACGCCCCGATTGACCGCTACCTGAAGGGAGATCTCGCCGCTCTGTCGCCGTCTGCCCGGAAAGGATATCAGCTGTTTACCGGCAAGGGGAAATGCTCTGAATGTCATGACGGGGTGCTGTTGTCGGATGACAAGTTTCATGCTCTCAATATCCCTGAAAACCCGGAACACCAGAGCGACCCCAGAATTACTGCCACCCGCAGATTTGTCGCAAAGGTCTATCACTATGCAGACTACCGCACGCTCAATGAAGATCCGGGCCGCTACCTGATAACAAAAGAGAAAAAGGACTGGAAAGCTTTCCGCACGCCGACGCTTCGCGAGTTGGCAAAAACGGCGCCCTACATGCACAACGGCATTTTTTCCACGCTTGACGAGGTTGTCGAGTTTTTTGATCAGGGTGGAGGAAAGGGGAATACAGCCATCAGGCCGATTGGGTTAACCCCGGATGAAAAAGCCGACCTGAAAGCGTTTCTGGCAGAGGCGCTGACCGGCGAAGACATGACTGACAGGGTTCCCGAAGTTCCGTGATAGTGCCGGGTTGGAAGTCTGCATCCGATAACGGCTGAAACGAAACCAATCGGCTTCCTCAAATTCACGCGGTTACGGCGGAGAAGGTTTGCGTGCCGGTGCGGAGTGACAGGAGTTCAGGTGTAAAGCTCGATAAATCTGGTCTCGGCGTCCGCAGAGCCTATCAATATGAGTTCGTCGCTTTTCTGCAGGATGGTCGCGGGGTCCGGGTTTATCCTGTCCGAGCCTCCCGAGTGAATGGCGACAACGCTGCATCCGGTCCTCTGCCGGATGCCGCTCTCGCCGAGCGAAACTCCCGCCAATGATGACGGGACCGGCAGCCTGAAGACGTTCAGTCCTTCCGTAAGCATGAGAACCTCATCCGGACGAAGAATATTGATAATCGTATTGACTCCGAGCGAAGCGTAAGACATGACGAGGTCGGCTCCGGCGCTGTGCAATTTGCTGATGTTTCGGTCCAGTGTCGACCGGCTTATGATCTGGATGTCGGGCCGCAGCTTGCGGCAGTAGATTGTCAGATAGATATTGATATCATCGTCGTGGGTAGTGACAAAGACGGTTGGCGCTTCATATATGCCGGCCCGGACCAGCGTTTTGATGTCGGCTGCGCTGCCGTGGATATAGTTGTCATTATCCTCTATGAACTCTTTGTTGGTCTCGACAATGCAATACGCGATTTTCTGTTCCTTCAGTGCCTCGGCAGCGGCGCGGCCGACCCTGCCGCCCCCGAGAATGAGAACCCTTCTGGACTTCTCGCTCCGCATCTCAAAAAGTTCGTCATAGGTTTTCAAATGAATCTCTGAGCCCGCAAGAACCAATACTGAGGTTCCGCTTATCACCGTGTCGGGAGCCGGGATTTCAAACCGCCCCCTCTCCCATATACCGACGACAGTGACGCCGGTCAGTCGCCGCAGATTACTTTCCTTGAGAGTCTTTCCCTCAAAAGGCATCCTCATTGCGGGAGCCTCGGCGATGAGCAGTTGCCCAAATCTTCCGATGACATTTGCATGCATGCTCGCGCCAATCGCCCGGCGGGCAAGGGATTCACCGAGTTCTCTGGTGAACTGAAAAACATAGGTAGCGCCGGCAAGCTGGAGGATATCCACGGAGTCGTCACTGTCTGCGTTTGTCACAATCCGGACGCTGTCGGACAACTCACGGATGGTAAAAATAATGTTTGAATTAATCATATCATTGTTATTGACCACCACGAGCGCCGCGGCTTCAGTCCTGAGCCGTCGGAAGGTCTCGGGATCATCGAGCCTGCCGACAACGACCCGAAAATCCTTGTCGTGGAAGTCCAGAGCGCTTTGCAGATCTTCCACAATGATCGCATAATCAATGCGATACTTGTTTAATCTTTTGACGAGAGTGAGAGATATCGGATCGGTATTGGTCAGAATGACGTGACCCGATGTTCCGACAGGCAGTTCATTGGGTGCCCTCGATTTCTCCTGAGCCTCGAGCCACGGGGCATAGAAAAACTGGATAAAGGTGAACGGGAGCATGACGAGCAGATATATCACGCCCGAAAGGAGCACTACCATTGAAAATATACGTCCCTGATCGCTGGTAAAGGTAATGTCGCCGAATCCGAGGGTTGACATTACCGTGAGAGTCCAGTAGAAGCCGGTGACCCAGCTAAAGGTCCTTCCCTCGAATTCCATGAGGAAATGAAAGACAGTGCTGTAAAAAGTAACGAGTGCGACAAGAAAAAAAAGATAGCGTGCAAGCATACGCACATTGCGTCGCGCAGCACGACCATGGAGCAGGTAGGAGATCTGAGAAAACATGTATTTCATTCGATTTTTTCTTTCATGCAGAATTCCGAACAAGCATCACATAAATATATTACAGCAAATCATATCTATAGTTTTTCTCGTCCTGTGAATACCGGACTTTTACATAAGTAAAATGCGTGAATACACATTGCCGAGACAAGCCATATCCGGGCATTTCGCTTTTCCTGTAATTATGATACTATGAGCGCAGATGTGCTCAAATAGAGCGAGTTCTGTATAGTCTCAGAAAAATTCATTGCACACAGGGAGGCGATGTGAACAGAACGGTTTGGCAGAAGCTGTTGTTTGTCGCGCTGGCGGCGGCATTGGGCTTGTCTTCGCCGGCTGGCGCTGCGCAAGATTATCCCGTCGACGGCGGAAACAGCACAATCCCATGCAGCGGCAACGTGCTGGCTACCGGCAAGAAATGGGGCAACTACCCCACCACCATCACCGGCTGCATCCTTGCCAGAGACACCGAATTCGTCTTGGGGTCGTTTGGCGTCGGCTGCAAGGGCGGCTCGATGATTGAGTTTCATCCGGGGGTCTTCAGGGTAAAATATTGTACGCTCTCCCGGGACGTTCCCCGTGTATTGAATCCCGCCGGGCAGATAATTCAGTGCAAAGGCGGCACGCTTATCACCGCCACGCCCGACGGGAAGGTGACTCAGTGCGGCGCTCAGCCTCCGCCGGTGGTCATAACCAAGCCTCCGACGGGAGGCACATTGCCTCCTAATCCGCCTGCGACAGGAGGCGGCGGGCGGAGACCAGGGGAGCCACCGCCTGTAACTCCACCGCCCGTCACTCCGCCGGCCGTATCGGGGACAGGCGCCAGCATTGTCGTTCCTGGCGAGAGCGCCAGCGTCACCGGGGCCGGACGCTGGACATTTATCGGCCCATCATCGCAGCGGCCCGGCGCTCGAGGCGGTTTTCTGTATCTTGGTGACGGCGGGGCGCGGGCAAGCTACACTGTGAATGCCGCTGAAGGGCAGTATCATCTCTGGATACGGTTCGATGATGACGGCCTGCATGCGCATGGCGCACGGGCGATCGAAGTCTGGGTAAACGGCGCCAGGGCATTGGCCTGGGGCAACACGAGTCAGGATACCAAAGGATGGGTGAACATCAGAATCGGCGAAGTATTCCTCAGGCAGGGGCAGAACAGCATCGTCTTTCTCAAGCCCAATACCACATCGGCGGCTTTCCTTATGGACGAGTTTGCACTGACCCCTCCGGGGAAAACGCCGCTTTAATGCCTGGGCAATGACCGGTTGCTTTTATTAACCCTTTAAAGTTTCTATTCTGAAAGGAGACTTGAAATGCGTCTTATCATGACTGTGGTTTTCCTTGCGATCTTCTCGCTGACCACTCTTGCAATGGCAGCCAATACGAACCCGGCAGCACGTTGTATGGATCGATGTGAAAAAGAGAAAGAAGGATGCTTTGGCATGCACACCAAGTCGGACACCCGCAGCGGAGCGGCGTATGTGACTCCTGATGGGCATAAGGAGTGCTGGCGGGCTTATCACGAATGCAAGAAGTACTGCCCTAAAGGGCGCTAAGCAAATCTCTGTAGCCAGATGCCCCCCGCGCGTATAGCGTGGGGGGCTTTTTTTGATAATCTGCCGTCTTTCGTTTTCCCCTTCAATGTGATACTATTGCTTTATAATTGTCAGGAGCAGAGCGAATTTCTTCATCGGAGGTTTATAGTGGACAAGATTCTGCGCATCGATATGGGCTCTTCCGGCGGCCCGAAATGCACTGTTTCAGATCTGGGCGGATATGCGGGATTCGGCGGGCGCGCCATGACTTCAGCGATTGTTGCACAAGAGGTTCCGCCGCTCTGCCATCCGCTTGGCGCGGAGAACAAATTGGTCATCGCTCCCGGTTTGCTGAGCGGCACGATAGCCGCCATGTCGGGGCGACTGTCAATCGGCTGCAAGAGCCCGCTGACCGGCGGCATCAAGGAATCCAACGCCGGGGGCCAGCCCGCGCAGGTGCTTGCCCGGCTCGGGTATGCGGCGATTGTCATTGAAGGCAAGCCTGCCGGAGACGATCTGTACAAGATTCTGATACATAAAGACGGTGTAGCCATAACTGCCGACAACAGCCTTAAAATGATGCTCAATTACGATCTCGTCGCAAAGATGAAGCAGGAGTTCGGCGAGAAGATCTGCTGCATTTCGATCGGTCCTGCCGGAGAAATGAAGATGAATGCGGCGTCCATAGCCTGCACCGACATGGAACAGCGTCCGACACGCCATTGCGGCAGGGGCGGCGTCGGCGCGGTCATGGGGGCAAAAGGCGTAAAAGCGATAGTTCTGGACGACACCGGCATGCCGGTCAGAACACCGAGAGATCCGGAAAAATTCAGAGACGCCAACAAACGTTTTGTCGAAGGACTGATGAAGCATCCGGTCACCGGACAGGGCCTGCCGACGTACGGCACGAATGTTCTGACCAATATCATGAGCGAAGCGGGCGGCTATCCGACCTTCAATTTTCAGCAGGGAAGCTTTGACGGAGCGTCGAAAATAAGCGGCGAAACCCTTGCAGAACTCGAAAAAAAGCGGGGCGCCAATCCTACGCACGGCTGCCATCGCGGCTGTGTCATCCGCTGCTCCGGAACATATAATGACAAAAACGGAAACTTTCTGACCAAGCAGCCGGAGTATGAAACCGTCTGGTCTCACGGCGGCAACTGCGGCATTGACGATCTTGACGCGATAGCGATGCTTGATTTCCTCGACGACAACATCGGGGTCGATACCATCGAGATGGGCGCGACCATAGGGGTTGCGATGGAGGCGGGCATCGCGAAATTCGGGGACGCCGAGGCTGCAATCGCCATGGTGAAGGAAGTCGGACAGGGAACCTATCTCGGACGCATCCTTGGCGGCGGCGCAGCGGTAGCCGGAAAGGTGTTCGGTGTGGAGCGGGTTCCGGTCGTTAAGGGGCAGGCCATGCCGGCGTATGACCCGCGCGCAGTCAAGGGCATCGGAGTGACGTATGCGACTTCGCCGATGGGCGCAGATCATACCGCAGGGTATGCCGTTACGGCGAACATTCTGAAAGTCGGCGGATATGTTGATCCCCTCAAAAGCGACGGGCAGATTGAGCTTTCCCGCGATCTGCAGATCGCGACCGCCGCGGTCGACTCTACCGGCATGTGCATATTCATTGCGTTTGCGATACTCGATCAGCCTGAAACATTCCAGTCGCTTCTGGACATGCTCAGCGCATGCCATGGTGTCAGCATTACGGCCGACGGCGTAGTGGATCTCGGAAAGAACGTCCTGAGCATGGAGCGCGATTTCAATGCCCGGGCCGGATTCACGAAGGATCACGACCGGCTACCGCGATTCTTTTCCACCGAGAAGCTCGCGCCGCATCAGGTGACCTTTGATGTAAAAGACGAAGACCTCGACAGGGTATTCAACTGGTAAAGCAGACCGAGGCAGTCCGCGCCGGATTATTCTGTCGCGGGCTGCCCCCCGTGCCCGCATGAAAATCACTGTAAAACTATTCGCCACCCTTCGCACCGATCGTTTCGAGCAGGATGTTCTGCATGCCGAATCTGGAACTTCTGTTCAGCAGATGATTGATATGCTTACGATTCCTCCGGACGAAGCCGCAATCATTTTTGTCAACGGCCGCCATGCCGATCTCCGCACGGCTCTTTCGGACGGAGACACTCTCAGCATTTTTCCGCCGATCGGCGGCGGTTGAGAGCGAGGGATTCCGCATGGAAAGAGACACGCTTCGTGAATTCTTCGAACTGCACCAGTCCGGCGGACTCATTTCGCTTGCCGCAGCAGAGCAGGCCATGATGGCAGGAGGATGTTCCCTGCATGAGGTTGAAGACGCCGCTCTCGCCGCAGGGTATCTCCCCCGGCGCTACGAGCGGAACCGGAATCTTCTTTCTCTTGAAGATCAGCTGAAGCTGCACCGCTCCTGCGTCGCTGTCGTCGGGTGCGGGGGGCTGGGCGGCCATGGTGCAGAAATGCTCGCCCGCTGCGGCGTCGGACGCCTGATTTGCATTGATCCCGACAGCTTCGCCGAACACAACCTGAATCGTCAGCGTTTCTGCACCATCAGTTCGCTTGGATTGCCGAAAGCGCAGGTAATCGCTGAAGAGCTGCGAAATATCAATCCCTCCACGCTGGTGTCAGCGCATGTCGAGGCGTTCCGCCTGAGCCGTGCGGCAGAACTGCTCGGCCCGGCGGACGTCGTCGTTGATGCGCTCGATTCATTTGACGCCAGAGCGGAGCTTGCTGCCGCCTGCAGCGCACTTGGCCGTCCGTTTGTCCACGGCGCCATCGGCGGCTGGTACGGCCAGTTCGCAATGCAGGCCGCCGGCAGCAACAGTCTTGGGCAGTGGCTGAGCGCCTGTCGCGGGAAATCCGGAATAGATGAACAGCTCGGCAATCCTTCGTTTACGCCCGCCTTTATTGCATCTCTGCAAGTTGCCGGGACAATCAGAATTTTGCTCGGCAAGGACGATATGGCCTGGGGAAACGTATTCTTCTGCGATCTCCGGCAGATGTCGTTTGACGCCGGTTCTCTGGGCTGAGTATAGTCAGACTACGTTTATGACGACGAAAGGTGCTGCCCCATGAAAAAGGTGTTTCGCGAAAGCCTCACCCTTGTTGATGCACTGAGCCTGCTCAGGCAGAGCTTGCATGACCATAATATCGGCCGCACCGACTCTGAGTCCGTTGCGGTGAAGCAAGCCCTTGGCCGCATAACCGCCGAGGCCGTTTTTGCCCGATGCTCTTCTCCCGCCTATCATTCATCCGCAATGGACGGGTATGCCGTCCGGTTTCGCGATACGTTCGGCGCTTCCGAAACAAAGCCCCTTCATCTGGAGATAGGGAGCGGCGCAGTCTCCGCAGACACGGGCGATCCGCTTCCGCCTGGGTTTGACGCTGTCATAATGATTGAGGACGTAAATGTTGCGGGAAACGGCATCGAGATTTACGCCCCGGTGACGCCCTACCAGCACGTCCGGGTCATCGGGGAAGACATCGTTGCCACAGAGCTGATCATTCCGGAGAACCACGCGGTGCGTCCTGTTGATGCCGGAGCGCTTCTTGCGAGCGGGCGGCTTGATATTCTGGTGCGGCGCACGCCGCGTGTTGCGGTAATTCCGACGGGCACGGAACTGATCGATGCCGAAACGGTTCGCGACCGTGCTCCTGAAGCGCCCGAAATCATCGAATACAACGCCACGCTTCTTGGCGGCATGGCTGTTGAATACGGTGCAGAGCCGATAATCATGCCGATTGTCAGAGATGACGCCGCATCCATCCGGCAGGCGCTGACGGATGCGCTCGGCAAGGCTGACCTTGTCATTCTCAATGCCGGATCTGGAAAAGGCACTGAAGACTATACCGCAGCGGTGATAGCAGAGCTCGGCGAGCTGATTATTCACAGCGTTGCCATCAAGCCCGGCAAGCCGGTTATGTTCGGCATTGTGCAGGGCAAGCCGGTATTCGGCATACCGGGGTATCCGGTTTCGGCATATCTGACCATGCGGCTTTTCGTGCGACCCGTACTATCCCATCTGCTTGGAACGGCCGTTGAGGAAGAGGAGTCTGTCCCGGCAGTACTTTCGCGTCAGCTCTCTTCGCCGCTCGGGGTTGATGAATTCGTGCGCGTCAAGGTCGGCGCGGTCGGCGATAAGCTTATCGCAACTCCGGTCGGTCGCGGCGCGGGGCTTCTCATGTCGGTTGTGCGCGCAGACGGATTTCTGAAAGTCCCGGCAGAGTCAGAAGGCGTTCCGGCAGGGGCTCCGGTTACGATTCAGCTTTTGCGCAGCCGCGAGGCGATACGGAACACCATCGTCTGCATCGGCAGCCATGACAACGCGCTCGACCTGCTCGCAAACAGGATAAAACAGCGGTGTCCGCATCTGTCGCTTTCGTCGGCGCATGTCGGCTCCATGGGAGGGCTCATGGCTCTGAAGCGCGGCGAAGCGCACATTGCCGGCACGCATCTTCTCGATGAAGAGACCGGCGATTACAATGTGCCGTACCTGAAGAGGCTTCTTTCCGATCGCCCGACTGTGCTGGTCAATCTTGTCTACCGCAGGCAGGGGTTGCTGGTGAAGCCGGGAAATCCGAAAAACATCGCGGACTTTGCCGATCTTGCACGACAAGACGTTGTTTTTGTCAACCGGCAGTCCGGGTCCGGCACACGCATGCTCCTGGACAAGCATCTCCGCGATCTCGGAATCAGGACGGCGGATATTGCCGGATACGAACGGGAAGAGTACACGCACATGGCAGTCGCCTCAGCGGTTCTCACCGGTCTTGCCGATGCCGGGCTTGCTGTGTATTCCTCCGCACAGGCGCTCGGACTTGATTTCATCCCGGTTGCGGACGAGCGGTACGACATTGCCATACCTGCCGACATTTTTGAGAGCGAAAAGATTCGGATTCTATTGAACATTATCGGTGAAGATGCGGAGTTCAAAGCGGGGGTCGAAAATCTTGGCGGGTACGACACGAGGGATATGGGGGAAGTTCTGTTCAGAGGCTGAGCCGTTTTGCATGTTTTTTTGCCGGCGTTGACAATTCCCGGGATGAAAAAATCAGCAACGAAATAATCATTTACAATACAGACGCACGTTCTCATAACAGTTCCCAACCAAGCGCATCAATGTTCAGGCATTCCGGTCAGGCATGTATTGTGCTTGGTACTACCACATAACCATTCCGGAGGTATGCTGGTGCGGGAAGAGATCTGTCGCAGTGCGTCGGGTGCCATATTCGTCAACTATACGTCCGTTCGAAAAAATCCTTCTTTATCAAATGGAAATAACTTTGCGGGTATGCTGGGCGAGCAGATGCAAACCGCTCCGGGCGCGTTTGATTCCGTTGTCGACCCAATCCTGCTCAAGCGCAGCCGGTATGTTCAGGGCGACAGTCCGTCAAGATTCGGCATTCATCAGGCAACCCTCCGTGATTACGACCCCCATGGCAAGGTCTCGGAACATGTCAGTCAGCTTACTCCCGCAAAGGCGCGGCTTATATATCAGAGGATTTGGGATCGTTCCGCCGCCGCCGAACTGCCTTCTGAACTGCAGGCTCTTCACTTCGAAACCTATATCCGCCGCCCGCAGGCGGCGCGCAGCGCGCTTCAGCAGTCGGCAGGGGCGGCGGACGCCTATGCGGCTATCAGCAGCGCACTGCTTGCCGGTGGGAAAAAAATGCCGCTCCGGTCCGATCAGATCGGTCAGGGCGGGCAGACTGCCGCTCCCGTCATGGCGTCATCAGTTTCTGCGGCACGGGGCGGCGGCAGAGATTTTGAGGCAGCGGCCCGTATCATCATGAAGCACGAGGGCAGGACGCTCGTCAGAAACGACAACGGCATGGGACCTTCCAAATACGGCATCCTGCAGAGCACGCTTCAGGAGTACGACCCGAAGGGTGAGATTGCACAGAGCGTCGAGCAGCTCGACGACGAAAAGGCAAAGCAGATGTATGCGAAAATATGGCAGCGTTCCGGCAGCGGCAACCTTCCGTATCCTTTGAATATCATTCATTTCGACACCTACCTGCACCGTCCCCGGACTGCGATGGAGGCGATGAACGCGTCCGGCGGCGACCCAATGAAGTACCTCGAAACGCGGCAAACCTCGCTGCGCGGACTGAAAAGCTACCGCACGTTTGGCGTCGGCTGGGAGCGGAGAATAGGTAATCTGGCGATGCTCGCCGGGTCTCCGGTCGGAAGCGAGATCAGAAAGAGGGTGTAGGGGAAAGATTCCGGACGTACGTTCGACTGAGCTCACGCCGAAGTCCGGAATGAAAAAAAAGCGGGAAAACAGAGAGGTGCAATTCCTGCCTGTTCTCTGATGACAATTCCGGGTGTAACAGCAAAGTGATAATGTCCGAAGTGGGCAAAGTAGAAATGTCCTCATAAGCTGCTAGGATGACCTCTTGAGAGAGAGGGGGCGTCATGGCAAGAGAGGACAGAGTAACAATGAGTCATCAGGACTTCAAGCGGCTTCATGTTATAGAGCGATATTTAGAGGGACAGATAGATCAGCACCGTGCGGCGGAATTGTTAAAACTAAGTATGCGACAGGTTCGGCGATTAGGCAAGCGATATCAGGCAGAGGGAGCGAGCGGTTTAGTACACCGACTGCGGGGACGCAGTTCCAACCATGGTTTGAGTCCAGAGCAACGAGCACAGGCAATAAGCATCTACCGCCAACGATATATCGGCTTTGGCCCGACCCT
>WSNO01000031.1 GCA_009773415.1 Nitrospirota bacterium | reverse complement strand
GCGGACAATCGACATGGTGGAATATGCCACGTTAGAATGGGTTGATTGGTTCAATAACCGCCGGTTGCTGGAGTCCATCGGAGATATTCCACCAGCGGATCGGGAAATCGAGTATTATCGTCAGATGCAGGAGTCGACCGTTGCGGTCTGACTCAAACAAAACGCTCTCCGGAATACCCGGGGGGATTCATTATTAGCTCAATCGCCCTCTGCAGCAATGCTCTCAATACATCAGGCTGTGCTTCTGATACTACCTTGCCTATCTCTGCGGCAATCGTTACACTGTCCTTAGCCATCGCGTCTTTTGTTCTCCTTTCTGTTTCTTCGCGGGTTCAGATTTTGGAGATTGACACGATGGCTCTTCTTTTTCAAACGCCAGCTACTCTTACACCACTCCTTTGGACTCTAACCACCAAAAAGATTCCAGACTGTTTCCGATGACATTTCCGAGTAAAATCTTCCGGTTTCGCGACATTCTCCTGCACGGCAAATAATTCCGTTTCGGCAAAAAGTGCCATAATCCACAATCAGACAGTTCGAAAAATATGGGTGCATTTCGCAGTTTCTCGATGAAAACCAATTGAACTATTTGCATAATTCAATTTCTGTGCGTTCTGCGATCAGCGTGGCACGCTGATTGCTTTTACGAAAGCTATCTCGTGATGGAGGGATGCATGACTACTGTAACAGTTCCGGTTATTGCGCAAAGCGCAGCAGTTCAACCCGGACGTTTAACCAGTTGCGTTTCAGCACCCGACAGTTTTCAATCAGGTCGGGGGTTTGCCGAAGCACTGCAGTCTGTCGTCCAGCGATTTGCAGGGGAGATTCAGCAAGAGTCTTCCAGCGGGAATATTGCGATGTCCCTGCAGATGCATTTGGATGCGGGGGAAAACATGCCTGTTCAGGCAGATACCGTCACGTTAAGTATGATTCAGCAAATGCTGCTGAATCTGCCAGTGGCCGCCCAGATGACTCCCGCACAGATTCAGCCTATTGCGCAGGACGTTTTGAGCCTGCTTTCTCACTCACCGGTTCAGAATGAAACGGTTTCTCGCGGTCAGATTCTGGAAACTATTGTGAAATCTTTGCAGGAGATGAAAAAGGAATCAGCACCGGAGCAGTTCCAGAAAACGTTTGGAAATACAGTAGCTGTCACCGATCATGCGCTGAAGTCAGTTCAGAATGCAGGAACATCCGGCGCCGCCGACGTTTCTGCCTTGAAATCGCCAGCCGATTCTTCGCATGGCACAGCAAAGATATTCGGAGCCGAATTGTTTGACGCGCTTGCATCGACGGTGAATGATCGTGAGGTTCCGGAGGTCACGTTGTCGACCACCAGGCAATCCTCGGCGTATGTTTTGCATGGCGGAGTTCACCGGCTTGCCGATGCCTCTTTGGGCGGGGACGCCGGTGGTGATGTATCAGTGACATCGATTCGTGATATTCATGAGCCGATTCGCGCTGCCGCAGAGACAGGAGTAAAACAGATGATTCTGCGCCTCGATCCTCCCGGACTGGGCGATGTGCTGATTCGTCTTCGCGTTCAGCAGGGTGTGCTGACTGCTGAACTCAAGGTCGATTCCGGCAGCATTAAGGATCTCTTTACGTCTGTTTTGCCGCAGATTCGTCAGCAACTGGAGAACTCGGGCATCCGGGTCGGCGAGTTGCAGGTCGATCTGCGTGATGATTATCTCGCCGACCAGGGACAAAGGCGCGAGCAGGGCCAGCGCCAACAGCAACAGCAGGGCCGGCAGACACAGGAAAACTTTTTTGAGTATTTAGCATAAAGGAGGAATCAGACATGGCAACAGAAAGTTCAGCATCCATATTCAGTAACCCGGCATACACCGGAGCAACAACAGGTTCGAACAGTGTGAAAGCAAAGAGGAATCTCGGTCAGCAGGATTTCATGAATCTCCTGATTACTCAGCTCAAAAACCAGGATCCGCTTAACCCTGTCAAGGACACCGAATTCATCTCTCAGCTTGCTAATTTCAGCTCGCTTGAGCAGATTTCCTCGATGAATACGAATCTCGAAAAGTTTCTCGCGGAACAGCAGAAACAGAGCGCAGCAGTTGCGGTTTCGATGATCGGCAGGGAAATTACCGATGTTAGCGGCAACAAGGGACTGGTGACGGGCATCGTCCTGGCTGACGACGGAGTCAAGCTGGTCGTCAACGGGAAAGAAATATCATATACGGATGTCCGCGAAGTGCGGAACCCGCGAAATTAAAGGGGGATAATACCATGACGATGCTTACGTCTCTTTTCACCGCTGTCAGCGGACTTGGCGCAAACGGAACAGCTCTGTCAGTAATTGGAGACAACATTGCCAACGTGAATACAACGGCATTCAAGGGAAGCCGCGCCAATTTCGGCGATATCCTGAGCCAGTCGCTCGGAGGCGGCGGAAACCTGCAGATCGGTCGTGGTTCACGGGTCGGCTCTGTGCAGCAGCTTTTTGCTCAGGGAACGGTTGAGACGACGGGCAACCCGCTTGATATGGCCATCGACGGTGACGGATTCTTTATGGTCAGGGAGCAGAGCGGAGCGCAGTTTTTTACACGGGCTGGTCAGTTTTCAGTGAATCGCGACGGATATGTAATAAACCCGAATGGCAACTTTTTGCTCGGATTTCTGGCTGATGGGGCAGGAAATATCACCGCAAATATCGAAAGAATCAACGTTGCCACGATAAACAGCCCGCCGAATGCAACTGCTCAATTGTCGATTCAGGCGAACCTCGACTCACGCGAAACCTCGCCGATAGTTCCATGGGCCGTAAGTGCGGCAACAGGACCGGCTGCAGGTTCCTACAATTTCGCGTCGGCAATTACTGCGTATGACACCCTCGGCAACAGCCATCTGGTAAACGTCTATTTCCGCAAGAGTGCCGTCCCCAATAGCTGGGATGTCTACGCTACCTATAACAATTCTGCGTCCGGGATCAACTACGTTCAGGTGCCGGGCGGCGGTCCCCTTGCGACTCTGACGTTCGATACTAACGGACAGCTGACGGCACCGCTGCTCCCGACAACAGGCAATTTTGACTTCAGTGCGTGGGGAGCCACAAATCCTCAGGCGGTTGCCTTCAACTTCGGCTATAACACCAACTTTACGACACAGTATGGTTCGCCCTCCAGTACGATTTTCCAGACACAGGACGGTTATACCTCCGGCTCGCTGCGCGCGCTGAGTGTCAGTCAGAATGGGGTACTCTCGGGTGTTTTCACAAACGGCCAGGTACGAGACCTTGCCCAGGTAGTTTTAGCCCGTTTTACAGCGCCATCCGAGCTGACCAAACTCGGAAAAAACCTTTTTGCTGAATCAAATGCTTCAGGGCAGCCGCTTATCGGTGAGCCGGGTACATCGGGACGCGGAACAATTTCTTCCAGCGCCCTGGAAGCAGGCAACGTTGACCTGGCTGAAGAATTTGTCAGGCTCATTGCAGCACAGAGAGGCTTTCAGGCAAACACGAGGGTTATCACCACGACTGATGAACTGCTGAATGAGCTTCTGGCGATTAAACGATAGTTCTGCCTCCATCAGCGCATTATATTTGTATAGTTAATCAATTGACGGTTGGTTCCCTCAAGAGGGGGCTAACCGTCATTTTCTTGACCCATTCTTCAAAATAAACATTATAAAATCAATGAGATATGAGCTGGCATGACCCGTGCTTTCTCCTGTCATGGATTCATATACTTATTCATGTTCATCTGAGCAGGATTGTGCGCGATATTTCCCGGACCTGCGGAAAAGGAGACCACATGGCCAAGGAAAAAAAGGAAAAGCCCGAGGAAGAGCCGGAAGCCGAAGAGGGAAAGAAAAAAGGCAGTAAAAAAATGCTGTTTATCATCATTGCAGTCGCAATTCTTCTTATCGGCGGCGGTGCCACCACCTATTTTCTCGTTCTGAGCAAGCCGAAAGAGGAGAAGACCGAGAAGAAAGAGGCAAAACAGGAGGAAGGCGTCAATTTTGCGCTCGATCCTTTTGTCGTCAACCTTACGGACCAGGGAGCTAATAAATTCCTGAAGATATCGGTCCAGCTCGAACTTGCGAGCAACGCCGTTCAGGAAAAGGCGAAGGCGAAGATTCCGCAGCTGCGCGACGCCGTTATTTCACTTCTGACGAGCAAGTCGTCAGATTCTCTCATGACACCCGAAGGAAAATTGCAGGTAAAGGACGAAATCAATGTCAGGGCCAATCAGATACTTGGTCCGAATTCGGTCAAGAATGTGTATCTGACCGATTTTGTAATGCAGTAACAGAGCGGAACGCGAAGCAGGGAAACGCGAGGGGACGATGCAGGACATTCTTTCACAAGACGAAGTTGATGCCTTATTACGCGGGATTACCGAAGGAGATGTCGAGACCGAAGCGTCGACGACCGAAGTCTCTGGCGTCAAGGCATATGACTTTACCGGCCAGGAAAAAATAGTCCGTGGGCGTATGCCTTCGCTTGATATCGCAAATGAACGGCTTGCGCGCAATTTCCGGATTTCGCTTGCGGGTTCGATACGGCGCGTTGTCGACATTACGAATGTAACCGTCAATATTACGAAATTCTATGATTTCATGCGCTCCGTTCCCTTCCCTTCGAGCATCAACATTTTTCGCATGGAGCCTCTGCGGGGATTCGGTCTTCTGGTGTTTGACGCCCAGCTCATCTTCACGCTTATCGAATTTTTTTTCGGCGGAACCGGCAAGAGCCATTATAAGCCGGAGGGTAGGGAGTTTACGCCGATTGAGCAGAAAATCATCCATAAAGTCGTGCTGATGTTCTTCAAGGACATGGAAGAGGCATGGAAGCCGGTATTCCCGCTTGTGCCGACCTATGTCCGCGCTGAGATGAACCCTCAGTTTGTCACGATAGTCACTCCTGTTGATGTGGTCATCAAGGTTGAGTTTGTCCTTGAAATCGAGTCAAAGCAGTGCAAGGCATTTCTCTGCATTCCCTACGGATCGGTTGAGCCGATCAAGGAGAAATTATACAGTGCATTTTCCGCTGACCGTGACGACCTCGACACAAAATGGGTCGATCGTTTAAAGAGTGCGTTGCGCGGAACGGTAGTCACCATGACCGGTGAGCTTGGCAAGGCGTCGCTCAGCGTGGATCGGGTGCTCGATCTCAAGGAGTCGGATGTCATCATGCTGGACAAAGGGGCGGATTCCGACATCAGAATCCTTGTTGAGGGGGTGCCGAAGTTTTTGGGTCAGTTCGGTGTTTACAAAGGATCGTATGCGCTCAAATTTCGTGACCCTCTTGAGCAACAGGAAAAAAAGTAAACGAGAGCCGGCTTTCCGGACCGGCTGTTTTCGGAGGAGCATATGACAGAGGAGGCGAAAAACGTGGAGATGCAGGAACTTCAGGAACAGACGCAGTCAGCGTCTTCAGGGCATCGGGATATCAACTTCATACTGGATATTCCTCTTGAGCTGACTGTTGTCATCGGCCGGACCAAGATTCTTGTCCAGGAGCTCCTTCAGCTCGGCCAGGGATCGGTGGTTGCCCTTGAAAAGCTGGCAGGAGAGCCGATGGAGGTCTATGTCAACGATAAACTGATCGGTCGGGGCGAAGTGGTTGTTGTCAATGAAAAATTCGGCATACGCCTGACCGACATTATCAGCCCGGCGGACCGGGTTCGTCAGCTCAAATAGGAGCCCGAGGAAAAATGGATTTCGGATTCGAACTGCTGAAGGCATTGCTGGCACTTCTTTTTGTGCTGGGGGTTCTTGCGCTCGTTCTGAAGCTGGTGAAGGGAAGAATTCTTCCGCAGCGGGGCATTATCGAGATGCTTCATTACCAGCCGTTGGGGCCGAAGCGCGGACTGGCAATCGTCAGGGTCTCACAGGAATATATGCTTGTCGGACTTGGTGATGAAAGTGTGTGTCTGCTCACCAAGCTGGATGCCGACCGTATCGAAAAAGAGCTCAACAGCATGGCAGCCGCCAAGGCAGCTCTGCAGGAATCGCCGATGGATCGCATTCGTGCGCTTTTCGGCAGGAGAGGCAAATGATTGTCCTGATGCTTGCCATGCTTGCGGCGCTTTTTCTTTTTGCCGATGCTGTTTTTGCAGCCTCGCCCCAGGCTGCCGCTTCTCCTGCAGCCGGCAGTTTTTTCGGTATAAGCGGTCCTCTCGAACTCCTGCTCTTCCTGACGCTGCTGTCGCTTCTGCCTGCAGTGCTCGTCATGATGACCTGCTTTACCAGAATTGTTGTGGTGCTTTCATTTCTGCGTCAGGCGCTCGGCACTCCCCAAGTGCCGCCGACACAGGTGGTAATAGGCCTTGCGTTGTTCATTACTTTTTTTGTCATGTCGCCGGTTGTCGACGCCATTCATGCAAATGCGTATCTCCCGTATTCAAAAAAGGAGATTGCTGCAGAAGAAGCGCTGAGCCGGGCATCCGAGCCGCTTAAAGAATTTATGCTGAAGCAGACCCGGGAAAAAGATCTCGCCCTGTTCCTGAAGATGTCGAAAATGGAACGTCCTGCACAGCCGATGGATTTACCGTTAAGGGTCGTTGTTCCTGCATTTTCGATAGGGGAGCTGAAAAAGGCTTTTGAGATAGGATTTCTCATTTTTTTGCCCTTTCTGGTGATTGACATGGTTGTGGCGAGCATCCTTCTTTCGATGGGCATGATGATGCTTCCGCCGGTCATGGTCTCGATGCCTTTCAAGCTCCTGCTTTTTGTCCTTGTTGACGGGTGGGGGCTTCTGGTCGGCTCGCTCGTTGCGGGGTATCGATGACGATAGAGGTATTGAATATGGTTTCACGCCAGACGTTTGAAACGATGCTCCTGGTCGGAGGACCTGTTCTTCTGGTGAGTCTGGTGGTCGGCGTGCTGATTAGCTTTTTTCAGGCGATCACGCAGTTGCAGGAGATGACGATGACGTTCGTGCCGAAGATCGTAGCGGTCTTTGTGACGCTGCTGCTTACGCTGCCGTTTATGGTGAAAGTCATGATAAGTTTTACCCGCGGGCTTTATGAGAGCATCCCGCTGTACGTTCGGTAGGATATGGAACTCTATAATTTGATAACGACATACGGTGAAAAATTCATCCCGATCTTTATCCGGGTGGCGACGATTCTTGCATTTATCCCCTTTCTCGGGGCCCGCATGACACCGATATTCGTACGCGTCGGATTATCTCTGGCCCTGACGCTCCTGCTGCTCCCGGTTGTGGAAATTCAGGCGGGAAGCCCTGTTGCTGCTGTGTTTGAGTCGTTCTTTGTCGGGCTGGCGATCGGTTTATGCGCGCGGCTCATTCTGGGCGCAGTGGAGATGGCCGCGCAGTGGATAAGCATTGAAATGGGGCTCGGCGTCGCGGCGGTATTTAACCCCCAGTTCGGCGAAGTGCTCGGACCGCTCAGCCTCTTATATTCATTTATGGCCATGGGCCTTTTTTTTGTATGCGATATGCATCACTTTTTTATCGAAGGGATTGCACGAAGCTTCGCCGTGACTTCGATTCAGTATCAGGGCATGTTCGATGCCGTGCTGAAGCTGAACTCCTTTATGTTTCCGCTGGCGTTCAAGATTGCAGCCCCGATATTTCTGATTCAGACGCTGATAAATCTCGGCATGGGATTTCTCTCCAAGGCGATGCCGCAGGTCAATATCTTTTTTGTAAGCTTCCCGCTCCTGATCAGCGCCGGGCTGGTGAGCATGGCATTGTCCCTGAGTCTGACATTCTTTGTGATTTCCAAAGCATTTATGCATATGCGGGATGCCGTCATGGCATTCACGAGGTAAGGCATGGCAGAAGAAAAGCCATTTGAAGAACGAACAGAGCAAGCAACGCCCCGCAAACGCGAAAAGGCTCGGGAAAAGGGCGAGGTTCCCCGCAGCCGGGAAATCACCAGCATTATCCCCATGTGGTCGGTTCTGCTATATCTCTTTTTCGGCGGCGCGGTTCTGCATTCTTTGATGAATTATGTTCGGAACGGGCTGCAACGAAGCGCTGAACTGTCCATTACTGAAAGCTCAATTGTGGAGGTATTCAAGGCGGACAGCATTCAGTTCGGCATGCTTATGCTGCCTTTGTTTGCCGTGATTCTTATCGTGACGATTTCCGTTCATTTTCTCCAGACTGGGTTTCTCCTTTCGGCAGCACCCTTGTCACCGCAGTTTTCGCGTGTGAATCCGCTCGCTGGAATCAAGCGGTATTTCAGTCTGAATATGGTCGTTGAAGCTCTGAAGGGGCTGTTTAAAATAACGGTTCTCGGCACGGTGCTCTATTTGATACTCAAGGAGCAGATGTTCAAGATGCCGCTCCTGGTGGACATGAGCATTCAGTCAGTGCAGGCTTTTTCGTTTCATCAGATATACCGGCTATTTCTGATATCGGCCGTTGTCCTCACTATTTTTGCCGTTGCCGACTTTGCGTATCAGCGCTGGTATTTCGGCAGAAACCTCAAGATGACCCGGCAGGAAATCAAGGATGAGCATAAGGAAGTTGAGGGGTCGCCGCTTGTAAAGGCCAGAATCAGAAGTCTCCAGCGCGAAATGGCGAGAAAGCGGATGATGCAGGAAGTGCCGAAGGCTGATGTTGTCATCACTAACCCGACGCACTTTGCGGTCTGCCTGAAATATGACCTGCAGGGAATGGGCGCTCCGAAAGTGATAGCGAAAGGACAGAATCTTGTCGCCGAGAAAATTAAGGAAGTAGCCCGCAAGAGCGGTGTTCCTCAGTTTGAGGACAAGCCGCTTGCCAGATCTCTGTTCAGACTGGAGATTGGGGAAGAGATTCCCGAAGTGTTTTACAAGGCTGTCGCCGCGATTCTGGCGAATGTGTATAAGCTGAAGGGGAAAGGGGTTCATTTGTAGGCCATGATGGAACGTCTGCTGAAACAGAGTGATTTGGTTCTCGCAATCGGTATCGTCTTAATTCTTATCTTCATGATTGTGCCGATGCCGCCGTTTCTGCTTGACCTCGCATTGTCGTTCAGCATTACGACTTCGATTGTCGTGATACTGGTTGCGGCATATACAAAGAAACCCCTCGATTTTTCGGTCTTCCCTTCGGTGCTGCTGATAACGACGCTCCTTCGCCTGTCGCTGAACATTGCGGCGACGCGCCTCGTCCTGATGCACGGCGATACAGGGACCGATGCGGCAGGCAAGGTCATCAAGGCGTTCGGTGAGTTCGTCATCGGCGGAAACTTCGTCGTCGGCTTTATTGTATTTCTGATTCTTGTCATTATCAATTTTGTCGTTATCACAAAGGGCGCAGGCCGTATTGCTGAAGTATCTGCCCGCTTTACCCTCGATGCGATGCCCGGCAAGCAGATGAGTATCGACGCTGACCTGAACGCCGGTCTCATAGACGATAAAGAAGCACGCCGCCGGCGGCAGGAGATCAGCCGTGAAGCCGACTTCTACGGCGCCATGGACGGTGCAAGCAAGTTTGTCCGCGGCGACGCCATTGCGGCGATTGTGATTATGGCGGTAAACATCATCGGCGGCTTTCTGATAGGAGTGCTTCAGAAGGGCATGTCCGTGACTGACGCCGTTACCACATACACGATCCTGACGGTCGGTGAGGGGCTGGTTGCGCAGATCCCCGCTCTGATTATTTCTACGGCATCCGGCCTGATTGTGACCCGGGCCGCTTCTGAAGCGAATCTGGGTGAAGACATCATCAAGCAGGTTGTGGTCAATCCAAAAGCACTCGGCACAGCGGCAGGCATTCTTGGCCTGCTCGGGCTGATTCCCGGTCTGCCGCACCTTCCGTTCCTGACGCTTGCGGCAATGGCAGGAGCCGCAGCTTACTATCTGTCGCGTGCGGAGCAGAAGGAATCCAGAGCCGTGGCGGCTGCGGCAACGGAGACAGCCGAGAGTGCGAAGCCAGCGGAGGCGCTCGAATCGCTTTTGCCTATTGACCCGATATCGCTCGAAATCGGGTACGGGATCATACCGCTGGTGGAAGAAGGCGGTTCGCTGCTTGCACGCATCAAGGCAATCCGGAAGCAGATGGTAACCGATATGGGATTCATTGTCCCGCCGGTCCATATCAAGGATAACCTTACGCTGAAGCCGACCGGATACTCCGTGCTTATCAAGGGAGTTGAGGTTGCATCCGGCGAAGTCATGCTTAACAAGTATCTTGCCATTACACCGGGAACCGAAGCTGAGCAGATCGAGGGTATCCGCTCCAAAGACCCCGCGTTCGGTCTGGAGGCTGTCTGGATTGATGAAAGGGACATGGAACGCGCCCAGATTGCGGGGTATACGGTGGTTGACGCTCCGTCTGTCATTACAACGCATATGACGGAGATACTCAAGAATAATGCGGCGGAGTTGCTCGGCAAGCAGGATGTTCAGCGCTTGCTCGATAACCTCACCAAGACGCATCCGAAGGTGGTTGATGATCTGGTGCCGTCCGTCGCAACGCTGAGCGTCGTGCAGCGGGTCTTGCAAAACCTGCTCAAGGAACGCGTTTCGATTCGGGATCTCCAGACCATTCTGGAATCGCTTTCCGATTATGCGGCGGTAACGAAGGATCCCGAGGTGCTCACCGAGTATGTGCGGCAGGCGCTGGCGCGCAGTATCACTCGTCAGGTTCAGAATTATGACGGCTCCGTGTCGGTGCTGCTGATGGATCCGAAAATCGAGCGCCTGATTGTCGAGTCGATACAGGCGACCCCGCAGGGAATGACTTATTTATCGCTGGATCCGATGACCGCGGATCGGCTTGCAGAACGCATAAAAAAGAATTTTGAAGAGGGAATAGCGCGGGGCTATCAGCCGGTGCTGCTCTGTTCACAGACGATTCGCCGCTTTGTAAAACGGCTGACAGACCGCATTTCCAACAGCATTATGGTTATTTCGAACAGCGAGATAGCGCCGAACACGAAGATACTTTCGCTCGGAACGATACGACTCGACTAACGACGGCATTGCGTATGCGGAGGAGGAAGTCTGTATGATGATCAGGAAGTTTACGGGAGGCAGCTTCAAGGAAGCACTCGAACAGGTCAAACAGGAACTTGGTGACCACGCAATGATTCTGTCGAGCAGAAGCATTAAGAGCGCCGGATTCGGGCTGCTGAATAAACCGATGGTAGAAGTCACTGCTGCCGCAGATGATGCCGGAGAAGGAGAAGCAGGACGCTCATCTTCTGCTGAGATGGAAGAGCTTGTTCGTGAACTGCGCATCATGCGGGAGGAGATGGGATTCCTGAAAGAGACGCTTTCATCCGCCATGCCGAGACTTCGTGTCGGCAATGAGAAGAAAGGCCTGTACAATCTCCTCATCAAGCATGGCGTTGACCCGCAGTTCGCTGTTGTTCTGCTTGAGCGTTCGAATTATACTGTTGACAGCATCAAATTCACAATATCGCAGGATGTGAAAGTGCAAAACTTTTCGCCGGCTGATGAACGGGGATTCCTGTTTCTGGGCACTCCCGGCGTCGGCAAGACCAGTATGCTCTCAAAAATTGCGCACATACTGCGGAAGAAACATAAACGGCTCAGTTTGATATCGCTGGATTCAGAGCGCATCAGTGCATTTGCTCATATGAAGGAGCTTTCACAGGAACTCGGATGCGACATGAAAGTGACTCGGAAGGTGAGCGATCTTCCCCGAATGATTTACCGGGATATTGAACGGGGGCCGGTCCTCGTTGATACTCCGGGGTATAACCACACGGAATTATTGGGAGATATCGCGAATGTTTTTTCGTCGGGGTTTCCCCTGACGCGCTGTTTACTGATGGATGCGACCATGAATACTCATGCGGCAGAACGCATATGGCAGGATATCAATACCGAACTGATCGATACCATCGGTTTTACCAAACTCGACATTGCCGCTCAATACGGTTCACTCTATAATCTTTCCCTGCTCAGCGGCAGGCCGCTGTCATTCATCAGCAGCGGTCCCGCCGTGCCCGATGATATTCGGGTGCCGTCTCCGGACTATATCGCCGGTCTCATCATGGGAGGTGCTTGTGCCAACTGAACAGCCGAGAATCATGGCGGTCTCCAGCGGCAAAGGTGGTGTCGGCAAAACCAATTTTGTCGCTAATCTTGCGCTCTTTTATGCCAGCATCAATAAAAAAGTGCTGGTTATGGATGCCGATGTCGGCCTGAGCAATATCGATGTCATGCTCGGCATCACGCCAAAGTTCAATCTGCGACATGTGCTTGCAGGCCAGAAACGTCTGAAAGACATTGTCGTGAGCGGTCCGCTGGGCATTAATATCATTCCCGCCGGTTCTGGTGTTCGAGAGTTGACAAGTCTTGCCGAGGAACAGCGCTTGCAGTTGGTGACCGAGCTGGAAGACTTTGATCTTGACTTTGATATTTTTCTCATTGATACGGGAGCGGGCATTTCCGAAAATGTCCTGTTTTTCTGTAGCGCTGCTCAGGAGGTTATCGTCATTGTGACTCCGGAGCCGACCTCGATTGCTGATGCGTATGCTCTTATAAAGGTGCTGAAAAATGATTTCCGTACGCGCTGCTTCAGGTTGATCGTGAATACGGCCCGGTCCGAAAAAGAGGCATTTGACACCTACAGCAAGCTTTCTCTGGTGGCTGACAAATTTCTGAATCAATCCATTGATTATCTTGGGTATCTGCCGTTTGACCAGAATGTGAAGGACTCCATAATAGCGCAGAAAAGCCATATTGTAATGCATCCGAACAGCCCTTTTGCAAAAAAACTCGGGCAAATTGCGAAGCGCCTGATTGAACATCCATTGGGAGAGACCACCGGAACCCTTCAGTTCTTTCTGCGGCGGGCACTGCGTGTCGGATGAACTGATGTGTGCAGTATGGTAAACTCTGACTGTGTGGACAATTACCCAAGAGCAGAAAGACGACCTGGTACGGCAGTTTCTTCCCCGCGTAAAGTACTACGCCGGCAAGTATTCTTTTGCTCTGCCGGCAGGACTGAGCAGCGAGGACCTCGTTTCAGCGGGCATTATTGGGCTTCTTGAGGCAATTGAACGCTTTAATCCTGCCATGAATGCTTCACTCAGCACCTTTGCGGATTTTCGCATCCGCGGGTCGATGATTGATGAAATCAGGACCATGCAGTGGGCGTCCAAGGATGCCCGGCGCAAGCTTGATGAAGTCAGGCGCGCTAATGATGATCTGCAGAAAGAACTTGATCGTCCCGCGACGGATGAGGAAATCGCCGATCGGCTCGACATTTCCCTGCAGGAATTGCATAAAACCCAGTCAACCGTCAATACCCTGAACATGATCAGTCTGGAGTCTCTCGGCGTCAACCAGGACGGAGAACACCTGGATATCCTTCAGTGCCTGACGAACCGGGATGAGCCCGACATGATCGATCGGTTAAACCTCTCGGAAATGAAAGCAGCACTCGGCAATGCAATAGATGCGCTGCCCGAAAAAGAACGCACGGTGCTGACCTTATATTATTATGAAGAACTCACCATGAAGGAAATAGGTACGGTGCTCGGTGTTACCGAATCACGGGTCTGTCAGCTGCACGGAAAGGCCTTGATGAAGCTTCGAAGCACCATGGATGCATTCCGCGCCTGATCAAGCCGCTGTGATATTTCCTCTACTATCAGCTATAATCAACGCATTCAGCATGTGCGGGAGGGGAAGATGTCTAGAAATCTGATGAAAACCGTCCAAAAGTTGCAGGCTCAGGAGCCTTCCGTCCGGCGACAGGCAGCCGAGCAGCTTGCTGACGGTGATGAACGCGCCATTTATCCCCTCATTCGGGCATTGAGCGATCCGAGCGCAGGAGTGCAGGACGCCGCCATGCGTTCCCTTATTGCCATCGGCGGAGAAGTGACTGCTTATATGGTGCTTCCGTTGTTGCGGGAAGGAACGTATCTTCGCAACACTGCATTGATAATTCTTGCCCGCTTGGGCGCTGTTACGGTGCCGCTTTTGTATGTACTTCTTGAGGACAAAGACCCTGATATCCGCAAGTTTGCAATTGATCTTATGTGCGATATCAAGGAAAGCGTCCAATGCGAGCGCCTGCTGCCCATGCTCAGAGACGAAAACGCCAACGTTCGTGCGGCTGCTGCAAAGGCGTTAGGAGAGCTTGGATACGGGGATGCCGTTCCGTATCTTGAAGAAACACTGAAGGATGAGGAGTGGGTCTGTTTTTATGCGTTACAGTCGCTTGGTGAACTGGAAGCCAGGGCATCTGCTCCGTTTATTGTTGAGCTGCTGAAGAGTCCGTCGGAGGGTGTTCGTTTTTCAGCAATCGAGACACTTGGCAAAATCGGCACGTCTGAAGTTAGCGAAACCCTTATTTCCTATCTTTTCAGCGCCTCGGATGATGAGCGGAGTGCCATTGTCAAAAGCGTTGTCCAGATTGGTATTACTCCGGCAATGGTCGGCCTGACCGAGCATCTCATTCGCATGCTGAAGGAAGGCGACTGGGAAGACAAGTTTATTGCCCTTCGGGGAATTGAAGTTTTGAATGCCGGCAGTGCGGTGCCGCTTCTTGTGGATATTGTCGGCGCTCTAGATCCGGCCATGCCTGATACTGAAGAGCGCCATTCCGTCATCAGCAGAACGGTGCGGTCTATGGATTCAGAATCCGAGCTGCTTAAGGTGCTTGCGTCGTCGGAAATGAAATATCGCGGCAAGGCCTTTGCCATTGAGCTTCTCGGAGAACTCGGCAGCAAAAAAGCGGTGCCCATGATCATGGACAGTCTTTCCGCCACAAGCCGTGACCTGCGGCGCGCTTCAGCTGAAGCCCTTGGCGACATCGGCGAACCTGCCAGCATCGGTCCGCTGCTGGAGACCTCGCAGAAGGACGTAGATGCCCACGTGCGAAAATGCGCCATTGAGGCGCTCGGAAAAATCCGCGACATGGAAGCGTTCCAGCCTTTGTTTGACCTCCTGAGTATTGAAAAATTCACCGACATTACCGAAAAGATCGTCGAATCTCTTCTGAGGATAAACGCGGGACAGTTTGTTGCCGGTCTTTCCTCCTGCAGCAGAGGAGTTCGCAGAATTGCGGCAGGAATAATCGCTGACGTCGATATCCTTCTGAATCTGGCTGAGGACGATGACCTGGATGTGAAATTTGCCGCTATCAAAGGACTGGGGCGTGTTGCAACAGCGGAGGCCCTTGAGCGTCTGAGGTCGTTTATCAGCGACCCTGATCCTGAAATCCGCAAAATTGCTGTCGTCGCCATGGGCAATGCCCATTGCTGCTCAGCGGAACTTTTCGCCATTCTGAACGATGAAAACCCCTGGGTACGGGTATATGCGGTCAAGGCGATTGCCGCAGCATGTGAGCCTGAAACTGTGCTCCAGAGGTTAGGCGATGTTCTTGATGACCCTTTCATCCCGGTGGTGATGTCGGCTCTTGATGTCATCAGGGATATCGGCGGCCAAGAGGCATACGAACTGCTGGTGCTGCACCGTGAACACAAAAACGATGATGTGCGCTCAAAAATTGAGGAGGTACTTTCGTACCTATGACGGCACCAATGGCAGACGATGTCTTCAGGCAGCTTCGCGACTTTATCTACGAGCAGAGCGGTATTTTCATTCCCGACAACAAAAAGTATTTTCTCGAGAATCGACTTGGACGACGCGTTCAGGAAAAGAATTTCAAGGGGTATGATGAATACCTTTATCTGCTGAAGTTCGGCGGGGATAAAAACGAACTGATAAAACTCTTTGAGCTTGTCACGACAAATGAAACCTTCTTTTTCCGGGAGCCGCAGCAGTTTGAGGTTCTCTGCGGAGAGCTTCTGAAAAAGATTATGGAGGAAAACACGAAAGCCGGCCGCTGCGATATCAGGATATGGTCAGCGGCGAGTTCAACCGGGGAGGAACCGTATACTATTTCAATGATGCTCATGGAACGGTCGGAAGCTGCCGGGTTTCGCAAGGAAATTCTCGCGTCCGATATCAGCGAATCGGTACTTGCTTCGGCCAAGGCAGCCGTATATGGTTCCTACGCAATCAGAAATGTGCCTCCGGCGTATATGTCGAAGTACTTCACGAATACCGATCTGAACTACAAGCTTGCTGAATCGGTAAAGGCGAATGTCCGCTTCATGAAGATAAATCTGATGAGTGACCGGGATGTCAGGAACATTCGCGGTGTTGACGTAATTTTCTGCCGGAATGTGCTCATATATTTTGACGAAAAGGCAAAGCAGAAAGCTCTCGCACTTATGTACGATGCGTTGCGGCCCGGAGGCTCCCTTATTGTAGGAACTTCGGAGAGCCTGCACAATATTACCCGGGCGTTCCGCCCGGCGGTCATTAATCGCGTCGTTATTTACCAGAAAGTTTAGTTATACAGAACAGGGTTGCTGAAGGGGTGGAATGATGAGAATTCTTGTTGTAGACGACGACAAGACAACACGCAAAATCCTGAGCCTTTATCTGAAGGGCAAGGGATACGAGGTTGTTACTGCAGAGAATGGTCTCGATGCGCTTGAGAAGATGGGGACCGACAATATCAATCTGGTAGTTACCGATATGAACATGCCCTTTATGGACGGCATTGAGCTGACCAAAACCCTGAAGTCGGATGCGAGCTGGGGCCACGTTCCGATTCTTATGGTTACGACCGAGGCGGATGAAGAGGAGAAGAAGCGGGCTGCAGCGGCCGGCGTTGATGACTATCTTGTGAAGCCCGCAAATGCGGACCAGATAACCGCGAGTGTCAGAAAAATTCTGAAAAAGATGTTTGCGCAAGGAGGGGAAGACGGTGTTTGATTTCAAGATTAAGGTATTAGTTGTTGATGACTTTCCTACGATGCGCCGTATTGTCAAGAACCTGCTGAAGCAACTCGGATTCGAAAATATCGATGAGGCTGAAGACGGTGTGGCTGCATTGTCGAAACTGAAGGGCGGCGGCTTCGGTCTGGTTATTTCAGACTGGAACATGCCTAATATGGAAGGCATCGATCTCCTCCGGGCTGTGCGGGCAGAGGCGCCTCCGCTGAAAGATGTGCCGTTTCTTATGGTCACTGCCGAGGCGGAAAAAGAGAAGGTTATCGAAGCTATCAAGGCCGGCGTTGACAACTACGTCGTGAAACCGTTTACCGCTGAAGTCCTGAAGGAAAAGCTTGAGAAGATAGCGGAGAGGAAACCGTCACTGAAAGCAGGAGGCTGATATGCCCGATGAAATGGATGAAATAATATCAGAATTCGTCACAGAGGCGGAAGAGACTCTCGACCGTATCGATCCTTTGTTTGTGGAGCTTGAGTCCAAGGGATACGATAAAGAGATGCTGAATGAGATATTCAGGGGCATGCATACCCTTAAGGGTGCGGCAGGATTTCTTGGATTTCAGCAGATTATTGATGTTGCCCACCGCGCCGAAAGCATTATGAAATGTCTGCGTGACAACGGAATTGCGCCGTCGCGGGATCTTATGGACGTCATCCTCACGAGTGTTGATATGCTGCGGGTGCTGATTGGTCATGTCAAGCTTCGCGACGGGGCTGAGGAGGATATTTCTGAGCTTCTGACCCGTCTTGATGCCGCAATGGATGCTCCGATGGAGGCAGTTGCTACGCCTCCTGCATTGCAGTCCGTGCCGGCTCCACCCGACCCTGTTGCCGTGGTAACTGCCGAGCAGGTCGAACCGCGTGAATCTGCTGATACAACTGAAGAAACAGTTGTTGTTGTCGCAAAGAAAGACGTGCCGCCGCCGGCTTCTCCGCCGAAGCCTCCCGCCGTTGCTGATGCCGTGGAAGATCAGGGACAGCAATCGAGCAGGGAGAGGGAGGTCGTTCAGACGCTCCGGGTTGATGTAACCCGGATTGACAAGGTGATGGATCTAGCAGGCGAGACTGTTCTTGCCAGAAACAGGCTGTTGAACCTTGCGATGAAAATTGAACAGACCTACAGCGGGGATCCGAATATCGAAGGACTTCTGGAGACGACCAGTTTTCTGGACCGCGTCACCTCCGACCTTCAGCTTGCGGTCATGAAAATCCGTATGCAGCCCATATCGAAGGTTTTTTCCAAGTTTCCGCGCATGGTGCGCGATATGTCCCGGCAGCTGAACAAGGATATTGATCTGGAAATTTTCGGTGAGGACACCGAAGTGGACAAAAGTGTTATCGAGAATATCGGCGATCCGATGGTCCACATTATACGCAACTCGATTGACCACGGACTGGAAACGAATGCCGAACGTGAAGCCAAGGGCAAGTCTCGCAACGGGCGTATTATCATTAGTGCGACTCAGCAGGGAACCCAGATTGTTATTGAAGTTACCGACGACGGCCGGGGTATTGACGTTGATGCCGTCAGGCGCAAGGCAATGAAGAACGGCCTCATCTCTGAAGAGGAAGCGGAGAAAATGTCTGATGAGGCGGCAGTTGACCTGATATTCCTTCCGGGGTTTTCAACTAAGGAGGTATCGACGGAGTTGAGCGGCCGCGGTGTCGGCATGGATGTCGTCAAGACGAATGTCGCGAAGTTGAACGGATATGTCGAGGTCGTAACAAAAAAGGATATCGGCAGCACCTTCCGCATCAGCCTGCCGCTGACGCTTGCTATCATTCAGGCGATGATGATCCGGATCGGCCAGGAGCAGTACGCCTTGCCTCAGTCCATGATTGAGGAGACGTTGCGCGTCAGGCGTAGCGACATTAAGGACGTCGCCGGGCAGCAGGTGCTGACTATCCGCGGAAAAGTCCTGCCGCTTTTTGTCATGTCGGAAGTGCTCGGCGTGCGTTCCAGAAGCGCGGTTGCCCAGGAAAACAGCTATGTGCTTGTTGCATCGGTGGCCGATCGCCGCTTCTGTATTGCGGTCGATGAGCTCATCGGCCAGGAAGAGGTCGTCATCAAGATGATTAACGGTGTCGAGTCCGAGGAGTGCGGAATCTTGGGCGCGACGATTACCGGCGACGGGCGTGTCGTGCTTATTCTTGACCTCGCAGTGATTGCCCGCAGGCTGTTTATTGCGAGCAGAAAATAGGGCAGGTTGTTCCTGTGACCATGATTGATATGGAGGAGCCATGCAGCATATAGGTTTTGTCATGAACGGCAGCGAGTACACCATTCCTATTCTGAAGGTGCAGGAAATTATTAACCGGCCGCAACTGACCAGGCTTCCGCAGGCACCTCATTATATTGATGGGGTAACAAACCTGCGAGGACGCATTATTCCTATCGTCAATCTGAAAAAGCTTGTCGGTCTGAGCGAGAGTGAACCGGGACAAAAAGTAATTGTTGTTGCAAGCGGCCGGATGACATTCGGCGTTGTGATTGACGGAATAACCGGTGTCATCAGTATCGAAGAGGATCAGATTGAGCCTGCGGAGAACTTCCTGCAGGGCAATATCGAACAGGTACAAGGTGTTGCCAGAGTGAACGACCGGCTTGTGGTGCTTATTGACACCGGCAAGCTTGTGCCGGTTGAAGACGCTGACTTATTTGAAGACCAGGTGCTGAATGTCAGCGAGGCCGGAAAAGAGAAGGTTGAAATTGTGAAGCATGTCCAGACCATGGGCGGTGAGGTGCTGGTCAAGGAGATCGTGGACGCAAAAGCATACTTTGAAAGCAAGTCCGGCGCGGCACTGGGAGCAAATCAGGTGATATTTGAGCGCCTCGTTGAGTTTATGACGGCGGTATCGAATCAGGATTTTGAAAAAGCCGATGAAGTGATGAAGACGATTATGAGCGCCGGTGATGCCGGTCTGTTCAGGGAGGTCGGAAAGGTTACCCGTAAACTGCATGATTCGATTCGGAGTTTCAAGGAGGCGCTCGATCCGAAGCTGAAGGATATGGCGGTTACCGAGATGCCGAATGCGGTCGATCAGCTGCAGCTCGTCATCGAGCGGACAGAGGCGGCGGCAAACAAGACGATGAATATCGTCGAGAAGTATATTCTTTCGATGGACGATGTTTCTTCGCATTTGCGGAATATGACAGGACCTGAGGAGTCGGTTGCTTTTCTGAAATCATTCAAAAACTCGCTTGAGGATGATCTGACCGAGGTCTTGACAACACAGTCATTTCAGGATCTTACCGGTCAGTCGATCAAGAAGGTTATTACGCTGGTTGGAGATGTCGAGAGTGAACTTGTCCGTCTGATTGCTACCTTCGGCGTTAAGATGGAGCCGGCAAAGGAGGCGACATATTATGGTCCGGGCTCCCATGCAGATAAAGTCTCTCAGGAAGGTGTTGACGACCTGCTGAAGGATTTCGGCTTCTAGAGTAATTTGAAGACAGAATGGTTTACCATAATGCACGAATGAGGGGTTTTGATGGTTAAAGTTCTTATTGTGGATGACTCTGCATTCATGCGGAGCGCGCTCTCGAACATGCTGCGTTCTGATCCCGAAATTCAGATAGTCGGGGTAGCGCGGGACGGTCTGGAAGCGATAGAGAAGATCGTGCAGCTGAAGCCGGACATTGTAACCATGGATGTCGAGATGCCCCGCATGGACGGCATTAGCGCCTTGCGGCATATCATGGCCACTACTCCGGTCCCGGTCATCATGGTGAGCTCACTCGCAACGGAAGGCGCGCATACGACGCTTGAAGCGCTCGAAATCGGAGCTGTCGACTTTATTCCGAAAAATCTGTCCGATCTGTCGCTGAATATTCTCCGATTGAAGGAGGTTTTGATCGACAAGATAAAGCAGCTGGCCAGGCGCGGACTCCCTCGCAGAAACTTCCGGCCCTCGCCGCGGCCGTCACTGGTCAATCATGCGCCATCTGCCGCGCCCATAGCCGTTGCCAGGACAACGGGAGATCGCCGGATGGGCCTGATTGCGATCGGGACCTCAACGGGTGGTCCCAAGGCGTTGCAGGAGATACTTCCCAATCTACCCAAGGATTTTCCCCTCCCTATTGTTATTGCACAGCATATGCCTCCGAATTTCACCGGTCCGTTTGCCGAGAGGCTGAACCAGCTCAGCAAAATTGAGGTGCGCGAGGCGAAAGAGGGAGACGCTCTCCGGGTCGGGCTTGCTCTGCTGGCGCCGGGCGGCGGGCATATGCGGATTGTGCGAAAAAGAGGCATAGAGACGACGGTGACGATTTCTGAGGATCGTGAAAACTTTATCTATCGCCCGTCTGTGGATGCCCTGATGCTCTCGGTGGCGCAGTTGTTTCCTGGCCGGGCTCTCGGTGTCATTTTAACCGGTATGGGAAATGACGGCGCAAAAGGTCTGGCCGAGCTGAAGAAAACCGGGGGCCGTATTTTTGCCCAGAACGAGGAGACCTGCGTCGTGTATGGAATGCCGAAGGCGGTGGTGGACGCAGGCATTGCAGATAAAGTGCTCCCGCTGGAAGATATCGCGGGTGAAATTGTGAACTCGGCGTGATAATGTTGGCATTATAGTGATGCTTGCGATACAATCTACAGCAAGCACTGGCTTGCGGAGGAATATATGAAAGAAGAAGTTATTGAAAAGATTATTCTGGAGACAGTCGACATCCCCAGTCTCCCTCCGATTGCGATGAAGGTGCTTCAGCTGATTAATGACGATTATTCATCCATCAAGGAGTTGGAAAAGATTATCGGCCGCGATCAGGCGTTTTCTGCCCGCCTGCTGCGCATAGCGAACTCTCCCTACTACGGGCGCGACCGGAGTATTGATACCATCTCAACCGGTATTCTGCTCATAGGGTTTAACACCATGAAGTCTCTCGTTGTAGCGGCATCGCTCAAGGATCTTCACCGCAAGTTCGGCCTTTTTGAGCAGCGCCTTTGGGAGCACAGCCTTGGCGTTTCGATTGCGGCATCGATTCTTGCACTTGAAACAAAGTTGCTCCAGGTCGAAGAGGCGATGATCGGCGGATTGATTCACGACGTCGGGAAAACTATCCTCAACAACGCGATGCCCGAGTCGTATTCGGTTATCGTTGAGAAAGTCTATGAGACGGGAATGTCGTTTGCCGATGTCGAGAATGAAATGCTCGGGTTCAATCACTGCCAGGTCGGAGGGCTCATCGCTCGCAAGTGGAAACTGCCGAAGAACCTGGAGAGTGTTGTGGAATACCATCACGCTGCAGACTTCAGCGTTTTGAACGACAAGGCGCTCGAAGCTCTGTGCCGGATAACAAACGTCGCCGATGCTCTGTGCGTCAATCTAGGGGTCGGTCTTCGCAAACCCATGTCTGACCGCCGGGTTCCGTATGAAATGCTCGGGCTTACTGATAAGCAGTTTTTCGAAGTGGAAGTGCTTTTCAGGAAAACCTACGAAGAGCAGAAAGCTCAGCTGCTCAATTAGTCAAGAAAGTGTGTTATCCGCCGATAACAAGTTGTCATGGCTTCCGATGAAGGCATTCGTGAACCCTATCGAGTTAGCGGCATAGCAAGGGCCGGCTCTGGTTATTCGTTTGCGCGCCTTCGCGTCAAGCGAAAGGCGGCCAGGCCAGATGGCGACCAGCAGGAACCCGAGCCGGAATCCCGTCAGCAGGAATCCTCTTCTCCTGACGGAAAAAAACACATCAACATCAAGGCATAATTTTCCGCTGCTTTTGCCTGCATTTTCATCCCTGCCTTGTTTGAAATCAAATAACTGCTTTCTATCAACAAGTTGCATCATGATGTCCTTTGCTGAGATTTTGGCACTTTTATTGCATGTATATACTGCAATCTGGTTTTTTGGAGGAGTGCATAATGTATAAAGGCATGTATATCGCTGCAACCGGTGCCGTTCAGCGAAGCAACGAAATGGACAACGTCGCCAATAATCTGGCGAATGTCAATACGACCGGCTTTAAGCGAAATATGCTCTCAGCAGCCTCCTATCAGGTATTGGAAGGGGTTCAGCAAGCACCGCCGGCAATTTACCCGAATGCCAGAGCAATGACATCAGCGGGGAAATTTGCTGTTGATTCTACCCCGGGAGCCTTTCAGACGACCGGCAACCCCCTTGACTTTGCGTTGAGTGCCGACTCTTTTTTTGTCGTTGAAAAGAACGGACAACAGTTTTATACCAGGAACGGGGCTTTCGTGCTCAACCGCGACGGCTTTCTTTCGACGCCTGACGGCTACCGCGTGCTTGATCGCGGTAACCAGCCGATAGTCATCGATAATACTGAAGGCGTTATCAGCGTATCTTCTGACGGAAACATGTACCTCTTAAACGTGCAGCAGAAGTCAAACACACTGATTGCCGAAATGAACGTTGCGAAGCTTGCAAATATCCAGCATGCCGGAGGCTCACTCTTTACCGGGACTGCGGAAGAATCTGCTGGCTATGAAGTCTATCAGGGAGTGCTGGAGCGCTCCAATGTCAATCCTGTAAATGAACTGGTGAACATGATTGCCGCAATCAGGCAGTATGAGATGTCGCACAAGGTTATTCAAAATTTCAGTGATCTCGCCCAGAGAGCCGTCGTTGACATAGGAAAGCCTGGAGCGTAAGGAGGAACCATGATTCGTTCGTTATTTACTGCCGCAACCGGAATGCAGGCGCAGTCTCTGAACGTTGATGTCATATCGAACAACCTGGCAAATACAAATACCACCGGGTATAAGAGGAGCAGGGCTGAGTTTCAGGATTTGCTGTATCAGACGCTCAGAGCTCCCGGAGGCACATCATCTGAAGGAAACCAGTTTCCTTCGGGCATGCAGGTCGGTCTTGGTGTGCGCCCGGTCGCGATTATGAAGAACTTTCTCCAGGGCGATTTTATCACTACGGGCAACTCGCTGGACATGGTTATTGAGGGAGAAGGATTTTTTCAGATCAACCGTCCTGACGGAACAATAGCCTATTCACGCGCGGGTGCCTTCAAGCTCGACAAGGACGGACGTGTTGTCAATTCCGACGGGTTTCCCCTAGAACCGGCGATAACAATTCCGAGCGATACCATCAGCATCACCCTCAGCACCGATGGAAGATTGACGATTCTTCAGGGCGGCAGTACAACCCCGGTTGAAGTCGGAACGATAGAAATTTCCCGCTTTATCAACCCTGCAGGACTTCTTGCTGCCGGCAAGAATCTCTTTCTGCAGACCGATGCTTCCGGCGCTCCGATTACGGGAGCACCCGGTTCCGAGGGCAGAGGGACAGTGGTGCAGGGCTTTCTCGAAAATTCCAACGTCAATCTAGTCGAAGAACTGGCAAACCTGATTATCGCGCAGCGGGCATTTGATGTGAATTCCAAGTCGGTGCAGACCTCTGACGAGATGCTGCAGACGACTATCCAGCTGAAGAGGTAGCTGATATGAAAAGAATAACCGGAATTTTCTCATTTCTGGCGGCAATGATCCTCTGGAGCGCATTTGCTGCCGGCACGGCTACGGCTGCTCAGCTTGCGGATCTCCTGCGCCAGCGGCTTTCGCAGGAAGTGCGCGCGGCGGTTTCCGGCGACGTTGAATTGCAGAATGTCCGGGTCCTTCAGGGTGAGGAACTGCTTTCTGCTGATGGCAATTACCGGATAGGGTCCGTTGCTCTTGACGGATACACTGGAATGAATCGCATGAACTATCGCGTTGAGCTGCTTGAAGCAAACAGGATTCCCCGCTCAGTGCTTGTTGAAGTCAGGTATGAGGCTCTTATAGATGTTTTCATCACTGCGCATGCCCTTCCGAAAGGATCGGCTCTTTCTGAAAGCAATTTCTATCCGGTTCGTCACAGGGTTTCCCGTCTGCCGGTCGGGGCGGTTACGGACAAAAAAGACGTTATCGGCAAGACCCTCAGGATCAATCTGTCCGAAGGACTCGTGCTGAAGCGGGATCATTTCTTCATAGCCGGAATGGTGAAGCGCGGGCAAAAAGTCAAAGTCGAGATCGAGAGCGGCTCGGTACTTATTGCGACGAGAGGAATTCTAAGAACTGAAGGAACAGTCGGCAGCACGGTACGCGTCTATTGCGAAGCCTCGAAGAAAGAGATAATAGGCGTACTCGTTGCTGTTGATACAGTGAAGGTTAAAGTATGATAAAAGATATTAAATCAGTGCTTTGCATGGCAGTTCTTGCCTTTCTGCTTCAGGGATGTAACGGGCTGAAGGATGCTCGTGAAATCAGGGAGGCTCCCATGCCGCCCCGGTATGTTGATGTCAAGGAAGTTACTCCTGCAAAAACAGAAGGATCTCTTTGGCGTGATAACAAATCTCTGTTCAGCGATCGCCGGGCGCGTCACGTGAACGATCTTATTACTATTCTTATAACGGAAACGACATCGGCGACAAAAAAAGCGACGACGAATACGAGCGGCAACTCAGCGGCGGAGTATTCCGTGAGCGATCTCTTCGGCATGCAGACGGACTTCGGGATTCATAAGCTTCCTGTTCTCGCAAAGCAATTTGCTCCGGGAACGGTGTTTTCTCCTCATGCCAAAGGTGCCAATACATCAAACTACAAGGGGTCCGGCGATACTGCGAGGCAGGGGACCCTGACGGCACGTATAACGGCAAAGGTCGTTGAATTGCTGCCCAACGGGAACATGGTTCTGGAGTCGCGCAAGGAACTCATCGTCAATAATGAAAAAGAAATTATTGTGTTGCGTGGCATCGTCAGGCCGGACGACATTACGCCTGCCAATACAGTGCTGTCGCAGCATGTCGGCGATGCCCAGATTTATATGGTCGGTGACGGCGTCATCGGGGACAAGCAGTCTCAGGGGTGGCTTGTGCGCATGCTGGACAACATATGGCCTTTCTGATGAACAATGCACATGGAGGACTTCATGATGTTCTGCCATAATGAAAAAAATTCCTACCGGAGCGGCATTATTTTCCGGTTGCTGCTTATTGCAGTTGTCATCATAAGCATCACGCCGCACTACACATCTGCTGAGCGAATCAAGGACATTTCGACCTTTTCCGGGCTGCGAGAAAATGAGCTTGTGGGCTATGGCATTATCGTCGGGCTGAACGGAACCGGCGACAAGGACGGAACGTACATCTATCAGCCGTTCGTGAACATGCTCCGTCGGATGGGCGTCTCTGTCAATCTTGCTGATATTAAAGGGAAAACTAAAAATATTGCTGCAGTTATGGTTACTGCCAAACTCCAGACGAACATCAAGCCCGGTTCCAGGGTTGACGTTATGGTTTCTTCGATAGGCGACGCCAAGAGTCTTCAGGGCGGTACGCTGATTATGACCCCGCTGACAGGCGTTGACGAACAAGTCTATGCGGTTGCACAGGGACCGGTTTCCATCGGAGGGTTTGTTGCGGGCGGAAGCGGAACCACGACGATCAAAAATCACCCCAATGTCGGCACGATTCCAAACGGAGCCATTGTCGAACGCGAGGTGCCGGTTCAGTTGAATAATAAGGAGAAATTAACCCTGATTCTTACAACTCAGGACACGACGACCGCGAATCGCGTTGCCGAAAAAATAAACGAGCACTTCGGGAAATCTGCTGCCAGGGTTGAGAGCCCCTCCGCAGTCGGCATATCGGTGCCGCCGGCATATCGGGATCGCGCCCTTGAGCTTATGGCTGCAATCGAGCAGTTGACAGTAGATGTCGATGTGCCGGCGAGGGTTATTGTCAATGAAAGAACAGGTACGGTTGTCATAGGAGAAAACGTTCATATCAGTCCGGTTGCGCTTGCGCACGGCGGACTGACCATAGAGATTAAGACAGCGCTGCAGGTGTCGCAGCCCGGTCCGCTCGCTCCGGCGGGAGCGGCAACGGTGGTTGTGCCGCAGACAGATGTGAAAGTTGAAGAAAAAAAGGCTTATCTTTCAGAGGTTAAAGGACCGACCATCGGCGAACTTGTAAAGGCGCTCAACACGCTTGGGGTGACGCCGAAAGATCTTGTCGCAATACTGCAGGCCATTAAAGCGGCCGGAAGCCTTAAAGCAGACCTGGTTGTAATGTGATGAAACCACACTCCGTCATCGGGTCATTGCAGCAGCATGCACTTTCTGCCGGGAAGCTGTCCGGGCAGGACCCTGCGGTTGCGGCAAAAAAGGTCGAAACGATTTTTTTGAATGAATTCCTGAAGGTCATGTTTGGACAGACTTCGTTTGCAAAAAACAAGACTATCGGAAGTTTTCTGCCGGTCATTACAGGTCATATGGCTGAATCACTGGCGGAGCGGGGACTCGGATTCGGAGACTTGCTGATTAAAAATCAAGAGAGTATGAAATCAACAGGCGATGGCCGCGCCGGTTCGCCTGTTTCAGGGCAGCTCCCTGATGCCGAAAATATGGTGCCGGTTAGAGTCCAAGGGAGTGGTGTAAGAGTCGCAGGCACTTGAAAAAGAGAAGCCATCGTGTCAATCTCCAAATCTGTATCGACCAAGAAACAGAAA
>WSNO01000030.1 GCA_009773415.1 Nitrospirota bacterium | reverse complement strand
TTGACGAGGCATCCCTCATGCGCCTTGAGGTCTTCGCACAATTGCATGCAATAAGCCAGTTCGACATGGACTCAAAACCCATCATGCCCATCGTGCTGGCCGGCCAGAACAACCTCTTGGACAAACTCATGTTCCACACCTCAAGACCTCTGTCCTCAAGAGTCATTGGCAGGAGTCATCTTGAAGGACTCAAACATAAAGATATGGCCGCCTACATCAATCATCACTTGCAGATAGCCGGCATTAAAGAACAGTTGTTCTCGGAAGAGGCTGTGTTGGCAATCCATCAGGGTTCAGGAGGGCTGCTTCGAAGAGCAAACTTCCTGGCAAAAGGAGCTCTTATTGCAGCGGCGGCTGAGCAATGCAAGGTCGTCTCGGCCGAACATGTACGCATGGCGTCCACCGAAATCATCTGAGACATAGGGACCGGAAGCCCTTCGGCTTCCGGTCAACCTAATGCGAATGGATCAAATGAACGTGACAATCTGGAGTCAGAATAATGTGAGATGTTACACCCTAGCTTCTCTGCCGCTAGGGTCGGGCCAAAGCCGATATATCGTTGGCGGTAGATGCTTATTGCCTGTGCTCGTTGCTCTGGACTCAAACCATGGTTGGAGCTGCGTCCCCGTAGTCGGTGCACTAAACCGCTCGCCCCCTCTGCCTGATATCGCTTGCCTAATCGCCGAACCTGTCGCATGCTCAGTTTTAACAGTTCCGCCGCACGATGTTGATCTATCTGTCCCTCTAAATATCGCTCTATGACATGAAGCCACTTGAAGTCCTTTTGACTCATTGGTACTCTGTCCTCTCTTGCCATAACGCCCCCTCTCTCTGAAGAGGTCATCCTATCAGCTTATGAGGACGTTTCTACTTTGCCCACTTCGGACATTATCACTTTGCTGTTACAACAGGCTCGGGGGCTCAAACATACCGAACAGACTTGAAGTGATTTGCCTTCGCCCGAATCATAGCTCCAGCATTTCGAGTGATATGTTTTTTTGACAGAAATCCCCCGCAAACTCAATAATATGTAAATGGCTACCCGTTATAACATGTTCGGTCCCTGGCTGAAACAGCGGTTCGGAACGATCGTTTACAAGGTAAATGTTGATGCAGGCTTCACCTGCCCCAACCGGGACGGAACCCTCGGAGATCGCGGCTGTATTTACTGCAACAACGACAGCTTCCGTCCGTCGCGCTGCAAGCCGGACCTGCCGCTTCGCGAGCAGATCCGCAACGGCATCCGCTACCTGAGTGGGCGGTACAAAGCAAGCAAGTTTCTTGTTTATTTTCAGCCATATACAAACACCTATGCTCCGGTCGCCGAGCTGGAGGCGCTGTACCGTGAGGCGCTCTCCTTTCCTGAGGTCATCGGGCTCACCATCGGCACGCGCCCTGATTGCGTCGATGAAGAAAAAATAGCGCTGCTCGAAAAACTCGCTCTTGACCATTTTGTCCTTGTCGAATACGGTATTCAGTCTATTTACGACAAGTCGCTCCGGTACATTCAGCGCGGCCACGATTATCAGACTTTTCTGGATGCTCTTGAGATGACGCGGAACCGCGGCATTGAAATAGGCGCTCACCTTATTGTAGGATTTCCAACCGAGACGCGCGAAGAGATGCTGGCCATGGCCGACGAAATGTCGCGCCTGCCGATTGGCTTTCTGAAAGTGCATCAACTTCAGATTATCGCTGACACCCTGCTGGCCGATGCGTATGCAAAAAACCCCTTTTATACATTTAGTTATACCGAATACCTCGATTTTCTGGTAGACTTTATCGAACGTCTGTCGCCAGACCTCGTTTTGCAGCGGCTTTTTGCCACCGCGCCGGACAACATCCTCATCGCTCCGCGGTGGGACAGGACGCGACAGCAGATAATACGGGAAATCGAACCGAGGTTTATCCAACGAAATGCTTTCCAAGGCTCGAAGTGCATATGTCATAGGCATTGATGCGCACCCTGTTGACGTGGAAGTCGATATCTCTTCGCGGGGGCTTCCTCATTTTTCGATTGTTGGGCTTCCCGACGCATCCGTAAAAGAATCAAAGGATCGCGTCCGCGCCGCATTGAAAAATATCGGCTTTTCTTTCCCGCTCAAGCAGATTACCGTCAACCTCGCTCCTGCCGACATGAAGAAAGAGGGCTCTCTCTTCGATCTCCCAATTGCGCTCGGCGTGATCGCCGCCGAAGGCATCATTCCGCTTGAACCTCTGCAGCAGTATATGATAGCCGGCGAGCTCTCGCTTGACGGACAGGTGAAGCCGATTCGCGGGGCACTCCCTCTTGCACTCGCGGCCAAACGGCTCGGACTGCGCGGGCTGATTCTGCCGAAAGAAAACGCACCGGAAGCTGCTGTTGTCGATGGAATCGATGTCTTCGGCCTTCAGAGTGTTCCGGCGGTTATCTCTTTCCTGGCCGGAACCGACGGGCGCGTGCATCCGACAACAATCGATGTGCACTCTGCCATGATGCAATTCGGCGCCTATGAGGAAGATTTCTCCGAAGTAAAAGGACAGGAGCATGCAAAGCGCGCACTGGAAGTTGCTGCTGCGGGGTCTCACAATATTTTAATGATTGGTCCTCCCGGCAGCGGCAAGACCATGCTTGCCCGGCGGCTGCCGTCCATACTGCCGCCGATGACGCTTCAGGAAGCGCTTGAGACTACCAAAATACATAGTGTCGCGGGGCTTCTCCGTGAAGGTCAGTCGCTCATTGCCACGCGTCCGTATCGTAATCCGCATCACACCATTTCGGATATTGCCTTAATCGGCGGCGGCCAGATGCCGAGGCCCGGCGAAGTGTCGCTGGCGAATCACGGCATCCTTTTTCTTGATGAACTTCCGGAGTTCAAACGCAATGCTCTCGAGGTGCTGCGCCAGCCGCTCGAAAACGGTTCCGTATCGGTATCGCGCGCGGCGGCCTCCGTTACGTACCCCGCGCAGTTTGTACTGGTTGCCGCCATGAATCCCTGCCCGTGCGGCTATTGGGGAGACAGCACACACCAGTGCACCTGCACCCCGAACATGATTAACCGCTACCGCTCACGCGTGTCCGGCCCGTTGCTCGACCGCATTGATCTGCATGTCGATGTGCCGGCGGTTCCCTACAAGGAACTCACCGGCGACTATATTTGCGAGTCGTCTGCTGCGATTCGCGAACGGGTTATAGCGGCGCGTGACCGCCAGTTAAAGCGGTTTAAGACCGACAGAATCTTTGCCAACGGCCAGATGAAAACACGGCATATCAAAAAGTATTGCATACTGACAAATGAAGCCCACTCGCTGCTTGACACCGCACTGCAGCGCCTTGGGCTAAGCGCCAGAGCTTACTCCCGCATTCTGAAAGTCGCGCGAACCGTTGCGGATCTTGCAGGCGCGGATTCCATTGAGGCTCAGCACATCGCAGAGGCGATTCAGTACCGTACGCTTGATCGCAAATCGGCATGATGCTCGTTATCAACATAAAGGTTGTTTTCTTTATTGCGTTGTTCCCGGAGGCAGCTTTATGAAACTCACGCATTTTGATGAAACGGGAAAGGCACGCATGGTCGACGTGACGGATAAGCACGCTACCCATCGGACTGCGGTCGCATGTGGTTCTATTTCCATGAAGCCTGAAACCCTGGCGCTCATCAGGCAGGGTAAAATGGAGAAGGGCGATGTGCTCGGCGTTGCGCGGGTAGCGGGGATAATGGCGGCAAAGCGAACATCTGAACTCATTCCCATGTGCCATCCGCTTGCTGTCACTTCGGTGGTGCTCGACTTTTCATTCAATGAAAAAAAGAATTGCGTCGACATCTCTGCCGCGGTCAAGGTTACCGGACAGACCGGCGTTGAGATGGAAGCATTGACTGCGGTTGCTGTTGCCGCTCTGACGGTGTACGACATGTGCAAGGCGGCGGACAAAGAAATGATACTTTCCGACATCATGCTTGTGGAAAAAAAGGGGGGCAAGAGCGGCCCCTTTCAGCGGATAAGATAGGGTTTCCATGCAGCCATATGCCGATAGAATCAGACTGGCAACCGAACTTCTGCATGCATCGGAAACTGTCGTTGCCTTCACCGGCGCCGGCATTTCGACCGAATCGGGAGTGGCTGACTTTCGCAGCCCCGGCGGCATCTGGGAGCGTTACCGCATCGTAACCTATCAGGAGTTTCTTGCTAGCCGCGAGGCGAGGCAGGAATACTGGCGCATGAAGAACGAGCTGATTCAGGAGTTCGGCGCTGCCAGGCCGAATGCGGCTCACCATGCGCTGGCAGAGCTTGAGGCGCGGGGCAAGCTGAAATGCGTGGTGACCCAGAATATTGACGGCCTGCATCAGGATGCCGGCAGTGCAAACGTTCTCGAAATTCACGGCACCAACCGCTTCGCCGTCTGCGTTCAGTGCGGTTGGCGCTGGCCGATTGAAGAGGTGCGCGCCATGCTCGAACAGTCGGCTTTTGATCCGCGCTGTGAAAGCTGCGGAGGCTTTGTCAAACCCGCGACGATTTCATTTGGTCAGGCGATGCCGGAGCAGAAAATGCGGGATGCCTATGCGTATGCCCAAAAAAGCGACCTGATGCTGATGGTCGGTTCATCGCTTCAGGTTGAACCAGCCGCTTCAATCCCGAGAGCAGCTCATCATGCGGGTGCAAAGCTCATCTTCATCAACCGCACCGAAACGCCGTTCGACCACCTTGCCGCCGTGCTGTTTCAGGAAAATGCGGGACAGGTTCTGCGTGATCTTCTCGCTGCAAAAAACTAATCTTCGATCTTCGCTCCGAAAACATTCCCGAACCTGTTGTGCCGGACTTTCCCGAAATCCAGCCGGTTTCCCGGAACCGGTTCTTTTATTTCGTCCGGATGTCCGATGCTGATGATTGTCGCCACATTGAGGGCGGGTGGAATATCAAGCAGTTCGCGCACATGCTGTTCTGAAGAAAGCGATTCATTCTGCATGCGGCTTCTAATCTGAATCCAGCAACTCCCGAGCCCCAGAGAATGCGCCGCCATCTGCACAAGAATAGCCGCGATAGAGCAGTCCTCTATCCAGACATCGGATTTGCTGCTGTCGGCGCAGATCACAATTCCGAGAGCAGCGCTTTTCAGGAATTGCGAGCCGCTCGATTTTGCCTGTGCAAGCCCGGCAAGCAGTTGCCGGTCATCAACTATGATGAATTCCCATGGCTTGTTGTTTCGGGATGACGGAGACCGGAGCAGTGTTTCGACCAGCAACGCTATGGCATCACTGCTGACAGGTTCGGCGCTGTATGTGCGGATGCTTCTGCGGGTCCGGACAAGTTCGATCATGGTTAAGGAATCCCTTCTGGCGAAGCGAATCTGATTATGCGAAATCTCTATCTGTACCGGTCAACGGTGAACCGGAAAATCTCAACATCAGGGTCGTCGGCATCGATCCCCGCCTTCATCCTTGCGATGCTCAATTGATGCTCCGCCGTATCAACGCCTTCGAGGTCCGGCAGCAGCAGCCCTTTGCGGGAGCCTTTTACAACGATGACGCCGTATTTCTTCGGATCAAGCTCCTTCAGGAACTGAATTTTAACCGGGTCGGAGAGGATATCAACAGAATAGTCTATCTGGTTCAGTTCATGTGCTGAGACAGGATTGAATCGCGGATCTTCATTTGCTGCCGCAAGCGCGTTCCGGATAATTTCCAGGGCAAGGTTTCCGGTTGTCGGGGCAAAGGTGCCGATGCATCCGCGCAATGCACCATCCTTCTTGAGCGACACAAAAACCCCTGCGCGGCGCTGCATTTCAGCGGGCAGTGTCTCAGGCGGATCGAGGATGACGCCATCCGTGCAATATGCTTCTACGGCCTTCTTCGCTAATTCGGGGAATGGATGCATGGTGAGTACATTATCCCATCAAGCCGCTGAAAATGATACTCCCGCGCTCAGCTTTTGCGCTGCATGGAGTATTCTGCCAATGACAGCAGAGCATCCTTGTGCGCTGAATCCGGAAATACAGACAGTGCTTCTCGGGCCGATTCAACAAGTCCCTGTGCGGTCTTAAGTGCCTTGTCTATCGAGTCATATCTGGCATAGAGATCGATTATGCGGGTCATATGATGTCCGTTATGGCTTTCGTCGGGGTTTTCACGCGAAGCTTCCTCGATAATTGCAACAACCTCGTCACGCTCCGCTGCTGACGCGTCCTTGAGCAGATGGATAAGCGGCATGGTAATCTTGCCTTCTTCGAGGTCTTTGCCCAGCTTCTTGCCGAGCGATGCCTGCTGCGCAACATAATCGAGCACATCGTCGGCAAGCTGAAAGGCAATTCCCGCTTTCAGGCCGAAGTCGCGGAGCGCCATCTCTTTTTCTTCCGGCATGTCCGCGAGCACTGCGCCGATACGGCATGCCGCCGAGATGAGGATGCCGGTCTTGCCGGAAATAATCTGAAAATATTCCTGTTCGGTGATTGAGGGGTCGCCGGTCTTGCTGAGCTGGAGGATTTCCGCTTCCGACATGCGGGTAGTCGCCTCGGAAAGAGCCTCCATGACCTTTTGCTTGTTCTGGCCCACCGCAACTCTGAGCGCATTGGAATACAAATAGTCGCCGATGAGAACAACCATGTGGTTGCCCCACAAAACGTGAGCGGCGGTCTTGCCCCGGCGTGTCTGAGCGCCATCGATAACATCATCGTGCAGCAGGGATGCGGTATGGATTGCTTCGATGACCGCACCGAGAATAGCCCGTTTATTGCCAGAGTAGCCGCAGAGATCGGCGCTCAGAAGCAAAAAAAGCGGCCTCATGCGCTTGCCTCCTCCTCCGAGGATATGGTGCCCTACCAGAGGTATCAGCGCCACGTCATTCGCAAAAATGCTGGCAAGCTCAACCTCAACCTGCCGAAGTTCTGGTGCATACGTCTGAAAAACATCCTGAACGTTCATTCGCTTTTCAGCCGGATAGCGTCGAGGGAGACGTCTTCGCGCGAAAGCTTGCGAATATCCCGCGGCCGGAATGCTCCTTTTTCAGTAAAGAATGCTGTCACATACCGTGACGGCGTGACATCAAAAGCCAAGTTTAGTACATTCACGCCGTCCGGAGCAACTCTGTGCCCCCAGATAGTACAGACTTCATCGGGATGCCGCTCCTCAATCGGAATATTGTCGCCCGAGTCCATCGTAAAATCGATGCTGCTCAGCGGAGCTGCAACATAAAACGGGATGCCGTGCTCCCTGCAGAGCACTGCTACCGTGTATGTGCCGATTTTGTTTGCCACATCGCCGTTCCGCGTCGTGCGGTCGGTGCCGACGATGGCGAGATCAATCATGCCGCGCTTCATCACGGCGCCGGCGCTGCTGTCGGTAATCAGCGTGACCGGGATGCCGGCCTGCATAAGCTCCCATGAGGTGAGCCGCGCTCCCTGATTGACCGGCCGGGTTTCATCCGCAAAGACCTGAATCCGCTTGCCCTGCTCCTTGGCAACATACATTGCGGCAGTAGCGGTGCCGAACCCTCCGGTTGCAAGACTTCCCGCATTGCAATGAGTCAGAATGGTATCGCCGTCGCGAATGAATTGCGCTCCGTATTCACCAATCATGCGGTTGACGGCGACATCTTCTTCAAGAATGCGCTGCGATTCTTCAATCAGCATCTTCTTGAGCATATCAACGGTTTCGTCCTTATGATCAGAAACAAATTTCCCGATCCGCTGGATCGCCCAGTGGATATTGACCGCCGTCGGCCGCGTTGCGTTGATGGTTTCAAAAATCGGCTGAAGGCCATCCATAAATTCATCGAAGCTCTGCGCCTTAATCTCCTGAGCCCCGAGAGCAACGCCCATGGCGACTGCGATGCCTATGGCCGGCGCGCCGCGAATCCAGAGTTTCTGTATGCCTTCGGCAACTTTGCGATAATCGCCGCACTCAGTGTAGACAACTTCAAGCGGCAGTCTGCTCTGATCGAGCATCATTACTACATCATCCTGCCAGTAAATCGTTTTAACCAACGCTGCCTCCTTTACGCAATCGGGAAAATCGAAGCAACCACAAAAAGCACGGTCAGGACAGCGACAACGGTCACCGTAGTCCAGGAGATTATGTTGTATGCCCTGCTGTTGGTATAGTCACCCATGATTTTCTTGTTATTGATCAGCTTTATGATAAAGACCAGCACAAACGGCAGCATGAGTCCGTTCACGATTGCCGAGAGCACCATCAAATCGACAAGCGGCGCGCCGGGAATAAGAATAATCGCGGCGGCGGCACCGATGATGAGGGTATAGATGCCCATGAACTGCGGCGCCTCCTTGAACGACTTGTTGACCCCGGCCTCCCAGCCCATCGCCTCACAGATGTAATAGGCGGTTGCCAGCGGAACAATGATCGCCCCGAGAATGGACGCGTTGGCGAGCGCTATCGAGAAAATCAGGGCGGCATAATTTCCGGCCAGCGGTTGCAAAGCGATTGCGGCTTCAGACGCATCTTCAACCCGGATGCCGTGCGGATAGAGCAGCGTTGCGCAGGTAACAATGATGAAGAAACTGACAATATCGGTAATCGAACACCCGACGATGACATCCAGGCGGGTAAGCCGGTAATCTTCCTTTTTAATGCCTTTTTCCGCAATGGAAGACTGCATATAGAACTGCATCCATGGCGTAATTGTTGTGCCGATGATGCCGACGGCCAGTATAAGATATTCGGCATCCCACTTGATGTCCGGAACAACCAGGCTCTTGCCTACTTCGAGCCAGTCCGGCTTCGCCATAAAGCCGGATATAATGTACCCGACAAATATAAGGCACGCAACGAGGAGGACATTTTCTATAATCCGGTAACTGCCTTTGACGACAAGCAGCCAGATGGCGGCCGCGCCTATCGGCACCATAGCGTATTTGCTGAGACCAAGAATCTGCATGCTTGCAGCCCATCCGGCGAAGTTGGCAACCGTATTGCCGAAGTTGGCGACAAACAGGCCGAGCAGCAGATAGAATGCCGCCTTGACCCCGAATTCTTCGCGGATGAGGTCTGCAAGCCCTTTGCCTGTTACAACACCCATGCGGGCAACCATCTCCTGAACGACAATCAGCGCCGCTGTAACCGGAATCAGCGTCCACAGCAGGCTATAGCCGAAACGTGCGCCGACGACGGAATAGGTGGTGATACCGCTCGCATCATTGTCGATATTGGCGGTAATAATCCCCGGACCCATGACCGTGAGGAAGAGCAGGGCTTTTTTCCAGAAGCCCCTCACACTTTTCTCCGTTTGCGTTTGCCTTCACGCGGCATGATAACATCGATAATATCGTCAACCGTAATAACGCCGGCACAGACGCCGTCGCTGTCAACAACCGGCACAGCCACAAGGTCATATTTGGATATAATTTCGGCAACAACCATCTCGTCCGTCTCCGGAGTTACCGTGCGGAGCTTTGTCTGCATAACGTCGGCGAGAAGCTTGTCGGGATCCGCCAGAATCATCTCGCGCAGCGACAGGACGCCGACCAGCTTTTCCAGCGGATCCACTACAAAAATATAATAGACCGGTTCGACCTCCTCGGCATCCTTCCTGAACCGCTCCAGCGCCTCGCTCACCGTAATATTCGGCGGATAGGCAATAAAAAGGTTGTTCATCAGGCCGCCTGCGGTATCTTCCTCATGATGCAGCAACTCCTGGATGTCTTCAGCGTCTTCCTTCTCGATATGTTCGAGAATCTCCTTTGCAACTTCGGTCGGCAGATCGCTCAGCACGTCGGCGGCATCGTCCGGATTCATCTCCTCGATAATGTCAGCCGCTTTTTCGGGCTCAATGGATTCGATCATCTCGGCCTGTTTGTCCGGCTCAAGCTCAGAGAGCGCTTCCGCCGCGGTTTCGATGTCAAGATTTTCAAAGAGGGCCGCTCCCTCTTTCTGCGGAACCTGACTGATAATTTCGGCAAGGTCCGCAGGATGCAGGTCGGAAACCATCTGACGGGAAACCGTCAGTGCAATTGCATTCAACTGAGGACTGAGCGGCTGCATGTACGTCCAGGCAATCAGGTTGTAGGGGATATCGGAATTGAAGGTCTTCAGCAGGCCTTCGCTGCCGCGCTCGATGCCGAGAATCCACAGCGATGAGCACCGCTTCACCTTCGTAGCCTTCCAGCTTGATGTCGTTTGCGCGGACAATCTTCACCCCGTTTACGTCAACAATCTGTTTGTCAAGAATATCGCGGGATGCCAGCAGGTCTGTCTCTTTCAGTTCATAAGAAGGAAGTTCTCCCTCATTGAGAAACGTGGATATGACGCGCTTGCTGAACAGGTTGATCTGCTCCCAGTGGATTATCTGGAGTTGTTTTCTCTGCTGCAGGATTATGGCCGCTATCTTCGGCAACGGATTGCCTTTGACGACAAGAGCGTCGCGCACCCGTCCGACGATTTCGCCCTTCGGGTCAAAAACCGGTTTTTTCAGGACTTCACTGAGAAAGAGTTCGCCAAACAACGGCATGCTGGACCCCCTAAAACCGTTTGCCGGCATTCATACAGCCGTAACATAGTAGTATAGCCGTTGAAGCATGGCGAGGACAACTAAAAAAAGCAACGAAAAGAGGGCGTTATCGCTTTTCCTGGTGAAACGTTGACGCGCAGGCTATTGCTGGAGGATTTTCGCTGCGTCTTTGGCAAAATAGGTGAGAATAAGGTCTGCTCCGGCCCGGCGCATCGCGGTAAGCATCTCGAGCATGACCCGGTCGCCGTCTATCCAGCCGAGCTGGGCTGCTGCCTTGACCATGGCATATTCGCCACTCACGTTGTAGGCGGCAACCGGCAGGTCGAAGGCATTCCTTACATCGGAAATTATGTCGAGATAGGCAAGAGCCGGCTTCACCATGACGACATCGGCGCCTTCTTCAATGTCCAGAGCAACTTCCCTGAGCGCCTCCCGCCGGTTTGCCGGATCCATCTGATAAGACAGCCTATCACCGAACTGAGGGGTGGAGTCTGCCGCCTGGCGGAACGGACCGTAAAAAGCCGAGGCATATTTTGCGGCATACGACATGATGGGCAGTGCGCTGAAGCCATGCTGATCGAGCGCCTCACGGATAGCGCCGACCCGGCCATCCATCATGTCGGAAGGGGCAACCATGTCTGCACCAGCCCGCGCATGCGAAAGCGCTTCCTTCGCGAGCAGTTCGAGTGTAGCGTCGTTATCGACGTCGCCGTTGCGGATAACGCCGCAATGGCCATGGCTTGTGTATTCACACATGCAGACATCGGTAATGACATACAGCTCCGGCAGAGCATCCTTGAGTGCCTTCACCGCAGTCTGGACAGCCTCGGTTTCTTTGCAGGCCGCAGAGCCGGTTTCGTCCTTATACTCGGGAATGCCGAAAAGAATGACAGCCGGAATGCCGAGCGAGAACGCCTCCCGGGCGTTTTTCACCGCATTGTCGGCCGACTCCTGAAAGCAGCCCGGCATTGAGCTGATGGGCAGGCGCACTCCGGATCCGTTCGTTACAAACAGTGGATAGACAAAGTTGTCAGGAGAGATGGCGGTTTCACGCACCATCCTCCTGATTGTTCTGTTTGCTCTGAGGCGTCTCGGTCGAATGACCGGAAACATGATCAGCAGCTGGTGCAGCCGGAACTGCAGGACGGCGCGCTTCCGCTGCCGCACGACGGCGCTTCCCCGCCGGTCAGCACAAAGCCTTCCTGCTCTTCATCCTGAAAATAATCGAGCTGCATGCTGTTGAGCTTTTCGACTGTGTCGTTATCAACAAAAACCTGCAGGCCATTCTGCTCAAAAACCGTATCATTGGCCTGAGCTTTTTCTTCAAGATCGAGTCCGAACGACGGACCGCAGCACCCGCCCCCTGAACCGAATACACGCAAGCCCCAGCCGGCCTTTCCTTCTTCAGCAAGCACTTCCCTGGCCTTCGCCGCAGCCTTTTCTGAAATGGTAAACACGAAATACCTCCTTAAAATATACTGTTTTTAGCATAGCGGAACGGTTTTTCAAAAAGCAACAAAGCCTCAGCCCTCTGCTGGCAGGCTTCCGCCGGGGAACTATCCCCTCAATGCTTTATTTTACGCCATTTTTCTGGTATAGTTTTGTATATGTCCCCACAGACGGCGAAAGAACAGGTTCTGATGAAAGTCCGTTCGAGCCATGACTTTCCGGTCATGTCGAGCACCATCTCGCTCATCAACAAGCTCGACGCATCCAATGACACCTCCGTCGCGGAGCTCTCAAATATTATCCTGAACGATCATGCCCTCATCTCGAAAATTCTGAAACTCGTCAACAGCGTGAATTATGTCGAGTTCGGCGAAGTCACGACCATCTCGCGCGCTATCGTGCTGCTCGGGTTCGAGAATATAAAAAACCTGGCAATGACGCTTCTCCTCTTTGAACATTTCAAAAAAGGAGGCGCGACTGATGTTGTCGATTCAATCGTCAAATCCATCTTCAGCGGCACCCTCGCGCGGAAAATATCAGGAGATCTGTCGTTTGTGAGCGGGGAGGAAGCCTTCATCTGCTCGCTCTTTCACTCCTTCGGGAAGATGATTGCCGGATTCTATCTCCCTGACGAGTATCAGGCGTACCAGAAACGTATTCAGCACCTCTCCGATCCCGCTGCAGCAGCAGAGACTTTCGGCCTGTCGTTTGAAGAACTCGGCATTGCGATCGCCAAAGAGTGGAATTTTCCGGTGCGCATCATCCAGAGCATGAGAAAACTGCGGGCGGCGGACGTCGGCAAAGCCCAGAGCGACATCGACAAGCTCTGCACCGTCGCGAATTTCAGTAATGAAGTTTCCGGCATCCTCGCCACAGGGACGAAGGACACCGACAGAAAACTCGGGGAGCTGCTCAAATCATACGGGTGCCATTTCGGACAGCTGGAGAGCGGATTCAGCGATCTGCTGAAAACGACATTTCAGGACATCTCCTCCTATGCTCATGTCTTCAACATCAATCTGCAGAGCATGCCGTTTTCCAAGCAGTTAACCGCCTGGGCCTCAGGGGAGATTTCTCCCGAACCGACCGGGCTGTCGGCTCTCGGCATCTCCAGCACGGCTATCAAAACGATTGAGACGCTGACCGAAACAGCTACCGAGGTCAGCCCTGAAGTAATCTTCATCAGCGGGGTGCAGGAGATGAACAACTCTTTGCTCCAGAACCACCCCCTGAATGACATCATCCGCATCGCCCTTGAGACGATGTACCGCGGTCTGAGTTTTTTCGGCAAGGCAAAGACGCTCTTTTTTATCAAGGACACCCGGCAGCCTATCATGGCGGTTCGCTTCGGCTTCGGCAGTGATATTGAACAAACGATGCGGTGGTTTCGCATTCCGCTCAGCGAACAGGAGAATTTTTTCAATCTTGCCGTCGCGAAACAGACAGACCTCGTTATCAAGGACATCGAAGCGCCGGATATCCGGCAACTGGTGCCGGAGTGGTACCGTGCAGGCGCAGGATTGGGGCTGTACGTCATTGTTCTGCCGATCATCGTGAACGCCAAACCCATTGGCCTGTTTTACGCCGAAGGCGCACGCGACAGCCTCAAGACAATAACCGGCGGGCAACTGAAATACCTGACCATTCTGCGCGATACGACCGTGCTCGCCATCAAGCAGCGGCAGGGGTAAGAGGGAAATGGATATCAGCCGGATGCTGGCTTTTGCGGTCAAGGAGGAGATCCTCCGAAATGTGCTGAAAAGCCATCAGCGCGGACTCGTTCTCGGATTTGCGGGCACCGGCAAGACGGCCTGCACACTTCGGGCGCTTATCAGTCTCGGCTCTCCCTGTTACTTCAGTCCGCTCCCGTTTCCCGCCGATGATCTGAAAAAGCATGCCCCCGGCGTCATGGTTCTTTCGGCTCTCACCAGAACTCCTCCGGCTGGCATTCCATCGCCGGCGCTCATTGTGGACGGGTTGAACAAGCTATCGCAGGAACAGCTTCAGGAAGTTATCGATATTCTGAAAGACCCCGGCTCGTGGCAGAAAGTTGTACTGATTTCGCAGGTTTTGATTGACTCGAAAGAACTCATGCCGAACATCGACGTAGTCGTAAAAATGAAAGAGAAAACCGCTGAGATGATGTACTCGAAACTGCTCGAAACGAACTGACCGGGATTTTTCCGGAAACTACGCCCCTTTCAGCTCGTCCATCAACTCCCTGACAGCAAGAATCCTGTCGACCCGATATGCGTTCGTGCCGACCGTGTAGAGCGGCTCTTCCTTGTCGGAATTGTATCCTGCCGAACTGAGCAGTCCGTTGCAGATGCAGAAATAGTCCCTGTTGTCCACTTTTGCGGGACAAAGCGTATAGTTGCCTTTTTCGTCCTTGTTGAGCACATAGCCCTTGTCGCATTTCGGGGTGCGAAGCTGCCTGAGCGTTGACTGATACATGGGCGACTGATAGATTATGCGGAACGGCAGGCCGCACGGGGAGCCGGGCCGGTACGCAAGGTAAGTATTTTCCTGGTTGACCTCTACGACTGCCTGCTTGTACGCCTCGGTAGCACTGCTCTCCTCGGTCGCGAGGAACCGGGTGCCCATCTGCACGCCATCCGCGCCCATCGCGAGGAATCGCTGAATATCCTCATGCGTATAGATGCCCCCTGCGACAATCACCGGAATATTGCCGTATTTTATCGCCATATCCTTCACCGGCGGCAAAAGATTCTCCAGTTTGTTGGACTCGAGATCAACCTGATCCATCTTGAATCCAATGTGCCCCCCGGCAAGCGGACCTTCGAGAACAACCGCGTCCGGACGATATTTGAAGCGATCCCATTTCTTGCAGATCAGCTCAAGTGCTCGTGCAGAGGAGACAATCGGGATGAGCGCCGTATCTTTCGGCGGATGAATGTCGGGAAGATTCAGCGGCAGGCCGGCGCCGGAAATAATGGCATCTGCGCCCGCATCAATTGCACCTTTGACCGAATCAACATAGTCCCGCTGAAGGGCGACCATGATGTTGATGCCGGCAAAACCGCCCTTGTCCCTGGCAAGCTCAATCTCTTCGCGGATCGCTTCGTATGTGTTCACCTTCCTGCCGGTTCGCTTTGACACAATTCTGTCCAGACAGGCACTGGAGATAACTCCAAGGCCGCCTTCGCGGGCTACGGCGCTGGCAAGCGGCGCCAGAGAAACACCGACGCCCATGCCGCCCTGAATAACCGGAACCGGAATGGTTTTCCCCTTAACAGTAATGGAAGGCAATGTCGAAGCAGTCGTCTTCAATGGATACCCCGCAAGTTTCGGCTTTCAGAAGCAGTTTGCATAAAGATACATTTTCACATGTATCAAAATAATACCCTTTATTATCCTCTATGAGTGGTTCATTTCGCAAGCAGAATATGAACAATGATGCGTTTTGGGGGCGTTTCTTTCTCTTTGGCGCAGCTTGCGTTTATTAGCCAAACCTGATTCTGCCCGGATTTATCGTTCTGATGGGCTGCGCTGTTTTTTCGGAAAGCTGTCACGGCATGGTAAAATAGAAACAGCTGAAAGGAGGAAATGCGAATGCGCAGAGTCATTTACTTTATCCTTACCAACCTCGCCGTTCTGATTGTCTTAAGCATTGCGATGCGGGTTCTCGGGGTGGAGCCGTATCTCACCGCGTACGGACTTAACTATCAGTCGCTGCTCATCTTTGCTCTCATGTTCGGCATGGGCGGCTCATTTATCAGCCTTGCCTTATCCAAATGGACGGCAAAGAGGGTTTCCGGAGCACAGGTCATAACAGACCCTGCAAATGAGACGGAACGTTGGCTTGTGCGGACTGTGTCTGAACTGGCAGTAAAGTCGAATATAGGCATGCCGGAGGTCGCCATTTTCCCCTCTGATGACATGAATGCCTTTGCGACGGGCATGAGCAGGAACAAGTCCCTGGTTGCCGTATCGTCAGGGATGCTCAGGAAGATGGACCGTGAAAAGGTGCGAGCCGTTCTCGCTCATGAGGTTGCCCACGCAGCCAACGGCGATATGATTACACTGGCGCTGATTCAGGGCGTGGTAAACACGTTTGTGCTCTTTCTGTCCCGCGTAATAGGACATGCCGTCGACAAGGTTATATTCAAGACTGAAAAAGGACATGGCCCTGCTTTCTGGATTACCGCGATTTTAGCAGAGATAGTCCTTGCTGTTTTGGCTTCAATCATCGTCTTTTACTTCTCAAGAAAGCGGGAATTCAAGGCTGACAGCGGCGCTGCGGACTTGGTCGGAAAAAAACCCATGATAGGAGCCCTTGCGGCATTAAAGGCATCCGTAAACCAGCCTCATTTGCCTGACAAGCTTGCCGCCTTTGGGATATCCGGAACAAAACGAAGCGGACTGAAAGCGCTTTTTTCAACGCATCCTGACCTTGACGACAGGATTGCGGCGCTCGAAGCGTCCGAGTATCCGGAGTATAAGTAAAGCTTTTCCGGGGCATTGTCCTCCGCCGGACGCTCCCGCTCGAGACTGACAGATGCAATGAACTGCCTGTTGCACCTGACACGCCGGATGAAATAAAAATCCCCCCTGAGCTCAGCTCAGGGGGGATTTTTATTTCCGTGACTGAAGCAGTTTCTTTTCGCCTGACACGCGCCAACGCCGCTATCGGTTTTCAGAATAAATGATAAAGCTCCCTCGATAGATTCCCATGATTTGCATCGTTTTCATTTTACTTGAGGTCGTGCTCATGTTCAGAGAGTATCCATAGATGCAATCTTCGCCACTGAAACAGTTGATTGGGATGAACACCGCACCTTCGGGCGACTACTGACACGCTCATCCCTGGCTGATTGCCCAAAGGATTGGCGGACTGAAGCTGGGTCAACCACTTTAGGATATAACGGCGGGTAATCCTTGGTAATTCGTCAACCACTCGGGCTACTCTCCGTCCTTGAAGGGCTTTATCAGCCTGCTCCCTTCTCCGCCCGGAATATCTTTCCGGTCTTCGTATTGCTGTACTACCTCCCGGCGCGGCATGTGAAGCACTTCCGTCAACTCCGGCTCAAGCGCCTTTGGGGGGCGCTGAAGTAAAGGGCAGGGGACAAACCACCTGCCCTTTCGGACTATGAGGGGGCTTCCGTGATTACATTCCCAGCCAAGCCCTTATCTTCGTGGCAAGTTCGTAATGTGTGTCTCTGGCAAGTTTTTCCATCATTTGCTGATTTGATGTGACAAAAAAGGGACGCAATTCGTGGGTGCCATAAGCTTTCAGCGTTTCTTTCTTGCCATTGGCTTCAACGGTAGCTGTCATGATGCCGGTTGTTTTCTTAAAACTGATTTTCATTTTGTATCTTTCAGGCGTTATGTTGACAATGGTCTTAGCGTCATTGGAGTTAAAAGCTATGGCTTTGTCGGCAAACACCTGCTGGATAGCCCGTTCCATTTCATACTTACCATCAAATGTTGTGGTTTCCGTGGGGACGATTGCCCAACCAAATGTTGCCCATATTTCTTTTGGGGCGATATTGAACGCTATTTCCGCATTGGGCGGGTTAACGTGTTCAAGCGTCCCGGTCAGCTTTGAGTGAACACACCCCATCGTCATCGTCGCCATCACTACCGCCAGTGCTACCAGAATCATTCTTTTCATTTGTTCTCCTTGTTTTTTTTGGTGCTTCGTATTATACAGCGGTAACTACTTTTGAACGATATACTTCGTTTTTTTATCAGTGCCGAAGAATAGAGGTGGCCCAGCAAAATCGGACAGGGTGTTAAAGTGGAGGGAAGCTGCTCTAAACTACAACGGATAGAGAGGAGCAGCGAACATGGGAAAGAGGACGAGACGGAATCACGGGGTAGCATTCAAGGCCAAGGTGGCCTTAGAAGCAGTCAAAGCAGAGCAGGCGATCAGTGAACTGGCGGCACGGTCTCAGGTTCATCCGAATGTAGTCGGCCAGTGGAAGAAAGAACTTATTGAGCGTGCAGGTGAAATCTTCAGCAGGGACAGGAAGGAAGACAGCGGAGCTGAAGCAAAAGAACTCCACGCCAAGATAGGCCAGTTGACGATGGAGAACGATTTTTTATCAGTCGCGCTCGGGCGCATAGTCGAGCCGGGCGCCAGAAAATGATAGATCGTCAGCACGCATTGCCGGTAACGAAGCAGAGCAAACTGCTGGGGCTGTCGCGGAGCAGTGTGTATTACCGGCGCAAACCGATGAGCGGGCAGCATGATGCTGAGCAGCTTCCCACTTATGAATCGCCTGCGCCTGTCCAAACAACCTGAGCCACTTCTCGCGCGCCACCTCTTTCCCTCCTGTCACTCTGTGTTGGATGTGGGAGGACAGGATGCAAAGGTTATCGTGCTCGGTTCTGCCGGCAATGTCGTCGACTTTCAGATGAACGACAAGTGCGCCGCCGGAACAGGGCGGTTTCTCGAGATCATGGCGGCGTCCCTTGGCTTCTCTCTGGAGGAGTTCGGGGGCGCTGCCCTGAGCGGCCGGGAATCTCTGCGGATCAACAGCATGTGCACCGTCTTTGCTGAATCTGAAGTCATCAGCCTCAAGAACCTCGGCCGCAATACCCGGGACATAGCCCTGGCCGTACACCAATCCATTGTGGACAGACTAATGGCAATGCTGCATCGGGCAGGAGCCCCCGGTGCCGAGCTGGTCTTTACCGGAGGAGGGGCAAAGAACATATGCATCGTGAAACTGATCGAGAAGAAGCTGGGTATATCCGTCAAACTGCCGAAGAGGCCGGAACTGACCGGGGCTGTCGGCGCGGCTCTCTACGGTCGGGATGCGGGTGCAGTCAAAACGCCGGGCATGTGACCACGCGGGGAGAACTATTCGATGACGATCTTTGCAAGGACCTTCAAATTCCCGGCATAAGTGCAAAAAGCGGGGCCCGGTTTTGTAAAAAATCAGCAATGATTTTGTCTTTCAGGTCTTTTTTTCAGATAACGGTTTATGATTGCCTTTTGATGGAAGTTGCACATCTGCACAGAAACATCTCGAAAAAGCCCTCTCCAGGTCGAAAATACATACCCCCCCTGACTTTATGTCCAAGGGGGGTCTTTTCACTTATGTGTCAAGAATTTCATGTATTCTGTCAACCGACAGCGCCGCCTGCCGCTAAATGTCGATATTTCTGGCTTCCAGCGCGTGTTCGGTGATGAAGTTCTTGCGCGGTTCTACCTGGTCGCCCATGAGAATCGTAAAGATTTCATCAGCGCTCACCGCATCTTCTACGCGCACCTGCAGCAGCGTCCGCTTTTCTGCGTCCATGGTCGTCTCCCAGAGTTGCTGCGGGTTCATTTCTCCGAGTCCTTTGTAGCGCTGAATAGTAAGCCCTTTTTTCGCGATTTCGTTGGCCAGCGTCAAAAGCTTCCCAATCGATTCGACCGACCGAGCCTCTCCCTTGACATTCGCCCGATACGGCTGCGCGCCGAGGAAGCCCGCTATTTCCCGATAAAGCTTTACTGCCTCTTTAAATTCGGGCATGGAAAAGAAGTCGATCGACAGCCTAACCTTGTAGTTATGGCGTATCAGTTCCACCTGGTAGGTCTCATGCTCTTCATCGAAAATAAGCTCTCCCGCCCTCAGGTTCGGCACTGCGACAGAGAGGCGGGCAACGAGCGCCTCGGTTTCTTCCCAGCTTTTGAGCACGGTTTTTTCGACATTCCACGCTAGCAGGCTTTCAATGACCAGCGTGTCTTTTCGTCTGCGCTCAAACCAGGAGAGCACGCTCTCATAGGCTGCGACCTTTCGGAGACACTGCACTAATTTCTTTTCGGCGATATCGCCGTCCGGACCCGCAATGCTCATGTCATCGGCCGCAAGCTCAAACAGCATCTTGGTAAGCGCCGCTTCGTTCTGGACATATTTCTCGGTCTTGCCGCGCTTGACGCGAAAAAGCGGCGGCTGGGCAATATAAAGATAGCCCTTCTCGATAAGTTCCGGCATCTGCCTGAAAAAAAAGGTCAGCAGGAGCGTACGGATATGTGCGCCGTCGACGTCTGCATCGGTCATGACGACAATCTTGTGATAGCGGGTCTTGGCAATATCGAAATCTCCCGCACCGATGCCGGTGCCGAGGGCTGTAATCAGCACCTTGATTTCCTCGGAGGTCAGCATCTTGTCGAACCGAGCCTTTTCGACATTCAGAATCTTGCCCCTGAGCGGCAGGATTGCCTGCGTGCGGCGGTCGCGTCCCTGTTTCGCAGAGCCGCCCGCGGAGTCTCCCTCAACAATGAAGAGCTCTGACAGTGCAGGGTCCTTTTCTGCGCAGTCGGCAAGCTTGCCCGGCAGGCCGGTGTCTTCAAGCACGCCCTTGCGGCGGGTCAGTTCGCGGGCTTTCCGCGCCGCTTCACGGGCGCGGGCCGCCTGAATCGCCTTCTCGATAATCTTGCGGGCGGTCGAAGGATTCTCTTCATAGTACGTTGAGAGCACATCGTTTGTGATTGACTCAACAATGCCTTTTACTTCACTGTTGCCGAGCTTCATCTTCGTCTGGCCTTCAAACTGCGGGTTCGACAGTTTTACGCTGATGACCGCGGTCAGGCCTTCGCGGATATCGTCGCCCGAAATGCTCTCCTTGCCTTCCTTGATGATGCCTTTTGAGAGTGCATAGGAGTTGGATGTACGCGTCAGCGCAGATTTGAAGCCGCTTAAGTGGGTGCCGCCTTCACGGGTGTTAATATTGTTGGCAAAGGTGAAGATGTTTTCCGCATAGCCGTCGTTGTACTGAAGCGCCATCTCGACCGTCATGCCGTCTTTTTCGCCGGTAACATAAATCGGCTTGGCATGCACCGGAGTCTTGTTTTTGTTCAGATGCTCCACAAACGATATGATTCCGCCCCTGTAAAGAAACTCTTTGCTGTCTCCGGTTCGCTCGTCGGCAATCGTAATTTTCAGTCCGCTGTTCAGAAATGCAAGTTCCCGCAGGCGCTGTGAAAGCACGTCACAGCTGAATTCGGTCGTCTCGAATATCTCTAAGTCGGGCTTGAAGACGATCTTTGTGCCGTTGCCCTTCGTCTTGCCAACAAGATTCAGCGCCGTAACCGGCCTGCCGCGCTCAAAACGCTGCTGATAGACCTGCCCCTCACGCCGGATCTCCATTTCAAGCCATTCGCTCAGCGCATTGACGACCGACACGCCGACGCCATGCAGACCTCCTGACACTTTGTATGCGCTTGCCTCAAACTTGCCGCCCGCGTGCAGTTCGGTCAGCACGATTTCTGCTGCCGCCCTCCCCTTCGGGTCGCCGGGGTGCGGCTCAGTCGGAATCCCGCGTCCGTTGTCCACCACCGTGCAGCTGCCGTCGTGATGGAGAGTAACATCAATCGCTGTGCAGAAGCCGGCGAGCGACTCATCCACACTGTTGTCGACAACTTCATACACCAGATGATGCAGTCCGTCGATTCCGGTGGAGCCGATATACATGGCTGGACGCACGCGCACGGCCTCAAGCCCTTTGAGAATCTTTATATCATCTACGCCGTAGGCGCCGTTTGAATGTTCAAGTTGATCTGTCTTTTCTTCCATTGTTCTCCTTTGCTCTCCTTACAAAAAACAAAAAAAGAGAAAGGGGCGGTATGCTGTCCCCGTTTCCTTTATTTTTCGGCTTCCTTTTCTTTTTCTACAGCCGCATGGGCATGATGACGCACTTGTAGTCGTCAGCGCCTTCTTCCGTCATCAGCACCGGGCTGAGCGGCTCGTTCAGTTTCATGATAACAACGCCGCCGCCCATCGCGCCGAGCGCGTCAAGAAGGTAGCGCGCATTAAATGCAAGCGACATGGTATCGCCGGTGTATGTCATCGGGATTTCGTCCTTCGCTTCGCCGACATCGGGATTAGACGCAGATATAACCATGGTGCTGGTGTCGAAATCAGCCTTTACCGCACTGCTCCGCTCTTTGCTCATAATCGAAACTCGGCGCAGAGCCTTCATCAGTGCTTCTTTTTCAACGGTCGCCGTTTTGGTGTTGCCCATCGGCAGCACCTGCTCGTAATTCGGATAGGTGCCTTCAATAAGTCTGGTGAGAAATTCTATCTCTCCAAGCGAAAAAAGCAGATGGCTTTTCCCCATAATAACTTTGACCGATTCGCCTCCGTCCCCGAGAAAACGGCGGAGCTCACTGACCGATTTTCTTGAAACGATAAGCTTCTTTTCTTCCTTCATCGAGACCGAAATCGCTTTCTGGGTAAGCGCAAGCCGATGTCCGTCGGTTCCTACTACACAGAGGCTGCCCGACGGCTGCAGATGAAAAAGCAGACCATTCAGGACATACCGGGTATCAGACTCGCCTGCCGCATAGAGTGTTTTTTCCACAATCTCCCTAAGAAGCAACGCGTCAATCCGGATCTCTTCTGTCTGTCCGGAAGCAGTAATCGAGGGCCAGACCGGAAATTCGTCTTCGGCGAGACAAGCTATGCGAAAAACGCTTTTGCCGCCCTTCACCTTCAACCACTGTTTTTCGGTCGACTCAAGGCTTATCTCCCCGTCCATCTCACGGACGATTTCGAACAGCTTCTTGGCAGGAATACAGGTCTTCCCCTCCTCAAGAACCTCAAGATCAAGAGGCTCTTTGAGAGCAGTCTCAAGGTCCGTTGCGGTAATGAATGAGCCGCCCTTCTCCGCCGTCAGCAAAAAATGGTTGAGAATCGGCATCGTGTTCTTTTTTTCGACAATGTTCTGAATGTCGGAGAGCTTTTTATGCAGCTCCTCCCGCTGGACTTTAATCTTCATGCTTCCCTCCTCGTTTGTTCGGCCTGGCTTCTGTCCCGGTATGCTTTTGCGTCTTTCTCGTTCATTATTGCTTGAGCCGCTTCATGATGTTTTCGATCGTTTTGTTCAGCGTTTCATCGCCTGTCCGCTTCTCTGCAACTTGTCTGCAGGCATAGATTACCGTTGCATGGTCTTTCCCGCCAAAGGCAGCTCCTATTTCGCTCAGCGACATCTGGGTGAGATGTTTTGTTATATACATGGCTATCTGGCGGGCATTTGAAATTTCCCGCGTACGCCGCCTGGCCTTTAGATCATGCAACTTCAAACCAAAAAATTCGCAGATTGCTTTCTGAACACCGTCAACACTGATCGGCTTATCGTCGTCCGCAATAAGGTCCTTCAGCACGGCCTTTGCAAGAGAAAGATCTACCGGAGCACCCACAAGAGAGGCATGCGCCCCGAGCTTAATGAGGCAGCCCTCCAGCTCGCGAATGTTTGATTTCACCCGCGTAGCAATAAAATAGACTACATCCTCGGGAATCTTCAAGCGATCTGCGGCAGCTTTTTTGTAAAGAATAGCAACCTTCGTCTCCACCTCGGGAGCCTGAATATCGGCAATAAGCCCCATGCTGAACCGGGACCTCATTCGGTCTGTTATATCTGAAATATCGATCGGCGGGCGGTCGCTCGAGATGATGATCTGCTTCTGCTTGCCGTACAGATCGTTGAACGTATGAAAAAACTCCTCCTGCGTTGCTGTTTTGCCGGCAATAAACTGAATATCGTCAACCAGCAGCACATCAACATTCCGGTATTTATCCTTGAATTCACCCATTCTCTCGTGCCTCATTGCGGTTACGACTTCATTCACAAACTGTTCCGACGAGACATAATAAACGCTGATGCTGGCGCTTCGGTCAACTATCATATTGCCGACCGCGTTCATCAGATGCGTTTTTCCAAGCCCCACTCCGCCATAGATAAAAAGCGGATTGTACGCGCTGCCCGGGTTTTCGGCAACGCGCTTTGCCGCCGCATGGGCAAACTGGTTTGACGGACCGACTACAAAGGAATCAAAGGTGTGCTTCGGGTTCAAATAGATTCCTCTGCTTGCAAGCTTCGTCCGTCGGTTTTCGAGGCGGGTATCAATCTTCTTGAGCGCTTCGTCTTCCTTGCCCGCGATTCTGAATTTCAGTCCCAGTTGAAGCTCAGCAAGCCCTTCTATCGTTTCCTGAATGATTGTCGGGTAATTGTCTTCAATCCATTCACGGAAAAACCGATTCGGAATCTCAAGATATGCGATTTTCTCTTTAATCTGAATGAGTTTTATCGGACGAAACCAGAGTTCAAAGGCGCTCTCTCCAACCTTACCCGATATAATCTCAAGAGTTTTATCCCACAATGCGTCTTTATGAAGGGTCATAGACATTTATGATAACAATCCCGTTGTTTTATTTATGTTTATCAACATATTTTTCACAATTGTTAAAAACTTTTTTCAAAGCACTGCTCATTATAGCTCAATGCGAAAAATCTGAGCAATAACTGTTCAGTCGCCTGTTAAAAAATTATGAATATCCTTTGTCCTTTCGGTAGCTGTGGATAAATGTGAAAGAAGCCGCAAAAATCACTGAAAGAATTGTTTCTGCTTCTTCAATGCCTTCCCGAGGTTTTTCACAAATTCACTGCGTCTAATACTACTACTGTCTTTTTCTTATTAATATAAAGAAGAAGATAGTACTGTAAGCTATTTTTTTAAAATATTTGCTTTCAGATATCCCTGAATGAAAATATCTATTCCACCATCCAGCACAGCGTCAACATTTCCGGATTCAACATTTGTTCTATGATCCTTGATAAGTCTGTAAGGTTGCATGATATATGAACGAATCTGGCTTCCCCATGCGATATCTTTCTTATCGCCGACAATATCATCCAGTTTTTTTTCGCGCGAGCGAACCTGCTGATCGTACAATCGTGATTTTAGAACTTTCATCGCCAACTCACGGTTTCTGAGCTGGGAACGCTCACTCTGACAGGTAATGATAATGCCGGATGGAATATGAGTCAGTCTGATAGCGGATGAAACCTTGTTTACATGCTGGCCGCCTGCTCCCGATGCACGAAAGGTATCTATTTTCAGATCCTCTTCCCGAATTTCAATAGCGACGTCGTCTTCTATTTCAGGATAGACGAGTACAGCGCTGAAAGAAGTATGGCGGCGTTTATTGGCATCAAATGGTGAAATGCGTACCAAACGGTGTACGCCGGCTTCCGCCTTGAGATAGCCATATGCAAAGGCTCCTGAGACACTGAAAGTAACGCCTTTGATACCGGCTTCTTCCCCAGCCTGATGATCAATTATTTCAGTAGAATATCCATGAATTTCAGCCCATCTTAAATACATACGCATCAGCATCTGAGCCCAGTCCTGGCTTTCAGTGCCGCCTGCACCGGGATGAATGATGACGATAGCGTTGTTGTGATCTGTTTCTCCAGAGAGGAGAAGTCGTGATTCGAGAGAATCTATTTTTTGTGCAAGTTCCTTCATCTCTTCCAAAAACTCTGCAAAAAAAACGTCACCTCCATCTTCCGTCAGAATATCAAGGGATTCTTCAAGATATACGGCTTTCCGATATGATTCTTCAACCGGTTGCAGCGTATTGCTCAGCTGAGTCTTTTTTTTCTGAAGATCTCTGGATTTTTCAGGATCCGACCATATCTCTTCTCTGGTCAGATCCTGATCTATTAAATCAAGCTCACTTTGCAGTTGAGCGACATCAAAGATAACCTCGAAGCGAAGAAATACGCTCTTTCAGCGTTCTGAGATGTTCCTGCATTTCTGCATGAGTAATCATTCGGTAATCCTCCACAAAAAACTACAGTTTATTTTTTCTGAAAAAAATAAGAAGAGTGAATGCTATACAGAAAAACGAAAAAAGATCGCCGAACTTTGTATAGAAGGACAGGGTTTTATCGAGACCGATCTTTTCGGTTATGACGGTTCTCGTCATTAATGCTGTTGTTCCTGAAATTTTTCCGTTACTGTCTATGAAACCGGAAATACCGCTGTTTGCAGCCCTTACCATCGGTTTGCGGTTTTCCACGGCACGGAAAACCGCAATGCTGAAGTGCTGATAAGGACCATTGGTTGTGCCAAACCAGGCATCATTAGTAATGGTAACCATAAAGTCGCCGCCGCGGATGTAAAATTTGCGTACGAGCCCAGGAAAAACGGATTCATAACAGATGAGCGTCGCGAAACTGCCGAAAGGAGTTACTGCCCGGATATAATTGTTGCCCGCAACATAATCACCTATCCCATAGGCGAGTTTATCAACAAAGAAGAGAAGCGGCCTGAGAGGAACATACTCGCCAAACGGAACAAGATGTATTTTATCATAGATATACGAGAGCGATCCATCTTTACTGAGCAGGGCGGCACCGTTTGAATAGGAATTCTGCTTCTGGTCTTTCTGGAGAACAGTTCCAAACAGCAGATAAGAGTCAAGCGTTTTCTGAAACGCAACATGTTCGCTCGTCATTTCCTTGTCGCGGCCGAAGACAAAAGGGATGGCCGACTCTGGCCACACGATAAGATCGGGCTTTGTCTGTGCCGCCCGCTCCGAAAGATCCCGATAGGTTTTGATGACATAGTTCTGAAAAGAGCGGTCCCATTTTTTATCCTGCTCAATATTTCCTTGTACTATAGCTACCTGAACCGAACCGGATGTGCGGTCCTGATGAAGCCGCCAGAAACCGTAGGCAAAAGTGAATATAAGAAAAAAAACAAGAGCTATCGATCCGGCATATGTAGGCATGGCCGGAAAGAGAGGCTTTTCTTCTTGTCTGCGTTTAAGAAGAAAGGCATCCACAATAGCGCCATTTACCGCCATCACCAGAAATGAAATGCCATATATTCCGGTAATATCAGCAATTTGGATCACAGCAAGGAAACTATACTGGGAGTATCCGAGGCTCGACCAGGGAAATCCTGTGAACACGTAGGAACGGGCAAATTCGCAGACCGTCCAGAACAGAGGCGCGAGCAACACCGCCGGAAGCGAGGAACGCTTAATAAGCGACGCGAACAGAATAGAAAAAAGCGCCGGATACAGTGCCAGATAAAGACAAAGAGCGAACACTAGCAGCAGGCTTGGAATAAACGGAATGGAGCCGTAGTGATTTACGGAATGATAGATCCAGTATGTGGTGCCGAAAAAGGAGACAACGCCAAAAAGAAAGCCGGCGCGGAACGCCTGGCGGTTATCCATGGAATACAGGCTTAACAGAAGAGGAACAAATGCGAACCATGCAAGGGGATAAAGGTTAAACGTCGGGAAAGCGAGAATGAGCAGTATTCCCGAGCCCAGGGCAGCCAAGATCCATAAAGGTATCTGAATTTTTTGTCTTTTCATGGCGTGAGCGGTGAAACGTCTTTTATGTTATCATAAATGCGTTATGCCTGCTATTGTGGTTATCCCTGCGCGCTTCGGAGCTTCGCGCTTCCCCGGGAAACCCCTCGCTTCTCTCGCCGGTAAGCCCATGATACAGCATGTGTACGAAAATGCTGCCCGTGCAAAACGGGCGCAGGCGGTGTTTGTTGCAACCGATAGCGAACAGATTGCTGAAGCGGTGCGGGCTTTCGGCGGGGCAGCCGTAATGACCTCCGATGCCCACCAGTCCGGTACGGACAGAATAGCCGAGGCGGTTCAGACAATCATGGCCGGCGGGATGTTCCTCGGAATCGATGATATTATCGTAAACGTGCAGGGGGATGAACCCCTGCTGAATCCGGCAATGGTAGATGAAGTTATTTCGGTTATGAAGGATCCGAAGGCTGAAATCGGCACGCTTGTGAAGCGTATAGACAAAGCCGAAGACCTGTTCAATCCGAACGTGGTAAAGACCGTCTTCAGCCATGATGGGTATGCTCTTTATTTCTCACGCGCACCGATTCCGTATCACAGGGATTTGTTTGCACGCTGGGGAACAACCTTCTCCGATGAACAGCTTGCGGATGTTATCATGTACAAACATTACGGCATATATGCGTATCGCAGGGGAACGCTTGAGCGTTTTGCTAAAATGCTCCCGACGCCTCTGGAGCAGACCGAAAAACTGGAACAGCTCAGGGCCCTCGAACAGAACATAGCCATAAAGGTCGGCATCACCGATTTCAATACTATCGGCGTGGATACGCCTGAAGATCTGGAGAGGGTAAGGCAATGGTTAAGTATATCTTCGTCACCGGCGGAGTAGTTTCAGCTCTCGGCAAAGGCATTGCTGCTGCGGCAATGGCGGCGCTTCTTGAAGCAAAGGGGCTGCGGGTCGCGATCCAGAAGCTCGACCCCTATATTAACGTAGACCCCGGTACGCTCAGCCCGTTTGAACACGGTGAAGTATTCGTCACCGATGACGGCTGCGAGACTGACCTCGATCTTGGCCATTATGAGCGGTTCACAAGCTTTCGTGCCACGGTTGTCAATAACTATACAACCGGAAAGATTTATTATAATGTTATAACGAAAGAGAGGCGCGGCGACTATCTCGGGGCGACAGTACAGGTTGTTCCTCATATCACCGATGCGATTAAAGAGGCAATTAAATCAGCCGCTACTTCAGACCTTGATATTTTGATTGTGGAAATCGGCGGTACGGTCGGCGACATCGAAAGCCTGCCGTTTCTTGAAGCCATCCGGCAGTTCCGCTACAACGTCGGCAAGGAAAACGTGCTGTATGCGCATCTTACCCTTGTACCGTTTATCAGAGCAGCCGGGGAAATGAAAACAAAACCGACGCAGCACAGTGTCAATGAACTGCGTGAAATCGGCATTCAGCCCGATGTGCTGCTCTGCAGAACCGAGCGGCCGCTGCCCCCTGAAATGAAACGAAAAATCGCCATTCATTGCAACCTTGATACAGACGCAGTCATAGCTGCGCTGGATCTTGATACTGTTTATGAAGTTCCGCTGTCCCTGAAGGCTGAAGGGCTCGACCGGCTTATCGACAAGAAGCTCCAGCTGAATGTCACCCCGCCGAATACTGATGAGTGGGAAAATGTCGTCCAACGCATCAAACATCCGAAACATGAAACGACAATAGCAATTGTCGGAAAATATGTCGGCCTGAAAGATTCATACAAAAGCCTTGAAGAGGCCCTTATCCACGGCGGCATCGCGAATAACTCCCGCGTAAATCTGAAGTGGACCAATGCCGAGGAGATTGAGAAGAAGGGAGCTGAAGAGCTGCTCGCTGATGTTGACGGCATCCTGGTGCCGGGCGGATTCGGCATACGCGGAATTGAAGGCAAGGTTCAGGCTGTTCGATATGCCCGCGAAAAGAAGGTTCCGTATTTCGGCATTTGCCTCGGCATGCAACTTGCGGTTATCGAGATTGCCCGTACCCTGTGCGGACTGAATGCCAACAGCACGGAGTTCGATCCGACTACACCGAACCCGATTATCTACCTCATGGAAAAGTGGTATAACCATCGAACCGGAACCATTGAGGAACGTACAGCTGATTCGCAGATGGGCGGCACCATGCGGCTCGGCGCATATCCGTGTGTGTTGAAGGAAGAGACACATGCGTTTGCGGCATACGGCGCAAAGGAGATTTCTGAGCGCCACCGCCATCGGTATGAATTCAACAATCAATACCGTGAAGTGCTGTCCCAGAACGGAGTGATTTTGAGCGGCATTTCGCCTGACGGCGAACTGTGCGAGATTATCGAACTGAAAGACCATCCGTGGTTTCTCGGCTGCCAGTTCCATCCGGAGTTCAAGTCACGCCCGCGTGAACCGCACCCGCTCTTTACCGCCTTTATCGCAGCGTCGCTGAAGGCGAAGATGGATTTCTTTCCGGAATCGTAGGCAATTCCAAATTGCGGGAGCAGATAGCCCGGCGCAGGGGCATCAGAGCGGGGCGTTTTGTTTTGAGCAGTATGCCAGCAATACGAAGAGAAGCTCCCCCAATCCTCCAAGCCGTTATAAGACAAGGGCGCGTAAAAAACCAGCTTGGTCGGTTGCCTTATAATCTGGACATTTCTACTTTGCCGAAAACCGGACATTTCTACTTTGCCTTGACAATCAGGAAAAAAACGCTTGACACGCACTTTAAAAGGTGCTATAAGTTAATCAAAGAGAGACTTCCAGAAAAAGTGGTGGTCTTGTTCCTTAAAAAGCTCGGCAGAAAGGTTGTAAAGTCTCAAGACGTAAGGTTTCAGACGTAAGAGTCTCGAGTCGTATGTCCCAGGATGTGCAGACCGCCGAGCTGAAGACGCATAAGAGGAGCAAGCACCACTTTTTTATGCCTTTTTTCCTTACGTTACCCTCGGCGCGAGCTCCGTCGAACGCATGTACCTAATCCGTCCGGTATTTTCCCACCGAATAGCAGCGGCAGGAAGGACTCCGAACAAGTCGGAGTAACAAAATAAAGACTCCCGACATAAGCGCTGCAGTGACGGAAACCTATAAATGCTACTAATGACAATTTCGGGATGAGCGCCAGATGATTGCGATTAGAGCATTCGGCTCATGCTGCCGATGCAATGGGAGAGATCTCAGACCCTTTTACGGATAAGCCCTTCCGGACTTGTCGGCGGATTCAGTAAGGCGCTCCAGCAGGGTTTTCAGAAAGACTTTGTGGAAGCGGAGCTGACAGCCGGGCGACGCCTGTTCGAGCGCGGAACTGTTCATTTCGAGCAGGACAACATCCGTAAGCGAGAGAATGCTGGCGGTGCGCTTTTCCTTGGTCAGATAACCCATTTCTCCGAAGCAGCCACCTTCGACCAGAACCGCCACGTTTTTTTCTGCCTTGCAGACAGAGACCTGGCCATTGACGATGATGTAAAAGGTTTCATCCACCGATCCCTCTGTGACGATTCGCGCATTCGGCGGATATTCTCGCCAGACCATGGCTCGGAGTACTTCCCATATTTCACCATCGATGAACTCACGAAAGAAGGTCAGCTTCCGGAGAATATTGAACTTTTCAGTCTGATCAATCTTCTCCTCGGATTCCTTGAGATTGATGTAGGTGAGGCTGATATCAGTGGCGAACTGTGTGCCGGTCCTGTATCGATCATTGAGCCGCTTGCTGAGAGCCTTGGTGACGATGATTTCAAGAGTTTTCGGTATATCTGAGCGGTAAAAGCGCAAAGGGAGAGGCTCTTCATACAGAATCTTGCGGACGACGCCGGAAAAGATATCCGCATGAAACGGCGAGCGACCGGTGAGCAATTCGTACATGAGAACACCGAGTGAAAAGAAATCGGTCTGCTGTGTAAGCACCTCTTCCCGTATCTGTTCGGGAGACATGTAGGCAGGGGAGCCGATTAACCCTGCCGGCTGGGTCGTGTCGGAACGCACGATTTGCGCTATGCCGAAATCGCTTATCTTGATGTCCATTGTTTCGGTAAGCAGAATATTGCCGGGCTTGATGTCGCGATGAATAACGCCCTGTCGATGTGCATAGTCGAGCGCTTTGCAGCATTTGAAGATGATTTCGACCACCTGCTCAACCGGCAGGAGCGAATCCGGCTTGCAGTGATCCTTCAGAGTTTTGCTGCCGGGGACATACTCCATAACGATGTAGTGGTGCGGCCCGTCAACCCCAGCATCGTACACCGGCAGAATGTTCGGATGGTTGAGCATTCCGGCGATGCGGGCCTCATTAAAAAACATTTTCTGGAACTTCTGGAGGTAGGCCTCATCAGCGATGTCGGCAGTCGATGCAACCTTGATAGCCACATCACGGTTCTGATAGCGGTCGAAGCCGAGATAGACGGTTCCCATGCCGCCTTTGCCGATCTCCCGGTCGACTTCGTACTTGCCGACCTGCGGAATGGGAACGTCTGGTCGACGGATATCCATGCGGGTCCGTTAAGCTCCCTTGACGTAAAACTGAAGCTTCAGGCCCGGAACTTCCACAATATCACCGTCCTTGAGGTCGTATCGCTCTGCAATCTCAATCCCGTTAACCTTGGGGAGCTTGTTTTTTGCCGCAGGGCTGATGAAGTAGCCTTCCTTTCTCCGGTTCACGAGAGCGACAATCTTCGGCGTAAAGAAACCGCGAAGGCGGATGCTGGCTGATGAATCTTTTCCGATTGTGGTCACACGATCACGCATTTCGAATTCCTTCTTTTCACTGGAGCCTTCAATCACCACAAAGCCGCCGAGAACATCTGACTTTTCAGGGCTGATCGCTGCCCCGCGATGTTCCGGCACCACGCGGCCGAGGAGCTGCTGCTGCAGGCGCGGGTCGAGCACGACGGTCTCATCCATGGCTTTCGGGCGCTGAGCGGGTTCTTCCACCTTTACTTCCGGAGCGATAAATTCAATGGTATGCTTGCCGATGAGAATCTGCTCGCCGCTTTTGAGTGTGCGGCGGGTGATGCGCTCACCGTTGACGTATGTGCCGTTCAGGCTGCCCATGTCTTCAAGGACATACTGGTCATTTTCTCTGAGGATCTTGGCGTGGTACCCTGATACTGCAAGATTATCGATCGCAAGATCGTTTTCCGGCTTTCTGCCGAGCATTACATGGTCTTTCTCAATCGTGAGTTCTTTCAGGACAGCATCTTTGAATCTGAGAACCAGCTTAGCCATGCTTTATCCTCCTTTATTCCGCACTCTGGACAAGCTTAACGTCTTTTCTCAATATATGCAACAACTACGGTTGTGTTGTCGTGACCACCGTTGCTGTTTGCGAGCTCTACGAGGCGGGTGCAGGCCCGGAACGGATCGCCCGTGCTTTTGACAACCGCCAGAATCTCACCGTCAGATACCATGTTGAAAAGCCCGTCTGAGCAGATGAGGAGGATATCGCCATCTGTAAGGGTAAGTTCATCAACATCGGGAACAATGTCCGGCGTAATGCCGATTGCTCTGGTCAGCACGTGGCGCATTTGAGCCATGTCTTCTGAAAGCCCTCTTTTTGAATGCTCGACCGCCACCGTGTGATCGTCGGTCAGCTGCTCTATGGAAATATGGCGAATGAGGTAGGCTCTGCAGTCCCCCACATGGGCGATGCTTGCCCGGTTGCCGTCAAACAGCATGGCGGTAAGCGTGGTCCCCATATTCCGGAGTTGCGGATTGAGCTCAGCCGTCGCGTGAACGCTTTTGTTTGCTGCCATAACCGCCATGCCGAGGGACTTTGTTGTTTCGGACAGATCGGAGCGCGTTAGTTTGACGGCATCAGAGACGTCCGGAAAGCCTTTTTTGAGGTTTTCAGTAACGAGGTCCGCGGTCATTCGGCTTGCGACCGCTCCGGATGCGCGGCCGCCCACCCCATCGGCAACGGCGAGCAGTCCGAGATGTTTGTCTGCGCAGTAGCTGTCTTCATTCCGATCGCGCACCATTCCGGTATCCGTTTTTGCCGCAAAGCGAACCCTGAAGTCAGTGGTATCGAAAAATTCCGAACCGACAGCATCTTCGGAACGCTGCGGCACCAATGCAGTACGGATGAAGAGCACTCCGAGCGCCAGCGCGAAGAACACCATCGGATGTGCAATTTTTAACCACACACCCTGAGTCAGGAAGAGCGAAAAAGATATGGCGGTCCATATGAAGAGGATGGCAAGGGAGGTGATAAGCGCCAGCTGCAGCCGTGCGCTCCAGAAAGCAGCAAGCATCAGCGCAAGAAGGGCAATGACAGAGGCCTCGGCGGCAACCGCCCACGCCGGCCGGCTCACGAATGATTTGCTCAGAACAACGTCGACAACATGTGCTATGGCATCAACGGAAGGCAGCATGCCGACCGGCTGAGCGGGGAGCATCTCAAGCGGCATGCTGTGGCGGTGCCCGATAAGGACGATCTTGTTTCTGAATGCATTGGCATCAACCTTTCCGTCAACAAGATCGGCAAACGATACGATGGGATATGCTGATGCCGTGCGCGGAACAATCTGGACTTTCTTGCCTTCAATCAGCGGAAGGATACGGTCGCCGAGGATAACCCGGTTTTCTTCGATCCTGACATCATGAAGCGACAGATTCAGCTCCTTCAGAGCGAGCTGCAGGCCGAAAGACGGATAAAGGCTGTTGTTGAAGGCAATAAAAAGGAGATCGCTTCTGACGATGCCGTCAGAGTCGCGCAAGGCATTGATATGTCCGAGAGCAGCCGCAAGCCGTGCATACTCCGGCAGTGGAGCCGACAGCGTATCAGACGTGCTGAATCGTTCTGTTCCGCTGGCCGGAAGAGAATTGCGCTGAAGATAGTCCGGAACAGGAGGATTTCTTTTGGCTCCGCCATCTCCAAGAATAAAGGCTATCGGCTGAACAACATTCGGCGCGGCGGCAAGGGCGCTGAGGAGCGCAGTGTCGGAGTCAATCCGCTTTTCCGCTTCTTTCAGGAGCGGGAGAACAACATTCCTGAGGGCTGAAAGTGATGAGCTGACGATGGCTTTTCGTATCTGCCGTTTTTCGGTTTCCTGCAGTTGTGGAAACAGCGCAGTGATTTGCCCGGGACGTAACAAGCCGGGGTCGGTCTCTATTTTGCGAATGATGTCCCGAATTTCCCACAGACCGGGGTTCGGATCATTTTCAGCATAAAGGACCGAGAGGCCGATCTGTTTCGCGCCGCGCTCCTGCAACTGATGAATCGCCTGAGCAAAATAGGTTCTCGGCCACGGCCAGCCACCGAGGCGGTTTGCGCTCTCCTGATCAATGCTGACAATAACAACAGATGTAAGGCTGCTTTTTGAGGTGAGTGATGCGCGCAGGTCATAGAGCTTCAATTCAAGTCGCTCAATCGGCTCCCATGCGGCCACGAGAGCCGCTATGACGGCCACCGCGAGAACCGCGAGCAGAAGACTGTTTATCAGGGAAAATCGTTTCATATGACGTTTGTCAATATGCAGATACATTATCATACAAGCATTGTTATGTGTAAAGCACTGATATTGCAGACAATCCGATATGTTAGCGGTGTTGGCTCACTTGACGGGACGCGTGGTTCCGCAGTTATTTCTATCGCTCCCTTCACTTTTCCGGCGGCAGTTTTTATACTTAAGGACGCTGCGTGGCAGGTGTCTCGATGAGCTGATTCCGGATATGCGGAGAATGAAAGAGTGAAAAAGCAGGGCGCTTTAGCGAACATTGGAGGAAACCTTCTGGAGAAGACGGTTCAGGAGATATTTCTTGCCAAGGGGTTTCAGCTCGTCAAATACAAGCAATGGAAAGACCGGCTGGATCTGTACGGCAAGGAGTTACTGTTGACAAATGCACCGTATGTTTCAATTTATGGGCATAGCGGCACCACGGAGTTTCTGGCGATATCGGAGCGACACGGCTTTACCATGCGTATTGAATGCAAGTGGCAGCAGTCTGCCGGGTCGGTTGATGAAAAACTGCCGTATCTATACTTAAATGCTGTCGAAGCGATGCCGGAAGACCGAATCGTTATTATTATCGACGGGGGCGGATTCAAGGATGGAGCACTCAGATGGCTCCGGGAGTGTGCTGAAAAAAGTAAGTACGCAGCAGGGACTGCAAAGAACATTCAGGTTTTCAGCCTTGCCGAATTTATGTCTTGGGCTAACAGGCTTCTCCGATAGCGAGATTTTTCCGCGACCCGGACGGTATCAAAAATCAGGAAACATTTTGACCGTCAGCCGGTTGCCGCTTCCGACCACAGATCGTGCAGTCAAAATCCCGCCCTCTACATAGTTAAGCTCAAACCCTTTGTATCCTCTGGCAGTGAGCCCCTTTGCATCCGCAGGGCATCCGCGCTCACAGCCGGCAATTCCCTTGATCATGGCCTGAATCAGCCCGCTCATATCAAGAGATGCAACGCTGAGTCCCTTGGTGTTTGCCAATTGTTCAATCCGCGCTGAAATTGCCGAAAGATCGGGACGATAGGCATCAGCAATCTGAAATGTCTCCGAAGCGCCGTCAATGTTTACGTCAAGCAACATGAGAACCTCCTGAATGGACAGATAAGGTGATTGCTGCGAGTTGATATGCTAACAGGAATGAGGAACAAAAAAAAACCGCATCGCCGGCATACGGTTTTCTCTTTGATAAGAATGGTGCCGAAGGCGGGACTCGAACCCGCACAGGTTGCCCCACACGCCCCTCAAACGTGCGTGTCTACCAGTTCCACCACTTCGGCGGTCCAGACTCAAGACATAAATAATAACAATTCTGCCGGAAAGTTTGCAAGCTGAAGCGCTTAATATTTCGGCAGCGAGCGGGCAAGGGCGACTACAAAGACCTCTTTGGCGCCGGCGTTTTTCAGGGCGTTCGCGCTCTCGCGTGCGGTAGCTCCTGTGGTAACGACGTCGTCAATCACAAGGATGCGAAGCCCCGAAGCATCTTTGGAAGCGGCGAACGCTTTTTTGAGATTTCTGAGCCGTTCCTTTCTGTCGACATTGATCTGGGCGGCGGTTTCTTTTGTCTTCATCAGCAGATCTGTCCGAAGCGGAATTCGCAGATGTCCGGCAAGATGTTTCCCGATGAGAGCCGTCTGGTTGAATTCGCGCTTCCGGAGCTGACTTATATGGAGCGGAACGGGAACAACAGCATCAACTGCCGGCAAGGGAAGTTCACAGAGCAATGCTGCGAGAGGCTTTGCAAGTCTGCGCATGCCGTTGAATTTCAGAAAATGGATTGCTTCTTTCAGGACGCCCTCATAGATTCCGTAACATCGCGCGAAAACAAACGCCGGCGGATTGGAAACACACTCCTGACAGCGTTCCGTATGATGAGATACGGCGGGCAATCCGCAGAGACTGCATGCCGGTCCCGTGTAGTGCCGGATGGTTGCCCAGCAGGACTCGCAAATGGGAACCGCTCGTGAAGAATGAGCCTGCGTGTCGCAGAGCGGACAGCGCTGCGGGAAGAGCAGACCGAGAAGAGATGCAATCGCCATGTGAGCGATTAGTCAGAAAAAGAAGTGTCTTGATATATCATCGCAATCCCACTGGATGCCCTACGGCCGATTTCAGCATGCCATAAAAAGCCGAACATACCGGCCGGCTCTCTTTGCTTTGCTCATTATGCATTACCGAACCATGCTCCAATAAGGCATTCTATCATGTCCATGCTCTTTTGATTGCAGAGGGGGCGTATCTGCCCTGCTGTACAGGAGTTTCAGTGTTTGATTTATAATAACAGCACACTTTAGAGTACTCGGTACGGTTGTCCGGTGTGTTTGTTTGGTTTTTCGCCATGTTTCTCGAAATAACTGCCTTGATATGTTTATCGAAGGTATGCAAAGTGATTGCGCTGCGAGTATGCGCTTGAAGTTTAAATCAACCACAGTCAATATAAAGGAGTTGTGATATGAAAGAGAAGCCTGCAAAAAAACCTGCTGTCCCGAATTTCAGTTCCGGTCCCTGCACCAAGCATCCAGGATGGTCGCTTCAGGAGCTTGGCGGCTATTTGCCGGGCCGCTCGCACCGAGCCGCTGTAGGCAAAGAGAAGCTGAAGGCAGCATGCGACAACATCAAACCGATCCTCGGTATTCCGGCTGATTATAAAGTTGGTATTTTTGCCGGCTCTGACACGGGCGCCTTCGAATGCGCCATGTGGTCGCTTCTCGGCCCGAAAGCGGTAGATGTGCTTGTCTGGGAAAGCTTCGGCAAGGACTGGGCAACGGATATTACCAAGCAGCTGAAGCTCAATGCCAACGTCTATGAAGCGCCTTACGGCCAATTGCCGGACCTCAGAAAAGTGAACTTTGACAACGATGTCGTGTTCACCTGGAACGGTACGACCGCCGGGGTAAAGGTTCCAAGCGGAGATTGGATTCCGGACGACAGAAAAGGTATCACCCTGTGCGACGCCACCAGCGCGCTCTTTGCGATGGACATTCCGTGGTCCAAAATAGATGCACTCTCTTTCTCGTGGCAAAAGTGCCTTGGCGGCGAAGGCGGACACGGCATGCTCATACTGTCGCCGAAAGCGGTTGAGCGGCTCGAAAGCTATGATCCTGCATGGCCGATGCCGAAAATCTTCAGAATGAAGAAGGGCGGCAAGCTCAACGAGGATATCTTCAACGGCTCGCCGATCAACACCCCGTCGATGCTGTGCGTGGAGGATTGGCTCTGCGCTCTTCAGTGGTCGAAGCAGCAGGGCGGACTGCCGGGCCTGATGAAAATCTCGAACGACAACCTCGCAGCAGTCGAAAAATGGGTGTCCGTCAGCAAATACTTCGGCTTTCTGGCGGAAGATCCGGCAATCCGCTCCAACACATCGGTCTGTCTGAAGGTAGTCGATCCGAAGTTTACCTCGCTTTCTGCAGATGATCAGAAGGCGACTGCAAGGAAGATCGAGAAGCTGCTCGCATCAGAAGGCGTTGCATACGATATTAATGCGTATAAAGCGGCACCTACAGGCTTCCGCATCTGGTGCGGACCGACGGTTGCAACGAATGATGTTGCAGTATGTCTTGAGTGGCTCGACTGGGCCTATGAGCAGGTAATCGGTCAGTAGTCTCGCATAAACCCGGAATTGTCATTAGAGAAGCGAAGGGAAAGAAACGGGCAGGTTGAAAGACTTGGACCTGCCCCATAAACCTTCAAACCACTGACGGCGTTTCATGGCAAGGCAGAGTTTCAAGATACGCCTGTTGCCGTCTTTGACCAAATACCCACCCGTGGCAAAA
>WSNO01000029.1 GCA_009773415.1 Nitrospirota bacterium | reverse complement strand
ATGGGTACCAAGGGCGGTTCTCAACATTTATCCCGTCTTCAACAAGCATTCAACTCCAAAAACTGCTCTTGCCCCAAGTTTATGAATTATGTGGGCTAAAAAAAACTGAACGGATTCTTGCGATAGACGACAGAAGAAGGCCGGACGGCATTCAGCGACTATCCGGTCTTCTTAATATGAATCCTAAAAAGAGTCCTAACAGGCTGCTGAAAAAATCCCTCCTCGGCTCAGCAGGGTCAATTTCGGGGATGTATCTGACATGGATTGCCCCGAGTTATTCGATTCTTGAGCCTCTGAGAGAGTCGTTTTTAGCAGAGCATTTTGCACCAAGAGTTTTTCAGCACCCTGCTAAACGTTCTCAACCATCTCCCACACACCGCACGGGCAAATGCCCGCACAGAATCCGCAGCCGATGCACTTGTTTTCATCAACCACATACTCATACCGGGCATTGCCGAGATCAATACGGCTGATCGCCTGCTCGTAGCAGGTGTTTTCGCACATGCGGCAGTCGCGGCAGCTGGCGCACGACATGCAGCGGTTGCCCTCTGCGTTCAGTTCGAACTCAAGCTTGCAGGTCTCGTAGTACTGGGTCTTGATGCGCTCATACGCAATCTTCTGCTTCATCTCGGGTGCGCGGGGGGCATGGGCCATCTGGTAGTGGACTACGTCTGCCACAATAGCGCCCTGACCGATGGCGTGCGTTACCAGCCCGAGGCCGGTTGCGTCGCCCACGCCGTAGACCTTCACATCGGTGGTCTGACCGAGGTCGCTGACCTGGAGCCATCCCTTCTCGACATGCACGTCAGGCGGCAGGAAGCTGAGCACCGGCACATCGCCGATGGACATGAAGACCACGTCCGCATCCATCGAAGAACCGTCCTTGAAGCAGAGCTTCTTCGCAGCAGCATCGTACCGCTCGGTGAACTTCGGATAGACGATCTGTGCGCCCTTGGCAGTGGCAGCCTGCATCTCCTTGCCGAATGCCGCAGGCTTCTGGATGTCCACTGCGGTAACTTCGGAAGCGCCGCAGTTGTAAGCTTCAATCGCAACGTCCATGCCGACGTTACCCGCGCCGATGACAACGACCTTCTTGTCCTTCAGGTCGGGTGCGCTGCCCATGTTCACGGACCGGAGGAAGTCGTATGCAGAGGTGATCTGCTCGGACCCAGGAAACGCGATCTTGCGCGGCTGGTGTGCACCGATGGCGACGATGACGATCTCGTTGTTCTTGTAAATCTCTTCAAAGAGTTTCTGGTCGACGGTGGTGTTCAGGTGCAGCGTGACGCCCAGTTCCTTGAAGCGCGAAATTTCCTTCTGCAGAATCTCCTGCGGCAGACGCTCGTGCGGAATGCACATCTCGATCTTGCCGCCAAGTTTTGCGGAGGCTTCGTAGAGCGATACGGTGTGACCCTTGAGCGCCAACTGCCATGCTGCACTCATGCCGCCCGGGCCGCCGCCGATGACCGCGACCTTGTGGCCGGTCGGGTCGGCCTTTTTCGGGGCCGGTATGTCGAGCGCGAGCTTGCCGAGCTTGTCGATGGCGAGCGGTGCGTCAAGATGACTGCGGGTGCAGCTCGTCATGCAGAGGTTCGGGCAGATGGTGCCGCAGACCGTTGCCGGGAGCGGGCTGTACTCAAGCACGAGCGAGATGGCGTCTGCCAGCCTGCCTTCGCGGATGAGGGTGGCGCGCTTGTGCGATGGGATGTGCGACGGACAGCCGGCCGCGCAGGGCGGGGCGTACTTGTCGTTTGCCCAGATCGGCTTATTGCGGCGGTCGTTGCCGGTGGTGACATACGGCAGCAGGCTGAGGTCGTGGTCAACGAACTCGGCGAAAATGCCGCCCTGTCCGACTTCCTTGTCCCAGCCGACCTTGCGGAAGTTCTTGATGTCGATCTTGTATTTCTTCTTCTGGGCCTTCTCCTGTGGGGTGAAGGCAACGAGCTTTTTCCAGTCGTTGATCGACCTGGTCAGTTCACCGTAGTGCTCGGTGCGCTCGATGGCTTCGAGGTAGGGCTTCATGTTGGCGGTGAGCCACTCCCAGTCCTGATCGCTCAGGTCGAGCAACTTGACGTCGCGCTCGCTGTACCCCTGAATATTGCCACGGAAATAGACAGTGCCGCCGACCATGCCTACGCAGGGACGGTAGCCGAGGATATTGTCCGGATTGCGGGGATTCACTCCGCAGACAACCGCAATCCCGCCTGCCTTGAATTCGGCAAAGGAGTCGCCGACATTGCGGAAGTACCATGATTGCGGCGGCTCAAAGCGCGGGTTTCGCTTCGTCATGGTGTCGCAGCGCGCACCGCCGCTGCCCTGCACGTAAAGGATGCCCTGTGCAGCCGCGTTGAATGCGCCGTTTGTAACGTCGCCAAGGACGGTAATCCTGGCACCGCAGTTAATCCAGCCTATATCGTCGGATGAGCTGCCTTTGACGACGATTTCGGTGCCGTCAAAGCCCATGCTTCCGACACGCTGCCCGGCAGTGCCCTGGATGGTGATCTTTACTGCATCTTCGCGCGGCCAGATGCGGCCGCCGATGCCGTGCTGCCCATCCGCATCAACGATAACATTCCGTGCGCCGTCCTGTATCATCTGCTGAATCTGTTCTTCAAGTATGCGCGAGGGAGTGCGGTGGCCGTTCACAATGCCGCGGATCAGAACGCATCCGTCGCTCACGTGTTCTACCGCGGACTGCGGCTTTGGAGCAGGAGCCGTCTTGATCGGAGTGGCTGTCTTTTTTACCGTTTTCCTGGGCAGCGTCTTTGCCTTTGTTTCCGGTCTTTTACTTTCCACTTCCATATTTTTTTTAGCACGCATAGCTTATACCCAACCTCTCTGCCATTGCCTTATCGTCGATGCTGAGACCGTCCGACATGCCGATTGGAAGTTCAGTGCTTCTTCCCATCGGGGCGAAAATCTTCTTAAGCTCGGTGTTTGCAGACTTGAAGACCTCGACAGTCCGCATGGCGACGATGTCGGCATCCAGGCGGCGATAGAGCTTTGGATCCTGAGTGGTGATGCCGCGCGGGCATTTGCCGGTGTTGCAGAGGTTGCAGCGGTTGTGCTCGTCTCCGAAGCAGTTGGCCGCCGACTGCATAATGTATTTGCCGATAGAAACGACTGATGCGCCGAGCATGATGAGCGCTGCCGCATTGGCCGCAAGGTTGCCGCGCTTGCCGACCCCGCCCGCCGCAATGAGCGGAAGCTCGTTCTGTTTGCCCTGCCTGACAAGGTCGAGATAGCATTCGCGAAGGTTAGAGGCAATCGGATGGCCCATCTTGTCCAATGAAACATTATATGCCGCGCCGGTGCCGCCGTCTTCGCCGTCGATGCTGAGCGCTGCAGCAAACGGGTTGCGGGCCAGGTTGTTCAGAACCGCGCGAGCTGTTTTCGTGCCTGAGATCTTCGGATAAACCGGCACACGGAAACCCCATGCCATGGACATGGACTGAATCATTTTGGCGACCGCTTCTTCAATCGAATATTTGGTCTGATGGGTCGGCGGCGACGCGAGGTCGACAAACTGCGGAACGCCGCGGATGCCCGAGATGAGTTTCAGGACCTTCTGGGCCATGAGCAGGCCGCCGTCACCCGGCTTCGCGCCCTGGCCGTACTTGATCTCTATTGCTGCCGGATCTTCGACCATGTGCGGGAGCGCACGGACGATTTCGTCCCAGCCGAAGTAGCCGGACGCAATCTGGATGATGAAGTATTTCAGGTAACGCGAGCGGAGCAGGCGCGGCGGCATGCCGCCTTCCCCGGATGCCATCACGACCGGAAGTCCTTCGACCTCGTTCAGGTATGCGATGCCCATGGCGAGACCTTCCCACATCGGCGGTGAAAGCGCCCCGACCGACATGGATCCGATCATGATCGGGAATATTTCCCTGACCGGCGGGATGAAGCGGCCGGCCCGGGAATCGACAATCAGCCTGCCGTCGACCGCCTTGAGTGGCAGTTCTTCCGGAGGCAGGATTCTGCCGAGCAGGCTGCGAACGCGGAACTCATGACGTCCGGCGTCAAGAGCCGGGTCGGTGAGCATCGAGATTCTCGTAAACTTCAGACGGTCGAGCACCGAGATGGACGGATCATTTCTGCGCCCGCCCCGTTTGTATCCGTCGCCGCCTGTGTTCTTGTAGTGAAGAATTTTGTTGTTCGGATTCAGTTCCGGCTCAATCGCTTCATTCGGGCAGACAAGGGAGCAGGTTGCGCACCCGACGCAGTTGCGTGCGGCGTCGAGTACCTGCTCAACCACATGAACTACGCGCCGCTGCGAGCCGGGCTTCGGAACAGGGCCTTCAGAAAAAGTGACGCGCTGGACGCGCACGCCGGGCTCAATCGCCTTGACCGGACAGACTGCCGTGCAGCGACCGCACCGCTTGCAGCGGTCATCACGCCAGCGGATAAGATAGGGGAGCTCTTTCAGTGAGAGCTTGTGATTATTGTCGAGGGTTATCCCTGCAGCTGGTTCCATACCGTAACCTCCTGTGCGTGCGGCGAGATTGTGACCATATCGTACTTCATCGGGAAGACGTCCGTGGAACGGTCACGCTTTGGAACAGCGGAATCTACGCCGCACTCTTCCGACATGATTGCATACTTGCCATGGACGCCGCCGACGACGCCGGGACGGAGCTTTTTGGCATCCTGCAGCATGAAAGTGGTGCCGTCGGGCGTGAAGCCGATAACACAGTTCGGTCCGTCGATGCAGAGCGGCCGGAGCGACTGGCGCATCAGACGCAGTGCATCCTTGTCGGAGCGTTTTTCTAGTTCCGATTCCTTCATCAGCGGAGTGATGACGTCCTTGTAGTAGCGGAGCGGCATGCCGAGATGGCGAACGGTGTAGTGAAGGATGTGCGCGAAGACCTCGCTGTCGCTGTTATAGCCCATATAGCCCGGAATCCCGCGGCTCTCAAGATACTCGCGAATAGGCACAAACGCGGTGTTTTCTCCGTTGGTCATCGTGCAGTATCCCTGGATGAAAAACGGGTGGCACGCGTACAGATAAATTGCGTAGTTCGTGTTCTGTCGCCCCTGCGCAAAGCAGATGCGCGATTTGAGCGCGCCGCGGTCGAGTCCGAAAAACTCTCCGACCTCCAGCGGATCGCCGACTTCCTTGAGCGTGAGGACATCAGGATAAAACGAGAAGACGAACAGTGACTGGTCCGGTTCACCCAAGTGGCGAAGTTCCAGGCGGGTCTTCAGCAGGAGATCTTCGCAGTCGGAAAACGAACCTTCAGCGCAGCTTCCAGGCACTGCATATGCGCGGGCAAAGTAATACTCCCTTGCAGCGATGCCCCTGACCGGATTGAGTGACGGAGACCAGTTATGAATGAGCTTGAAGCCCTTTCTCTTCATGTAACTGTCAAGCATCTCCATGCCTTTTTTCGATCCGACGCCCGAGAGGATGGGATACCGTTTGAGTCCCTCGAATTCACCACCGAGATCCTTGAGAGTCAGACCGAGCCCCGAGCCGTCGTGACCCTCTTTCATGGTTTCCAGTGCGAGGATGTTCTCCATCGGGGAGAAATAGTCGTTGGACGTAATTGCCGCCAGTCTGCACATAGCCTTTCCCTCTGCTCTTATTGAGATATCTTGCATTATAAGGCAAAAAAAGCGCCGACACCATCGGGCACTTTATGCGGGTGTCGGACGCTCTCTTCGGTAACCGATTGCCAAACTGCAATTATTTAATATAAAAAGAGACGAAAATCTTTGTCAACATTCAATTGAACGCATATTTTCCTGTTGACAGGACGAGTTAAGTTCAGCTAAATTTTAAACACTCGGTAACCGATTGCCATGGAAAAAGTTTCGACCGGCATACCAAGTCTTGATGCGATCATCGACTCGATTTACGTGGGCGACAACGTCGTCTGGGAGGTTGAGGCCGGTACGCTTTACCATGTCTTTATCAAGAACTTCATCAGGCAGTCATTCGCAGAACTGCATCATGTCGTTTACATCAGCTTCAACCGCTCACCTCAAAGCGTGTTGCAGAAAATAGCAGATGTGATTGATTGGCAAAGGTTTACCTTTGTCGACTGTTTTACGGCGGGCAAAGGGAAAAACGACCTCACCTTCAAAAAATTCTACGACAAAATACCCCGGGATCTGAACATGATACGGGTGGAGCGTCCAAAAAATGTAGACGAAGTGACCCAGATTATCAACGATCTCGAAGACAAATTGCCGCCGGGTGCGCGGTCTATTTTCGACAGTCTTACCGGCATGCAGGACCTCTGGATAAGTGAAGACGAGACCTATCGCTTTTTCACCTATATGTGTCCGCGTCTGTACGACTTGGGCACCGTAGCTTACTGGATTCTTGAAAAAGAGGCGCACAGTCCGAAGTTCAAGGCAAATCTGCGCCACATCACGCAGGTGGTCCTCGACCTCTACAAGCGGCGGGACAAGCTCTTTATCAAGGCTCTGAAGCTCGATTCCCGGCAGGAGCGCGAGGCGTTCAAGCCTCATATGTACGAGGTTTCCGGAGAGAGCGTGTCGGTCACCGCCACGAAAAAAGAGGCGGTGCACGATATCGGCAGCAGGGTGCGCGAGGCCCGGTTGCGCCGCAACATGAGCCAGAAAGAGCTTGCCGACAAGGTCGGCCTGACCCCAAGTTTTATTTCTCAGCTTGAAAACAACCAGATCAGTCCTTCCCTGAATTCGTTCCTTCATCTCTGCACATCACTCGGCGTCAGTCCCGGACTGTTTCTTGATGGAGGGCAGCAGGACATTCGCCGCTGGTTTATCAGCCGGCACGATGCAGCGGCGCGCGGCACATCGATTGCAGAGGGGGTCGTGAGCTGCCTGATTCTGGACGATATCCGCTATGCGGTGAACATGATAACTTTTTTGCCGAATGCGGCATTAAACCGCCACGTTACGGCGCATGGAAAGCCCGAACTGTACCATATAGCGGAAGGGGTTGTGACGGTTGTGGTTAGCAATAGAGAGCAGAAACTCGTTGCCGGAGATAGTGTATACTTTACCGATCAGGCTCCTTCGGCATGGAGAAACGAAGGAGGTGAGACGGCGCGGCTTCTGGTAGTCGCGTAGCGCGGACCGATTCAGCACAGCTGTTGATTTTCGGGCGTTCTCGCCCCGTGATATTTTTTTGCCTGAAAGCATTAGTAATACTGAATTGCTGGTGGTTTCAAATTTAAAATTACTAAATGGAGGTAGTTCAATGTTAGCAGGTCAACCCAACGCAAGTTCAGCAACCGGCACGAAGAATCGTGTTCCCGATGCGGCGCCGTATTCCGGAATCTGTTCCGTCTGTCTCGATGGCTGCCCCGGCCCGTGCGAAATCGGCAAGTCATCCTATCGCGGCCGTGAAGTCATCTATCCGATGCCGTTCGGCAAAATTACCGCTGGCGCAACCAAGCCGTACCCGGTCGATTATTCTCACCTGAACATCCAGGGAACGTGTGTGGGCGCCGTCGGCATTGAGGCAGACCCTGACAAGGCGGTATTCCCGGCGGTTTGTACGGAAACCGTTCTCGGCGGCCCGATGGGTAAGCAGATCAAGCTGCAGCTTCCGGTCTTCACCGGCGCACTCGGCTCGACCGACATTGCCAAAGACAACTGGGACGGTCTCGCAATCGGCGGCGCCATCTCAGGCATCATGGTTGTTATCGGCGAAAACGTCGTTGGCATGGACATGAAGTCCGAATACAAGAACGGCCGCGTGACCAAGTCGCCTGAGCTTGAGCGCCGTGTAAAGCGTTTTCAGGAATGGTACAACGGTTACGGCGCAATCATCCTTCAGCAGAACGTCGAAGACACCAAGCTTGCCTCCGCTGAGTACGCGATCGAGAAGCTCGGCGTTGAGTGCATCGAACTGAAATGGGGACAGGGCGCCAAGGACATCGGCGGAGAAGTGAAGCTGAAACAGATAGAAAAGGCAAAAGAGCTTTACAAGCGCGGCTATATCGTTCTTCCGAATCCGGATGATGCTGTATCGGAGAAGGGGTTCAAAGAGGGCGAGTTCAAGGAGTTCGAACGCCACTCGCGCCTCGGCATGGTCAACTACGACAGTTTCATCAAGGCCGTGGATTACTATCGTGCATGCGGCGCAAAGACGGTGTCTCTGAAGACCGGCGCATACCGCATTACCGACCTCGCGCGTGCACTCCGCTATTGCTCCGACGCGAAGGTTGATCTGCTCACGATTGACGGCGCGGGCGGCGGCACCGGCATGAGCCCGTGGCGCATGATGAATGAATGGGGCATCCCGACCATCTACCTGCAGTCCATAGCCTACAAATTCGCCTCGCAGCTTGCCGCGAAGGGCAAGTATGTTCCGCCGCTCGCAATGGCAGGCGGATTCTCCCTTGAAGATCATATATTTAAGGCACTTGCGCTCGGCGCACCTTACTTCAAGGCTGTCTGCATGGGCCGCTCCCTGATGATTCCCGCATTTATCGGAAAGAACATGGAAACTTGGCTGAAGGAAGAGAAGCTGCCGGCAGAAATGAAAAAACACGGCGATTCCGTCGAGAAGATTTTCATTACTTACGAGACGTTGAAGCATAAATATGGAAAGGACATCAACAAGCTTCCGCTCGGCGCCATCGCCATGTATACATTTTGCGATCGTCTGAAACAGGGCCTCCAGCAGCTAATGGCAGGCTCACGCAAGTTTGCATTGCCGTATCTCGACCGCGGCGATGTCGTATCTCTGACGAAAGAGTGCGCAGAAGTGACCGGCATTCCCTATGTCATGGAAGCCGACATGGAAGAGGCAGAGCGCATTCTGCTCAGCTAGAAAATCCGGAGCGGGGCTGCGTCAACAGCCCCGCTCCCATTACCAAGAGGTTTTTCTTGAACGATACGATGCTTGCTATACTCAAGGTTCTCAACAAGCAGGAAGAGATAACCGGGTCACGTGAAATCTCCCGGAAGCTCAAATCCTATGGCGTTGACCTGACCGATCGCACAGTCAGATACCATCTCCGCATACTGGATGAGCGGGGCTACACCACAGTCTTCGGGAAAGAAGGTCGCCGCATTACTCCGCGCGGACGGGACGAGCTCGCCGCATCTCATGTTGCCGAGCGGGTCGGTTTTGTGAGCAGCAAAATTGAAGCGCTTTCCTACCAGACCACTTTTGATCCTGAATCGCTCAGCGGCAACGTGATTCTGAATATTTCGCATGTGCCGGAATCCCAGCTGAAAACAGCCCTGCAGATCATGAGCCCTGTATTCTCCTCACCGTTTGTGATGAGTGACCGGATTGTTCTCAGGCAGAGCGGGGAGAGAATCGGCGATATGATTATCCCGGAGGGGAAGGCCGGAATCGGCACGGTCTGCAGTGTCACTATTAACAGCGTTTTTCTGAAAGCCGGCATTTCGGTCAACTCCCGGTTCGGTGGGGTTGTGGAGATTCGCGACGGCAAACCATCGCGCTTTGTTGTGCTTGTGAGCTATGAGGGGTCGTCGATGGATCCGCTGGAAATCTTTATCCGCAGCAAAATGACCGATGTGCTGGGTGCGCTTCGGCCGGAGGGAGGCCGCATCCTGGCGAGCTTCCGCGAGATTCCGGTCGTCTGCCTTGAAGAGGCGCAGCGGCTCACTGCCAGAATGGCCGATCTCGGGTTCGGCGGCGTGCTGATGACCGGGAATCCGAACCGTCCGCTGCTGGAAGTTCCGGTCGGTCTGGATAAAGTCGGGGTTGTGGTTGTCGGCGGACTGAACCCGATAGCTGCACTTGAAGAGTCAGGAATGCAGACCGAAAGCAAGGCAATGTCGACGCTTATCAACTATGCTGCGCTTGAGCGCTTCTCTGATGTTGAGAGGAGGTTCACATGAAAAAGATTGAGGCAATCATCAAGCCGTTCCGACTCGAATCGGTTCGCGACGCATTAACAGCGCTCGGTGTGCAGGGCATGACGATTACCGAAGTCAAAGGCTTCGGCCGTCAGAAAGGACACACGGAGCTCTACCGCGGTGCCGAGTATACGGTCGATTTTCTGCCGAAGATGAAAATAGAAATTGTCGTGCCGGATGCCATGGTGCAGCCGGTAATTGATGAAATCATGCATGCGGCAAAGACCGGCAAGATCGGCGACGGCAAGATTCTTGTCATGCCGGTAGAAAATGCCATCCGTATCCGTACCGGCGAAGAAGGAGAGTCAGCAGTCAGTTAAACAGCCGCCTCGGGAGCAAAACAGCCGTCGCTGTAAGGTTCTGGTGTCGGACGAAGAGATGCTACTCTTCCTCAGGAATCATGTTGGCGGAGAAGCAAACAACCCTGTTTCTGCCCGTTTCTTTTGCTTTGTAGAGTGCAATATCTGCATATTTGACGGCATCCCAAAAGCTGTGGGTGTCTGTCGGGATTTCGCAGATTCCGATGCTGACAGTCCTGGCGAGGAAGCCGCCGGCAATAGGCACCTTGTGATGTTCTATTGCCGTGCGGATCTTTTCAGCAACAGTTGAAGCGCCGCCGCATTTGATATCCATCAGGAGAACCAGAAACTCTTCGCCGCCGAAACGGACAACAATGTCAGAACTCCTCACAATTCTCTTGATGCACCCGGCAGTCTCTTTCAGAACAATATCTCCGACATCGTGGCCATGTTGGTCATTGACATCTTTGAAGAAATCGAGGTCGCACATCAGAAGTGCGGCAAAAGACCCTCGTCTCAAGATTCCAGCGGTGATCGTATCAGCTGATTCCTGAAGAAATCGTCTGTTATAGGTTTCGGTCAGGGCGTCTCTAACAGACAATTCCCTGTAGGCGCGCATAGCTCTTTTGCTGCTTAAAACCGGCTGAGCCTCCGTGATATACTCTTGAGTTCTACCCAGCTTTCTCGCAACTTCAGGAGATTCGGCATCATTCCGTTTTATTATTATCTGAACTACTCCTCCGACAACTCCGCTGAGAAGAATGGGAATGCAGACGTGAATATCGCCTGCATCGCCGAGAAAATGGCCGCAGATTCTGCTATTCTTGTGCGACGATACGACGCAACCGGTCCGTTTGACCCTACAGGCGTCGACGCCCGTGAACACTTCTTCCCTGCACGAAAAATCGGCATCTCCGGCATCAGGGGAATATACTATCTTGGAGGCATTCCGGATGGTTCCGATTTCGTAGATGAAGCATCTTGGGAACCCAATCTCGCGGGTTATGATGTCTCCGATGCGAAGATAAATGATGTCGATGTTTTCATCTTCTTCAATGATTTTCTTGAAAGAGGTGATAACCTCCATGGTCTCGAGCAAATGATTGTACTCGGTGGCGAGTTCGCCAAGTTCATCCCGGGATGTGACGGGGAGTTTTCGTGCAAAGTCGGATTCTCGTGCGGTAAATGCCTTGAACTTTGCGGTAATGGCTTTTATCGGAATGATCAGATTCCTTGCAATCAGAAACCCGAAAAGGATTGAGAGCAAGGCTCCGGCCGCAAAAGTGAGGGAGATGAGAATCAGGGAGAGATTGAATTTATCTTTCATGAGATCGGTCACACTGCCCCATTCCTTGCTCAGGCTGACCGAGAGGCTCGTGAGCCCTGCAACCGTGGCGGCCGCCAGCGCATCAAAGTCCGCGACCTGATTGTTTCCTGCTATCGGCTGATTTTTGCTGCTTATTCGCGCAGCAGCGATCTTTTCCAGAAGACTTTCCATTTCCTCTATATTCTGCAGCGCTTTTTCAATGATCGCTACCTTCACCGGATCCGCTATTCCTACGAGGACGTATTCATCATAGAGTTCGCCCGTTACACGCGAATAGTCCTTGACCAGACCGCCTTTCCGAAGCGTATCCAGCAGCGAACGGCAATCACTCAGCCGGATTTTCGCCTTGTAATAATTCTCATTGATCTCTTCTGGAGCGCTGTTTAAAGCAATCTTGTAGGCGGATATATTTGCCCCGCGCAGTTTGCGCACAACATTGTTCAGGGTGTTTTGCTGCGGATGAATGACATCGACCAGCTTTGAAGTCTCGGTCCCAAAATCAAATATCATGAAAAATCCTACAGCGGATATGGCGATCATCCAAAACAGGGTTCCTGCAGAGAAAAAAAGGAACTTTTTGCGGACAGGCAGATTGATAAAAGCCAACGTGTCAAGAATACGGCTCAGAAATGTGCTCATCCGGCGGAGATTCGGCATCTTTTGTGAACGTTCCCTTTCAACCCGACGGCAACCTGCAAGACATTGAAACTGTCTGCAGAAGATGCAGATACCTTTAAGGATTGCCGATACGGTTATTTTGTCGGCAGCTCAAAGCTGCCGACCCATCGTTAAAGAGAGCTAGTCTAAGAACTTCACCCGCATATCGACCGGCTGCTTCTGCGGGCCGCTGGTTTCTCTTTGGGCATACCCTACCGGAATAACCGCCATAAACTCGCCTTCAGGCTCACCAAGCTGGCGGAGAACATCGTCTTTCATAAGGTAGAGGATGCCGAGCCAGACGGTCGCCAGGCCGGTTGAGGTTGCTGCCAGAAGAAGGTTTTGCACTGCGGCGGCGGAGCTCTGGATTTCCATAGTCCGGAAGAAATCAAACGCCATCTCTTTTTCGACCTTGAACAGATCAGTGCCGTGGTTCATAAGTTCTCCGGTGTTTGCCACAGCAATGACCACCGGCGCGCTTACGATGCTGCGGGCAGCCATTCGAAGCAGTGCAGACGAAGGTCGCGGGAAGTCGCTTGCGCGGGCGCCGACGAGATCGGCAAGTTCCTGTTTTTTCCGGTTTCTGAGTACGATGAAGCGCCACGACTGCTGATTATGCGCCGACGGAGCTTCGTTTGCCGCAGAAAGCAGAATATGAATCTGTTCGTCCGTAACCGGCTGATCGGTAAAACTTCTTATGCTGCGGCGGTTCCGTATGGTCTGCAGGGTTTCATTCTCAATAAGTGCTTGTTCATGCGGGGTCATGGACGCCTCCGGAAAGCGGATAATCTTTGTTCTTAAGTATAGCACTGTTGCCGTGTCTTCTTCGCGATTTTGCAAACGCAAAAGAAGCTTTTTGCAGAATTGCAAAAAACAAATCCAATAAAAACAACGAATTAAGGCATGGCACGGAAGATGCAAATATAAGAGATACATTCAATCAATTAAAACTCGGGGGAGGGTCATCATGAAAGGTCAGAATAACAGAGCGAGAAAGGCAGCATACTGGGGCGCTGCTGCAGGTCTGGGACTCTTTGCGATGGTCGGGTTGCTGCCCAGTTCATTCATCGGGGGCGTGCTTGGCCTGAAGCTGGCGGGATCTCTTTTCGGTGGAGCATTTGAGGCTGGAATCGTTTCGCGGGTAGTTGTCGGCGCAAGCATGGTGCTCGGCGTACTCGTCACCGGCCTTGTTTTTGTCATGGGGTCTGCATTGATCGCATGGACGACGGCTCAGCTTACTACGCTGGTGCATCGTCGCCATGCACACGAAACCGTATAAGGTGTGAGGACAAAGGGAGGTCCGGTCATGAAAACGAAACATGCTTTAGCGAAGAAAGGGTTGTACATCGGTGCCGGTATCGGGCTGGTGCTGTTCGCAATCGTAGGTCTGCTGCCGAGCTCATTCATCGGCGGCGTGCTCGGTCTGAAGATTGCCGGTCATATCTTTGGTCTGCCGCTCGGCACAGCGGTTGCCCCGCGGTTTGTCGTCGGCGTATTTATGGTGCTCGGCGTGCTGGTAACCGGTCTGGTATTTGTGGTCGGCCTTTCTCTTATTGGATGGGCCAGCGGTACGGTTGCAGAGGCGCTGCGCGAGCGTAAATATGTAGACGTAGATCATCATGAAGCAGGACACAAGAAGGCATAGCCTTCTTCCATAAAAGACACTGAAACATAGAACAGGGAGGGCTACCATGGCTGACAATCTTACAAAAGCAACCAACGCCACCACCGATATTCGTCTGCTCTGGGCATGGCAGACAGTCGTGAACCGGCTGAGCGGGGTAGGGAAAGGGTACTATGCATGGCTTGCCATAAGTTCGGCGCTGCTGGTGGCAGGGGTTGCTGCGGGCATCCATGCATTTGTGGTGGGCTACAGTCATCTGTATAATTGCACGAGGGAAGTACCGTGGGGCATTCTGATTTCCACCTATGTGTTTTTTGTCGTTACGTCCACCGGGTTATGTCTGGTATCGTCAATCGGACATGTGTTCGGCTCAAAGGACTTCATGCCGATTGCGAAGCGGTCAGTGTATCTGTCGATTCTGACCATCGTAGCCGGGTTTTTGGTGATCGGGCTCGAAATAGAAAGTCCGCATCGGATGGCGCTTTATAATGTTATTTCACCGAACCTGACATCCAACATCTGGTGGATGGGAACGCTGTACGGCGCATATCTCATGTTCATGGCTGTGGAATTCGCATGCCTGCAGTTTGATCGCCACAAACTCGCCATGTACGCAGGATTTCTCGGCGTGGTTTCCGGTGTCGCGGCACACAGCAACCTCGGCGCAGTATTCGGCATGCTGACGGCACGGCCGTTATGGTACGGTCCGTATATGCCGATCTACTTCATCGCATCTGCCATGATGTCCGGATGCGCAGCTATTATTCTCTTCACCTGGCTTGCATCGAAGGTAAATCGTGAGCCAATCAGGGGAGAAATGGCAAAGGCAATTGATTTGACCCGGCAGCTTGGCATCCTGATGATCTGCGTTATCATGTTCTTCCAGACCTGGAAGATCATAGCAGGACTGGTGGGCGGCGAACTGGAACGCGAAACATTTCTGACGCTGCTGACCGGCCAGTATGCCTTTAACTTCTGGACGCTTGAGGTGCTTGCAGGCATGGTAATTCCGCTTGCGCTGTATATCCTGTCGCGCGGCACGAACATGAAGATGCTCTTCTGGGGTTCTCTGTCGATGATTTTCGGCATCTTCTTCATGCGGTATGACCTGGTTGTCGTCGGGCAGATCGTACCCGCGCAGTTTGAGATGGGTGTTAATGAGTATGCATCGCTGCTCCCATATACGCCGTCGCCGCATGAGATACTCGTGGTGCTGGCCGGATTCGGCCTCGTCGGGGCATTCTTCCTGCTCGGCGAGAAAATCTTCGCTGCTCACCGTGTCGAAGCGCATGATGAGGAAACACATGCTAAGAAACTGACCGTGCTGGAAACTGCTGAAAAAACAGAATAGTACAGCTGGGCGGCATGAGGGAATTTCTCTCTGCCGCCCCTTCTGCGCCAAGAGAAAGAGAGGAACGACATGAAGATCAACGGTACCGAATTTGATGAGAAGGAATCCGCATCTCCCGATCTCCTGTCGCCCATGGAACGGAGAGCATTTCTTAAGCTTGGGCTCGCCGTAACCGGTGTTTTCGCCGGCGGGGCGATACTGTCGCTGACGTCGGCAGTGCAGAACGCGTTTGCCTCAGGCGGGCATGCAAAGAAATATCCCTATAAGCCGCATTACAGCATGCTCGTCTATCAAAACAGATGTATCGACTGCGAGCTCTGCCTGGAAGCATGCGTAAAGACCAACCATGTGCCGAAGTACGGCTATCGCACGGCGATTCTGGAGCGTGAAGCGCCGAAATCTACCGGCACAAAACGCGAGTTCATTCCGGTGCTCTGCAATCACTGCAACCGTCCTCCCTGCGTGCGGGGGTGTCCGACCAAAGCGACCTGGAAAGACGAGAAAACCGGAATTGTCATGATGACGTATCACAAGTGCATCGGATGCAAGACCTGCATTGCGGCATGCCCCTATAATGCCCGCTACTACAATGACGAGCGCACATCGGTCGACAAGTGCGACTTCTGTTTTGATACCCGCCTTTCAAAGGGCTTCAAGACGACCGCATGTGCAGAGGCATGTCCGGCAAATGCGCGCGTGTTCGGCGACCTCTCGAATCCGTCAAGCGAGGTTTACCGGATGGTGCATCAGATAGAAAAGACGGTTTGGGTCATACGTCCAGAGTCGGGTGCGGTTCCGAACGTTTTTTATACTCGGGGATAAGCAGCCATGAATACTCGATATCAGAAGGAGGGATTGCACATGAAACGCTGGGGATTGCTGATAGTTCTGCTTGCCGTTGTGCTGCTTGTTCTTGGCGCAGGCCCGGCTGCTGCGGAGCAGGCCGGGCTTGGCGGAGACGTTATCTTTACCAAGCCGGTAAAAGCCGTAGTATTCAGCCACAAGAGCCATGTCGAAGGGTTGAGCATGAGTTGCAATGCATGCCATGACAAACTCTTTTCGATGGACAGCGGCGCAACCGAGAAACGTGCAGATTTTAATCACAAATCGTTCGACAAAGGCAAATACTGCGGGGCGTGCCACGGCAAGACAGCCTCGCCCATGAATGCGCAATGCACCAATTGTCATATCGGAGTGAAGGGGCATGCGAAACTGTCAAAGCCGGTGAAGAAGCCGTAACAAGGGGCAGAGAAAGGAGCAACAAGGCTGTCGGATATCCGACAGCCTTGTTGCTCCATGATCATAACTATTCGGAAAGCAGCATTCTGAAAAAGCGTCGGACAATGCGGACAAACAGCAGGCCGGCTCCGGCGCCGATGGCAGTGATGCTCAGAATCGCCACTCCCGCTCCCGCTGCGGCAAGTGCGCTGTCAGCAGCAATCTGAGCATTCAGCACTGCACTCAGGTCCCGCGCAACCGCCTCGCGCCAGCTGGAGCCCACGGCTTCGCCGAGCAACAAATCCATGCCAAGACCTATTCCCATGCCGACGAACCCGCCGCATGCGATGCCAACCATGTCCCAGCGGCTCATTCGTCCTGGATCCCGTATTTTTTCAGTTTCCGATAGAGCGTAGCGAGATCGATGCCAAGGGTTTGCGCGGTCGCCTCCTTGTCGAAGCTCTGCGCTTTAAAGGTTGACTGCAGTAAATGGTGTTCATAGTTGTTCAGGCAGACCTTCAGGGAGGAGCAACTCTGAGCATCTTTGTGTGCCGCAGCCATTTTATCGGGGAGGTCCCTGATCGCAATGTTCTGACGTTCACTCATCACTACCGCCCGCTCGATGACATTCTTCAGCTCGCGGACATTGCCCGGCCAGCGGTATTCCATAAGAACAGCAAGAGCTTCCGGATCGATTCCGGCAATTGATTTCCGGTGTTCTTCAGCACAGGTCCGGACGAAGTGCTTCGCCATCATTTCAATGTCTTCCGGCCGCTCACGCAGCGGCGGAACCTTGATTTCGATAACATTCAGGCGCCAGTAAAGGTCCTCGCGGAACTTGCCGTTTTTTATATTGGTTTCAAGATCGGTATTGGTGGCCGACACAATGCGGACATCAACCAGTCTCGGACGCGTGTCGCCGAGCGGATAAACCTCACCGGTTTCAATGACCTTCAGGATTTTTGCCTGCAGCGTGGTCGGCATATCGCCGATTTCATCGAGAAACAGCGTGCCCTGGTGTGCAAGAGGAATGAGGCCGAGCTTATCGGCAATGGCGCCGGTAAAGGCTCCTTTTTTATATCCGAAGAGCTCCGACTCGAGCAGTCCCTCAGGGATTGCCGAGCAGTTGATCGAAATAAAGGGTTTGTCGCGCCGCGGGCTGTTGCAGTGAATGAGTTCGGCAATCAGGCCTTTGCCGGTGCCGCTTTCACCAAGGAGCAGAATATTGCTTTTGGTAGGGATGACTTTTTCGAGCGTTTCGACGATGCGCATCATCGACTCCGCATTTGCAACGAACTCGCTGCAGGCCATGCGCTGGCTGATCTGCTGCCGGAGAGCGCGGTTTTCGTTTACAATTCTGCGCTGCTCCAGGACGCGTCGGACGGTGAGCTTGATCTCCTCATTCAGAAAGGGCTTTATGATGTATTCAGCCGCGCCATGTTTCATCGCATCGACTGCCGACTCAATCGTGCCAAAGGCGGTCATGATGACGACCGGCATGTCAACCGTAAGAGCACGGGCGCGTTTCAGAACCCCGAGGCCGTCAATCTTGCCCATTTTCAGGTCGGTTATGACCAGATCGAACCGCTGCTGTTCGAGTCGGGCAATGCCTTCTTCCCCGCTGACGGCGGATGTTATCTGATAGCCCTCACGGGAGAGCAGAAACGCAAGCGCCTTGCAGATGTCTGCTTCATCGTCGATAATCAAAATATGCGGCTGCATGTTGTTCAAGGTCTCCTTATGGGAAGCCGGACGGTGAAGGTCGTTCCATGGCCGACCTCACTCTCAACCGTAATCGTCCCGTTCATTTTCCTGACAATAGTATAACTGACCGAAAGCCCAAGGCCCGTGCCTTTTTCTTTTGTCGTGTAAAAGGGGTCAAAAATGACAGAAAGTTCTTCAGCCGGAATGCCGATGCCGGTATCGCGAAACTTCACGCGGATTTCATTATTTCTAAGGGCGCTGCTTACAGCCAGCAGCCCTCCTTCAGGCATCGCATCTATCGCGTTCAGTACCAGATTGACAAAGACCTGGGAGAGCTGATTGCCGTCGACGATGACGCTGGGGAGATCAGCAGCGAGGTTCTTCGTGATTTCTATATCTTTTGCTCTCTTGTCGTATTGAATGAGATTAATGGATGTCTCGATGATCTCGTTAATCTGACATTCCTTCGGTTCGGCAACCGGCATTTTCGAGAAGCCTGAGAGCTGCTTGAGGATCTCCGAAATGCGGTTCACATGGAAGCAGACGGTCTGGAGGCTCTCCTTTTTGAATTCGTCATCCTCGATTTCCCGCAGTATCTGGACGAAGGAGAAAATCGACGTGAGCGGATTGCCGATTTCATGGGCTATGCCTGCAGCCAGACGCCCGATTGATGCAAGCTTTTCGGAGTTACTCAGCTGTTCTTCCATGCGGCGTATCTCGGTAACATCATGAATCATCCTGATATATCCGGTTATCTCGCCGATATCGTCGCGAACCGGGGCCGTCGTAACCTGGAAATGGCGTCCCCGTTTCCCGAACATGTCGGACATCATGACTGTCTGGATATTCTTGTCCTCATGCGAACCGGATACCTGGCAATCAGCGCAGAGCTCCTCGCACGACTTGCCGATGAGCGGCTCCCCGGCCATATCTTCAAGAAGCTGATTCGTCCACTGCACAACCCCTTTTCTGTCCAGAAGCATAATGCCCGACCCGATTGCACTCACAATGCTGTTCAGCTTTTCTTTCTCGCTGAAGAGCTCTGATGTGCGCGTCCGCACCTTGTCTTCGAGCTCATGCGCGTATTGCTCCATCTGCTCCTGCCGCTTTTCGACTTCTTCCGCCTGCACGCGCTTGCGGTTGAAATAAATGAGAGCGGTCGAAACGGTTATCGTTGTAACGAGAATGGCAATAATGAGATACGAGTAAAAGGTCATGCTCTTGCGCGTCGTCGCGGTTATCTCCGATACCGGCGCAGATACAAAAACAATCCATGAAGCGGCCGCGGCGGGTTTTGAGAACGCAATCATGCGGTCCTCGCCCGACGGAGCGACGAATCGCCCTTGCTGACCGAACTTGCCCCGCACGATATCCTGCCAGAGGTTGAAGCTGAGATGGCATCCGGTGCATGACTTCTCGGTTTTATTAATGCTTTTGCCCACCATGGTCGGCTGGGACGGATGAAAGATGAGGGTGCCGGCGCTGTCGAGCAGGTAAAGGTTCCCCTTTCCGTGCTGGCGCAGTTCATTGATGTAATGAGACGCGATGCTGCTCATGCTGAAAGAGACCACCACAATGGCGGTCCGGCTTTTATTGCGAATGACCGGGGCGATGATATGAATAACGGGGTCTGCCTCCAGCATTCCGGCGCTCATGTCGGCAGTGTCGGCAGCGATGCTGAGAATCTGAGGCAGTGAACGATGTATCATGTCGGCGTCGCCTTTATGAAAGCGCAGGCTGCCGGACGGCGAGAGGACGGCAACATCGATTGTGATGTCATGTGCATCCGCAGTGATGCTGTCTGCAAGCGTGCCGGCATTTTTCAGCGAACATTCCGTCGCCTCGCAAAGCTGCGCCGCCGCCGCAATCGTCCGTTCCCGCAGAAGGCGCACATGGTTGCTAACGTTGTTGGCGAGCGAGTCTGCTATCAGAAGCTGCTGCTTGTTGAATTCTTCCGCAATTTCGATCTGGAGCGACTGCTGGAAAAAAATATTCAGTGAAACGAGAATCGATACAATGAGGACAAGTACTCCTATGATGAGGAAGTGACCTTTCATAGCTACAACTATAACAGGAATCAGGATGCCGGGAAAAGATCAGAACTCACGGCACAGCAGGCAGTCCGCGGTTGAGGGAGGGAGGGATTGTGATAATCATCTTCGCGTCTGCTTCTGCGAGCAGATCGCCGGTTTCACCGTCTATAAGCCGAGCCGCTCCGCCGACAATGCGCGATGTCCGGCGCGTTAGCTCTCCTTCGGCGCGAACCGGACGGCCAACGCGAACCGGTTTTTTGAAGCGGACCCGCAGTTCCGCCGTCACTGCGAAGAGACTCTCCGCCATCGCGGCATGAACCATCATCTCATCGAGCACCGCCGAAATAATGCCGCCGTGGACGATGTCCCTGTAGCCCTGGAACTGTCCGGAAGGAATGAATTCAGAAAATACCTTTGCGCCGTCGCGCTGGATGGTGAGGCGGAGCCCGCAGGGGTTGCCGCCCCCGCAGACAAAACAGAAGCTGTCGTCATCGGGGTCCGGCATTGTCTTACTTGTTCATCATCTCAAGGAATTCCTTGTTGCTTTTGGATGCCTTCAGCTTGCTGAGCAGAAACTCCATGCTCTCTACCGTACTGAGCGGATTCAGGACTTTTCTCAGAATCCACATTTTGTTCAGCACATCGGCATCAACCAGCAGCTCTTCTTTTCTGGTGCCGGAGGCGTTGATATCGATGCTCGGGAAAATACGCTTGTCGACCAGCTTGCGGTCGAGATGAATTTCCATGTTGCCGGTGCCCTTGAACTCTTCAAAGATTACATCGTCCATACGGCTGCCGGTGTCGACGAGCGAAGAAGCGAGAATGGTCAGACTGCCGCCCTCTTCGATACTTCTGGCGGTGCCGAAGAAGCGCTTCGGACGCTGCAGCGCGGTCGCATCAAGACCGCCCGAAAGCACCTTGCCGCTGGCGGGGGTGATTGCATTATAGCCGCGGGCAAGACGGGTGATGCTGTCGAGCAGGATAACGACGTCTTTGCTCTCTTCAACAAGGCGTTTCGCGCGCTCAATAACCATTTCAGACACCTGACAGTGGCGCTGCGGCACTTCATCGAAGGTGGAGCTAATAATCTCAGCGCCCGGAACCTGGCGCTTCCAGTCGGTCACCTCTTCCGGGCGTTCGTCGATAAGCAGGATGATAAGGAATATCTCTTCATGGTTCTTTTTAATCGCTTTCGCGATAGATTGCAGAAGCATGGTTTTTCCGGTGCGGGGTGCTGCAACGATGAGACCGCGCTGTCCCTTTCCGATGGGGGTGATGAGATCCATGACCCGCATTGACATGTCGTTCTTGTCATGCTCAAGCATGATTTTCTCGGTCGGGTAGTACGGGGTCAGGTTATCGAATAGCGGGCGCGAGGTATTTTCCTCAGGCGTCTCGTTGTTTATGGTCTCGACCTTCAGCAGGGCAAAATACCGCTCGTTTTCCTTGGGCGGGCGAATCTGCCCCGAAACGTAGTCGCCGGTCCGCAGGGAAAAACGCCGGATCTGGGACGGGGAGACATAGATATCGTCGGGAGAGGGCAGATAGCTGTAATCGGGCGAACGGAGGAAGCCGAAGCCGTCGGGCAGGATCTCAAGAACCCCGGCCCCGTAAACGCTGCCGGCCTTTTCAGACTGAGCCTGAAGGATTGCAAAGATCAGTTCCTGCTTCCGCATGCCGGTGGCATTTTCGACGTTCAACCCCTTGGCGATGTCGGTAAGCGTTGAGATGGTCTTCTGCTTGAGTTCAGAAATTGAAATGTAATTTTCCATGTGGTGTTCCTCTCCGGAAAGTGCTTTTCTTGAATGCCGCTCTGCACGCATATCTGCGGGCGGATAGTGTTTTGGATGTTCGATTGTACCGTTTGATCGTTTTATATGAAGTATCCCTGAACAGGAGGGATTGAGCAGAACTCTCGACTTGTAGCTTACACAAAGCTTTTTTGTTTGTCAATACGGCCACGGAGTTCAGTTTCTCTCTCTTCGGAACCTATGACACTCCCTGTCAGACACGCCTTTATATACTAAACGCAGGACAATGGGAAGCCTCCCTCAGCATGGAGTAATACTAAGCGGAGGCCGGCACTGGAGTGCGGCAGCAGGCATAAGAAGACCAAGGGAGGGAATATGCAGGCAACATTGACGGATCATGCAGCAGTGCGGGCGGCGCAGCGGAACATCACCGGGCGCGACATAGAAATTATTACCGCGTATGGCCGAATCGTCCACTGCGGCGGGGCGGTGCATCTTTTCCTGGGGGTGAAGGACCTGCCCTCGTCCATGCGCGGGGATGATTCGATAGCAAAACTTGTCGGCACAACCGCCGTGCTTGCAAAGGATGAACTGACCATCATCACCATTTACCGGAACCGGCAGGCGCTCGGCATGCTGCGCAGGAAAAGTAAGTGGGATCTCAGCAGGCGCGGCCGCCGCATACGACGAACCGTGTAAAAAGCGGAAGCATCGGCAACACTCCGGGACTGTGCGAACAAAGCATACAAAAGAAAAGGAGACGATAATCGTGCAAAACGAAACAAATCTGTTTTCTGAACTGGATAGATTCGTTGCTTCTCTGATAATCGGCCAGGCGCACAACGCACAGAAGAGACCGCAGTGAAATAAGCCTGATCTGAAATGCTGTTTTCTCCTGTACAATATAACCTGAATAGCCCGGACAGCACACTTCTCTGCATCGTCAAGGAGGGTTTGGAGCGTATGGGTTCACGAAACAGCATTGAGCGGCTCAGGTGGTTTGATCGGCAAGTGCAGGAAAAGCGGTTTCCGAACGCATCATCACTCGCGGCGAAATATGAGATTTCCAAAAGAACAGCGCAACGTGAAATTGACTATATGCGCGACAGGCTTTCCTTTCCTCTCGAATATGATGCTTCCCGAAAAGGCTATTATTATACAGACGACACAGTGCCCATACCATCTATCTATCTTACCACCGAGGAATTATTCTCTCTGGTGATGGCCCGGAACTTTCTGAGGGATCTGTCAGGCGGCGCCGTCGGCAAAGAAATAGGAGAAATAACGAAGAAGCTCAAAAAAGTGCTGAATCGTTTTATCGGTGATGAGAAGACAATTGACAACGCGCTTTCCTTCCGTGTGGTTACCCATTCGCCGGCTCCGGAAGAAATCATCAAGCCTGTTCTGGGCGCTTGCCTGACGCACCGTCGTATACGCTTCACCTATTTCTCGCCGGCCCACAATCAGAATACTGAGCGGACGGTCGACCCATACCATCTTCTGAACTACATGGGCTCGTGGCATCTTATCGGCCGCTGCCATCTCCGTGGTGCATTGCGGGACTTCAATCTCGCACGTATGAGCGACGTGCAGATTCTGGATGAAGAGTTTGCAATGCCCTTTAATTTCGATATCCACGAACACCTGAGCCGCGGCTTCGGCATCTACAAGACCGAAGACGCCGATGACCTCACGGACGTCACCATCAGATTCTCCCCCGAAAAGGCGCTCTGGGCAAAAGGCCGCATCTGGCATCCGAAGCAGACAGAGACATCGCTGCCGGACGGCTCACTGGAGTTTACCTTCCCCGTTGCGGACTTCACGGAAGTGAAGATGGAGATCATGAAGCACGGAGCCGGAGTTGAAGTCATCAGCCCGGCGGAACTTCGGGAGATGGTAATGACCGAGTCGGAGCAGGTCTGCCGGCTCTACGGAATATGCGCGCCCCCAAAGTGATCACGGGAGAGCGCCGATGAATGTGTCGGCGTATTTTGCCAGTCTTGGCATTCGTGAAGAGCATTTTCGCCTCGAACAGACCCATTTTGACCGCGAGAGTCATCTCCACGGCATCGCGCATACTTACCGGGTGATGACACACTGTCTTGTTCTCGGCGCAGCTTCCGGTTATCACCGGGAGTCTCTGATAGCCTTTTGCGGGGCATTTATTCACGATATGGCGCGGCAGAATGACGGACGGTGCGAATATCACGGGCAATGGGCTGCGGAGCGAAAGCTGCATCAGCACAGCAAACGTTTTTTCAGCGAGGGGATTACAGACGGGGAGGTTTCGGTTATTGCGGAAATCGTTACGGGCCATTCATTGCCGGGCGACGTGCAGGTTGAGAAGAAAAACATACCGCTCGCGATACTGAAAGACGCCGACGCCCTCGACCGCATCAGACTCGGCGAAGGCAACCTGAAGCCCGAGTTTCTCCGTTTGTCTCAGAGCGGGTCATTTATCGGCTATGCGCAGGCCCTCTATTGTGCCGCCACAGAGCGCGCGAGCACATGCTCGTTTGAAGAATACCTCGCCCTCTCTTCTGCGTTGCTGCGGGGCGTCGGGTCCCGCTGAGATGAAACGGGGATCCCGCTCTCCGGCAAGTGTCCTCTCACCCCTGTACTTCAGAGCAGAAAACAGCTTACATTAAGAAACCATGAATCCACCGCTCTGGAAGTTCCGTGTCATGTCCCGCGGCGAGATGAACGCCGATCCGATAGCAGGCGAGTTTTTTTCGACCGAACATCTCGACAGCATAACCGACGCCCTCGTGCGGGAAGTCATTCAAAATTCCCTTGATGCCGTCGAGCCGGGAAACAGAGTGTTTGTCCGCTTCCGGGTCGTATCGAAAAGCGGTGTGAGTCCGGCCCTTTTTGGGCGCTATTTTGCTTCTCTTTCTCCGCATCTTGCTGCTGAGCAGAACGGCCTCGCCTTCAGGCCGAATGCCACCGAGCCTATGCCGCTTCTCGTCATCGAAGATTACGGAACGCGCGGACTGGAAGGCGACTTCACCATCGACAGCGATCTATACCAGCACGGCAAAAAAAACGATTTCTTTTACTTCTGGCGAAACGTCGGACGGTCAGGAAAGGCCGAAGGCGACCGGGGGCGGTGGGGCCTTGGAAAGACCGTCTATCAGGCGGCTTCCCGCATCAATTCCTTTCTCGGCGTCACTGTGCGCAGGAGCGATCAAAAAAAGCTCCTGATGGGGCAGGCGACCCTCAAAACGCACCTTCTTGACAATCGGAAATACTATCCATACGGATGGTACGGCTATTTTGACGGCGATTTCGCCCTTCCGGTCGACGACGCTGAAACAATCTCCCGGTTTTGCGAGGATTTTTCGGCGGATCGTTCTGGCAGCCCCGGGCTGTCCGTGGTCGTGCCGTATCCGGATCCGGCCATCACCGCGCTCCGCCTGATTTCTTCGGTGCTCGTGCACTATTTCTTTCCGATCATCGGAGGCACTCTTACGGTAGAAGTCGCACAGGATGCCCGCCGGACGACCATTTCACGGGACACGATCGACTCGCTCCTTGAGCATCTTGCAATCGAAAAATCGAGGATGGGCAAAGAAAGTCTGCATGCGCTTTTTCAGATGTCCCGATGGATTCACAGCCTGAGTCCTGAAGACCATGTTCTGCTCAGGCAGCCGAATCCGTCCCGCGCAGCGGAATGGAAGCCGGAACTCTTCACGGATGACCGGCTTGCAGAGTTGCGTGCGGAGTTTGAAGCCGGACGGCCGATAGCCATCCGCGTGCCGCTCAAAGTGCAGAAGCTGCGCCACAGCGGCAGGGACACCTTCTTTGCGATCTATCTGCAGCGGGATGATGCTCTGGATGTTCCGGAGGATCATTTTATCCGCGAAGGAATCACCATCGCCGGGGTGAGGTCGCTCCGGACAAAAGGCGTTAGAGCTGTTGTCGTCGCGGAGGATACTGTTCTTTCAGCCATGCTCGGCGACGCCGAGAATCCGGCGCATACGGAATGGCAGGAACGCTCCCCGAAGTTCCGCGGCAAGTATGTGCGGGGGGCGTCATGTCTGCGCTTTGTCAAGAACAGCCCCCGCGAAATCGTCAGAATCCTATCGGCACCGCTGAAGGGGCGGGACGAGATGCTGCTCCGCGATGTATTTCACATCGGCATGTTGCCGCAACCGGCAGGGCCTGCGCAGGGCAAAAAGAAAGACAAAGCCGGCGAAGGAAGCGTCTCCACTTCCGCGGATACGCCCGGCTACGGGCAGGGCAGATATTTGCTCGTGGCTCCGACCAGGCAGGGCTTCAGGGTCTCCGGGGACAAGAGCCGTCCGCGCCCGACGCCTTTTTTTATCGTGCATGCAGCATACCTCATTCGCCGTGGCGACCCGTTTGCGCGCTATAGCCCGCTGGATTTCGAGTTCGGCACGGAGCCGGTTGTTGTCCGCACAAGTAATGTGGTCGTTCACAGAATCATGCGCAATCAGATCCACGCGGAAGCGACCGCTGATGCCTTCTGGCTTGAGGTGGTCGGATTTGATCCGAACCGCGATCTTATAGTTCGCGCCGAACTCGTCGAGACGGGCGTGTCATGATCAGAAAATTCAATTATACCGGCAGAAGAAAGCTTCCCCGGGCAAACCTCAGCTTTCAGATTCATTCGGAGGAGGACGGCGTATCTTCTTTTTGGGCATCGCTGTCTCTGCGCGGGCTTCAACTGCCACCGGACGCCGAGGTATTTGTAGAGGCATATCGCGGTGCATCATCCATGCGCTTCTCCTTCGGCACGGTCGGCAATCTGGGTGCGCCTGAGAGCACCGTTCTCGATCAGATTCAGCCTGGCGGTATACCGCTCTTTCGGGTGAAGATTGTCCGTGACGGCAGACTCATCGCCGCCGCTGATCGCATCGTCCCGCATACCGCTGCCGACGATCCGAAAGACCGGCTCTGCCTGCTGCCCGTCGAATTTATCGATATGGGAGATATTGTCTGGCACCTCGATCTTTCTGAAGACCACCCTGTTCTGCAGGTGAATGCCTGCATTGAAGGCATTCGTGAGACAGTGCGAACCGACAGCAGTTTTTTTTCGCTCGTCTATCCCGAAATTGTCAGGCAGGTGCTCCGGCATATTCTGCTGGCCGAAAACTACGGCGACGAGGAATGCGACCCGGACGACTGGCAGGCCAACTGGCTTCGTTTTGCCGAATCATTGCCGGGCGTGAGCCGTCCGCCTTCGCGCACTTTTTCTGCGACTCGTCAGGACAGGGAGTTCTGGATCGAGGATGCTGTCCAGGCATTCTGCCGGAAGTGGCGCGTCAGGGAGCGCTTCAGCGGACCGGCGGAGGAGGGGGGATGACCTCATATGCTGTCAGGCTGCTGAACGATGAAGGGCTTGACGCTTTTCGCGCCCATCTTCACGGATTGCGCACCGGCGTGGCGAGTTCACCGCCCCGGGAGATGCTTTTCAGCCCGGCGCAGAGCGAGGAGTTTTCCGCGAGGATTTCAATAGAACAGAGGCCCTTCCGGTCACGGATTGATTTCTGCGAGTATATTTCCGACGCCTTTGGTGAAACTCCGTATCAGCTCATCGAAGGAAATGTGCAGCTCTGGAGCTGGCTTTCGCTTTTTTACTTCGATCTGGTCTGTCCGCTCAGAAGCGACGGCACACGAAGACCGGGAATGGACTACCGCCATGTTCCGAGCCGCGACTACCGGTACCGCCACCGCCATCTTCTGGAAGGCGCCTATCACGTTTACCGCCTTTACGGCATGGATGCCGAACTGCTGCTCTGTTCTGCGCTTCATAACGAGAACTCCTTCCATCACGAGCTTGCCGGCCGGCAGGGCTTCATCACAAATCCGGTCATCATCAACGTGGCGACTGACCTTTATTACGACATCCGCCACAACCGGCCGAAATCAGGCGCAGGACGGGGCAAGGCTCCCGGGGCGCTCCTCCGCTTTGTTGACGTCATCAATCAGCTCGATATGACGTTTGATCTCTTCAGCATGCAGCCCAGGCGCCTCATGGAACTGCTTCCAGCAGAGTTTGATTCCTGGAAAGCGCACTGAGAAGGATGCTTTCATAAAGCTCGTGCCTGATGCTGTCCATGCCTTGCGAGGGCGGTCGCTTTCCTGTTTTTCGGTACAGACCTGTGACACTCCCTGTCAGATGTCCCCTGTTACAATTACAAAGATATAGACGCATCATCGTGCGCGCCTTCACAGATCTGGAGGCGATGTCAGTGACAATGAACAGAAAAAAAAAGGGGGGGGGAATGACTTTTTTTCAGAAAATCGAAATGGACACCGCAGGCAGTCTTTATAGAAGCGCCATGCCGTTCGGCACCTACGACAAGAGCGGCGATCTGTTCAGCGAATACCTGATGCAGGGCATAGCAACGGTTGTGCTGCTTGCCGGCGAT
>WSNO01000028.1 GCA_009773415.1 Nitrospirota bacterium | reverse complement strand
ATTGTCTTTACGTTGTAGGACATCTCTACCTCTCTTGTCGCTTGATGTCCTCTATTTTATCACTTCACTGAAAACCTTGGGTTTGTGCAACAGACTCCTATGTTTTCATAATTCCACATCCTGAAGCCGTGAATGGAGGAGCAAGACATGGAAAAATTTTCGATTCATGAAGTTCTTGAGCAGGCAGTGCAGACCGAGCGACTGGGCAATCAGTTTTATCTGCAAATGGCAGAGAAGTTCAATGACAACCCTGAGCTGGTTTCTCTTTTCAAAACCCTTGCCGCCAAGGAACTGAAGCATGAGAAAGCATATGCAGGACTGAAAGAGCTGATCGGAGAGTCTGACGCCGACGTTGAGGGTTACGAGGAACTATCACAGTACATGCGCGCGATTGTCGAGTCAGAGTTCTTTCTCGGCAAGAACAAGGCACTTCCTTCGATGGATCACATCAGGACGAAGAAGGAGGCCGTTGTGTTTGCGCTGAATTTCGAAAAAGAGACGATTCTTTATTTTATCGCGATGCGCGATCTGGTGTCTCAAAGGGAAGTTGTCGACGAGATCATTCGCGAAGAACAGCGCCATGTGCTCTGGCTCGATCGTCTGAGCAAGAAGCTCAGCTAGTTTTCCGATGCCGGGCGGCAGGCTCTATATTGTCGCAACGCCGATAGGGAATCTTGAAGACATCACCTATCGTGCGGTCAGGATATTGAAAGCTGTAGATGCTATTGCCGCCGAGGATACGCGGCATTCGCTCAAACTGCTGAGCGCGCTCGGCATTCAAAAGCCTCTTATCAGCTACTGGTCTGAAAATGAAAAGGCTCGCAGCGAGGACGTGTTGAATTCGCTGCGAGCCGGTTTTTCTGTTGCGCTCATTTCTGATGCCGGCACCCCCGGCATTTCCGATCCCGGCTCGGTTCTCATCAAGAAAGCGATAGAAGAGGGGATTGAAGTTATTCCAATACCCGGTCCCTCGGCGGCTATCGCCGCTCTTTCGGTTTCCGGACTTCCCACTGAAGAATTCACCTTCATAGGGTTTTTGCCGTCCAAAAGCGGCCAGCGCCGGAAGCGCATGGAACAGCTCGCGTTAGAAGAGCGAACCCTTGTTTTCTATGAAGCGCCGCATCGTATTGTGGAGATGTCTGAAGACCTGCTTGCAGTCTTTGGCGACCGCCAGGCGCTCGTCATGCGTGAAATCTCCAAGCTCCATGAGCAGACCTTTCGTGGTCCGCTGTCCAGGATTCTGGAAGAACTCACCTCGAGTACGATTGCCGGAGAGTATGTTGTTGCCGTTGCCGGGATGATGAAAGAATCGGTATCGGTTGACGTTGCCCTGCAAGAAATTCGTGCACTGATGAAAAAGGGATTCGGGCGTAAGGAAGCTGTGAAGCGGGTGGCGGAGAGTTACGGGTTAAGCAAGAAAGAACTGTATGACAAGAGCCTTGAGTAAGTTCTGATTCTTGTCTAATACCACATCAGTTTTTCGTAGTCTGCGGTAGGCACTTTGATTATCAGGTATCCGCGATAAGGACAGCGTTCCATTCCCTCTCCATTGGTTCCGTTATTTAAAGCCTGAGTCGGTGATGTTTTCAGTATGTCGATTGAGAGATGAATATCGTCGTGCTCCTTTGCACGGATAGCCGCAAAGGGTATTTCAACTTCGAAAACGTCCCGCGCAGCAGCATTGGGCAGGGTAGTGATCAAATGCCATTGCCCCTCAATTTTTTCGTATACTTCAGCAGGGGAGTCCGGGTTATGAGCATGAAACTTTATTTTGTACCTGCCGGGCTGGGCGATGTCGACATGAAAAGTGATGTTCTCTTTCAGATCAGAAAACGGCGTGTAAGGATCAACGCGAAGATACAGGTTCTCCTTGTTGAAACCGTAATACATGGCTGCAATCAGGCTTTCGGATTTGTGCATGCTTCCGCCTGAGCGCCCGACATCGACGAACGCAGCCTGAAACCATTCAAAATAACTGGTCACATAGCCGTCTATTGTCGGATAGATGAAGCCCCGCGACTGACTGTCCGGCATGACGTTGCGGTCCTCAAGAAGAATCGGCACGAAGAGCATGCCCGGGGGTTCTATTCCCATTACCCTATAAACCTTTATCAGATAGCCGCGGAAGAGTTCATCAAAGACATCGGCCGTTTCGGTCGAATGGTCATCGCCGTACCACCAGTTCCAGTCGCTGCCTTCAGCGGCATAGATGGCTTTCCATGCTTCAGAGAGATCCATATCCGGATGCGTGTCCTGAAAAGCCTGCAGGTCGTCCCGCGCGCGGGAAAGATAGTCCCATGCTGCATTATCCTCTTCCTGACCTATCCAGACGTGAAAATTTGCGTTGATCCACGATCCGGGATGCAGGCGGGGCAGCTGCTCGCCCTTGCCGTGCTCGTCGAGAAAATCTGACATCGTGACGGTTCTGAAACGAGTGTCATTGCTGAGCGCGGAATAGAGTCCGCGAAGAAAGTCCTGACCGTCGTTCTGATAATACTCCCATGCGTTTTCTCCGTCGAGGATAATCGGCACGACAAACGGCCGGTTATGGGGCAACTGGCTCCTTATCTGGAGCAGTTTTCCGATGAAATCATCAACCGCATTCTCGGTCTTCCATCCGGAGTACACGAAACCAACCAGATCAGAGAGCTTGTGATCACGGAAAAAAAGCGCAACATCATTATACTGGTAAGGGCGGTATAACCCGGCGGCATCAGTCAGGTAGCCCTCGGAACTTCGGAATCCTCTCTGCAGCGAGCGCGCAAGTACTTCTTCATCGGTGGCCATCCAGCGTATTCCCTGTCCGGCTGCAGCTCGGACAATGTCTTCGGAAACCGACCCCTCAGACGGCCACATGCCGCGCGGGCGCATGCCGAAAATGTGCTCATAAAAATCGATACCCATCTTTATCTGCTGCACTGCGTCTTCCGGGTGAGAAAAACGTTTTTTCGGCAGGCGGACATGCGGCATGGCGGTTTTTGCACTGTCAGTGTCCCAGATCAGCGGCAGAATTGGATGATAAAACGGCGTGACGGAAAGCTCTATCTGACCCGATTCCTGCATGCGCTTGTATGTAGGAATAATCTGCTTCAGGATGCCGAACTGCCTGTCGATTACGAGGTGCTTGTCGCCTGCGGTAAAGTCCCTGCCGCGCGTAACAATGTCCTGCAGTGCGGGATCGGCAGCCCGGAACATGGGGTCTATCCACGCGAGATTGAAGAGCACCTGAAGATCGGTGAACTCGCTGTCTGTGAAATACTTCGTGACCCGAACGATTTCATTCCTTGTATAACGAAAACCGCGCTTGGCAAGCAGTTCATAATAACGCGGAAATATGCGAATCATGTTGTCCCAGTTCGCAAGAAAGAAGTTTTCGAGGAGGAAATGCTTGTGCTCATCGGTCATGACCGCCGGATCGATGAGCGTCATTTCAAGAAACCTGTCGGTCGCCTTGTGGTCGGTGTAATCAATGAGTTGCTCGAGCAGCGAAGGGACAACGTTTACGGTTTGGCGTATGGAAGGAAATTCTTCAAGGAGCGTTACCATGTCAAGGTAATCCTTTGTTCCATGCAGACGCACCCACGGAAGCACATGAACCCCTGAAAAGGGGTCTTTGTAGTAAGGCTGATGCATATGCCAGAGAAATGCGATCGAGAGCGGGTAATCGCTCATTTTTTCCGGGCGTCCTCAAACTGAAAGATGAGTTCGTTCTTTTTTGCGAGACCGAACTCCTCACGGGCAGATTTTTCAATATAAAATGGATCGTTTTTTAATGCATTGACCTGCTTCTTCATCTCCCTGTTCTGTTTCTCAAGGGTTATGATTTCGGCATTGAGCTTCTCTTTGTTTTTCTGCAGCGCGCTATATTTGAAAAAGCCGTTCTCACCGGCAAACAGCGTGATGCCGAGATAGATGAGCAGAATTCCCGCCAGAGTAAAAAAAACGGCATTTCTGCTGCGCCTCTCGGCATCAACCTGCTGCCGGAGATTTCGCGGACCATATTTTCTGGTCGCCGCCTTCATCACCCGATATTATAAAACGCTTTCATGCCTTTGAACAGTGCTACTTCCCCGAGGTCGTCCTCGATGCGGAGGAGGCGATTGTATTTTGCAACGCGCTCACTGCGGGAAAGCGAGCCTGTTTTAATAAATCCGGCATTCGTTGCAACAGCCAGGTCGGCAATGGTTGTGTCCTCGGTTTCGCCTGAACGATGCGAGATGACGGCAGTGTATCCGGCTCTTTTGGCCATTTCTATCGCATCAAGCGTCTCGGTAACCGTGCCGATCTGATTCAGCTTGATCAGGATCGAGTTCGCGATCCCTTTCCGGATACCTTTCTCCAATATTTTTGTGTTGGTCACAAAGAGATCGTCGCCGACAAGCTGAACCCTGGCGCCGAGTTTTTTTGTCAGCAGTTCCCATCCGGCCCAGTCGTTTTCCGCCAAGCCGTCTTCAATGGAGACGATGGGATACTTCTCGACAAGGCCGGCATAATAGTCGACCATGTCGGCCGATGAGCACTTTTTGCCGTCAAACAGGTACGAACCTTTTTCGAAAAACTCCGAAGCTGCCACATCAAGTGCGATAGAGACATCCTTCCCCGGTTTGTACCCGGCGTCTTTTATCGCCTGGATGATGACCTTGATTGCCTCCTCGTTGTTGTTCAGGTTCGGCGCAAAACCGCCTTCGTCCCCGACGGCTGTATTGGATCCCTGTTTTTTCAGAATCCCCTTCAGGGTATGAAAGATTTCGGTGCCCGCGCGAAGCGCAGTCGAAAAATCCTTGCATCCGGCAGGCATGATCATGAATTCCTGGCAGTCCAGGTTGTTATCGGCATGAGCGCCGCCGTTCATGATATTCATCATCGGGACGGGGAGTTCCTTGGCATTGCAGCCGCCGATGTAGCGGTAGAGCGGCAGTCCAAGCTCGTTGGCGGATGCCGAGCAGACCGCCATCGATACGCCGAGAATCGCATTGGCGCCGAGCTTGCTCTTGTTTTCAGTGCCGTCCAAGTCTATCATTACCTGATCGATGAAGGACTGTTCGGAAGAGTCCAGACCGATAAGTTCAGGAGCTATTTTCTCCATGATGTTCTTGATCGCTTTCTGAACACCCTTGCCGTGATAACGCTTTTTGTCGCCGTCTCTCAGTTCAAGCGCCTCGCGCTCGCCGGTGGATGCGCCGGATGGAACAATTGCTGTTCCGAGTGCGCCGCTGTCGAGCAGAACTTCTACCTCCACTGTCGGATTGCCGCGGGAGTCAAGAACCTCACGTGCGTACATGCTGATAATTTCGCCCATAGTAACCTCCGTTTGCAGCTAGTTTTTTTTGGGAAGATGAATCGCAGTCCCGCGAATATCCTCCGCCGCTTCCATAATCCCTTCTGACAGGGTAGGATGTGCGTGGATCATCGCTGCGAGTGCCTGAGCGGTAATGCCTGCCTGCAACGCAAGCGCGCCTTCATGAATGAGATCCGACGCATGCGGCCCGATAATGTGAACACCGAGAATATGATCTGTTTCTGCATGTGCAATTATTTTGAACAGACCGGCTATCTCTCCCATGGCATGCGCTTTGCCGAGGCCGCGCATCGGGAATCTGCCGACCGTGTAAGGAATTCCCTGTTTTTGCGCCTGATGTTCGCGGAGACCGACCGAGCCGATTTCCGGAGCAGTAAAGATGCCCGCCGGAACAACCCGATAGTCGATGGCGGCAGAAATGCCACATGCGTTTTTTGCCGCAACGATACCTTCTTTTGAAGCGACGTGAGCAAGCAGCATGCCGCCTATGACATCACCGACTGCGTAGATGCCGGAGACACTGGTTTCCATTTTCTCATTGACGAGAATTTCGCCCCGCGGTCCGCGTGCGATACCAAGGGACTCAAGGCCCAGATGTTCGGTATTATATGAACGTCCCACCGAAACAAGAACTTTTTCAGCCGCCAGTTTCCTGTCCCCGTCAAGGACTACTTCTACGCTGCTTTCTGTGGTGGCGACTCCGGTTACCTTTGCACTGGTGATGAGCTTGATTTTTCTTTTTTTCAGTTCTTTTTCGAGAATTTCGGCAATTTCCGCATCTTCCGATAAGACAGCGCGAGGCATCGCCTCAACGATGGTCACATCGGCGCCCAACTCGCGAAGGATGAATGCAAATTCACAGCCGATTACGCCGGCCCCAATAATGATAAACGATGCAGGAAGTTCCGAAAGATTCACAGCATCATTGCTGGAGAGTATTTTTGCGCCGTCAAACGGAAACATCGGAAGCTCGGCCGGACGCGAGCCGGTGGCGATAATCACCCGGTCTGCCCGCAACAGTTCCTGCGTTCCTTCAGAACGCGAAACCTCAACAGTTTTGGAATCGAGGAGCGAGGCATGTCCCGAAAGGAGTGAAATATTCCAGCTTTTAAAGAGAGCGCGAATCCCTTTAATCTGCGTAGCTACAATTTTATTCTTGCGCTCCATGATAGCAGGCAGGTCGGCCGCAAGTGAGCCGTTTACGTTGATGCCGAAATCGGCGAGGCGGCGGGCCTGAGCAAGAGCTTCCGCAGAAGCTATAAGAGCTTTTGTCGGAATACATCCCCAGTTAAGGCAGGTGCCGCCTACCTCTTCACGCTCGACGACCGTCACCGCGGCTCCGAGCTGTGCAGCTTTCAGCGCAGCGACATATCCGCCGGGGCCGGATCCGATGACGACGAGGTTCATTTATTCTCTTCTATATGTTGTTCGTAATCAGATGCGTCCATGAGCTCGTCAAGCTCGGCCGGGTCGTCAATTTCAATTACCGCAATCCAGCCCTTGCCATACGGGTCGTCATTGATGATTTCAGGGTTGTCCGCAAGCTTTTCGTTGACAGAGACAATTGTTCCGCTTACCGGAGCAATCACAGGAGACGATGTTTTGGTAGATTCTATCTCTGACATTTCGGTGCCTGCTTCGACATGGATATCGGATTCGGGAAGATCGATGTAAACGATATCACCAAGCGCTTCCTGTGCATAGTCGGTGATGCCCATTGTCGCTTTTTTCCCCGACACTCTTACCCAGGCGTGTTCCTTGTGATACTTCAAATCTTCGGGATTCATGGAGTCCTCCTGTATCTGCGTTCTTCAACTGTGATAGATAACCACAGCGGTTCCCTTCGCTGCAAGGATAACCCGCGCCAGTGCTCATGGCTGAGCGGATTTCGATATGTTATCATAACTTTCGTGGAAATGATCACAAGCAATGTAGTGCTATACCTCCGGATGATAAAATTCTCGCATTCGGTTTTTGCCCTGCCGTTTGCCTTTACCGGGGCAATTCTTGCTTCCGGCGGCATACCTGCATGGCAGCAGCTTCTCTGGATTGCCGTCGCCATGGTTGGAGCGCGTTCCGGGGCGATGGGCGCGAATCGCCTGTTCGACCGGCATATCGACGTTGCCAATCCCCGCACCGCCATGCGCGAGATTCCGGCAGGGAAGATACGGGCAGGGAATGTTGCCATGTTTATGGTGCTCTCCTTCGGGGTGATGTTTTTTGCGGCTGCTCAGCTGAATACCTTATGTCTTTTTCTGTCTCCGATAGCTGTTGGCATACTTGTTCTCTATTCCTTCACCAAGCGATTTACCTGGCTTTCCCACTTTGTACTGGGTATAGCCATAGCCGGTGCGCCTCTCGGTGCATGGATCGCGGTGACAGGCTCCTTTTCATGGTCAGTCGTGCCGCTCTGCCTCGCGGTGGTCTTCTGGCTTGCCGGGTTTGATGTTCTGTATGCCCTGCAGGATATTGACTTTGACCGGCGTTTCGGCCTGCATTCGATCCCTCAGCGATTCGGCGTGAGAAACTCCCTGTATATCTCACGATGCTGTCATTGTGTGACGTTTATGCTCCTTCTCTATTCGGGAATATATTTTGAACTCAATGATGCATACTGGCTCGGCATGATTGCAGTGGGTGGCCTTCTGCTCTATGAGCATTCACTCATCAAGCCTGACGACCTCAGCAAGCTGGATCTTGCGTTTTTCAACATGAACGGCTATATCAGTGTGACGGTATTCGTCTTTACGCTTATTGACATACTTATCTGAGCACGGAAAGGGACGCTGATGCAATCCATCGACACTCTTTTATGCGGTGATACAATTCTTACCATGAACGACACGATGGATGTTCTTCAAAATGGTGCCGTTGCTGTTCACGGCGGGGACATTCTTGCGGTCGGTTCATACCCGGAACTCATTGCGCACTATGCGCCGAAGACCGTTGTTGATGGAAAGGGAAAGGTTCTGCTCCCTGGCTTTGTGAATGCGCACTGTCATGCTGCCATGGCGTATTTCCGGGGGCTTGCGGACGACATGCATCTGAAAGAGTGGCTGGAGCAGCATATCTGGCCCGCAGAAAATCGTCTGCTCAATCCGGAATTTGTGGCTGATTCCGCTGAACTTGCCTGCCTGGAAATGCTGAAAGGCGGAATCACGACCGTCAACGACATGTATTTCTTCGGTGGGGCGACAGCGCGATCCGCAAAGAATATGGGCATGCGTGCTGTTGTCGGCGCCGGCATTGTCGATTTTCCGACCGTAGCAGGCAACTCGGTCGATGATTATCTTGCGAAAGCCGAAGAGTTTATACGGCAATGGAGCGACGATCCGCTCGTCTCCGGCTGCATTGCCCCGCATTCTGCTTATGCATGCGGGTCTGACACGTTACGGCGGGTGAAGGAGATGGCTGACAGGCTTGGATGCCTGATTCATCTGCATGTTTCCGAAACTGCCTGGGAGGTCAGCGAAATTCAGACACGGTTCGGAAAGCGACCGGTCGAGTATCTTGAATCCATAGGAATGCTTGCGCCGAATGTCGTGGCGGTCCACTGTGTCTGGCTTGATGATGCTGAAATCGAGATTTTTGCCAGGAGAGGCGTCGGCGTTGCCCATTGCATCGAGAGCAATCTCAAGCTTGCATCTGGGGTTGCCCCCGTTGCAAAGATGCTCAAAGCAGGGGTGAAGGTTGCGTTCGGCACAGACGGCGCTGCCAGCAATAATGACCTGAACATGCTGGGTGAGATATCAACAGCTGCAAAAGTACATAAGGCTTTGGCTGCTGACCCGACCGTGCTTGACGCCAAAACAGCATTGAGAATGGCGACGAGGGTGGGTGCTGAAGTGCTGGGACTTTGCGACAGGGTCGGTTCACTGGAGCCGGGCAAACGGGCAGACATCATATCATTCGACATGCGAAAACCGCATCTGTCGCCGCTGTATGATCCGTATTCACACATTGTCTATGCAGCACTTCCGTCCGACATCGACCTCGTCATGGTTGATGGAAACGTGCTTGTGCAGGGCGGAAGAGCAGTTGCTTGTGATGAAACGTCTGTTCTTGCCCGGGCGGAGGAGTGGAAGGCGAAAATCAGTCCGACAGGCGGAAGAATCTGAAGTATTTACTCCACCACCCACATAGCCGCAGAAGCCTTGATTGCATGGAGCAGCTTGCTCGAAGTGCTGCCGTAGATGAATTCTTCTTTTCTGGAAATCCCTCTTCGTCCGACAACGATAGTCCCCGCGCCGCTTTTCCTCAGTTCATCAAGAATCGTTTCGGCTATCGAGCGGAACCTGCCCTGTCTGATGACCGGAGCAATTGACGCTACCGGTATGCCCCCTGCGACAAGCTGTTCTGTATGTCGTCTGACGGCGGCTATGGATGCATGCTCATGCTCCTCTATCCATTTTGACTCTTCTTCCGGCGTATGGAAGTAGTCTTCGGGCGGAATGGAAATAATGTTCAACAACGTTACCTGAACCCCGGATACATTCCCGAGCATGCAGACCATATAGGCAACGGCACGGTCGCTGTTTTCAGATCCGTCTACGGCAATGAGGACATGACGGTTCAGAGGGCATACAGTCTGTTCAGTGCTCATGTTAATCCTCCGAAGCGATGCTCGGCCAGAAGAGACCTGGCGGCTTCGAGATCGGCCAGCAACTCCTCCGTGTGTTCATAAAAGACTTCCGCGCCTGCCGCAAAATGCAGCAGAATAGCGTTCAGCTGCTTGGGAATATACGGATAAACCTTCTTCAGATTTGCGAGTCGGTTGTTGAAAATGATGTTCACATCTGCAGGCGTAAGACCGGCGGCAATCTCCGGGGCAGATTTCCGCAGTTCCTGCACAGTAACATCGCCGCGCGCAACCAGGTAAACGAGGATGTTTCCAAGGCTGAACAGATCGTATCCGAATCTGCTTTCGGTATGAAAATAGCCGAAGTCAAAATCTATCCATCGGCAGAGTCCTGAACGCTTGTCTCTGATGGCATGATCGCGCCGGATGTCGCCGTGTATCTCTCCGTGGTCATGCAACAGTTTTATTGCCCTGACGAGATCGATAAACTCATCAAGTACTGACGGAAGGTGATGTGCAAAGTAGTCTTCATGCGAACTTCCCATTGTCAGAACACTGTCTGCAAGCGTCTTTCCCTGAATGTAGTCAATAATGCGCACAACATTTCCTGAAGTGTCCTGTGTCGAAAGACCTTGCATGAAACGGCTGTTGCCGCGAACAAGGTCAAGAATGCGGGCTTCTTTTTTCGGGCTGCGGTAGCACTCGAATGTCAGATCGCCAACGTTTGCATTGAAGCGCTCAAGAAATGTGAGTTTGATAATCTTGGTACTGCCGTCTTCCAGATCGATTGCCCGCTTAACCCAGAACTTCTGCTGTTCATCAATGCCGAAACGTCCCTCGCGCTCATTGTTCCGAATCAGATACGGCCGTTGGTTCAATACGACAACGTCATCGTAATCAATGCGGTAAAAGTCGGATGTGTCGGTAATGATATTTATAGTGCGGGGAACGCGGTCGGTACCGACATGTTCTGCTATGCGCTCGCGAAGTCGCTCCGGAGTGCAGGTTTCAGGCTGAGAAAATGGCGCTGTGCCCATGTAGTCTTATAGCACATTTGAAAGGGGTGCGCAATGATTATCGGACAAAAATCTGTCCGGACTGATGATGCAGGTACAACCGAAACTCGTGTATGAAGTTATGGCTCATAAAAGTATCATCAAGCGATGTTTCAATATCCGCAAACTTCCAGAACCTGACTTCGTCGATTTCTTCCTGATTGTAGCGAAACGGACCGTTATGGACGGTCTTGAACGTATAGACGAGTTCGCTTTCATACTGATTGGAATGGATATATGAATATAAATACTCAGGCGGTGCAAGCGGGAACACGCCGAGTTCTTCTTCCATCTCGCGAAACGCGGCGGTCATGGTATCTTCGCCGGGCGAGATATGACCGCCCACAGAGGTGTCCCATAGTCCGGGAGCGACATCTTTTGACAGTGCCCGCTTTTGGAGCAGCAGTTCCCCGGAGTTGTTGAAAACAAGAACATGAACGACTTTATGAAGCAACGACGGATTGCCGTGCACCTCGGCGCGCTTTACGGTGAGGAGGGTGACTCCCTGCTCATCAACAACGTCAATCAACTCTTCAGTCATAATAAAGTAGCATAGCGCATTGTTAGCATTTCGGGCAAAAGAGAGAACAAAGGCTCATGCCTTCATGTGGTAGAATAGCTCGATATGCACGCACTACGTGCCTTGGCTGCCAAGCTCATTGCTACTGTTTTCGGCATCGGTTACTGCCCGGTTGCTCCGGGAACAGCCGGAACGCTCGCCGGATTCGCTTTGTTTTATCTGCTCAGACCGGAGCCGTTTGTCCATTGTGCCCTGATCCTCGGCATTCTCCTTGTCGGGACCATTGCTGCCCAGCACGCCGAGAAAGCATTCGGCAGAAAGGACAGCAGCCGGATTGTCATCGACGAAGTCGCAGGATACGCTGTTGCCATCCTGTTTCTGCCCATGACAGCCGGGTATCTGATAGCGGGATTTTTTCTTTTCCGTTTTTTCGATATTGTCAAGCCCCCGCCGGTTCGCCAGATTGAGCGGGTCCTGCCGGGAGGAATTGGCGTGATGATGGATGATGTCGCGGCCGGCATATACACCAATATTGTCCTTCAGCTCTGGAAGTCATTCTCGTAGATATGCGCTGTTTTATCGCCATAGACCTGTCCGATGAAGTTCGGCATGCGGTTGCCGACTGCATACAGCAGCTCAAACCGCTATCTGGCGATATTCGCTGGGTTCCTCCAGCCAATCTGCATCTCACGCTCAAGTTTCTCGGCGAAATCTCTGGCGCTCAGACGCAGGGAATCGATCGGGCGCTGCAGGAGCTTGCTGTTTCTTTTGCGCCGTTCAGCCTTGATGTCTCGGGCACAGGGGTATTCCCGAATCAGCGCCGACCGCATATTCTATGGGTCGGTATTCGGTATTCTGCAGATATTATACAGCTGCAGGCTCAGGTAGCAAATGCGACATCACGCCTCGGCTTTGCTCGTGAGGAGCGCGCGTTCTCGCCGCATCTTACCATCGGACGCGTAAAGGGTCTTCGTGGTGTCGATGCAGCCCTGTCCCATTTTCGTACCTTTCAGAACGCCTTTTTTGGTAGTATAGAGGTGCATGAAATCAGGCTTATGCAGAGCATATTGAGTCCATCCGGAGCGACCTATGCACTGGTCGGTCGATATCAGCTCGGATAGCTTCTGATGGCGCTGCTTTCTATGAATTCATTGAAATTGAAACATCACCAGAGACGATTCAGGGGAGGAATACATGAACAAAGACAAGATGAAGGCGCTCGAAAATGCACTTTCTCAGATTGAGCGGAATTTCGGCAAAGGTTCGGTCATGCGTCTCGGTGCAAAAGAGACCGAAGTTATTCCTGCTATTCCGACAGGCTCCCTCACGCTTGACATCGCAACCGGAGTAGGCGGTTTCCCGCGCGGCAGGATTGTCGAAATCTACGGCCCTGAGTCCTCGGGTAAAACAACATTGGCGCTGAACGCGATTGCCCAGGCTCAGAAGATGGGAGGTGTTGCCGCTTTTATCGATGCCGAGCATGCGCTGGATATCAGCTATGCAGGCCGTCTTGGACTGGACATCGAAAATCTTCTTGTCTCGCAGCCTGATACCGGCGAACAGGCGCTTGAGATTGCTGAAACGCTCGTCCGGAGCGGAGCGGTCGACGTGCTGGTGGTCGACTCGGTTGCAGCGCTCGTCCCGAAGGCAGAAATCGAGGGCGATATGGGCGACTCGTTGCCGGGACTTCAGGCGCGTCTCATGAGCCAGGCGATGCGGAAACTCACCTCGGCAATTGCAAAGTCAAATACCACCCTTATTTTCATCAACCAGATTCGCATGAAAATCGGGGTCATGTTCGGAAACCCGGAAACGACGACCGGTGGAAACGCACTCAAATTTTATGCGTCCATGCGTCTCGATATCCGCAAGACCGACACGCTCAAGGAAGGCCAGGAGGCTGTCGGCGGCCGCGTCCGCGTCAAAATTGTGAAAAACAAGGTGGCTCCTCCGTTTCGTCAGGCGGAGTTCGATATTTTCTTCAATGAAGGCATTTCAAAGGTCGGCGAGATTATCGATCTTGGCGTTGAAAAGGGTCTTATCGAGAAATCCGGGGCTTGGTACAGTTATGCAGGAAGCCGTATCGGCCAGGGGCGGGACACCGTAAAGGAGTTTCTGAAGAATAATCCGCAGACTGCTCTGGAAATCGAGCAGAAGATTCGCGAAATTTACGAACTAAAGCCTGCTGTAAAGGCATAACTGATTGGCAGAACGGCACGACACAGTCCAGGGAGCGCTCCGTGCCGCGTATTATTTGCTCAGGTATCGTGATCGGAGTGAGCGTGAGATGCGCGATCGGCTCGCGAAAAAAGGGTTTTCTGAAAAGACGGTTGCGACGGCGGTGGAGAAGCTGCTTGAAGCAGGATTTCTCGACGACCGGCGACTTGCAGAAAACCTCAGGCGCGTTGCGTCGGAGCAGAAACAGCTCGGGAATCACGGGGTGAAGGCGTATCTGCAGCGACGCGGTATTTGTCGAGAGCTGATTGAGAGTGTTCCTGATGATGCAGATGAAGTTGCCGTTGCTGAACGACTTGTCGGCAAGAAAATGGAGCGCATGAGCGCTCTTGATGCTGAAACCAGAAGAAAGAGGCTCTGGGGCCTCCTTGCTCGTCGTGGTTTTTCTGCCGCTACGATTCGGACGGTTCTGTCGCCATATGACACAGGGAGGACAATATGATCAAAATGCTCATAACGCTGAGTGTTCTTGCGGTAATGGTGCTGGGCGGCTGCGCTTCCTCTGTCCGCTACACGCCGGATGAAATCAAGGGATTTCCCCCGAAGGTGCAGGACTTCATCATGAAGGGTGAAGTAGCGCCAGGGATGCCGCCCGCTGCGGTCCGCTATGCATGGGGCAACCCGGATCAGGTGAATGTGCTGTCTCCTGAAAACGGCAAGGAACGTGAAGAGTGGATATACTCTTCCAACCTTGGATTCAAGAAAACCCGCGTGCTTTTTTCTGACGGCAAAGTGGCGCAGATTAGTGAAAAATAAGAATCCGGACGGGTTCGACAGATACAAGTGCTGATGGACGATTCCTGATGCGTGATTGATGATGTTCAATCCGCAATCGGGAATCCGAAATGTGCAGTCAGGAGCCGGAATGAAGAGTGCTGATATTCGAAGGTCTTTTTTGGAATACTTCGCATCCAGGGGGCATGAGATGGTTGCCAGCTCATCACTGGTGCCCCGGCATGACCCGACGCTGCTGTTTACCAATGCGGGCATGGTGCAGTTTAAATCTGTTTTTCTCGGAGAGGAAAAGCGGGAGTATGCCCGCGCAACAACCTCACAGAAATGCATGCGCGCAGGCGGCAAGCACAGCGATCTCGAAAACGTCGGCCACACGGCGCGCCACCATACCTTCTTCGAAATGCTCGGCAACTTTTCGTTTGGCGACTATTTCAAGCGCGACGCCATATCGTATGCCTGGGAGTTGCTGACTGTCGTATACGGCCTTCCCAAAGACAAGCTCTGGATTACGGTCTATACGGACGATGACGAAGCTGCAGCCCTCTGGTCTGAACTGACCGGCATTCCAGCAGAACGGGTCATTCGTCTTGGTGCAAAGGACAACTTCTGGCAGATGGGAGATACCGGTCCGTGCGGTCCCTGTTCTGAGATTCTTATCGATCAAGGCGAGGATATCGGGTGCCGCATGCCTGACTGCAGGGTCGGCTGCGACTGTGACCGGTTCCTTGAGCTCTGGAATCTGGTCTTCATGCAGTTCAACCGCGATGAGTCAGGCGCTCTGACCCCGCTGCCGAAGCCGAGCATCGATACCGGCATGGGCCTTGAGCGCATCGCCGCAGTCCTGCAGGGAAAGCACAATAATTTTGACACAGACCTTTTTGCGCCGATTATTACGGCAATCTCAGCGAAATCAGGCGTTCCCTATATGAAGAGCCAGGAAACCGATGTTTCGATGCGCGTGATGGCGGATCACCTCCGTGCCGCCGCGTTTCTCCTGGCGGACGGCTTGATGCCGTCCAATGAAGGCAGAGGCTATGTGCTCCGCCGCATTATACGCCGAGCTTCACGCCATGCGAAACTGCTCGGCATGCACGGGCCCGCCCTTTCTGAACTGCTGCATTCCGTGCAGACCGCGATGGGCGATGTGTATCCGCAAATCGCCACTGAGCATGAGCGATCGCGCATGCTTCTGCATGTCGAGGAAGATAAGTTTGCCAGGACACTCGAGCAGGGTGTGCGCATTCTCGACGGCATCATTGAAAAAGCTCAACAGGCAGGCAGCACAGCCATCCCGGGAGACGAAGTCTTCAAGCTCTATGACACATTCGGATTTCCGCTTGACCTTGCCCGCGATATCGCGAGAGACAAGAATCTTCATGTTGATGAAGACGGCTTCCATCGGGAAATGGAGGTACAGCGGGAACGCGCACGTGCGTCGTGGGTCGGCGAGGAAGAGGCAGTGGCTGCCATCTACAGGGAATTGCAGACCGAGATCGGCGAGACGGCTTTTGTCGGCTACGATGCAACAGAATCTGATGCGGTTATCAGGGCTATCCTGAAAAACGGCAAGGTGGTTACTGAGGCTGCCGCCGGCGAGGAAGTCGAACTCTTTTTTGACCGCACGCCATTCTACGGCGAGTCGGGAGGACAGGTCGGCGATACCGGGGTCGTGCTGAGCGGCTCATTTGAAGCAGAAGTTGTGACAACGAAGAAGGAAGTCGCACTGCACGCACACGCAGCGCGGATTACTTACGGGAAGGTCAGAGTGTGGGACAAGGTCAAGTGTGTTGTCTCTGCCGATGCCCGCAAGGCGACTGCGCGAAACCACACCGCGACGCATCTTGTCCATACGGCGCTTCGGTCGGTCATCGGCGACCACGTAAAGCAGGCAGGTTCGCTGGTCAGTCCCGACCGCATGCGATTTGATTTTGCTCACTTTTCCGGGCTCGAAAAACAGGAAATCAATGACATTGAAGACATTGTGAATGCCGCGATTCTTGAGAATATTGCCGTAGAGACCGAGGTGTCCGATATTCAGGATGCCCTGAAATCCGGCGTCACAGCGCTTTTCGGAGAGAAATACGGTGAGAAGGTCCGAATCGTGCGGGTTCCGGGCGTCAGCGCGGAACTCTGCGGCGGTACACATTGCAGGAATACCGGGGAAATCGGCATCTTTGCCGTGGTGTCGGAAGGTAGTGTTGCTTCAGGCATTCGCCGCATCGAGGCGGTTACGGGGCGCGCAGCGTTTGCACTTCTGCGTGAGAAGCGCGATGAACTGAAGAAGATCGGCGAGTTGCTCAAAGCCGACAAGCCGATGGAGCGGGTCGAGAAAGTGCTTTCGGATCTGAAGGACCGTGAAAAAGAGATTGACGCCCTCAAAGCAAAATCAGCTTCGCAGGATTCCCTGTCAATAATTGAAAAAGCGCAGGAAATCGGCGGCGTAAAAATTCTTTCGGCACGTGTGGCGGATATGGATGCGAAAGACCTTCGGGTGCTTGCCGACAACATTCGCGACCGGCTCGGCTCCTGTGTTCTTGTGCTTGCTTCGGTGAAGGACAGGCAGGCAGGGCTTGTGGCCATGGTCACCAAGGATCTGACGGCCCGATTCAGCGCGGGTGAATTGCTGAAAAATATCGCGGCTCAGGTCGGCGGCAGAGGCGGCGGCAAGCCCGAAATGGCGCAGGGCGGCGTTGCGAATATTTCCGACACGGCGTTGCTTGATACTGCGCTTGCATCTGTCTACGAGCTGTGCAGATAGATTGTATTACATAAAAATTACTTGGCACTTTATGCGACATCGGATATGATTATAAAAATAGCTTCTAATTTTACAGAGGGAGGAAGTGTATGCTGAAAAGAATGGTCGTTGTGGTTTTGGTGCTGATGTTTGCGGCAACATCAGCGTGGGCAACTGGGCATGGTCTCCAGACAAATAAGAGAGGTGCAAAGGCAATTTTTGACAGTGGGGAGGGACCCGCAGTCGGAGTTTCTGTGGCGACACCGCAGCCATCTCAGCCGGTCGCGGAAAAGTATGTCGGCATTTCGTATCAGCTGATGCTTGTCAGGGATGATGGTTCCATCCAGGCGGTCACCAAGGCCCGGACATTCCGTTCCGGCGAGAGAGTGAAGATGCTGGTTCGCACGAACCGTCCCGGCTATCTTACGATTCTGAACATCGGACCGACCGGCAATACCAATATTCTGTTTAATGAGTTCATCGAGGCAGCTACCTTTACCGAAATCCCGAAAGGAACGGTCATGAGGTTTGCGGGTGCTGCCGGAACGGAAAAGCTTCTGATCATGCTTTCGGACAATCCGAATCCTATGGGAGGCGCTGCTCCGGCTATGACCGCGTCTGCTCCTGCCCCGTCAGCACCGTCATATCCGGCGGCATCGGCTTCCGGTTCAGTCCCGCCACCGCCAATGGCATCATCAAATGATCCGTTCCCGCCGCCTCCGCCGGCTGCCATGGTAGCTTCCAATATGCAAGGCAGCAAGTCGGTCAAGAAGGGATCCAAGGATATTGTTGTGGACGGCATGGATTCATCATATGCAGTCATCAATCCGCGCGACGGATACAAGGCGAAGAGAGCCGGCGGCAAGGATATGGTTCTTGAATCCTCAGGCGGCACCAACTATGGCGTTGTGCCCGTATCCGCTGTCGCGGGCGGCGGCATTCTGACCCTGCAGGTCAATCTCAAACATCGTTAACCGAGGAGAACGAATGAACGCTACGTGTATAAAACTTATTTCGGTGGTTGTTCTTTTTGCGTTTTTTACCGTTTCGTGCGGTCTTCCCCCTGCAGGAACGGCGCTCACTCCTGAGGAACGCTCAAATGCGCAGAAATCCTGCATTGCTCAATATACAGCCGGCGGTGCCATCCTCGGCGGTCTTCTCGGTGCTGCGATTGCCGGACGTCACAGCTGGGGAACCGGCGCGGCAGTCGGCGCTGCTACGGGCGGTGCCCTGGCATTTCTTGTTGCGTGGGGCAAGTGCATGGAATATTATTCGGATATGAGAAGCTTCCCGGTTGCCGGTGGAGCTGAAACAGCCCAGCGTGTCGGCTATACCGACTCTCAGGGCTATGTGACCAAGATTGAAAATTTTAATGTCAGCCCAAACCAGCTTGCACCGGGTAAATCCGTGCAGATGAACGGGTCCTACTACGTTATGGCGCCTCAGGGAGCAAAGGAAGTCAAGGTCACCGAAACGAGAAGCGTATCATATCTCGACAACAACGAATGGAAAGACCTTGGTTCGATTCCGCAGGATGTCACGTCGCAGATCGGAACGCGGAGCGCCAAGGGAAGCTTTGACCTGCCGGCCGATGTTCCGGAAGGACGCTACCGTGTTACCATGCGCGTTGCTGCAAACGGTAAGGAAGACGCCGCAACACGGGAAATGCTTGTGAAGAAGGGCATCGCAGGGATTCCGGTTATTACCGTTGTCGCGTCACGGTAAATTTATTGATTTTCCGATTGGGGGAGGCAATGGCATGAATCGTGGCAGACACTGCACATGTGTTGCGACACTGCTTGCAGGAATTCTGATACTGTTTTTTTCGCTGCCGGCGGCGGCCACGGAACGGTCGCCGGTAACCGATGCCTATTTGCAGCAGATTAATTCATTGTTCAGGCAGAACAATGTTCCATTGGGGTATGCTGCGTTTGATGAATACAATCGTGTCATTTTGAAGGGCGAATATGCCGATGAACAGGAAGTTGACCGCGCATTCTCTCTTGCGCAGACTGTTGTCGGTGTCCGGTGGGTCTCGCCGGTTACGCCTGAAAACATCCGGGTTAAGGAGTGGGAGCGACGCATCGGCAGTCTCTTTTCCAGGGCTCGGGTAGTTCAGCAGTCCGGCTCTCCCGACACTCCTCCCGGCCCTGTCAGGAGCCGGTATGCTGTGGTCGTGGGTGTCGGGCAGTTCATGGAGCAGGGTATCACGCCGCTGCAATTCGCGGTGCGCGATGCGGAGAGCTTCTACCGGTTTTTGGCTGATGCCGGCAAGACAAGTTTTCCCCGCGAGAACATTATTTATCTTACCAACCAGCAGGCGACCAAGGCGAATATTCAGAACGCCTTCAACCGCATCAAGTCGCTGGCCCGGGAAGATGATCTGGTCGTATTCTACATGAGCAGCCACGGCGCCCCGCCCGACAAGAACGGTGCGGTCAATCTGGTGACGTACGATACCGAGGTCCGGCCGCGTGAGCGAGTGTGGCATACGTCTCTCAATGAACAGATGCTCCGTGATTTCACGGAGGGCGTCAGGGCGAAACGGCAGGTTATGATCCTCGATACATGCTTCAGCAACGGCGCATATCGTCAGGTGCCCGGATTCCTTCCCCCCGGCGGCAAGTCGCTCGGCTCCGACGACCGGGAAGGATACGGAATATCGCAGGGGCAGGGCAGGCGCGTGCTCGGATCCAAGGATATTGTTCTTGAGGATTCCCCGCGCCCCAGGCAAACGGCCAATGCAAAAAATCTGAATATGGACGACGGATGGGGGAAGGTTATGGTCGGCGCCAGTACTGGCGGCCAGCAGTCCTGGGAGTCGGACCAGCTTCGTCAGAGTATTTTCACCTATTACTTCGTTGACGGACTCAAAAAAAACAACGGTTCGGTGCGGAGTGCGTTCTATTATGCGCAGCCCAAAGTTTCAGAGCGGGTGCGAACCGAGAAGGATGCTGAACAGAGCCCTCAGATTATGGCGACAACCAGCAACTGGGATATGAGGCTTGCACGGCCTCGGTAATTTAATTTCAGAAAGAAATCAGGAGGATTTACTGCATGAAACATGGACGCATGGTTATTCTCATAATGATTATTATAGCTTTTGGCGCATTTCTTGTCGGTTGTGACATGGGCAAGCCGCAGGCCCCGGCTCCGAAGCAGGAACAAACGCCTGCTCCGGCACCGGCTCCTCAGGCTCCTGCAGCAGTTCCCGCACCTGTTCCGCAGGCCGGTCAGACACCGCCGCCCGCGCAGCTTGGAACCGGAAGTGCTGCCCCGACCGCTCAGGCAAGCATTCCGACCGAGGCAAAGCTGAATATGCAGCAGGGCATGAACTACATGAGATCGAAAGACTGGGACAATGCCATCAAGGAGTTTACGGTCGCAATCGAGAAATTTCCTCAGTATGATACCGCCTATTCCAATCGTGCCGTTGCGTTCATGCAGCAGAAGAAGTTCAACAAGGCGGCTGACGACCTGAAGAAGGGTGTTGAGATTAATCCGAAGAATGCAACCCTGCATTATAATTTTGTTGCATTGTATTCGCTCCAGAATCAGCTCGATCGCGCTCTTGATTCTTTGGACAAATGCCTTGAACTCGGGTTCAATAACTATGATGCCCTCCGCAAGGACCCGGATCTGAACAATGTGCGCAAGCACCCTGAGTTCAGAAAAATCTGCGAAAAATACAAGGTATTTCTTTAGCATTTAATGAGTCGCGCAAAGCCCCTTATGGTCAATCATGAGGGGCTTTTTTTTGAAAATATCTTCTATCCATAACCGGATGTTTTTCGATAGTATAGAGCATAAAACGACTCTCCGCACTGCATGCAGAACTCCTTCCTGCAGATGTGTGGAAACGTGCGATGAGTATTCGTCTGCACCGGCAGGCGATTATGGGATTCCACGGCACAGAGCGGGCAAAGCACTGCATCTTGCCCTTTTTTCAGTCGATGAAAACTTCTCTTTCTGGAGGTTCTTGATGACACGCACGGCACAACTGCACTCGCATACGCTCCTTTTTGTTTCATGTCTGGTTGCACTTGCATTGGTTTGGCCGGGGGCGGGAACAGTCGCTTCAGCAGCAGAGCCGTCATTGTTGGCTCCTGCGAGCGTGAACGTCGGAGAGAGGTTTGTCGTGGAGGTGGCGGAGTCGCCCGCATCAGAGAATGTTGCATGGCAGTATCCACCCGACATTTCCTGTTCTTCGGAAGGTGAAAAGCTCTCCTGCCGATCTCAAAACGAAACAGAAGCGGTAATTACTGCGCGCATTCAAAAAATCGGCTGGAGCCGGAGTGCAACGGTTCTTATAACGAAGACCGCCGGGAAGCGGCCTCCGAAGATCACAAAACCATCCGATATTGCGAGTCCGAAGAACCAGAAAATAGCCGAACTGATGAGTCGTTTGAAAGATCCTTCAGGCGGGCTGAAAGGCGTCGATTTTTTCAAGGCGCTCGGCAGCAAAGGTCTGACCGTCAAGGATCTTGTCGAATATAAAGCTGCCGTCATGGATCAGGAGCGGCAGAGAATTATCCGTGATGAAGGCATCAGCGGTGTTGAGGCAATTACGAAAAGCGAGGCGTTCTGGAAACGGGAGTTTGCTCCCTATGAACAGGATCTTATGCAGTCCCGACAGGAGCAGGTGAAGGCTGCCTGGGATGCCGCTCTGGTCAGGTATGTGGAGTTGCATCCGGATACGCCTTATATCGGTGCAAAGATGGATGTCGGCGGGTGGGCTTCCGAGAAAAAAGCTGATATGAGGTTTGAAGGCGACATCGACTTCAGCCTGATCATGACTGATGTTGAAGACGCAAAACAACTGCGGCAGCTTTTCGCGGAGGAGATCAGGAAAATCTTCAATCTCAGCATGGAAGGCGTCGATGCTCTCGGCACTGCGCACCGCGCTGCAACATCCGATGTCTATATTGGCGATTTCGGGGCCAAATGGGCGGAGATCGATGCGATACGCCGGGGCAAGATGTACAAGCTGAAAGTAGTGAACGGAAAGATCGTGCAGGAACTGATGAGCATGGATGAGAAGGTCGTCATGCTTGCGGTTCTCGAAAACAATGAACAGCTAAAAAAGACCGGCGTTGATGTGCTTGATCAGATACTGCAGGAAGGCGAACCCCGCCCGAGGCTGAATATGGAGCCCGGGATAAGCCTTGAATTTCTCCGGCATATAACGACGGATGCTATCAGGAGCAAACTCTCAGTACTCGAGAATATCATAAAGGTCTCCAAGTATGTTAACCGCAGCGCCACCGACCACGGTGCGTTTCTTGCAGAAGCGAAGGGATTTCAAACTACCGTGTTTGATGCTGATCTGGTGAAATTTGTCAAGTATGTTACCGATTTAAAGCAGAACTCCTTTCTCAGCAAAGAGTCGCGCATTGCCTATATCATGGCTGCCGCAAACGAGTTTTTCGGCAAGGGCTGGGCGGATAATCCTGAGACGTCGCTCAAGCGTTTCGGCGAGCGGAGCACAAAACTCATTACCAATAATATTGAAGAAGGCATCAGGGCACGCGAAGAGGGCCTCAAAAAGAAGAGCACTCTTGCGGAGCAGGATCAGGAGAGCAAAAAGCTGCTCGACGATCTCGAGACCGAGTATAAGGTTTTTCAGGAAAAAGGCGTTGAGTTTCCGAAGTATGCCCATCAGAAAATGATCGAGCTGGCGAAATACTTTAAGGCAAAAGCCTACGGCATTCCTGCAGAAGATCAGAAGCGGCTGAAGGAGCTCCTTGAGAAGTCAGCGGAGAATCCGCATATGATGCGCCTGAGCATGGCGGTGGTCTGGAGCCGCATCACGAAAGTATACGCAGTCGCTGATCAGCAGATAAGTGCATTGAACAATTTTCTGGACGTATTGGACAACAACACTGCGCAGAAGCTTCGGGATATCGAGGATCTCAACCTGAGCTTCCGCGGCAAAAAGCTCTTTGCGGAAAAGACCATCAATATCAAGGCAATCAATGACCGCCTCAACAGTTCAATCCTCGGCAAGATTGGGAACAGCGCCCCGTTCAAGGCGTTCAACCTTATTCAGGAAGGGGATGCATACTGGCATGCCATCAGCAGGGGCGGGAACTGGAGTGAATCCTTTGCGAATCTCGGCAATGAGCTGATTATGCGCCGGGTTCCGGGCGCCGGTCTCGCGCATGCTTCGGTCATGGCCGAAGATGTTCGGGGCTATCTGCGGGTCGGCGTTGCAGTTATCTATCTGATATTCCCTGTTGCTGCAGTCCCCGAAGGACTCTACGGCATGTCGCTCAGCGCGGCTGAATGGACTGTAGGCAAGCATCAGAAGTGGCTGTATGCCCAGATGGTTGAGGCGCTTTATTCGGGAGCAAAGTTCGAGAAGGTGGGCGTCGGCAAGGGCTGGCAGATGGTTTCGCTCGAGTATGACTGTCCATCAAAGGGAAAACAGTCGTATGCCCGGGATACCCTGAGCACACTGCCGAACGCATGTCCTTCTGTGACATCGGTCATCTATCCCCAGATAAAGCAGCACCCGGTTCTGGTGCAGTATGAAGAAACGCTCGGGCATTCGGCAGTCTCAAACGGTGCCTACACATCCATGGGATGGCCGTATAAATATGCCGGGCTGAACCAGTACGGCGAATCCATTCATAAGCAGTATCTTGCCAAGGTGGACAAAGTAACGCGGGAATACTTCGCGGGCGTTATCGAAGAACTTGAGCGGCGCCATGCATATGCGATGGGAACCGGCTATGCGGATGTTGCACTGATTGAACGCGAATTGAACTGCGAGAAGCCGCTCGCAAAGATGACGAACGATCCCGCCGCAGACCAGAAGGTCTTTGATGCCATCAAAGCGGACTACGCGGCAATCGTTAATGCCAACAAATCGATAGAAGAATGGACAAAGACCTTCGGGACGGATTTCATGAGACCATTTAAGCCTGAATGCTCGGCGAAGTCGATAAAGGAGACCGCTGCAAAGGCTAAGGATTTCAGGCAGCGGGCTGATCAATTTCTGAGTCGCGCAAAAAAGGATGTCCAAAAGATCATGGGGCAGGATTCTGTCCCTGACGAACTTATGAATCCCCTTATAAAAGCAGTGCTGGCTCTTGCGTGGTACGATCAGAGTAGTGAGGAGTATCGTCGCTGGTATGAGGAATACCAGCAGCGGCTAAATGCAATCCGCGCAATCGGCAGCGTCGTTAAAATAGATTTGAGAGCCCCCGCAAACGTCTGCGAAAAAAGGAAAACAACCGTTGGTGCTGATTATGACCGCGACTGTTCAAAATGTCTTTTTGAATGGAGCTTCGGGCGGGGTGCCGGTGAAAATTTTGAGTCGTCCAGCATCAAGAATGCCGTGTTCACGCCGCAGTCTGCCGGGAAGAAAGAGATTTTTCTGAAGGTCAAGCCCGCGAAGGATGCGGTGAAAGAATCCGTCAAGCGGCTCGAAATTGATGTTCTCCCGGAAAAAGAGTGTCCGGTTGCCAGGGTAGCATTGAGCGCGTCTTTTGTTGAAATAGGAGAGAATGAAACTCTGACGATAACCGCTGATACGAAGGCTTTCGGCGCAGATCAGCAGCCGTTTGAGCGGTATTCCTGGTTCGAGAACGGCCGTGAAGGAAATCCGAAGGCTTCCGCAGAGCCTCAGTATGTTTTTTCCGGGAACGGAAAGAAGGGGCAGGAGGTCGAAGTCGCCGTGTCTGCACGCACCCGCTCCGGTGAAGTGGCGCGCGATGCGCTCAAAGTGCGGGTCATAAAACCGATAACCGGCGGGCTGCGGGTGAAAATCGTAGCCGCTAAAACAGTTCTTGCACCCGATGAAACGGCAGTGTTGAATGCGACGGCACTCAAGAAAGAGGGCAAAAGCATTCTCAAATATCAATGGTCGTCGCAGGGGACTGTGCTGAGCGATGCAGTCCAGTACCGATTTGCCGTTGCATCACTGGCGAGGAATGACGCTGCCGTGCAGATTCCTGTGACGCTTTATGTACAGGAACTCCTTGGTGAAAAACTGGTGAGCGAGGGTGGGGATGACATTACGCTTACCGTCAAACCTTCCGGTTCCTTGTCGGTCCGTTTCCAAGAGTACAGCACATCGGTTGCCGACAATCAGAACGTCTCGATATGCCTTGCCAGTCCTTTGATGAAAGCCGGAGATCCGGCGGGCAAATACCGCTATGCATGGTATGAATGGCGGGGTTCTTACTGGAGCGCCAATGAGGTCGGAAGCAGCGAATGCCTCTCATATTCGGCGCGCGGCCTCTCGGGGCAGACGGTCCGGTTCAAGGCTGTTGTGACAGATGCTTTCGGCACACGGGCTGAAGCCGAGACGTCACCGATCAAGATTGGCGATGCTCTCGAGCCGCTTTCCGTCGCGGTGTCTCCCTCAAATGTCACGATTAAGGAAGATGCCTTTGTCGATCTGATCGCCTCCGTCGGGGCATATCAGGATAGCGGCCGCATCACGTATTCGTGGGATGGCGGACCGGCCGGTGATACCAGAACTGTCAGGATTGCAGGAAAAGATACTACCTATGCACCGCCGGTTACGGTTACGGTGACGGTCAGCGTCAGAGACGGGCGCGGCAGATCGGGCGAGGCTACGGCTTATGTCCGTGTTGAGAAGGTGGATAAATCGAAAGATGGCGAATCGAAGCCGGGCAGCATCAGGCCGGAAGATACGTTAGCACCCGTTGTCGGCACGCGGCCTGATGGAAAGAAGGAGCCTTCAGTCTGTTCCTTTAAATACTCCGAATGGGGTGAATGCAACAGGTCCAGCAAGAAACAGACGAGGAGTGTAACTGCAAAGTCTCCTGCGGGCTGTGTTGAAAGACAGAAGCCGGTTCTTGAGCAGGGGTGTACACCTCCGCCTACAGAGGAGGAGAAAAAGCATCATTATTACAACTGCCTCTGCCGTTGTTATAGCGGTTGGGCGGGGCATATCGGCGTCTGGTACGACCCTGCAGGCAAGTCTGTTCCTGAGTGCAAGAGTTCAGGTCCCTGTTTTGGCGGCGCAGGAGCTTTTGGTTGTACGAGAAGGCATTATTTCGGCGGACCGAACGACTGCGCTAAAGGGTGCTGGGAGGGAGCATTCGGCAAGGGTACATATGATGCGAAGAAAGCGGATGACCTGAGAAAAAATGAAAACAAGAAATACAAACAGCCGTTGAAGGTAAAGGTGAAGCCTTCCAAGAATCCCGCTGATTTCGGCGATATCATCACTCTTCAGGCTGAAGCGAGCGAAGGAACAGGAGGATATTCCTACCAATGGGGCGGCTGCGCGCAGGATCCGAAAGATGCGCAGGCAAAGGTTGTAAACACGAGGGACTGCAAATCCTGTGCAGCCAGTGTTATCGTGAGCGATCAGGATGGCGAGAGCGCTTCCGATTCGGTGATCATTCAGTGCAATACGGTTAAAGTGAAACTCACGAAGGAAAGTCCGAAGGAGAGTACTGTTCCGGTCGGTGGGAAAGCAACATTCTACGCAGAGGTTTTTTCCGGTGACAAGCCGTTTACGGGTCCGACGCTTTATTATATATGGGAACGGAATCCTGATGCAATTTTCGGCGATCCGAAAAATCCGAAATACGAAACTTCAGGTGGATCGCAGGTCAGAAATACGGCGATCTTCAGAAAGGCCGGCACTACTCCTGTATGGGTGACCGTACTGAGAGAAATGGACGGGCGCAAAGTGACTATCGGCGAATCGGAGCAGATTCCGATCACGGTGGGTAATCCGGAATTGTCGATATCAGTTATCCCTCAGAAGCCGAACATCGGTCAGGAGGTGAAGCTGCAGGTCACGACAAAGCCGCCCATCGGTGAAGATATTATTGGCTTCTGGTGGGGGATACCGGGATATTGGACCGGTACCGGAGACAAGGTCTCTTTCAAGCCGAAGGATGCCAAGCCGGTTAAGGTTACGGTTCATGCAAAGACCAAAGACGGCGGCGATGAAGTCGGCACCAAGGAGGTGACCATTACCGCGGAGGCGTATGCGGTGAGCATCAGCGAGCCGAGATACCTTGAATCACCGCCTCAGATATGGCAGTGCGATACGCAATTGGGTCAGGCTCAAAAGTGCGGCATGGTTACGGTAAAACCAAGCCAGTTTATGGTGCATAGGGACATATTCTTTAAGGCAACAATAACGCCTAATCCTGATTCGCCGAGATACAAGTGGACAGTTGAGCCATCAGGGAGCTGTGGATTTCCTGGCAGCGGAAGTGAGATAAAGCTCAATTGCAGCAGCACTGGCACATATACAATTAAATTAGAAGTTACAAATGCCGATGGAGCAAAGCTCGGCGAAGCTGCTCAGTCAGTTACCATCTCCATCTCGAAAGAGCAGATAGACAATTCAAAAAAGGCTAAAGAGGCTTACGAAAAGCTTCAAAAGGCAAAGGAACTCGTCTCTCAGGGCAAACTTGACGAAGGCATTGCCCTTGCAAGCGAGGCACTGAAAATATATCCGAAAAATACCGAAGCCGATTCGCTTGCAAAAAAGTGGACCCAGGACAAGAACTCTATTGCCGGATATTTGAGTGAGATGGAAAAGCTCATGACTTCCCTTAAGTTCCCTGAGGCCAGAAGAGAGCTGGAGCGGGCAAAGGCGATGCATGCGCGCTACCAGCCTGTTGTCGATGCAGAAAGCAATCTGAAGAAGAAGGAAGACGAATATAAGAAGAAACAGCATGATATCGCTAAAGTCAAGCAGGATGCCGCGCAACTTTTTGCTGCCGGAGATAGGTTTCTGCAGGCCTATAACTTCGATGTGGCGGCAGAACAATATCAGAAAGGGCTTGCCCTGCTTCAGGGCAAGGGCATCACTGATTCGCCCGATATTCCAAAATATACCAAGCTTCGCGATGATACCCTTGCAAAAATAAAGCACATCAGGGCTTTATTGACGGCTGCTGCACCCGTTGCGAACAGTCAGGGAGTCGTTGCTGATGACAACCTGCAGCAGGCACTTCGCAGTGTCAACGAGGTGCTGGCGCTGCAACCTCAAAACGGAGAAGCGCTCGATTTCAAAAAGAAGCTTGAAGCGAAAGCTGATGCCGCAAAAAAGAGCGCAGAAGCCATGAAAGCTGCAGATGCCCTTGCGGCTCAGGGGAAGACGCTCTGGCAGGCACAAAAGTACGAGGACGCTTTGAAGAAATACAGCGATGCCTCTGCTCGATATAGAGAAGCCATAGCCCTGCAGCAGAGCCCTGATGCCCAGCAGAAACTGGCAGCACTTGATAAGGCTTTAAACGATTACCGTGCAGGACAGAAGCTGATGTCTGAAGGTATGGAACTGGAAAAGCAGAAGAAATACCCTGAAGCAATCGCAAAGTATCGGGAAAGCCTCCGGATACTCCCGGATGTAAAGCTTGAGCAGCACATCGCCAAGCTTGAGGCTGAAATAAAGAAGCAGCAGACAGCGCAGGCTAATTCCCTGCAGGCGAAGAAGCTGCGT